>JACSRX010000066.1 GCA_014879535.1 Chthoniobacterales bacterium
CACCCCGACCGCATCAAGGATCTCCGCCTTGCCAACAACGGCGGAAAGCGGAAGTCCGTTGGCCAGACCTTTGGCCAGGACGAGAAGGTCCGGCGTCACCCCAAGCTGCTCGCAGGCAAAAAGTGGCCCGGTGCGACCGAATCCCGTCTGGATTTCATCGAAGATGAGGACCGCGCCGTGGCGGTCGCACCACGAACGCAGCATTTGCAGGAAAGGCGCCGGAGCCGGGATGAATCCGCCCTCGCCAGTCACGGGCTCGATGATGACGGCCGCCACATTGGCTTCCCCGATGTCGGCATGGGCGATCTCCTCGAACCGCGCGAAGGCTTCATGGCACAGGCAGCGTTCCAGGGGACACGGCTGAATTCCCGGACACACCGGCACTTCGCCGTCCCCCACCCCCGGCCAGCGGTAGGAGTCGGGAAAGGGCGCACGATAGATTTCCGAGGGAAACGGCCCGAATCCGCTCTTGTAGGGATTGGCCTTCGCCGTGAGACCCATCGCCATGTAGGTGCGCCCGTGGAAGGCGTGCTCGAAGCAAATGACGGCCTGCCTCTTGGTGTGGGCACGGGCGAATTTGATCGCGTTTTCCACCGCCTCGGCGCCGGAATTGGCCAGGAAGGATTTCTTGGGAAAATCCCCCGGCATGCGCGCATTGAGCCGCTTGGCAACGTCCACGTAGCCCTCGTAGGCCACGACATTGATGCTCGTGTGGAGAAAGTTATCCGCCTGGGCCTTCACGGCGGCGACGACGGCAGGATCGCCGTGCCCGAGATTCGTCACTCCGATCCCGCACGCAAAGTCGAGAAAGGTGTTGCCGTCCACATCGGTGATGGTCGCCCCCTCCGCCTTGGCCGCCACAATCGGGGTGATGTGGAACGGGCCCTGCGCAACATTCTCGCGACGCTCCTCGAAAACGGCCCGGCTGCGCGGACCCGGAATCGGTGTGACAAGACGGATCGAGGACATGAATCCAGCATAGCCCGATTTTCCGCCGCGAAAAGGCGGGGCTTGGGCCGGCAGGCCGCCAAGACTTTGAAATCCGGGCTTCTGTCCGGTCTCCGGATCATCCACAACCACATGGATGTCCAAGGCCGCAATGCACCCGATGCCTGATCGCTGGTGGATTCCGGCCGGTGCCATCCTCGCCGGACTGCTGGCCTTCGGATTGTAT
Organism: Chthoniobacterales bacterium; assembly: GCA_014879535.1. GTDB lineage: Bacteria > Verrucomicrobiota > Verrucomicrobiia > Chthoniobacterales > JACTMZ01 > JACTMZ01. The sequence continues at coordinate 1,175 of JACSRX010000066.1, forward strand.
GTCCCCTCGCTGAGTTCGGGGTTCGTCTATGATGCAAGGGCCCAGATCGAGGGTGACACCTACATCCACACGCCCGGCCATGTGTGGAACATCCTCACCCTGCGAGTGCTCTCGGAGGATGTCTTGGATTCAGGACGCCCGGTGCATCTGCTTTCGCTCTGGGGTGATGCGATGGTGTGGGGGAAGAGCCCCCGCGGATACCACCTGACAAGCAATCTTCTGCACGCCTTGGCAACCGCGCTGCTCTTCCTGTTGCTCTGCAAATTGGGCACCGTCGAAAGGGATGTTTCCCCGCGCCTTGCATGGTGCGCCGCGCTGATGGGCTCGCTGTGGTTCTCAGTGCATCCCGTGCATGTCGAAGCCGTGGCCGAGGTGAGCTACCGGGAGGATCTTCTCGCAACATTCTTTCTGCTCGCCGGATTGTATGCCGCCGCGATGTTCTCCGCGCTCCGGGGAACCCCCCGCATGGTGGTGGCTGTCCTTTGTGTGGCTTTCCTTCTCGGAGCCGCCGGATCGAAGGAAACTGGTTTTTCCGGCCCCCTGCTGCTGGCGTGCTACGCTGTGCTCTACCACAGGCAGGAAGGGCTTCGTCCTTGGATGCCCCTTCTTGCGGCGGCATTCCTGGTTGTTGGAGTCTTCGGAGCCGCACGGGTTTTCCTGCGCCCGGAGGTGTCGGAGATATTCACCGTCCAACCCTCCTACCCCGGCGGTTCGCTGGCAGCGGCAATGCAGATCCAACCTCGCATCTGGACTTTCCTTTGGGGGCAACTCGCATGGCCCGGCGGATTGTCGGGGGACTACATGCCGTCCCACATTGCCGATATTTCACCAACGACAGGATGGATGGTGCTGGCCATCGTCGTCGCCTTGCAGATTGCCCTCTCGATCAAGAGCCGGTTGGCCTGCCTCGGATCAGCCTTGTTTTGGCTCGGCCTCGCTCCGGTGTCGAATTTTCTCCCTCTCTTCCGTCCGATGGCTGACCGCTTTTTGTATCTTCCGGCCACGGGTGCCGCGTGCCTGCTTGCCGCCGCCATTCTCCTTGCCGGACACCGGAGGATGATCCTGATCCCCTTGACTGGACTTTGGGCACTCACTGTTCCCCTCTTGGCGTGGCAGACGTGCCAACGTCAGCGCGTCTTCGCCAATGAACTCAACCTCTGGGTGGACACCGCAACGAAGTCACCCGATTCCCCCACGGCCCTGATCAATCGCGGCTACGCGTTTTACGAAGTCGGGGAGTATGGGAGGGCGCTCGAAGATTCCGAGCGTGCGCTGGCGATGACGCACGGTCAACAGCCCGAGCCCTGGGCCACCCTCGCGCTGATATTTGAAACAACCGGCGAACCCCGGAGGGCCGAGGAAGCCCTCCAGAATGCCGTGCGTCTGGATCCCCGCTACAGGACGCCCATGGAATCCTTCCCGCCCGCAATGATGGATGCATCTCAGGCAGCCGCCTTCGAACGGATCGCCCGGAGGCTGCGCATTGCTTCCGAAACCGACCAATAGCAACGCGCCGCTGCGCGGGTCCCCCAAAATCTCCCGGTGGGAAAACCCCTCAGCGGCAACGCACGCTGCGGCGACGGCCGAACCAGAGCGTCACCCCAGCGCCCATGCCGAGGAGAGCCCAAGTCGAGGGCTCCGGAATCACGGTCATCTCGCCCGTCGTGTACAAATTGCTCGTGTCCCACGACAAACCGCCGCCGATGTCGGTGTTGAAGAGGAATTCGCCGTCAACAACCGAAAAATTCAGGAACTGGAATGTGTTCCCGACCTGAGGGGAATACCCGTCGATGTAGGTGAGGACAAGGGTTGCGGTCGGGTCGATCGTCAGGGTTCCCCCGACATCGATCGCATCGAAATTCACCCCGCGCGTGCCCGTCGAACTGATCTCAAGACCCAGCGTGCTGCCCGCTGCGAACGTGAGGTCTCCCTCGAAATCGAGCAACCCCGGCGAGGAACCGGGCGCCACGGTTCCATGCACCATCGTGTCACCGGCGATCGCGCCGCTCCCGGCCAACGTTCCGGCGGCATTCACCGTCACCCCCCCCGTGCCGAGTGCGGAGGTGCCGCTGATCTCCACCGTTCCACCGTCGATGACCGTTCCCCCGGTGTAGGAATTCTCGCCGGCGATGTGCAACCGGCCGAAGCCCTCCTTGGTCACCGCACCGTCACCGCTGATCTGGCCGTTGACTTGCATCGTGCCGCCGGCGGCGACATCCATGCCGAGCCCGCGCGCGGTTCCCGTGGCGTTGTTGGTGATGTTTCCCGCCAAGGTCAGCGTGCCGGCGCCCGCCGTGAAGAGGATTGTTTTGTCACCGGCGTTGGTGCGCGCCTCGAGGGGGACATTGACCGTCATGCCGGTGCTGAACTCCACGGCTGACGCGTTTGTGGACTCGGCGTTCATGCCCATGGCGATGCGGCCGGAACCCCAGGAGTTGGACGCGCTGAAACGCGCCTGACCGTGGTCGACGAACACGTTGCTGAAGGAGTTGGCCGCCGCGAACTCCACGACGGCATTGGTCACTCCGCCCTGGATGACGATGCTGCTGGGAGCGTTGGTGGTCGTGAATGAGCCTTCAAATTTCAGGGTGCCTCCGGCCGCATTGGTGATGAACAGCTGCGCGTTCTGGTTGATGCCGCGCGCAATCGTGTTCGTGCCCGTGGTGTTGTCGCTCTGGATCGTGCGGCGCCCTCCGTTGGTGTTCGCGTTGATCTGCAGCAGCCCCGCACCGCCGAGCGATTGGCCGCCATTCGTCTTGCCAAGACGCAGTGTGGCATTCGCGTTGGTGAGGCCTCCGTTGCCGACGTAAATCGCCGAGCTGCCGGACAACGTTCCATCGACACTCCCCTGCCCCAGCATGAGTGTGCCGGTGTCGATCTCCGAGTTGCCGGTGTAGGTGCTCGTGCCCATCAGGATCAAATTGGCGTATTGCCGCAGACGGAGAAGCCCCCCATCCGCTCCCGTGATGCCGTTGGAAACGGTCACCGATCGCACGAGATCGTTCTCCGTGCTGTTGCCCCAGAGATTGAGAACCCGGTTGGTCTGGAGGCTTGAGATCGACCCGAGAATGATGCTTCCCCCCACGGGATTTATCTCGTAGGCCAAGTTCGTGTTGCCGTTCAGGCTCACATTGCCGCTGACTGTCAGCGTGCGGAAGACCCCGGAACTTACTTCGATTTTCGAGGCGGTGCCACCGAATTCGCCGAACATGTTGAAGCCGCCCACAAGGGTCCGGTCCGACGTGGCGTTGCTCCTCATGTAGAGACCCGTGTAGCGATTCGTCGACGTCAAATCGTTGGTCATCGTGGTCTGTGCATTGTTCGTGAAGTTGATGCTGTTGCCGCTGGACGGCGCCGTTCCGCCGCTCCAGTTGGCCGAGGTTGCCCAGGAACCGGATGTCGCACCGCTGCTCCAAGTCCGCTGCGTCGGTTGTGCTTGAACAAATTGACCTGTGGAGGCTGCCACCAAGGCCACAAGAAGGACGGCACGACGCGAGGAAAAGTATTGCATAAGCCGGGGGATTGAGAGGCCCATGCTGTTGAAAATGCCCGGGGGCATCAACATAATTCCAAGCATTCCAAGTCCTCTTTTTTTCGGGGGCCGCGTGGCACGTGCAGCCCCCACTCTTGCCACAGCACACGCTCAGGAAACTTCCAACGCCCCTCCCTGCTGCTTGCGCAGCCAGACGGAAAGCAGGGTGATGTCCGCGGGTGTCACGCCGCTGATGCGGGACGCCTGACCCAGGGTCTGCGGGCGGACCTGAATGAACTTCTGGCGCGATTCATTGCGCAGACCCGGAATGGCCGAGTAATCCAGATCGGCGGGCACCGTTTCCTCCTCCTGCCGTTGCTGCCGGGCCACCGACTCCATCTCGCGCCTGATATAACCCTCGTATTTCAAATCCACCTCGACTTGGTTCCAGATGTCCGGAGAGGCCCATTCTCGAACTTCCCGAGGCAAGGAGCTCCATTGATTGCCCGGACGCCGGATCCAGTGATTTATTGTAACATTTTCATAACGAACTAATTGCGACTTTTCAAGCAGTGCCCGCATTTCTCCCTTCTTTCTGGCGGTGCAGGCATGCCGTTGGGCAGAAATCAGGCCCGCTCCCCTCGCCTTATCCGCCAACCTGAGATCCGCATTGTCTTGGCGCAGAAGCAGACGAAATTCCGCGCGACTCGTAAACATCCGGTAAGGCTCTGGCGTGCCACGCGTCACGAGATCATCAATCAATACCCCAATATACCCTTCGCTGCGTTCCACGTGGAACACATCACGGTCCGCCAGTTTCAGTGCGGCATTCGCCCCGGCCACAAGTCCCTGCGCGGCCGCCTCCTCGTAGCCGGAGGTGCCATTGATTTGGCCGGCAAGATAGAGGCCGGACACCACTTTGGTTTCCAGCGTGGGCTGGAGTTGGGTGGGCGGACAATAGTCATACTCCACCGCGTAACCGGCCCGCAGGATGTGCGCATTTTCGAGTCCCGGGACCGACCGGATGAAGGCCAACTGCACCTCGAACGGCAGACTCGTTGAGACCCCGTTGACATAATACTCGCCGGTCTGACGCCCTTCAGGCTCCAGAAAAATCTGGTGCCGATCCTTGTCCGCAAAACGCACGACCTTGTCTTCAATCGACGGACAATAGCGCGGCCCGACCCCCTCAATGATCCCGGAATACATCGGGGATTTGTCGAGGTTGGAGCGGATGAGATCATGCGTCTTCTCGTTGGTGTAGGTGATCCAGCACGGCATTTGTTCCACGTGGAACTTGCCCTCCTTCCAGTTGTTGAGCGTGAACGGGGCGTGGTCATCCGAAGCCGTTTCCTCGGGATAGAAGCTGAAAGTCGGCGCAGGCTCGTCGCCATCCTGACGCTGGCATCGGGAAAAATCGATGGTTCGTCCCAAAATGCGGCAGGGAGTGCCCGTCTTGAACCGGGCAACCTCCAAACCAAGCTCGCGGAGCGAATCGCTCAAGGTGGAGACGGCATCCCCCATGCGTCCTCCGGCGGTTTGCCGGAGCCCGACATGCAGCAACCCGCGCATGAAAGTTCCCGTGGTGACCACCACGGATTTCGCCCGGTAACGCAAGCCGAGGCTGGTCTCGACTCCGGTGACCCGGTCGTTCTCGACAAGGATGCGGAGGGCGTTTCCCTGCAAGAGATGGAGGTTGGGGGAGTGCTCGAGGATCCACTTGATCCGGAATTGGTAGGCCTTCTTGTCACACTGGGCCCGCGGCGCTTGGACGCTCGGACCCTTGCGGGCATTGAGCATGCGAAATTGGATGCCGGTGGCATCTGTGTTCTGACCCATCACTCCGCCAAGCGCGTCAATCTCCCTCACCATATGGCCTTTGGCCAAACCCCCGATCGCGGGGTTGCAGGACATCTGCCCGATGGTGTCCAGATTCTGGGTCAAGACTCCGGTGTGGGCACCAAGCCGGGCTGCCGCCAAGGCCGCTTCGACACCGGCATGGCCAGCCCCCAGCACGAGGACGTCAAATTCCTCGGGATATTCATACATGCCAGCCATGGGACAAACGTTCCACGTGGAACGTTACGGACGGTCAAGAATTCCCGCTGCCGGGCGGGGGAGCAATTCCGACAGTCTGAACCGAAGCGATTTCCCGTGAAAATTCGCCAGAATGATCTCCATCTCCGGATTGAACTCCGCCAGCACTTGGCGGCATGCGCCGCAGGGGGACGCCGGCTCCTTGGTGTCGGTGACAATCACAATCTTGGTGAACTCCCGGCTTCCTGCAGCGATCGCGGTGCAGATGGCGCTGCGCTCCGCGCAGATGGTCAAACCATAGCTGAGATTCTCAACATTGCAGCCGACGAAGGTCTTTCCTTCGGTATCCACCAAAACCGCCCCGACATGAAAATTGGAATAGGGGGCATAGGCGCGACGCGCGACGTCAATGGCTGATGTAATTAGTTTGTTATCAATATCTTGCATAATTCAAATGTGCCCCGACCAGCCTACCATACGTCCTCTCACGCGGCAACCGTTGCGTGAAGGGACATCGCCGGATGCCATGGTTGTCCGGATCATCGCGAAGCGGATGCTGTTCCCCCCGAACGCCACGGCACGGCGCCGCAGGGGAGGGGAGGGGCTTGCCCCTGCGAGCCCAGATCATTCGACACCGCGCGAGATGCGCATGTCGGAAGCGCGACATTTTTCTTCCGACGTCCGCATCCACGCACAGGTTATCCCGGCGACATTCCGATGAACTTCGGGGAGGGAATTCAAGGGTTGGCTGAGCTTTGTCCATCGACGCCGGCTCCGATTTCGTGTCCACCCGCGCGCAAAAGAACATCGGCATCGTGTGATGCCGTTCCGCGTTCCATGCTTCTCCATGCCGCTTTCCCGTTGCCAAAATCGGAAAATTCCGCGACATTTTTGCGTCCGCACAGGCACAAAATCTGCTGCCCGTGCATGGTGAATCGCAATCAGCAACCATCCCATTTTTCCATCGTGAGCGTAGCCCAAGCAGACAAACCCAAAGCCGGTTCCAGTCCGGTTGATTTCTCCAAGGCCCCTGTCAACGCCGACCTCACCCCCGAACAGAAACTTTCCTTCCTGCGCGAGATGCTGCGCATCCGCCGCTTCGAGCAGGCCTCTCTCAAGCTCTACAATCAGGGCAAAATGGGCGGGTTCCTTCACCTTTACATAGGCCAGGAATCCGTCGCCGTCGGAACCTGCTCCCTGCTCGGACCCAACGACCACACGATCACCGCCTACCGCGACCACGGGCACGCACTGGTCGTCGGCATGTCGATGGACGAATGCATGGCCGAGATGCTCGGCAAGGCCACGGGCTGCTCGAAAGGGAAGGGGGGCTCGATGCACTTCTTCGCGCCCGACAAGAATTACTGGGGCGGCCACGGCATCGTGGCCGGACAAACCCCGCTCGGCCTCGGCATCGCCTACGCCCTCAAATACAAGGGCCTCAAGGGTTGCTGCCTCACTTACCTGGGCGACGGCGCCGTCAATCAGGGCGTTTTCCACGAATCCCTCAACATGGCCGCGCTCTGGGACATCCCGGTCGTCTTCATCATCGAGAACAACCAATACTCGATGGGCACGAGCTTGGCCCGGTCCTCATCCATCAAGGCCTGCCTGGCCGAGCGCGCCGAGGGCTACGCCATGGATTGGGACATCGTGAACGGCGAGGACCTTTACGAGGTGAGGGCGAAGACCTTCGATGCGATGGAACGCGCCCGCGAGAAATGCCGTCCGACCCTCCTCGAGATCGACACCTACCGCTACTACGGGCACTCCGTGGCCGACGCGAACGCCAAGAAATACCGCAAGCCCGAGGAAATCGAGTTCTACAAGGAGAACCACGACCCGATCATGCTCTGGGAAAAGCGCCTCAAGGAGGAGGGCGTGGCCGACGACGAATCGATCAAGAAGATCGACAACGAGGCCAAGGCGGAAGCCGCCGCCGCGGTGAAGTTCGCCGAGGACAGCCCGTTCCCGGAACTTGAGGACATTTTCACCGACGTTTACCACGAGGTGGACATGGGCACGGAGGCCGGCCGCACCGGGCGCCACTTCTTCTCCGATTAGCCCGACGGACGACCGCATCGTCCCGCTTCCACCTTCCCACTTCATCCTTCTCACTTTCCTCGAATGCCAGTCATCACTTACCGCCAAGCCCTCAACGACGCCCTCGCCGAGGAACTGACCCGTGACGAGAACGTGGTCATCATGGGGGAGGAGGTCGCCGAATACAACGGGGCCTACAAGATCACCGAGGGCTTGTGGGAAAAATTCGGGAGCAAGCGCGTCGTGGACACTCCCATCAGCGAGGCCGGATTCCTCGGCCTCGGCGTGGGCGCCGCCATGCTCGGCCTGCGCCCGGTCATGGAACTGATGTTCTGGAGCTTCGCCTACGTCGCGTTCGACCAGATCATCAACAACGCCGGCTGCGTCCGCTACATGTCCGGCGGCCTCATCAATCTCCCGCTGGTCATCCGCGGGCCCGCGAACGGCGGCACCAACGTCGGCGCCACCCACTCGCACACGCCGGAAAACTTCCTCGCCAACACGCCCGGGCTCAAGGTCGTCTGCCCGGCCACGCCTTATGACGCCAAGGGCCTCATGAAGGCCGCCATCCGCGACAACGACCCGGTGTGCTTCATGGAAAACACGCTGCTCTACGGCGACAGCGGAGAGGTGCCCGAGGGGGAATACGTCATCCCCATCGGCCTCGCGGACGTGAAACGTGGGGGCTCGGATGTTTCCCTCATCGCCCACGGACGCGCGGTCCTCACCGCGCTCGCCGCCGCACGCCGCCTTGAGGACGAATTCAACATCTCCGCCGAGGTGGTGGACCTCCGCTCGATCCGCCCGCTCGACGAGGAGACCATCCTCGACAGCGTGCGCAAGACGCACCGCGCCGTGCTGGTGGACGAAAACAAGCCCTTCTGCGGCGTCTCGTCGCAGATTGCGACGCTCATCCAGGAACAGGCCTTCGACGACCTCGATGCCCCGGTCGGGCGCGTCTGCTCCCTCGACGCACCGGCCATCTACAGCCCGCCGCTTGAAGAACTCCAGCTTCCCACCGTGGACCGCGTCATCACGAAAGTCCTCGCCGTCTGCTGAGCGTCCTGCTTTTCCACTTTTTACTTTCCACCTTTTCCCTTTCACTTCTCCCATATGCCCGTCGTCACGATGCCAAAACTCAGCGATACCATGGTCGAGGGCACCCTGGTCAAATGGCGCAAGGCGAAGGGCGACGCGATCGAAGTCGGCGACATCCTCGCTGAGATCGAGACGGACAAGGCCACCATGGAGATGGAGGCCTTCGACGAGGGCAGACTCACCGACCTGTTCGTTCCCGAGGGTGCCGTGATCAGGGTCGGCGACAAAATCGCCATGATCCTCGGAGAGGGCGAGACGGCCGGGGAGGCACAGGCCGAAGCCGCCGCCGCACCGGAGAAGAAAAAGAAAGCCGATGCGGACGCCCGAAAACCGGTGGATCATCCGGTCAAGGCTCCGGCTCCCAAGGCGCACGGCTCCGCCACCCCTGCAGGCAGCCGCGTCAAGGCATCCCCTCTCGCCCGCAAAATCGCCGCCGCACGCGGCGTGAACCTTTCCGCCGTCGCCGGAACCGGCCCGGGAGGCCGCATCGTCAAGCGCGATGTGGACAAGGCCCCGTCCGGGGGAGGGGGCCCTTCCGTTTCCGCGATCCCCGCCATCCGCGCCGCCCGCGGCATCGCCGGCGAGGAGAAATCCATCGCCCTCACGGGCATGCGCAAGACGATCGCCGAGCGCCTGCTGGCCAGCAAAACGCAGATCCCGCATTTCTACCTCAGCGTCGCGATGGACGGCGGGCCGCTCATGGCCCTGCGCAGGGAACTCAACGCCATGGCGGAGAAGGACGGCGGACAGAAACTCACCGTCAACGACTTCATCCTCCTCGCCGCGGCACGTGCCGCCGCACAGGTGCCGAAGATCAACGCGGCCTACGACGGCGACGCCATCATCGAATACGGCGACGTGAACCTCGCCGTCGCCGTCGCCATCGAGGACGGGCTCATCACCCCCGTCATCCGCAAGGCGAACACGCTCTCGCTCCCCGAGATCAGCATGCAGATGAAGGACCTCGCCGCCAAGGCCCGCGGGAAGAAACTCAAACCCGAGGAATACCAAGGGGGCACCATCACGCTTTCGAGCTTGGGCGGATTCGGCATCGACGACTTCCTGCCGATCATCAATCCCCCGCAGTCCTTCATCCTCGGCATCGGCACCATCACCAAGCAACCCGTGGTCAACGACCACGAGCAGATCGTCGTCGGACACCGTCTCGTCGTCTCCGCCAGCGGCGACCACCGCGTCATCGACGGCGCCGTGGCCGCGGAATACATGAACACGCTGCGCGGCCTCATCGAGAAGCCGGCGCTGTTGCTGCTCTAGCGGCATTTGCTCCTCGCGCTCCACAAGCCCTACGGCGTCCTGTCGCAGTTCACCCCGGATCGCCCCGGGCAACGCACCCTCGCCGAATCCGGCCTTCCGCCCGGCGTCTATCCGCTCGGACGTCTCGACCGCGACTCCGAGGGACTGCTGCTGCTTTCCGACGAGCCCGGCCTCAATACGGAGCTCCTGGACCCGAGCCGATCGCACCGGCGCACCTATTGGGTGCAAGTGGACGGCGGCATCACGGAAAGCGCCCTGCTGGATCTCCGCGCGGGGATTGTGATCGGAGGACGTCGCACCTTGCCTGCCGAAGCACGCATCATCCACCCCGAAATTCCGCCGCGCGAACCCCCGGTCCGCTTCCGCAAAAGCATCCCCACGTCATGGATCGAATTGGAACTCCGCGAGGGGCGCAACCGGCAGGTCCGCAGGATGACCGCGGCCGCCGGCTTCCCGACGCTGCGGCTCCTCCGCATCCGCATCGGCCGCTTCGACCTCCCCGCCAATCTTCCGCCGGGCCATTGGCGCGAACTCCACCCGGACGAGCGTGCCTCGGTCTTTGCCTGACCGCTCTTGCCTCCGCGGCGTTTTCGGCGTGAAAACGGGCGCGCACCCGTGAAGGCTTGTCCGGCATGCAACTCACCGTCCTCCAACTCGCGCACAGCCCGTATTGCATCCCCATCACGCGCACCCTGGATGCCCTCGGTGTTCCCTTCGGGATTTGCGAGGTTTCCAATGCGGACCGCCGTGCGGTCATCGAGGCCACCGGCGGCGCGTATTACCAGGTGCCGGTGCTCATCCATGACGGCAGGGTCGTTCATGAAAGTTCGGGGGATTCGATCGACATCCCGCGTTATGTGGACCGGGTCTTCGCCGGCGGGCGCCTGTTTCCCGCGAAATTCGAGGGCCTGCAGCGCATCCTCGTGCCGCACATCGAGGAGGACATCGAGGGCGTCACGTTCCGTCTTGTCGATCCTTCCTACCTGCGCGACATCGCCAACCCCGTCGAGCGTGCGATGATCCGCCGCCACAAGGAGCGCAAATTCGGTCCGGGCTGCGTCGAGCAGTGGGGGAGGGAACGCGAAGCGCTGCTGGCGCATGCCGGGGTTCTTCTCGGGCCGTTCGACTTGATGCTCGGGGAGAGTCCGTTCCTGCTCGGCGAGGTGCCGGTTTTCTCCGACTTCGCCCTCTACGGGATCCTGGGAAACCTCACCTACCGCGGCTACAACCGCATTCCGGAACAATTCACGCGCCTCACGGACTGGTTTGCGCGCCTCGGCGCGTTCCGGTTTGACTGAGCCTTCTCAACCGCGCGCCGCCACGATGAGGATCGCCGGCACCACAATGCCGGCCGACAGGCACAGCAGCGCGGTCCTCCGATGACCGAAGCGGAATGCCATGACAATGCCGAGCACCATTGTGGCAGCAAGGCTTGCCGCCGCCGCGACGAGGAACCCTTGCATCACGGGGGAGGAAAGTGTCTCGCCCGACTTGAGGGCGTGTCCCGTGTGGAGCGTCGAAAGCAGTCTTTGCCAGCCGGCCCCGGCACCCGGCCACATCTCGCCGATCACCTGCCAGATTCCCGACACCGCCATGAAAACGATCATCGGGGCGAAAAGGCACCCGAGATAAAGATGAATGGTCCGCAGGGTCTTCATTCCTTCATGGCCCCGTTGTCCGCTGCCGCGGCCCCCGGGGGGGCGAAATGCCGGTTGATCAGCGCCGCCATGCGGTTTCCTGCGAGCACCAGCCGCTGTTCGGCCGCCTCGCGCGCCGTGTTCACATAATGCTCGTCCACTTTCACCAAGGTGCCCGTGGGTGAAATGCGGATCAGCTTGCCGTAGCCCTTCTCGTAGCCGATGGCATGGCTCTCGTGCGCCCATGCCGCCGGATCATCCAGCAGCGATGCGCCGAGCCCCGGGTGCTTCTCCTGCAACGCACTTGCCTCGCGCCGGACGATTTCCATCGCGGCCAGGTGCCCGGCCGCCGGCTTGCGGCCGTCGTAGATGGGCATCTCATACAGGACCATCGCACCGCCCTCGCGGAATCCCCGGCGGTAGGAACTGTCCCAGAACCCGTGCAGGCTTCCCCCCCGCTTCTTGCCGAACATCTCCTCCTCCCGGCTCAGCTTCATGTTCCGCACCGTCACCAGGTTCCCTCCCAAGTCCCCTCCGCGGTTCGTGGTGTGGAGGGGCTGATGGATGTCCCCGACCAGGTGGAGCAGCATCACCATCGCCTGGTCGCGGTCGATCCCCTGGTCTTCCGCCCGTCCGGTCATGAGATCCATGCACCGCTGGATCCCCCAGATCACGTTCGGTCCTTCCGCGGCCTCCGGCTCCGGAAGACCCTCCAGATTGAAGGGAAAATTCACATAATGCCACGGACCGAAGTCGTATCGGTCCTGCATGGAGCGGATGTCATCCATCCAGCAGGCCGCGGTGACAAAATCATAAGGCGCATCCTCCGCGGTGCGGTCGGACGCTTTCTTCTCGTTGAACCTTCCGAGCGCCTCCTCCACCCCGGCCTTGGCCTCCGGCGTGAGCTGGTCCCATGCGATCTGGGCGACGATCATGTGGCCGACGGAGTCCCACGCCAAGGCGGGCCGCATGGACGACACCAGCACACCAACGAAAAGCAGAATGCGGAACGTCATGGGAAAACCTCTCGGCGGCCGATCGCTGTCTGGCTCATCCCCCGCGCTCGGGGTGATTCGCCTTGCGCTGGTGCAAAGCGAGCGTGTTCCCGTCGGGGTCGGCAACGAGCGCGATGCGGCAGGCCGGATAATCCTGGATGTCCATGGCGATGCGCACCCCGTGCTCCCTGAGGTGGACGACAGCCCGGTCCAGATCCTCCACTTCCAAGCAGGCCCCGCCGCCATTCGGATCGGGCTTCCATTGGTCCGAGGCCTTGGCGAGCGCAAGCGTCTGCCCCGCGAGATCGTATTCCAGCCAACCAAGTTCACCCTCGTGTTCGAGCGCGAGCGATTCCTTGAGTCCGAGAATCTCCCCGTAGAATTGCCGGGCCTTCGAGAAGTCCGTGACCGGATAGCCCACAAATGCCAATTCCTTGAGTCCGATTCCTTTCATGGGGGTGCCCGCAAGAATGGCCCCGTTCGCCCACGATTCAAGCCTTCCGTCCGCCCGGACAAATCCCTTCAGTTCGTCATTCACGCAACACGGAGCCCCGTGCATGCGGGACACCGGGAACTCATGGTCCTTCCAACCATTTCAAAGCGGCCTCCTGCGTCTGGAAAATCTCGATGGTTCGGCGGCGCCGGACGGCATGCTTGTGGATGAGCGCAAGGGTCGTTTCCCTCGGCGTGCTCATCAGCAGCGCCGATCTCCCGGTTGTCGAGGCGAGATACTTGCAGTAGAAATCCGCGAACTCCATGACCTCCTTCGGCTCAATGACGAACCGGACCTCTCGGGCATCCGTAAAAACATCAAAGCTCGGATCAAAACCGGGAGAATCATGAAGAGCCATCGTGATCTGTTCCAAATCCGCGACGCTCATTGTTCCGGACAGCGTGACATCAACACGCTTCCGCTCCGGATGGACGTCGAATGTTGCCGGCATGGGAATGACTCTCTCTTATCACAATCGTCATCCTCCACGATCCGGTTCACAACCCGAAAATCGGTTGATCCTGGTCGGGGCACAGCCCTACCGGGGAATGATCCGCCCCCCCAAGCGCCAAACACCCAAATCTTCAGGTCCGAGTCGCACCCGCGTGCCCGCTTCTCACGGGCGGCATCTCTTCCGACGGCCGAAGGCAAGCGCCGCGAGCAGTCCGGCGAGGGCGAGGGCATAGGTGGACGGCTCCGGCACCGTCATGATGATCAGCACGCCCGTGCTCTCGTTGAAGGACCCGGTGTAGTTGGGAGTGTCGAAAAGGACGGCATTGAAAGCCCCGGTCGGCTGGATGGGGCCAGAGTCGAAGAGATCGAACATGTCCCCGACCTCCGGCAGATATCCGTCCAGCAGGCTGATGCTCAGCGTTCCATCGTAGGTCAGGAGTCCCCCCACATGGATCGTGTCGAAGAGGGCGAGCGAGGCCAGTTCCATCTTCACCGTGGCGGTGCCCTCGAGGAACAGGTCGCCGGAAAAAGCCATCGCGCCCGGCGAATTCCCTGGTGCCAGCGTGCCTGCCACAATCGTATCCCCCAGGACGGTGCCCGTGCCCGCCAGCGTGCCGTTCTGCTCCACCTCGACGTCTCCCGTTCCCATCACCGAGGCGGACGGGCCGATGTCGGTGATGATCAGAGCCCCGCTGCTGATGGTGGTGCCGCGCGAGTAGGTGTTGGTGCCGGTGAGCGTGGTCGTGCCGGTGCCCGTCTTTGTCACCGCAAGATGGCTGGTGAGACTCGCCCCCAGCGTGAAGGACCCGGTGTGGTTGAAGTTCACCGTGCCGCCGCCGGATGCGTGATTCCCCCGGATGTTCGTGGCGGTGGTCGTTCCCGTCGAGTTGCCGTTGCCGAAGTTGAGCAGACCCGAACTGCCGCCGGAATTGCCCAGAACGATGGCCGCCGTGTCGATCACGCCGACCCCGGTCAGCGTTGCCGTGCCGGCACCCTGGTAACCGACGACCACATTGGACGCCTTCAACTCGCCCCCGATCCTCGCGTCGCCGGAATTCCCCGAGAACCGCCCGATGTAAAACTGGTCCGTCGTCACGCTTCCGCCGGTCACGATGTTCAGCGAGCCCGAGCCGTTGTAGCCGACGAAGAAATCCCCGCTGCCGGTGTCCAGCGATCCGCCTGCACCCACATTCAGCTGACCGACCGTGATGGTTGTGTCGCCGGTGTAGGTGCTGTCTCCGGTGAGCGAGAGCGTCCCGGAGCCGAGCTTGGTCAGTCCTCCCCCGGCACCACCGAGCGAGCCTGCAAAAAGGGCGCTCCCTCCGAGGTCGATGGTGAGGGTTTTGGCGCCAAGCGCAACCTGGCCGGAGCCGGTGAGGCTCCTGATCGCCGTGCCCGCGTTCGTGAGGCCTGAGATGTCGAATGTTGCGCCGACGCCGACATCCACGCCGCTGCTGTCCGCGATCGACGCGGCTCCCCCCAAGGCGAGCACGCCCCCGCTGACGGTCGTGCCGCCCGTGTAGGTGTTGCTGCCGGTGAGCGTGGTCGTGCCGGCGGCGAGCTTGTTCAGCGAGAGCGAGCCGGTGAGTCGCGGGGCGAAGGTATGGGCCCCCGTGTGGTTGAAATTCACCGCCGCCGTGCCCGCGCCGCCGGTGACTTCCGCGGCCTGCAGCGTGCCCGCCGCACCGCCCGCACCGATGTTGAGGGTGCCCTCGGAGAGCGAGGGTCCCAAGGCATTCTGCGCCAGCGTGAGCGTGCCGGTGCCGGCCCCCACGCTCACCAGCCCCAGCGTATCGATGGTCAGCGTGCCCTTGGAATTGGCGAAATTGCCGACCACGAGGTTTCCGGTGACGGTCCATTGCGAGGCGAGACCGGTGACGGTCATCGAGCCGGTGGAGTCGAGCGGCGAGGCGATCTGGCTGGAGCCCCCGCTGGTCACCCAGCCGCCGCTGGAAACGACCATCGCCCCCGTGCCGCCGACCTGATTTGCGACCTGCAGGGCGGTGCTGCCGTGATTGATGATGCCGCCGCTCAATTCCAGCACGCCGCCGTTGACGACGGTGCCTCCCGTGTAGGTGTTGTTCCCGGCGAGGGTGAGCGTGCCGGATCCCTGCTTGGTGAGGACGCCGCCGCCACCCAGACCGACGGAACTCGCGACGGAGAATCCCCCGCTGTCAATGAACGCCCCGCCAGCATGGATCATCACATCTCCCGATTCGAAGCCGGAGATGAAATTCGTGGAGCTGGCGGAGGCGCGCAGGGTGCCCCCGTTGAAAGTGAGGCTCCCCGAACCGCTCTCCTCCATCACTTGGCCGGTGTGCAGCACGCCGCCGGACAGCGTGACCATGCCGGTCGAGCCTGCCCGGTCCCCGATGGCCGTCACGGCATTGACGACCTCACCGGATCCGCTGATGGCGAGCGTTCCCGAGCCAAAATATCCCACGGAAAGCTTGGCCACGGTCTCCCATCTCCCCCCTGAGACATGAGCCGCGCCGCTCCCGGCGGCTCCCAAGCCGATTTCAGCATAAGATGAGGCGACGACACCGCCGTTGAGATAAAGAGTGCCAGAGCCGAAATTTCCAATCGTCAAATACTGCAGGCTGACCCACTCCCCTCCATTGACCGTGGCCACCCCGGTGGTTGACGCCGCGTCTCCCAGAATGCTTTCGCTGTCGAGATGAAGAATCCCGCCATCCACGAGCAGATTGCCGCCGTCAAGGAGCAGTGTGTAGCCCGCCCCGTTGACACCGGTGGCGAGCGTGGCCGTGCCGGCGTCAATCAGGACGACGGAACTGTAATCCGGCACATTATCACCGAACCAGTTTGTCCCCACATTCCACGGCCCTGTCCCGCCCTTCCAAAGGCTGTCCGCTTGAGCTGCAGAAATCAGGACGACGACCGCGGCAAGATGGCAGGCAATGTTTTTCATGGCGGTGGTGGATTCCCGCCGAAACGGGATCACCCCGTTGCCGGCAGCACTGCGGAGTGTAGCCGGACAGGTCGGATTGGATATGGCCTAATCAGGTGAGTCTGCGGGCCGGGTGGACGCCTCCCGTTCACGGCTTCTGCCCCAGCCAGAGCGCGGTGAGCGCCGCCCGGCTGTTGACGCCGAATTTCCGGAAAATCTCCGTGATGTGCTTGTGCGTCGTGTGGGGCGATTGCCTCACCTCCCCGGCGATCTCCTTCTCGCTGCGCTCGGTGAGCAGCAGGTGCGCGATGCGGCGCTGCATGGCCGTGAGCGGCCCTTCGGCCAACTGCACTCCATGACTGAGCACAAGTTGCCGGTGGAACCATTTGACTCCCCGCAGGGCATAAGCCGCCAAGGCCTCCTCGGCCGCGGTGAAGTTGTCCCCGGTCTCGACCCGGTGGAATGCGAAATACGACTCGCAATCCGCATGCAGGGGAAACGTGACGAAGCAGGAGTCATGAAAGCCGCGCGAGGCGAAATAGATCTTGTAGTAAGGCCCCTCGAACCAGCTCGCCGGCAACTCGCGGCGGAGCCGGTAGGAACGGAACTTGCCCACGTCCCGCAGCGCCCGCGTGTAGGAGATGTCCACCTCCCGGCGGTTCCACTTGGCCACCTGCGCACGGTAGGCCTCCTCGTGGATCGCCGCGGGGTAGAGATAACGGTTTGCCCGCGGTCGCCATCCGCACAACGGATCTCCGGCCGACGAGGGATTCATCCGCAGCCCGCCGATCCAGTAGGCGTTGCCCGCGTCGATCAGTCCGCAGATCGACTTCAGCAGATGAACCAGCGCGTCATCAGTCCGGGCCACGGGAAAATCCGAGAGCTCGTCCCAAAGGATATGGACGGCATCTCGCTCGGCCCCGGTCATCCCGACGTTCTTGCGCAACCGGCCTCCGAGCGCGAGAAACTTCACACCCTGCGGCCAGAATACGGGCGCCCACACCTCATGGCCGCACCAAATCCTCGAGCAGCCGCAATCCCCTCGGGCTCAATTCGTAGCCGGGCTCATGGCTGATCGTGAGGCCGAGGTTCTTGAGCTTCCGGATGCTGGTCTTGAGCCACTCCTTGGGAACGCCCAGACCGGCGGCGAGATCCGACGCTTTCTCCCTCGGGCGCCTCCGGATCGCTTCCATGGCGCGCCGGGTCCAAGCCCCGTGGGGACTCGAAGCATCGAAACGCGCAAGCTTCGCGCGAAGCTCCGCGATCTCCCCGGACGACAAGTCCGATTTCTGTCGCAAGGCCATGCGTGGATCCGCACCCTCGAAATGCAGGTCGATCCGGTAGATGCTGCCGTGATCACGCGCCGCCAGATCGGCCAGCAGCGCGTCCTTGGTGTCGTAGCCCGCCTTGCGCGCATCCCGCGCGGTGATGGAAGCAAGCGGGACCTTCGCAACCGCATCCATGCGAAGCACCCCGATCGGGGTCATCAATGTGCCTCCCGTCTTCACCGTCGGACGTTCCCACCGCCGGAACGCGCACTCAACCTTCCCGGCGGCGATCAACTTCAGAATGGACTGACGGATCAGCATGGTGCGGCATTTGCGGAATGAATCTCAGGAATGTTCCTGCCCTTCCTGCGCCATCGGATAGCGCTCGAGGAGCGAGCGCATCGCCTGCCTGTCCGAGGCGAAGAAGCACTCGAAGAGGCCCTTGAGTTCGGCACGGGGGTATTGATCGGTTGCGAGGTATCCCTCGTCCTCCTCGTAGCTCACGCCGAACGGGGAGGCCGGTTGCGGAAACGTGTAAGCCACCCCCAGCTTGTCCTCGGAATACGCCGTGACATGCAGCGCGTTTCCCGAGTCATCGAAGATTTGGTAAAGCGGGCGCCTCGATTCCCTCTCCTCATCCGGCACCTTGTCCCATTCCGAAATTTCCTCCTTCCACGGAATGGCGAGGAAAGCCTCCATCGCCATCGGAAGATCCACCTCGACGAGATCGGCCTCGCGCCCGTTGGCGCGCTGGATATGCAGTGAGAAGCCCATGGGCTGGTTTCCGTTGCCCGGACCCTGGCATCGGGGAGCGTCCCCGCCCACCTTCAAATGGGGGCCGCCCTTCCGGTTTTGGGATCGCGGATTAAGAAGTGTCATGGCCCATTTTCCCGCGGGCGGTAGGGTCGGCTGGTCCCGCACCTGCGGGACCGACCTCGGGCGCGGGTTTGGGCGCCCCGTTCGACCATTTTCTGGCCAGGATGATGGCGGTGATCTGGCTGCCGACCACGGCAAGGTATCCGGTCAATGCCAGCCACGTCGCCATCGGCATCGCGTGCCAATGAAATCCGCTGATCGTCGTGAACGGCCGAAGAAAACTCCAGCCCACGAACCCGACGGCAAGGCAAAGCACGGCGATGCAGGCCATCCGGACGGATGTGGAAAGGCGCCCATAGGGAAGCAGAAGAACCACGACGAGGATGGCGCAGGGAATTGCCCCGGCGAAAAAGAATCCCCAGGGGTTCGCCTCCTGCGCAATCGAACCCGGCAAGAATCCCGACATCTGCTCATGCATCTGCATGTAGCCGGACACGAGGCCCAGGAGAATCCAAGCGGCCGCGGCAACGCCCAAGGTGCGCAGAACGAGGTAGGTTGGTTTCATGCTCCCCGATTGAATTTTTCCTTGAGCTCCTCCTCCGTGAGAACCCTTTCCTCGGCTCCTCGGGGCGCGAAAAACCAGTAAAGAACCACGCCGAGGATGTTCAGCGTGCACAGGATGATCGTCCAAATGATCTTGTCCGTGTCCGGATAATCGCGGCGTCGGACATGCGAGATCAGGGCAACGATCCAGATGAGAAAAGGCACCAGCGCAAAAAGAACCAGTTCAGACCATGCGGGGATTCCGAGCGCGAGTGTCATGGCGGTGTGTTCATTGTTGCCGGCGCTTCCCGTGATCCGTTGAGCGAAGCGACGCTGGGTCCACCGACGGGCTTGGCCTTGGCTTCATCATGGGGAAACGGAACCTTCTTGCCGGATTTCCTGGGCAAGTCCAATGAGAATTCCCTCGGGACCCCGCAGGTAGCAAAGCCGGTAGATGCCCTCGTAATCGACGATTTCATCGACCACCGACGCGCCGAGCCTTCCGAGCCGGGCGACGGTGTCGGCGAGGTCCCCGACGGTGAACATGACGCGCAGGTATCCCAACGAGTTCACGGGGGCCGTGCGGTGGTCGGAGGCGATGGCGGGGGCGTCGAACCGCGCGATCTCGAGGCGCCCGTGGCCGTCGGGGGTGCGCATCATGGCGATCTCGACGCGCTGGTCCCGCACCCCGGTGACCCGTCCGGCCCACTCGCCCTCGATGGGCATGCGCCCCTCGGTTTCGAGGCCCAGCTCGGAGAAGAACGCGATCGCCCCGTCAAGATCCTCCACAACGATGCCCATGTTGTGCATCCGCGGCAGTTTGTCATTGTTCATGGTCTGAATTTTTCTCTCAGGGCCGAACACCAATGGTCATCGACGCGATCCGTCCGCCGAGGATGCCTGATTTGTCTCCGGGCGAACCGACGGGCTCCCGTTCGATGGGCCTTCCGGCTCGGCCCTCACCCGGATCGTCACGGAGGATGTCACGAACTTCTCCGAGGGGGTGCAGAAGTCCACATCTCCCGTCCAAACACCCGGCTGAACGGCCTTCAGCACAATTGAAAAACCAAATGTTTCACCCGGTGCGAGGGTCTTCGAAAAATAAAACGTCGAAAAATCCAGCGTGTGATCACCTTCATCCGGTGCGGGCTCGATTTGAACCACGGCAAAACCATCAAGCAACGAGTCATACACATCGATGCTCCCGAGTTGAAGTCGCTCTTCCGTGGGATTTGACACCCGCGCGCTCAACGTGATGATCTCCCCCAACGTCGTCTCGCCCGGCGCCTCGATGGCAATCACAAACGGCGGCGGATCGCCGACAAAGTATCGATACGCGACGACGATGCCCCCGATCCAAAGCGCGGAGGTTGCCACCACGGAAATGGCTGCGGTGACGATTGCAAGGGCGGTCCGGGACATCATGGCTGGTTGTCAGAGCTTCAGGGTCACCGCGCTTGATCGCCTCCTGTCACTTCTTCCTTGAAAGCAGAAGCTGCTCCGCAAGATCCGAGATGACCCATTCCTCGGCGATCAGACCATCCCGGAAATGGCTGGTCACCACATCGCGCCACACGATGTCACGCCCGGACGCCGGGAAGCCCTTGAACGCGCCTTCCTGCTTGGCGCGAATCGTCCGCTGCCAGGAAACGCGATCCGTCCCCTCCACCAGAATCTCCACCTCCACCTCGGGATGCGGAAAGGCGCGTTGATACAGGTCGAGCATTCCACGGATCAGCTTGTGCCCGCCCGCCAAATCCTGACCGGTAAGGTGCGCCACATAATCGGCGGCAAAATAGTCCGGGATCGCCTCGGCGTTGCCTTCTTCGATCAGCGCATGATTGGCCGCGTGGATGGTCGATGACAGGGGTTCCATGGTGTTGCCCCATCCCGAACATTCGACATGGGCGGAGGGAATGGCTGGGCGTCGTGCCGCCCCCATTTACCTGCTACAGCGCCCGCTTGCCAACAACGATCTCCCACCACAGCCGCCAGTCGCCCATGAAGCTGAACAGCGGGTATTTGAACATCGCAGGTCTGTTGCGCTCGAAGAAGAAGTGGCCCACCCAGGCGAATGCATAGCCCTGCAGGAGCGCGACAGGAACTGGCCACCAACGCCCGAAAAGGAGTGCAACAATCACAAGGACCAGGGCGATGCTGGTGCCGACAAAATGCAACCTCCTCGACGTGGCGTTCTGATGCTCGCTCAAATAAATCGGGTAGAACTCGGCGAAAGTCCGATAGCGCTTTGTGTCACTCATGTCGCCCTCCAAGTTGCCGCGGCCTTGGTTCGTGGAAAAAATATTCTGGATCGGGTTGGATGTCCACAAGGCACCGTCAGAACATGGGAAACGCTTTCAGGCCAAGGCGGGGAACGGTTGATGGGGTTCCCGGCGTTTCCAAATCGTGAACAGCACCACGGCATGCTTCTTGGCCAGACGCAACCCCGCCTCCTGCTCCCGAAGTCCTGGCAACGCGCGCAAGTTCCCCTCCATGGACGAAAAATGATCCTCAGGGGCGGTCCCGGGGAGTTTTGTGCTTTTCCCCTTGATTAAGAACCTGCATCGCATTGTTCGGCTTTATTTTTTTTGCAGTAGCCAGACGCTCCGCAATCCAGACCTTGATCAAAGATTGTCGCGGAACGCCAAGACGATCCGCCTCAAAATCCAATCGGGAAATCATCCAAGAAGGGAAATCTACATTGACCCGCTTGGCTTGGTGTCCAGGCCGGACAGCCTTGGCCAAATCCAGATAAGGAAGAATATCTTCTTCTCCTTTGTCAAAAATCTCGTCCAGTTGTTCAGCTGTCATAATATGTCCTTTCCTCGTTCTCTCGGGCTCGCCTCACGGAAATGATCCGAATTGCAGTTTCGCGCATCGTGAAAAAGGCAACCCATATCTTCTCATCATTTTTCGCAATCAGTGCATGGCGTTCCTCGGTGTCGCTGCGGGCCGGAAACTCGACCCGATCTTCATCCAGCCAGAGACCTTGGGCTTCGTCGAAATCGATGCCGTGCTTCTCCTTGTTGGTCTGGCTCTTGGTTGGATCATACTCGAACTCCATGCGGTATGGAAAATATACCGAAATACTCGGCTGCCGCAAGGGATATTTCATGCCGAGAACCCCCGAGAGCAGCAGTCAGGCCCGGATCCCGGTGACCAGCCCGCGAGGACGTTAAGCGCCAAGCCCGCCACAACGGGACCAGAGCGCGAGCCGAGAATGCGGATAGGGTCGCGGTGAACAAAAACCTTGTTGGATAGGCCCCGCGCTCCGCGCGGGGCAGCCCACGAATATCAGCAGACAAACCGCCGGGAACATAACTCACCCCGAAGGATCCGTGCCTGACTCCTGCCCCCGGTCCACCACGCGCCACGGCGGAGAACTATCTTCGCCACAACCCCGCTTTGCCTGTTGACAAAAACGCAGCCATATCAACGTCCCCGATGACCGATCACCACTTGCTTTTGGCACCAAAGGCTGCTCCGCGGCCGACGTGCCAAAAGTGCCGCAGGCATGGTGATTCGGTCCATCGGCCTGTTCGCCTTTTTATTCGTAATGAGTCCACAATCGCAGCACTTTCACTACGCGCTCCGTTTTGAGCACTTCGTAGACAAGCCTGTGCTGAATATTGATTCTTCGGGAATATGCACCAGCAAGATCGCCGATGAGCTTCTCGTAGGGGGGAGGATTCTGGAAAGGATCATTGGCCAGAATATCCAATAAAGATTGAGCCTTCGGTTTCAGCCCAGCGCTTGCAAGCTTCTTGGCGTCCTTCTGCGCTTGCTTGGTGAAGACGAGGAGGTATTTCACCAATCAAGCTTCTTGGCACACGCGGAAACTGGGGTGGCGAGTCCAGCACGAATGGATTCCCTCATGCCAGGAATCGAGACCAAATAAAGGCTTTCCTGAATGGCGCGCCAGTCGTCCTCGGCAACAAGAACAGCACTGGACCGCTTACCAGTGATCTGAATTGGCTCGTGCGAGTCCGAGGCAACGTCAAGGAGCTTGTAAATCATGGATCGTGCTGTTGTGGCTGTGACTGTCTGCATGCGAGAAGCGTCCGTGATTGCGTGCGTGTCGTCAAGCGATATTTTCTGCGAACGACCCAAGCTCAGCGACCCGGCCTGCGTGGTCTTCCCCCGATAAAGTGGACTGCGCAAGGGCAGCGGGATTTTTTGTTAGGTTAGTTGGTGTGGATGGGATTGGAAGTGGCGAGAGAGGAAGTCGAGCGGGGAGATGTGGCCAAGGGAGCTGTGACGGCGGCGACGGTTATAGAAGCACTCGAGGTAATCGAAGATGCGCACCAGCGTGTCCCGCAGCTTGATGCTGACCATGTCCTGCTGCGCCTCTTCGCTGCCATGAACCACCGGATGCAGCAGCTTCACGTCCATCCTCCCGATCCGTGCCAGCATCTGCGCGTCGCGCCGGTCGCTCTTGCGTTCGTTCTGGTAGATGGCACGCACCTTGCGCGGGTTGGCCACCACCACCTTCATCCCCAAACCCTGCAGATATCGGCTCACCCACGGGCTGTGCATCCCTGCCTCCATGATCACCGTGGACCCCGAATGCTTGCGGGCCATCACCACCAACGCCCCGCGATCACTGGCCATGCTGCCCTGCTCGATGACTTCGCCACACCCATCGAGCACACAATAGGTGTGCCGCCGGCCGCCAAGGTCCAATCCGATCGTGACTTTCCTCTGCTTCCTAACGGTTGTCTTCTTCATAGGCTTCAAGTCTACCAAGCGCGTCTCCACGCTCAGTGGCTCTCTGCCTTCTCATCTAATCTTGTTGGGCATTTTTCGTGTCGGCTTGCCCGATCCAAAGTCGATTCCCATCTGGGTCATCGATGCGACACTCCTTCATGCCATAGAAGGTGATGTCTAACGCTGGAAGCGGTAATCCGGCATCTCGCACCTGCTCGTGATACTTCGCGATGTCCTCGGGATAAAGGTAGAGAACCGATTGGCGTGGAGCGTCGGGATGCCGATTGATGGACTGATCGAGCATTATGCGGCACTCGTCGAAGCGAAGCATGGCCCATCCCCAATGATCGTTCCGCTGCTCAACGCTGAAGCCGAGCTTCTGATAAAATGTGACGCTCGCGGGGATGCTCTTCACCGGCAGCATCGGGATGAGGCGATTCATCTTCATGGGTGCGCTGCGTGCTCTTCTGCCTAACGTCCTCCGTCACCGCATCCCTGCTCGCTTCTGGCATCCGAGCCTGCTCCGCAGGCGAAATGCCAGA
>JACSRX010000056.1 GCA_014879535.1 Chthoniobacterales bacterium
CGCGCTCCTCCTCCAACATCGCCGACGAACCCGTCCTTCTTCCCACCCCCCTTCCGCCCGATGAGTTCGTTTCTTCGGACGTCTTCGGGGAGAGCGTTCCCGACATCGGCGAAGGCCGCTTCGAGCGCCGGCCGTTCCGCTTCAGCTTCGCGGTTTACGAAGGCTACAACAGCAACGTGAACGCCGCCTCGAGCAACCCCACGCAAAGCCTCTACACCGAAATCGCCGCGGGCATCGGTTACGACTTCGGAAACTCCCGGCTCAAGTTGAGCGCCGACCTCTCGGGGGGCCTCACATTCTATTACAACAATGTCGATCTGGAGAATGACGGGATCTTCCCCACCCTGATGCTCACGTTGAGCGCCGACTACGCAGCCACCCCGCGGCTGGACATCTCCTTCGAGACATTCACCGCCTTCCTCTCTCAACCTGACTTCACCACCGCGGGCGCACCGAATTCCTACCTGGGCGACTACCTCATCAGCAATTCCACCCTCGCCGCGAAATACCTGTGGCTGCCCAAGCTCGCCACGGTGACCGCCTACAACCCGCGCATCTACTACTTCTCCGACCAGGACGAAAACGACATCCAAGGCCGTTTCGAACAGACTGTCAGCCAGCAGTTCCTTTTCCTGTGGAAGCCCACCACGGCCTTGGTGGCCGAATACCGCTTCGACACGCGCAACTACTACACCGCCAAGGATCTCGACAGCATCGGCAACTTCGCCCTCCTCGGCTTCGACCACACGCTCAACCCCCGGTCAACCCTGAGCGTGCGCGGCGGCGCCGAGCAGCGCTTCAACCAGAACCCGGCCCCGGATGCCAGCAGCGGCAGCGACATCTACATCGGACCGTTCGGTCAGGTCAGCTTCGAATACGCCGCGGGGAAAAACACCCTGCTCGGCCTGCAGGCCCGCTACGGGACCACGGCTTCGGGCCTTTCCTTCTACAACCAAGGACAGCAATTGCTGCTCGGTTTGAGCGCAGCCCGCCAGTTCACCCGCCGCATCTCCGCCAACGCGTTCTTCAATTACCAGAACAACTACTACACGCAGCCCGACAGCAACCTCCCCGACTTCTACGACAACGTCTTCAACACCGGCCTGAACGTGAACTTCCAAGTCAACCGCGTCTGGTCGGTGCTCGCCGGTTACGCCTACACGACCCTCATGTCGACCGATTCGAACTTTGAGCGGGACTACAACCAAAGCATCGTTTACCTCGGTTCGGAACTGAGCTTTTGATGTCTTCCTCCCGCGGCGCGGCCGGCACCCCACGACAAATCACACGGCACACCCGCGCTTTCGTGCCACGGACGCTTTCGTCTTTTCCCGCGCGCCCGATCCGTCCATTCTGGGCGTGATTTTTCCTTCATCATTCTCCGACTCATGAGCGCAAACGGCACCACGATGGTCAACGTGCAGATCAATGGCGAGTGGCGCCAGTTTCCCAAGGGCACACGGCTCATCGAGGCATGCATGCAGAGCGGGAGTTTCGTCCCCCATTACTGCTACCATCCCGCGCTCACCTCCCCCGGCAACTGCCGCATGTGCCTCATCGAGACCGGTTCCCCGAAGCTGGATGCCAACCGCCAGCCGGTCCTCGGCCCCGACGGACGCCCCGAGATCGCATGGTCGCCGCGGCCCCAGATTTCCTGCGCCCTGGAAATCTCCGAGGGCATGGCGGCGCGCACCGATTCCCCGCTCGCGGAGGACTGCCGCAAGGGCGTGATGGAATTCCTCCTCATCAACCACCCGCTCGACTGCCCCATCTGCGACAAGGCGGGCGAGTGCCGCCTCCAGGAGTTCGCCGTCGAGTTCGGGAACGGCGGGTCCAACTTCCACGAGGAAAAGGTCAAGAAGCCCAAGCGCCAGGACATCGGGCGGCACATCGTGCTCGACGACGAGCGCTGCATCCTTTGCTCGCGCTGCATCCGCTTCATGCAGGAGGTCGCCCACGACGACGTGCTCGGGTTCGTGGACCGCGGCAGCCACACCACGCTCACGGTGCATCCGGGGCAGAGGCTGGACAGCAATTACTCGCTCAACACGGTGGATATCTGCCCCGTCGGCGCGCTCACGAGCAAGGACTTCCGCTTCAAGATGCGGGTCTGGTTCCTCCGCGAGACGAAAAGCATCTGCACCTCCTGCGGCACGGGATGCAACTCCGTCATCAGCACCCGTGAAAACGGGATCATCCGCCAGACCCCCCGACAGAACGATGCCGTCAATTCCTACTGGATGTGCGACCACGGGCGCCTCAACTACGCCTACCTGAGCCGCGAAGACCGCCTCACGGCCCCCGCGCTGCGCGAAGACGGCCAGCTTCGCCCCTCCACGTGGCCGCGCGCGATCGCTCACATCGCGGGAAAGCTTTCCGCCACGGCCCCCGGAGAATCCGCCCTCCTCGCCTCCGGACGCATGACCAACGAGGAACTCTGGCTCGCCGGCCGCATCGCCCGTCACCTCGGCACCACCCTCCACGAAATCGTGGCGCGCCCGCAATCTGCGGATGGCATCCTCGTCTGCAACGACGGCAACCCGAACACCCGTGGTGCAACAATGCTCGGCATCACGCGGACGCCCGGTGCGAAGTCGCACGAAATCGCGACCGCCGTGCGCAACGGCAAGGTCAAGGCCCTGCTCTGTCTCGGCGAGGATCCCCGCCACCTCGGTCTCTCGGAGGAGGAGTTGGCACGCCTCGACCTTCTCGTCTGCCTGGATATCCTCCCCAACACCGCGACCAAGATCGCTGCAGCCGTCCTTCCGGGAGCCGGCTTTGCGGAAAAGCGGGGTTCCATGGTGAACGTGAAGGGCCGCCTCCAGCGCCTGAACCGCGCCATCCAGCCTCCCGGTGATGCACGCGACGACTTCGACATCCTCTCCGATCTCCTGCGCGCCCTCGGGGTCGAGACCCCGCAGACCCTCGACGGCGTCTTCAAGGAAATGGCCGCCGCGGTTCCCTTGATGAACGGCCTCACTCTGGCGAGGGTCGGCGAAAGCGGGGTCCCTCTCGCCGGGGTCGCAGAAGCCGCCGGTGAGGCGGTCCCGGCCTGATCCCCCAGCGGACTTTTTCCTTGCCCGGCAGCCGCGGGCGGCTAAATTGACCGGTCGCGCGTCACAAAATGCGCCGTTGGTCCTTGGGTTCCGCCGCCTCGTCGGCGGGGTCAAACGCGTCAAGGGTAACCCGGCGAATCATCCATCACATACCATGCCCGTTCGTCTCGGACGCTTTGAAATGCCCAAGTCTCTCGTCAAGGACGAGAAGACCGCCACTGAAACCTATGCCGCCTTCGTGGCCGAGCCCTTCGAGGCCGGCTACGGACACACCGTCGGCAACTCCCTGCGCCGCGTGCTGCTCTCCTCCCTGGAGGGAGCCGCCATCACCTCGATCCAGATCGATGGCGTGCAACACGAGTTCCAGACCATCCCCGGCGTCGTTGAGGACGTGGTCGAAATCATCCTCAACCTCAAGAAGGTAAAATTCAACACCCACGACCACGACACCCACCGTGTCGTGCTGAGCGTGAACAAGGAAGGCGCCGTCACCGCCGGCGACATCGAATCGACCAACAAGTGCGAGGTCCTCAACCCCGCGCAGCACATCGCCACACTCGACAAGAAAATGAAGTTTTCCATCGAGATGAACGTGCGCAAGGGCCGGGGCTTCGCCACCGGCGACGAGAACAAGACGCCCGATCAGGCGATCGGCGTCATCGCCATCGACTCGATCTTCTCTCCCGTCACCCGCGTCAAGTATGCCGTGGCCAACACCCGGGTCGGGCAGCGCACCGACTACGACAAGCTGCTCCTCGAGATCTGGACCGACGGTCGCATCACCCCCGACGACGCGCTCCTGCAGTCTGCGGCGATCCTCCGCCACCACCTCGACGTGTTCGTCGGAACCGACGACTCGCAGGTCGAGTTCGACCAGACACCGGAGGCGGTGAGCCAGGAGAACGCCAAGCTGCGGAAGCTGCTCAACATGAGCGTCAACGAAATCGAGTTGAGTGTCCGCGCCGCGAACTGCCTCAACAATGCGAACATCACCACCGTCGGCCAACTCGCCATGAAGTCGGAAGCCGAGATGTTGAAATACCGCAACTTCGGAAAGAAGTCCCTCAACGAGATCAAGGACAAGCTCGAGGAACTCGGCTTGGGCCTCGGTCAGAAATTCGAGCCCGGTCTCATCGAACTCTCCACCGAAGCCGCCGTGTCGGCGGACGCCGCGGAGGAGTCCGACGATACCGCCACCAGCAAAAAGTAACCGATCGCCATGAGGCACCAGAATAAAACCGTCAAACTCGGCCGTTCGCAGGCGCACCGCGATGCGCTCCTGGCCAACCAGGTCTGCAGCCTGATCATCCATCAGCGCATCCGCACGACCCTGGCGAAGGCCAAGGCCACGCGTCCGCTCGCCGAGAAAATGGTCACACTCGGAAAGAAAGGCACCCTGCATGCGCGCCGCACGGCGATCGCCGTGCTGCACCAGCCGGCTGCGGTGAAGAAACTCTTCGAGGAAATCGCCCCGCGCTCGGCCGCCCGTGCCGGCGGCTACACCCGCATCATCAAGCTCGGACCGCGGAAGAGCGACAGCGCCCCGATGGCCGTTCTCGAGTGGGTGGACACCGCCGTCGTCGAGGCCGCCGAACCCGCCGAGGAAAAGAAGGCCAAGAAACCTGCCACCAAGGCGAAAAAGGCTGCGCCGAAAAAGGACGCAGAATAACAAGCCGCGGCTTGTCCGCAGAGCAATCCACCGCACGCCGCCGCGGCCCCACGGGCCCGGCGGCGTGTTCTTTTGCCGGGAGGATCCTCAGGGCCTTTTGGCCGGGCTCGAACCTGTGATCAGCGATGGACGGGTGACGAAAAACGGCTCGAAGAAATGGCGAGGAATGAAAACCGGCCTGTCCGCGAAGCGCGCGGCCTCCTTGATCTTTTCGCCGTGTGCCTTGGCCTGTTCCTCCGTCGCCGTCATGCCTGGCGCCGACGGCAAAACCGCAACATCCACCCGCACCGGGAGATTGTCTCCCGTGCACTCGCCGACGCTGAAGCGGTGCCGCACGCCGTCGAAGGAGTCCACGGTGATGACGACCGGGGTTTCCTGCAGCGGCTTGACCCTCTCATCCTCCGGTCCGTCGGGGGCGTCGGCCACCGTCATGCCGTTCAGGAGGGAGTCCATGCTCAGCACCTTGGTGCTGTCGAGCGACTGATTTTTTCGGACGCCCGCCAGCCCCCACGCGGCGCCCGTATCCTTGCGCTCCAAAGCCCATGATCGGTCCTTGCCCGCGGCCTTCACCTCGATCCGGCGTGCCGTGCCGGGACGCACGAATGTCTGGTCAATCCATGCCGCCGGGGTGGTCTGCAGGCCGGCGAAGGCTTCCCCGGTGAGATAGGCGCTCCCCGTCTGCCCCCCGGCCAGGACATAGCGCCCCGTCGCCGAGCCGCCGGTCTCCGGCGGCATTCCGGCCTGCGCCGTGTAATGGGTTTTTCCAAGCACGACGGATGCGAGCTCCCTGCCCGAGGCATCCTGCAGTTCCACGGCCACGCCGGCTTCTCCCGGCGGCACGTCATCGGAAGGTTCCCGAAGCTGCATCTCCCCGCGGTCGCCTTCCGCCAACGGCAAACCCTGCACGGCCTG
>JACSRX010000047.1 GCA_014879535.1 Chthoniobacterales bacterium
CTTCTGGCATTTCGCCTGCGGAGCAGGCTCGGATGCCAGAAGCAAGCGGGATAGGTGACTGGGGACGTTGGGCAAAAATAAATTAATGAATAAAGAACACATAATGGCCGAGATCAAGCGCACAGCCGAGGCCAACAATGGAGTTCCGCTGGGTCGACAGAGATTTCATGCCGAAACAGAAATTAAGAAATCAGATTGGTATGGTAGATACTGGGCATGTTGGAGTGACGCACTGAGCGAAGCCGGGTTCACACCCAACCAAATGGCTGAAGCCTATTCCTCCACAGAAATAATCGAAAAGTTTGTAGGGCTTATCAGAGAACTCGGCCATATCCCAGTAGATGCAGAGCTGATAATGAAGGCTCGGCAAGATCGAGACTTCCCCAGTCGCACTGTATTTAGCCGTCTCGGACCAAAGCAGAAATTAATTTTAAAAGCGGCAGAATACTGTCAAGAGCACAAAGGTTTTGAAGACATTCTCTCTTTATGCTTAGCCGCAAAGAAATCCGAAAAAACACCCTTACCAGAGGAGTTGCTGCCCAGCATTAAAGTCGGATATGTTTATCTGATCAAACATGGTTCCAGAAAGGAATATAAGATTGGCAAGACATTCAATCCCCTCCGAAGAGAAGGGGAAATTTCCCTCCAGCTTCCAGAGAAGCTCGAACCCATTCATTACATACAGACGGACGATCCGTCTGGCATCGAAGCCTATTGGCATACACGCTTTGCATCTAAGCGTAAGGAAGGAGAATGGTTTGCTCTTACTTCTTTGGACATTCAAGCATTTAAGAAATGGAAACGCATATATTGAGCGATCCAAAAGCCCAACAAGGTGGTCCAGCCAATGCCGCTACGCGGCATGGCTGACCACGGACGTTCGAGAATTATATGTCCTCCCGACATCAATCGACCTCTCTGAAGAATTTCCCGTCGGATTTGCACATTCTATCGGGCTTGCCTTTCGTGGCGATTTTCTTGGCGGCTTCGTCGTGAACCCATCCAGCTCGCCCGAGATTGGCATCCCGACCCGGGACCCTGAGGGTGTTCCCATTGTTTCCTTTGCCGTCGCCGTCCCGGCCGATGTCTTGGTGACTGGAGATCGTGACCTCTTGGACATCGCCCAACTTCCCATACGCGTTGTTTCGCCGAGAGGGTTTTACACACAGCAACAGGCATAACGGACGTCGACGAAGTTGGCTGCGTCCGCGGATCCCGGAGGTGGGCCGACTTCGGGCGTGTGAGGACACACGCCCCTACCAAAAAATGCCGCTATGGTTGCTCCTGATCCGGCTTGGCATCCCAGGTTTGCAGTGGCGGACCGCCGAGATTGTAGGTGGTGTTCGCGAACCAGGCGATCCAGTCGAAGTTGGTCGCGGCCTTCGCGTCGAGCGGGACATACGTCGGATTTTTCATGCTGCCGCTGCGAGTTGGCACCTCTCCGAAGTCGGCATCACGGATGGGAACGAGGAGGGTGTCATGTCCGCTGGCGGCAAGCTTGGCCTCGAGGGTTCCGGGCTCGGGCTCGCCGATGCCGTTGTCGGGGGACACGCCGACGGCGGACGCGATGACGGCGTAACGCGGACCGAGGATTTCCGCGAGGTGGGCGCCGGCGGGCCACCAGCGGCAATCGTCGTCGGTGCCCCAGTATTTTTGTCCGGGCCATGACGCAAGGCCGCGCTGGAGGTGGCTGTTGTGGGCGAAGACGAGGACTTTCCCGCGCGGCCGTTCGCGGTCCGCGATGTAAACAAGGTTGTCGGCCATGGAGGCGTCGCGCGTCCCGAGGACGACGGCCGGGGACTGCCCGGGCTTCCGTGAACCCATCGCGGCATGGAAATTGAGCAGCTCGCGGGCGATCTCCGCATGGCGGAGCGCTTCACGGTAGGCGTCATCGCCGCCTGCGGCGACCAACTCGGGGCGGCGGGAGCGGAGTTCGGCGATGAGTTCCTCGGTCTCGACCCGCAGCGCGGCGGCGGAAGGCGAGAGAGCGATGGATTTGGAGGGGTCCATGTAAACCGCCGAATTTTCCCATGCCGCGTCGTCACCGAGATGCTTGCGGATGTTTTGGCGGAAGCTTTCCGCCCGTTCGGCATCGGCGGTGCCGAGGTAATCGACCACGAAGGAAAGCACCTTCCCGGGGCTGGCGATGCCGGCATTTCCCGAGGGAATGTCAAAGCCGTAGAAGTTGAGCTTGGTCGCATGGGTGGGATCGAGGTTGTAGGCGCGCATCCACTCCACGAGGTCGCGGTTCGCCTCAAGCTGACCCATGCCGTTCCCGAAGCCGGTGTCCAGCAAGTCCTTGTAGTCGGCGGGGCCGCGTCCGTGGATGTAGGCATTGACCAGCCTCGCACGCGGAAAACTGCTCTCGATGGCAATGGCCGTGTAGCCGTGCTTTTCGACAAGCTGTTGGAAGATCCGGTTGCGCATCCGGAGGATTTCCTCACCCCCGTGCAGGGCCTCGCCGAACCCGAGCAGCTCCACCTTGTCCCCGAGCGCCGCAACAACACGATCGGCGGCGGCAGGAAATTCCTCCAAGGAGGCGACGGGAATCCGCTTGTCGGTGATCCAGGAGTCGGAGGATTTTGGAGGAGTTGCGGCAGCCATGGTCATGAAGGGGAAAAGCGCGAAGGAAAGGAAAGTCTTCACAGCCCGCGCAAGATGCCGCAGCCATGGAGGAACATCAAGGGCTGCATCACGGAGCAGCGAAGTGCTTGCCCGCAGGGAGGCTCCATCCCCACAGTTCTCCGTGGCCTACGATGAAAAGCTCCTGCGTCGCATGCAGATGGCGGGTCTCCAACCGGAGGATCTGAAGGAAACCTTTTCACGGTCCGGCGGTCCCGGCGGCCAGCATGTCAACAAGGTGAGCACCGCCTGCACGATCCGGCATGTCCCGACCGGCATGTCGGTGACGGCTTCGGACAGCCGTTCGCAGTCCATGAACCGGCAACTCGCGCTTGAGCGGTTGGTGGAACTCTTCGAAAAGCGGCGGGAGGAGAAGCGGCAGGAGCGGCTGGCCGAGCTATCCAAGTCCCGCCGGCAAAAGGCCAAACGTTCCCGCGCCACGAAACGCAAACTCGTCGAAGGCAAACGTCGCCGCGGTGAGACGAAGAAATTTCGCGGCAAGGTGCGGGAGTCGTCCTGATCGCAGCGCCGGGCGCGGCGGTCGGCGTCAACCCTCGCCAAGCCAGAGAGCCATCAGGGCGGCGCGGCTGTTCACGCCGAATTGCTCGTAGATCGTCTTCACGTATTTGTGCACGGTGGCCGGAGTCTGCTTCAGCGCGACGGCGATTTCCTTTTCGGGCGAACCGGAGAGCAGCCGCTCCAGCACGCGGCGGCCGACAGGACTGAGCGGACGCTCGGCGATCAGCAGGCCGTGGTTGAGCAGGAGCTTCCTTTGGAAACCCCGGCTGCGCCGAAAAAAGACCTCTGCCAGCCCGGCGTCGGACTCCGTGAAGCGCGCCCCGCCGCAGCGGTCGATGAGGAAAACCGACTCGGCGCTGGCATTGAGCGGAATGCCGACCCAGATGCGGTCGGTGATGCCCAGCTCGGTGTAGTGGAGGCGGTAGTGCTCGCTGCTCCGAAACTTCGCGAAGGGGATCCAGCCATCGCGCATCCGATGCACGCGGAACTTCCCGGCGCCGGCAATCATCGCCTGCGTGGCCAGCCCGATTTGGAAATCGGGATCGACGCGGTTGTGGCTTTGAAACCACCACGCAATGAAGTCCCGGTATTCCGGCGGATCGGGCACGAGATCGTAACTGGCGCGCAACCGCCAGCCGCGGAGCGAATCACGGCGATTTTGCCGGGGAGGCAACACCCGCACCGCCGCCATCCAATGGACGTTATCCGCCCGGAACAGACCGCGAAGACCCGCGGCAAGGGTCGCGAGTGCCGCGTCCATGCGGTTCGGCGAGATGGCCTCCACCTCGCTCCAAAGCGCATCGACCGCTTCGAGCCCGCCCGGTGGAAACGACTGCTCCCGGGTGGGTTTCCCTCTCTTCGCAGCGACTGGTTGTGGCAGGACGCCCCCGTTTTTTTTCATCCAGAGAAATACCTTCAGGTCCTGTTTAGGGGGTATTCACCCAAACTCAAGATGTGTATCGATCAGATATCCATGATCCAACCTCAGGCCGTTTTGCCCAAACCCACGCTCCGCCTTTTTGGCCTTGGCCTCGCGCTGGCGCTGGGCGGTATCGTCGCACCCAGGGCTGCAGCCCAGACACCGAACCCTTCCATCTCCTACGTCCGCACCCTCGAATTCTCGCCATACGGTTACATCTTTGACACGTCCTTTGCGCCCGTCGTTTCCACGGACCCGATCAACGCGTCACCATCAATCAACTGGATACTCGACTCCGATAATGGATTGTGGAATTACACCGCCACTCGTGATCCGGACTTATTCACTCGACTCCCCGCCGACTTCAAGCTCAGCAGTTCGCTTGAATTTAACCATGTTACCACGATTCGCCAAGGCACGGAAAACCGCGAACAGCTTCTGATTTGGAGCGCTACCTTAAATCTTCTTTATCGGTATTTTACTGACACTCAAGAATTCAATGGGGTCTTCGTGCCCGTGGGCCACATTGTGGGCACTTCCGTCCGCTATTCGTCCACAGAGGCAAATCCGGTAATGCTCATTTTCACCCAGATTTTCCCTTCCGAGGGGAGTTACTTGGTGGACATCAATACGGGCGATATCACCCCCGCTTTTGGCTTTGGCGGCACGGGCTCGGCCCCCGGGCAGTTCAGCGACATGAAATACACCAGCTTTGGACCCGACGGCCTGCTCTATGCGCTGGATTTTGGCAATAACCGGGTGCAGAGCCTGGATCCGGACAATGCCTTCGCCCCAGTCGCGCAGTTCACCCTGGAGGCAAGCAGCAACCTGGTGAACATGCAGTTTGCCATCGGCCCCACCGGCACGATGTATCTGGGGGATGGGCTGGGAGGCTTCTCCGCCTACGACAGCAGCACCGGGGAATACCTCGGCGCCACCACCACGCCGGAGCCGGTCACGCCCGACGCCTTCCCCATGGGGATCTCGCCCTACATCAATGCCGATCCGCAGGGCAATATCTTCGTCTTCGACGAAACCGGCATCCACCAATACTTCGACGCCTCCGTGGTGCCGGAGCCTTCCACCGTGGTCCTCACCGGCTTGGCCCTTCTCGCCCTCGGAGGTCGGGCAGTGAGCAAACGGCGTTCCCGTCAATAAAACGGAGTCAGCCATCGAGATCACGCACCTGCCGAAGGAATTTTCAGCTATCGCTTCGGACAGCCGCTCGCAGCACACGAACCGCCAACATGCCCTCGAACGGCTGGTGGAAAAGTTCGAAATCCCGCGTGTCGAACAGCACCTGATTTTTAGATTGTGGCCTCCGCCGACGCCACCTGTTCACTCAAACCGTCGGGATGGTTCCTCCATCAATCACGAACTCCGTGCCGTGAATCGAACCTGCACGGGATGAAGCAAGGAATCCGACCAGATCGGCCACTTCCTCCGGATTCGCAGGCCTGCCGATGGGAATGCCGCCCAGAGCATCCAGGATCTCCTGCCGCGCGGCTTCCTCCCCCACGCCTTTCTCCTCGCCGATCCTCCGGACGAGAGCCTCGGCGGCGGATGTGTAAATCCAGCCCGGAGCCACCGAGAGCACACGCACGCCCTTGGGGCCGAGTTCCTTCGACAAGGATTTGCTGTAGGTGGTGAGTGCCGCCTTGGCCGCGGCGTAAGCCGTGGTCGATGCCGGAAGGGGCAGGCTGCGCTGGATGGACGTGATATGGATCACGACGCCACGCCCACGCCCGATCATGTGAGGCAGCAGCGCGCGGTCGAGCCGCACCGCCGCAAGCAGATTGATGTTCAACTCCTGTTCCCAGAGCTCATCCGTGATCACGGAAAATCCACCGCCCGGTGTGGAAGAGCCCCCGACATTGTGGACCAGCACATCGACGCCGCCGAATTTCTCGAGGACACGGTCCGAAACGCTTGCGACACCGGACGCTGTCGTCATGTCAGCCGGGATGTAAAGTTCGCAAGGCAGGCCCTCCGGACAGGCCGACGCACGCGCTGTCGTCGCCACCCTTGCACCCGCCGTTGCAAAGCGGCGGACCATGGCCGCACCCGCACCTTTCGTGCCCCCGGTGACGAGCACCCGTTGGCCGGCAAATTCCTGCGAATGCGTCGGCTCGGGATTCATTGGATGGAAAGTCTGGAGATTTTGTTTCCAGAAAGGATGAAGTCGAAATCGAGCGTCACCGGGCTCCCGGGGAAGCTGCCTTTCAGCCGGCAGCCAGCCATGACGTGCTCCCCGGATTGCCGGAGATCAAGCGGAGTGACCCGGAACTGATATTTTCCGGCCGTCTCTGCAACCCAAGCGCCGATGGCTGCGTGTCCGCGGTGTTCAGCGTCCTCGTCGTGGACGACGGCGTTCTCCGTGAAAAGAACGGCTGCAGCCGCGCCGTCCGCGGCGTTGAGCGCTTCGAAATAGTTTACGAGAGTTTGAGGAAGTTTCATGGGTTTGAGGTTGCGATCCGGGGAGCCTAATCCATGCTTTCGGAATGGGAAGAACCCACAAAAAAGTAAGCATCTCCCCTGCGGGAATCCCCTACACGCCGGAGACGGCTGCAGCGGACGTGGAAAAGACCCTCAAAATGCTCGAAGGGCGATGGAAACTGCTCATTCTTTTCCAGCTCTTCGACGGAGGCATTCGTCGATTCTCGGAGCTCGAGCGGGCGATCCCGGCCGTCACGCAGAAGATGCTCGCACAGCAACTTCGACAGCTGGAGAAGGACGGGATTGTCGCCCGCAAGGTCTATCCGGAAATTCCGCCGAAAGTTGAATATTCCCTGACGCTGTGGGGACAGTCGCTGTGTCCCGCCTTGGACGCTCTTTTGAAATGGGCCGCAACGAGCCCCAACTGTCCACAGCCTCCCCGGGAACACTGCTGACACCCGGCTTCAGGATCTTGCTCCTCAGGCACAACAAATCGCACGGACGCCGTCCGTCGAATATGCCCGGGCACCCTCCGATCAACTTGGAAAGGGTTCGACGAACGAGTCTCCGTGTCGGCCGAAGTAGATCGCTCTGCGACCTTTGGGATGCACGGTGTAATACACGACTCCGGCCTCGGCGACGCGCTTCAGGAATTCCCGATAGTCGATCTGCCGGGCCTGGCTGGCCCGGATGGCGGCGCTGACGCTCTCCGCGCAGAATGCGTCGGCAACGGGAGGCACGTCATAGTCAGGCCACGGAGTCTGATGGTGACTCAGATCCGGTCCGTAATAGGTCTTCATGCCAAGGATCAGGTTGGCGGAATACCACTCGACGCCATCGTCGGTGATTCTTCGGATGGTTTCCGGGAAAGGAACGGAGCCATCGAAGGCCCCCGCGGTGCATTGATCGAGGATTTTGGGTGTCATGGTATTTCTGCGCCTGCGGACTCAAGCGATGGGACTGCGTCCGTCGCTTTGGTGTTGGCTGAGAAGGGCCTGAATCGTCCGAAGAAATTTTTCGCGTTCCGTCCTGCGGAGTCCGGAAAAGAAGGCCTTGTCATTGGCATCCGCCTCGGCCGCGAGTTTGGGGACAAGACACCGCCCCTCCCTGGTGAGGGAAATGGCCACAGCCCGCCGGTCTGTGCCGTCCGCGTCGCGCCGGACCCAGCCGCGGGCGATCAACCGGTCCACCATGCGCGACAGCGAGCCCTGATCCACCTCGACGCGGGCGACGATCTCCTTCAGCGGGAGGGAACCGCCGTCGAAAAGCACACGCAGCACCACCCATTGCGGAACGGAGACATCATGAATGGCGAGGCGCTGGGCAAAGGATCCGCTGACGGCGTTCGACAGCTTCCTCAGCCAATAGCCAAGATGATCCGGCAAGGCGCTTGGTTCTTTCTGCATGAAGTTCAAATTAATGCCCAGACAATGTATGTCAAGGCATATAATAGCACTTCCGTTTTTGTGTGTGTCGCCGAGGTCGGTCCATTGACTCGGTTTCCGCGATGGGAGACCGGCTCACCTCCATGGCATGGCGTCAGAAGGCCATTTTCAAACACAGCGGAAGATTTTAGCGTCAGTGCCATGAACACACGCATCCCCCTGACCATTCTCCTTCTTGTCGTTGGCGGGACATGCAATTTCTCTTCTGCCGCCGAGCTTCCCGGCTACGAGCCCGGCGCGGGCGTGGATGAGGCCTCGCTGGAGCAGATTTGCCGGTGGGCACTTGAGGAATACAAGGTTCCCGGGACGGCGGTCGCCGTGGTGCGCGACGGGAAGCCGTTCTTCGCCGCGGGATTCGGGGTGCGCGACCTCGATTCCGGCGAGCCCGTGACCGAGGACACAATCTTCCAGCTCGCGAGCGTTTCGAAGACATTCGCGGCCGCGGCCGTTGCCGCGATGGTGGATGAAGGCAAGCTCCAGTGGGAGCAGCCTGCCGCGGAGGTCCTCCCGTCCTTCGCCATGCACGAGGCCTACGCGACCCGATGGGTGAATGCCCGCGACTTTCTCGTGCACCGGGCGGGCTTCCCCGGATTTTTCGGCGATCTGTTCGACCACCTCGGCTACAGCCGCCCGGACATCATCCACCGCATCCGCTTCGTCAAACCGGGCTATTCGTTCCGGGATCACCCGGAGTATTCGAACATCGGATTCTTCCTCGCGGGGGAGATGGCGGCGGCCGCGGCGGGCGCGCCGTTCGATGAGATCGTGCGCAGCCGGATTTTCGAACCGCTCGGGATGAAACGCTCCGGCGTGGCGTCGGTGCTTTTTTCGGACGATGACAACATCTCGCGATCCCATGCGGGGAAGGAGGGCTCGCTGCGCGTCGTCCCGTCCAATCTCAGCGCCGTGTTCATCGCCGCCGGCGGGCTCGCCTCGTCGGCATCCGACCTCTCGGACTACCTTGTGATGCTCGCCAATGGCGGGGAGTCCGGGGGACGGCGCATCCTTTCACCGGAAGCGGTGCACGCGATCTTCGAGCCCGTGATCGCCGAGGAACCGGGCTTCGCCGAGTTCCCCCCCATCGACGGGAACTCCGGCTTCGACTACACGCCGGGATGGGGCGTCTATCACTACAACGGCCTGAGAATCCTGGAAAAGGGCGGGGCGCTGGACGGCATCCGAACGATCCTCGTCCTCGTGCCGCAGAAAAAATTCGGCATCGCCGTCCTCGCGAACCGCAACCTCACGGCGCTGCCCGAGGCCATCCGGGCAGCCATCCTCCAGCGGGAATTCGGGCGGGATGGCGAAGAGGATCTCCAACCCGCGATCCGCGAGAAATCGCACAAGATCGAGGAGCTCCTCCTCGCTCCCCAAGAACGCCCGGAGAATCCGGCACCGCCCGCGCATCCGCTCGAGGCCTACACGGGTGTCTTTACCAACGATCTTTTCGGGCAATGGGAAATCGCCGTGAAGGACGCTGCCCTCGAGGTCATCGCGGGACCGGCGCGTTACCACGGCGCGCTCACGCCTTGGGACGGCGAGGTTTTCCACCTGCTCTGGCCCGGGGTGATTTCGGCGCCTGTGGACGTGCGGTTCGCCGTCGATGACCGCAAACGGATCGTGTCCTTCGACTGCATGGGTTACGAGTTCCGCCGCGTGGGCGAATGAACCCGGACCCTACTCCCCGATGATTTTCACCAGCACGCGCTTGCGGCGCATGCCGTCGAATTCCCCGTAGAAAATCTGCTCCCACGGACCGAAGTCGAGCCGGCCATCCGTCACGGCGACCACGACCTCGCGCCCCATGATGGAGCGCTTGAGGTGGGCGTCGGCGTTGTCCTCGGCGCCGTTGTGGTGGTATTGGTCGTGGGGTTTCTCGGGCGCGAGCTTCTCGAGCCACCTTTCAAAATCAAGGTGCAGCCCCCTTTCATCGTCGTTGATGAAGACACTGGCGGTGATGTGCATGGCATTGACGAGGCAAAGGCCCTCTCTGATGCCGCTGTCCCGCAGGCATTTTTCCACCTGCGGGGTGATGTTGATCAGCGCCCGTCGTGCCGGCGCCTCGAACCACAGTTCCTCGCGATGGGATTTCATGCGGGGGCTGACGAAGCTTCCGCAAAGCGCGCGAACTTCGCTTCTGAGGCGGGGGGGATGTGGGCGGTGACAAGGGCGTCATCCCCCTCGTAGCGGACCTCGACGACATGGCCGACGCGGTGCAGTTCCGCAAGCGCGGCGCTCTCGGACTGCGGGATGCGGAATTTCTGGCGCATGCGCCATGCGGAAAGCTGGTTCTGCAGTTCCTCGACGAACGCCCCCAGGTTCTCCCCGGTCTTGACCGAAACCGCAACGCTGTTCGGATGCCGCGCGAGCGCCGCCTCGACGGCCTCGGGGTTGTCCGCGCGGTCGATCTTGTTGAAGACAAGGAGGGTGTGCTTTCCGCCGGCTTCGAGTTCACGGATGACCTCCTCGGTCGCCGCGATCTGCTCGGCGTATTGCGGGTGGCTGACATCGACAACATGGACGAGCAGGTCGGCGCTTCGCAATTCCTCCAGCGTGGCCTTGAAAGACTCGATGACGGTGTGCGGGAGCTTGCGGATGAAGCCGACCGTGTCGGTGAAAAGGACCTTCAGCTTGTTCGGCAGCACGAACTGCCGCGTGGTCGGGTCGAGTGTGGCGAACAGCTTGTCCTCGGCGAGGACGCCTGCCTTGGTGAGGCGGTTGAGCAGCGAGGACTTGCCGGCATTCGTGTAGCCGACGATGGCCACGACCGGCCACTGGTGGCGAGCCCGGCCCTCGCGCTGGATGGCGCGGTGCTTGCGCACTTCCTCGAGGTCGCGCTGCAGGCGGGAGATGCGCTCCTGCACGCGGCGGCGGTCCACCTCGAGCTGGGTTTCGCCCGGCCCCCGCGTGCCGATGCCGCCGGTCTGGCGCGAAAGGTGCGTCCACATGCGGGTCAGCCGCGGGAGAAGATACTGCAGTTGGGCCAGCTCGATCTGCAGGCGCCCCTCGCGGCTGCGTGCGCGGCGGGCGAAGATGTCGAGGATGAGCTGCGTGCGGTCGAGAATCTTGCGGGAGGTGACGCTCTCAAGGTTCCGCCCCTGCGCCGGAGAAAGCTCGTCGTCGAAGATGATGGAACCCGCACCGTGCTCGGCGCACAGCCCGGCGATTTCCTCGGCCTTGCCCTTGCCGATGTAGTAGGGCGCCGTGGGGTGGTCCAACTTCTGCGTCACGGTGTCCACCACCTTGGCCCCCGCGGTGGAGGCGAGTTCGCGCAGTTCGGCCAGCGAATCCTCCAAGTCCCAGCGGGTCACTCCATCGTGTTCGAGGCCGACGAGGACGGTCTTCTCGGTGGCGGAAGGCGGGGGGGCGCTGACAATCATGGCAGCCCCGGCAAACGGGCGGTGCGTTCCAAAATCTCGGGCGTCACAGCGGTTGGATCAACTGGGGGCAATGTGAGTTTGCTTCGAAACCACGTCAACTGCCTTTTGGCGTAGCGCCGGGTGGCGGACGTGAGTTGCTCGCGGCATTCCTCCAGACTGATGCTCCCGTCCAGGAGCCCGGTGATCTCGCGCCAGCCGAGGATTTGACGGGCTGTAAGCCCGGCCGACTGCCGGACCGCCCTCACCTCCTCCACCGCGCCGCCGGACAAACGCTCCCCGACGGCCCGGGCAATGCGGTCATGCAAATCCTCGCGTCGCGGCGCAAGCACGACACCGCGCAGTCCGGCGACCGGAGGATTCGGGGCCAGGACTTCCGAGGCGGGGCGTCCGGACTTCAGACAGATTTCCAACCTGCGGGCAACCCGCCGCGGGTTGCGGGAATCGATGATGTCCAGCGCGGCGGGATCGAGCTCACCCAGTGCCCTCACCATGTCCCGCAACTTCATGGCTCGCACCCGCTCACGGATCTCCGGATCAATGGCCGGCACATCCGGCAGCCCGGATGTGAGGGCGTGGATGTAAAGACCGCTTCCACCCACCACGAACGGGATTCTTCCGCGGGCAACGATTTCCGCGATGACCGCGAGGGCCATCTGCGCGTAGCGCGCGGCATCCATCGCATCCGCGCAGCCCGCAGCCCCGAACAAATGGTGCGGAACCCGCGCACGCTCGGCCTCCGACGGCTGGGCGCTCAACACGGGAAATTCGCGGTAAAGCTGGAACGCGTCGGCGCAAACGATCTCCCCGCCATGGCGGCGAGCCCATTCGACGGCGAGCGCCGATTTCCCGGAGGATGTCGGACCGGCGATGAAAACCGCGCGCTTCAGAACCTCGCGGCCGGGATCGTTCATGGGGAAAAGAAAAGTCCGCTCCCCGCACGAGGCAGGGAGCGGACGTGATGAGCTATCGGGGCCACCTTCAGGCCTGCGGGGCCGACTCGTCCTCGGCCGGACCGCCGACAGGGGCTTCCTCCTCCGCGGAGGCGGCGGGCGATTCCTCGCGGCCGATCGGGCGGTCCGGCGGCAGCTTGGCGCCGCTGACCACGAGTTTGCGGCCCATGTAGTCCTTGTCGTGCAATTCCTCCACGGCGCGCTTGGCCTCGGACACGCTCGTCATCTGCACGAAGCCGAATCCCTTCGAGCGCTGGGTGTGCTTGTTGGCGATGATCTCGACATTGGCCACCGTCCCGACGCCGGAGAACAGCTCGAACAGGTCGCTCTCCACCGCATCGTAGGAAAGGTTGCCGATGTAGAGGCGCGGTGTGGTCACCTCCACCGCCTCGGGTTTGCGGGACTCACGCGGCTCACGCGGCTCGCGCGGTGTGCGCTGACGCGGTTCGCGTGCCTCCTCGCGGGGCGGACGGCTCTCGCGGTTCTCGCGGCGCGGGTGACCGTTGGTGGACGGCTGGGCGGAGGCAGGCTGCGACGCCAGACCGAAGAACTGCTTAACTTTGTCCCAGAAACCGGCGGGTTTGCGGGGCTCGCGACGGACGTGGAAGGTGTCGCCCGAGCGGGGACGGGACGAATTGCGGGAACGGCCGCTGCGACGGCGGCGCGAACCCGAACGGGAAGGACGTGAATTCATGGAAACGATAACAGGTTGTGGTGAACCGCGGGGCGCGGCGGACGCGCATCAAATGGATCCCGCGGAGAGTTGACGGAAGCGATGCCATCGCGGCATCTGGCCCCGCCCACGCCGGACATGCTGGCGAGCGGAAGGGATTATCCGTGTGCTTTTCGAGGCGGGTCAGAGGTCGGCTTTTCCCATGGCTTCCAGAAGAAGCCAAGAGGCGCAACAGGGCGGCAAGCAATCCGTGGAAGGGGGATCCGGACTTGCAAGTGGCCAGCAGCCAAGAGGAAGCGACAACCATGACAATTGCCTCGAGAGGACGCGGGAATCTATACCGAAGGCGCCCCTCCTGCAACAAAGAAATCGCCGCCCGGACGGGCGGCGACCTCTGTGTTGGGTGTTGATTGATGCCTTACTGGCCGTCCATCTCCTCGGGCGGCGGTCCCATCGGGGGCCCCCCGGGGCCACGGGGACCGTTCGGGGGAGGTGGACCAAGCTTCTCGAGCAAGGGAGCCAATTCGGGGCTCTGTTTGGTCATGGCCGCCTTCATGGCTTCATGCATCGCGTCGCGTGCCGCGCGGCGTTCCTCCGGTGATTTTGCGGATTCCATTTTCTCGCGTGCCGCGACCACCCCGGGATCGTCCTTCGCCGCCTCACGCGCCGATTTGAGCGACTCCTTCTGCTCGGGCGTCAGGGACTCGAAGCGGTCGCGCATCCCCTTGGCGCGTCCTTTCGATG
This sequence comes from Chthoniobacterales bacterium, assembly GCA_014879535.1. Classification (GTDB taxonomy): domain Bacteria; phylum Verrucomicrobiota; class Verrucomicrobiia; order Chthoniobacterales; family JACTMZ01; genus JACTMZ01. Next base: position 13,689 of record JACSRX010000047.1, read on the forward strand.
CCTTGATCTTCTCGATTGTGGGCGCGAGCGAGGGGTCGGCCGCAAGAACGGCGGCGTCCATCGCCGCCTCAAGCTGTTTGTCAAGGGCCTCGCGGGCTTCCTGCAGGGAACGGACGGTCGGGTCTTCCATGGCTTTGTCGCGCGCTTTGGCGAGACGATCGCGCTCTTCACGGCTGAGATTGCCTGGCGGCCCTCCTTTGTGCTTTCCGGGTTTGCTCGGCCCCATGCTGGGCGCGGGTCCGGTGCCGTCGTTGTCCTGCGCCGCAACAGGCAGGCTGCCAAGGCAGATTGCGACCGCACAGAGCAGGCTTGGGATGATGGGATGTTTCATAACAACAGGTTCAACCCCGCCGCGGGCTGCGCGTTGCGCGCGTCGTGGAAAATTCACTCCGCCCCTCTCGGTTTCGCGGTGTTTGCAGGCCACGCGACAAGAAATGTGGAGCCCTCGCCCGGGGTGCTTGTCACGGAGACCGTGCCGCCATGCGCGGCGACGACGTTCTTGACGATCGACAACCCCAGCCCGGTGCCCCCGCTGTCGCCTGAGCGGTGTTTGTGCACGCGGTAAAACCTCTCGAAAATGTGTTCCTGGTCCTCGTGGGGAATGCCCGGACCGTTGTCGCTCACCTCCACCTGCACGTCCGGGCCGGATCGTCCGATGCGGAATGTCACCGTCAACCCGGGCCGGTTCCCGTATTTGAGGGCATTCTCGAGCAGGTTGAGAAAGACCTGCTCCAACCGCACGGCATCGCCCGTGCATGGAAGGCTGTCCGATGCGGAAACGATGCGCACTTCCGCACCTTGCGAGCGGACAGGCTCGTCGAATTGTTCGATGACGCGGCGCACCAGTCCGCACAGGTCGATCTGCTGGAGGTCGAGAGGAACGGCACGCGACTCCGCCTGCGAAATGATGAGAAGGTCATCCACGAGATGCTGAAGGCGGTCGGCATGCTTGAACATGACCTGCAGGGCCGTCTCGGTCGTCCGGGCATCCTCCATCCCTCCCTCGATCAGGGTCTCCAGGTAGCCGCTGATGATGGTCAGGGGTGTGCGCAACTCATGCGAAACATTGGCGACAAATTCACGGCGCACCCGCTCCAGCCCCTTGATCCTGCTGATGTCATGCACCACGACCACCGCCCCGGTCCGGGCGCCCTCCATGGGCAGCGGAGAAACATTCAGTTCGAAAACCTTCGGGGATTTTCCCCCGTCGACCGGCACCTCCCCGCGTTGCGGCCGCCCGCCGGAGATCCCCTGCTGCACGAGCCGTTGGATTTCGAGGTTTCGGAAGGCCTCCATGAGCGTGCGTCCGGTCGGTGACTCCCCGAGATCGAAAAGCCTCTCGGCTCCGCGGTTGGACAAACGGATGCGCATGCTGCCATCCACGATGAGAACACCCTCGCCGATGGTGCCGAGCACCGCGTCGAGGCCAAACCGTTCCCGGGACGCGGTTCGGTCGAGATCATCCATCCGCGCCGCGACGGCCCTGAGATCGCGGCCGACGGTCTGCCATCCCCCCGGCAGATCGGCCAGCAGAGGCATGTTCGGTTCCCCGCATGCCAGGCGGTGCAGCGCGCGCCGCAGATGCACGAGAGCTGCCACATGGCGCCATCCGAGCACGACCAGCGCCGCAAGCACACCCCCGGCGACAACGAACCAGAACGTCAACCCTCCTCCTCCCCGGCAACAGCGGTGAGAATTCCACTGGGGATTGGCATCGACCCGATCACGCACCGACGCTAAAAACCCCGCGCCTCCTGTCGAATCAAAAAAAGTGAGCCGCCGGCTTCTCCGGACAGAAAACAAATAAACTGACCGGGCCGGCGGCTCTAGGCGCAAACCAAACCGATTCATTCGACCACCCCCCGGACATGTTGTTCAAAATATTTTTCAATCAGCCGCACAATTATCCCAACAAAAAGGGATAATATCTTATCATATTTCAATGATCTTCTGTCCGACCGGGCTTGCGGTTTCCGCTGCGGTGGTTCCGTGATACCCTGACGCGTTGCCATGACTCGTTTCCACCTGCTTGCTTGGGCCGCTCTTCTCGCCGCGCTGTCCGGATGCACTCCACTCGACAACCGCCACGTCATGCATATCAGCGTGGCCGATCAGAAGATGCTTGTGACCGACAAGGGCCAGCCCGTGGCGGTGTATCCGGTGTCCACGTCGAAATTCGGCCTGAGTTCCTCGCCCGGAAGCTACGGCACTCCGGTGGGACGCCACCGTGTGGTGAAAATGATCGGCGACGGGCTCCCCTCCGGTGCGGTTTTCAAATCCCGGAGATTCACCGGCGAGGTGTTGCCGGTCGATGCGCCCGGACGCGATCCGATCGTGACCAGGATTCTCTGGCTCGACGGCCGGGAGTCGCGCAACCGCAACAGCTACGAGCGTTTCATCTACATCCACGGAACCCCCGAGGAGCGCAACATCGGCATCCCCTCGAGCTATGGCTGCATCCGCATGCGTTCGCGGGATGTGATCGCGCTTTACGAGCGCGTCGGCGTCGGGGCCAAGGTGGACATCTTCAACGAACCGCTCGCCCGCAGGTTCCCCCAACTCGAGGAGGCTCCCGCCGGGGTATCCTCCATTCCTCCAGAGAACCACGGACACTGAGTCCGCCCATGCGTCTGCGGGGGCTCTCCCCGGAGACAAAACAGCCTGGCCGGATCTACAATTGAGTTCCCCCCGGACTCGCAATGACCCGACCAGGCTGCGGGGCCGTAGCCCCTTTGTCTGGGTCCGCTGTGTGCGGACGACACTTTCCAAAGCAACCCGCGTGCCAACATCGCCCGAGCCTGTCGCCGTCTCTGTAGAAAATCTCCCGGACGTCGCAAAATCTCCGATGGTGCTCACTTTTCGACACCGTCAGATGCCGCTTGCGGGAATGTTGCACCCCATGTTTCTTGGGCGCGTGCCGCGCTCCCTGCTCGCCGTCGCCCTGTGGTTCGCCCTGCTGTGCTGGGGCGCCACGATCCTGTGGCTCTCCTCGCTCACCCCCGAGCAACTCCCGTCCGCAACGTTGCTCGGCTGGGACAAACTCAACCACTTTGCCGCCTTCGCCGCCGGGGGATGGCTTGCCGCGAGCGCCCTGCAGGCAAGCCGGCCGGGCGGAAGCCTTCGGTGGAAAATCATCACCGCCATCATGATCGTCGCCCTCTTCGGCGCGGTGGACGAGACGCGGCAACTGTTCACACCGGGGCGCAGCGGCGCCGATCTTTACGACTGGATTGCGGATTTCCTCGGGGCGGGTGCCGGGGCCATACTCTCCATGCTCACCTATGACCGCATCGACCGCCGCCTCGCGCGTTCTTGAACTCCGGCGCGAAATCGCCCGCCATGACCGCCTTTACTACGCGGAGGCCACACCGGAGATCGGCGACCGTGAATACGATGCGCTCCTGCGCGAACTGCAGGATCTCGAAACCGCGCACCCGCAGCTGCAGACCCCTGATTCCCCCACCCAGCGCGTCGCCGGCGCGCCGCTGGCGGAGTTCTCCCAGATGCGCCACCTCGTGCCGATGCAGAGTCTGGACAACACCTACTCGCTTGAGGAGACCGACGCCTTCCTTGCCCGCGTGGAACGGCTCCTTCCCGGCATCCCCCTGCGGTGGACCATCGAACCGAAGGTGGACGGCGTCGCGCTCTCGCTCACCTACCGCGACGGGCGACTCGCCCTTGCCGCCACGCGCGGCGACGGCACGACGGGCGACGACGTCACGCAGAACATCCGCACGATCCGCTCCATCCCGCTCAAGCTCGATGGCCCCGCGCCCGCCCTGCTCGAAGTCCGCGGCGAGGTCTATCTGCCCAAGAAAAAATTCGCCGAGTTGAACCTCCGGCGCGAGGAGGACGGCGAGCCGCCCTTCGCCAACCCGCGAAACGCCGCCGCCGGCTCGCTCAAGATGCTGGATTCCTCGGTCGTCGCCGCACGCGGGCTCAACGCCGTCTTCTACGGCCTCGGCAGCGTCGGGAACGGCTCCGCCCCCGCCTCGCAATCGGAGCTTCTTCCATGGCTGGAAAAACTCGGACTCCCCGTGGTCCCGAAATTCTGGAAGGCGGACGACGCAGAGGGTGTGCGCAAGGCCATCGCCGCCCTGGACCAACTGCGCCGCAGCTTCCCCTTCGAAACCGACGGCGCGGTGATCAAACTCGACAACTTCAAGCGCCGCGATCAGGCCGGAAGCACCTCGAAGGCCCCGCGCTGGGCGATGGCCTACAAATACGAGGCCGAACGGGCGCGCACGCGCCTCAACGACATCACCGTGCAGGTCGGCCGCACCGGCGTCCTCACGCCGGTCGCCGAGCTCGATCCCGTCTTCGTGAGCGGGAGCACCGTCGCCCGCGCCACCCTCCACAACGAGGAGGAAATCGCGCGCAAGGACATACGCATTGGCGATTGGGTCTTCGTCGAAAAGGCCGGCGAGGTCATCCCGGCCATCGTGGGCGTGGACACCGCCGCCCGCACCGGGAGCGAAAAGAGGTTCAAGATGCCGGGCAAATGCCCGTCCTGCGGCAGTGCCGTTTCCCGCGACCCGGATTTCGCCGCCGTGCGATGCATCAATCCCGACTGCCCGGCGCAGATCCGCCGCAGGCTCGAGCACTTCGCCGCGCGCGGCGCGATGGACATCGAGGGGCTCGGGGAGGCCATGGTGGACCAGCTCGTCACGGCCGGATTGGTCAAGGCCCTCCCCGACATCTACGCGTTGAAGGCCGCGGACGTCGCCGCCCTCGAACGCATGGGGGAGAAAAGCACCGCGAACCTCCTGGCCGGCATCGGCGCGAGCAAACGACAGCCCCTGTGGCGCCTTCTTTTCGGACTCGGCCTCCTCCACGTCGGAGCCGCCGCCGCGCGGAAGCTGGCGTCGAAATTCCACACCCTCGACCGCCTGGCGGATGCCACGGTCGAGGAACTCGAAACCACCGACGATGTCGGCGCCGTCATGGCGCAATCCATCCATGATTTCTTCCGCCTCGCACACAACCGGGAGTTGATCTCGGCCCTGCGCCATCACGGGCTCAACTTCGGCGAACACGACGAGCAGCCCGCACCGGCCGCGCAGTCCCTCGCCGGGCAGACATGGGTCATCACGGGGACGCTCAGCCGTCCGCGCGACGAAATCGCCGAACTCATCCGCCGCCATGGCGGGACCGTGACCGGCAGCGTGAGCAGGAAGACATCCTTCGTCCTCGCCGGCGAGGAGGCCGGGAGCAAACTCGAAAAGGCCGGGAGCTTGGGCGTTCCCGTGAAAGACGAGGCGGCTTTCCGCGCGATGTTGGAATCCTGAGCCGCTCCGGATACACACATCCGCCCATGAAGCTCGTTTCTTGGAACGTCAACGGCATCCGCTCGATCCTCGGCAAGGGCCTCCTCGATTTCTGGGCTGCCGAAAAGCCCGACGTCCTCTGCCTGCAGGAAACCAAGGCGCGCCCCGAGCAGGTCGCGGGCGTGGAATGGCCCCGCGGATTCGATGCGCACTGGAACAGCGCCGAAAGACCCGGCTACGCCGGCGTCGCGTCCTTCGTCCGCCGCGCCCCCGGAGCCGCAACGACCGGCATCGGGGAAGACGACCATGACCGCGAAGGACGCGTGATCACGCTCGAATACGACGGCTTCTTCCTTGTCAACGTCTACACTCCGAACTCCCAGCGCGAGCTGACCCGTCTCGAATACCGCACGAAATCCTGGGAGCCGGCCTTCCGCCATTACCTCACACAACTCGAAAGGAAGAAGCCCGTCGTGGTCTGCGGAGACCTCAATGTCGCCCACACCGAGCTCGACCTCGCCAACCCGAAAACCAACCGCCGCAATGCGGGGTTCACCGACGAGGAGCGCGGGCAGTTCCAGGCGCTGATCGACGCGGGCTTCGTGGACACCTTCCGCCTCTTCACGCAGGGCAACGGGCACTACACGTGGTGGAGCTACATGAACAATGCCCGCCCGCGGAACATTGGGTGGCGTATCGATTACTTCCTCGTCTCAGCCGCCCTTGTGCCCCGCGTCAAATCCGCCCGCATCCTCCCCCACATCCCGGGATCCGACCACTGCCCGGTCGTGCTCGAACTGCGCTGACCCCGGAAGCTACGAACCTCCCGCGGGAGACTCCGCGGTCGCCGCAGCCTGGATGTGGCTCCGGAAAAATTGGTCCTGCAGCATGGTCTGCATGTCCCCGGCACCGGCGCGTTTGCCGGCCTGGCGCAGCTTCTCACGCGCGTCCTCGGGCTTGCCGTCATGGAAATCGATGGCCGCCGCCACGACATAGACCGCAGCGGAGGCATTGCCGGTCTGGATGGCCGAGGCCACCTTGTCGCGCCGCTCCTGGGGCAAATCCCCGGCCACATCCGCCATCGCCCGTTTGAAGACGAAGAAATCATCCCCGGGATTCTTCACAAGATAGAGGTCGATCAGTGCGGCCGCCTCGTCCGGACGTTTCTGAAGGCGCCGCAGTTCCGAGAGATTCTGAAGGAGATCCCGGTGGAGCGGTGCCACCTGCAGCGCCGCGGTCAACGTCTGGTCGGCCCCGTCGTAATCGCGGGTCAGGATCTGCGCCGCCCCGAGCAGCGTGGACACCTGCGCATCGTTGGGTTGGTTTTTGAGGTGCTCGCGCGCGGCGGTCATCGCCTCGAAATGCTGCCCGGTCATCATGCGGACAACCGCGCGCCGGCGCCAGAGATCCGGTGTCCCGGGGTCGAGCTCGGCGGCCTCCTCCAGCATCGCCTCCGCCTCGGCCCCGGAGCCGGCCTTGATGAGGACATCCACCCGGTCACTCAACACCATCGCCCGCAGTTCGCGGTTCGCGGATCGCTGCCCGAGGAAGAGAAAAAACAGCACAACCACGCCGGCCAGCGCCAGCGAAGCGAGCACCACCGGAAGACAGGAGCCGGACCGAGATCCGGGGAGATCATTGCCGTTGTCCAAGACGCCGGGAATCAAAAGTCACGCGGCCGCGAAGTTCGAGGAAAAATCGGATGCACATTTCGGAAAGATGGATTTGGCACCCCTTGTTGTGAGAGAAAGCCGGGATGCAGGAAACCGGGAAACAGGCAGCCGGGATGCCTGCGTGGGCATGGGGTGCGCTGGTGGTGATGGTGTGCCTGATTGTCTTTCTCCCGGCCGTGCGGTTCCCGTTCATGCCGTTCTGGGACGACGATGTGCATGTGCATGCCAACCCGCATCTGGCGAATCTGTCATGGTCGGGCATCGCGGCGTTCTGGTCTGGTCCGTGGCAGCAGCTTTACATCCCGGTGACCTATTCGACTTGGGCGGCGCTGGCGGCACTCTCCCGCATGGCGGACGGATTGCCCGTCTCCTCAGGTGCCCTCAATGCCGCATGGTTCCACGGCGCCAATGTGCTGGTCCATGCGGCCTCGGCCGCGCTGGCTTTCGCGCTCTTGCGGCGGCTGGTGCAGAGGCTCTTCCCCGCGGCGGATTCCGGGCGCGTCAATCTGGCCGCGGCGTTGGGCGCGGCATTTTTCGCGCTGCACCCGCTGCAGGTCGAACCGGTGGCGTGGATCTCCGGCCTGCGCGACGTGCTCGGCGGATGCCTCGGCTTGGCGGCCTTGGTGGTGTTGTTTGGAGGCGCACGCATGACACCCCTTCGCTGGACGGCTTCCACGATCCTTTATCTGGCCTCGCTCGCCGCCAAGCCTGCGGGCGTCGCCCTCCCGCTGGTGGCCTTGTTGCTCGCCTTCGTTCCGTTCCGGTGGCCGTGGCGACGCATCGCACTCGCGCTGGGTCCGTGGCTGCTTGCCGGCGCGCTCTGGGTGCTGGTGACGAGCAACGCCCAGTGGGCGGCGGAGCTGGCCAGGGGCCTGGTGCCTTCATGGATGCGTCCGCTGGTCGCCGCGGACGCGCTGGCGTTCTACCTCGGGAAAGCGCTGTGGCCTGCGGGACTGGCGGCGGACTACGGACACTCGCCCGATTTCGCGCGCGAGGCGGGCCTGCTGTGGTGGATGTGGATCTTTCCCGCCGCGCTGGCGGGGATTCTCGCGGTCGTGAAACCCTGGCGCATTTTCCTCCTGCCGCTGGGGATGTTCACCGCCGCGCTGCTGCCGACGCTCGGGCTTGTGCCCTTCAACTTCCAGGTTGTGAGCACCGTGGCCGACCGCTACGCCTATTTCGCGCTGCTCGGACCCGCCCTCGCCCTGGCCATGATCACGGCGCGCGCCGACCACGCGTGGATCACAGCGGGCGCCGTAGTCTGGGTGGCGGTTCTTGGGTTCCTCTCCGTGCAGCGTCTCCCTCTCTGGTCCGAGGACCTCCGTCTCTTTGCTGCGACGCTCGAGATCAATCCGCGCAGTTGGAAGGCGATGCACAACTATGCGTCGGCACTCGATGACCGCGGACGCCCCGCCGAGGCGGAGCCCATGCTGAGGAAAGTCATTGCGTTGCGGCCGGACAGCTCGGAAGCCCACAACGACCTTGCCGTGATCCTGTGGAACCTGAAACGTCCGGAGGAAGCCGTCGGGATGTTGCGCCGCTCGCTGAATCTCCGACCGACATCCCCTGCAGCTCACAACCTGGTCCAGATGGAGGCGGCACTCGGCAACATGCCCGGCGTGATCGAGGCGCTGAGGGCCGTCGTCGAACTCGAGCCCGGCAACACCGAGGCCGCGGCCCAGCTTTCGCGTCTTCTCGTCGAACAACAGGGTCGCTGACGGGCGAGGCTTTACTCGCCGCCGCCGCACTGCTTGGCTCATCGGCATGGGTTTGATCGTGCGCTCGATGGCGGGGAAGACCGGCGTGCTGCAGTTGAACCGCGAGGAAAAGCGCAATTGTCTGAACCGCGCCCTCATGGAGGAACTCACCGCCGGCTTCGACTCGCTGGAGAAGGACGGCGCGCGGGTCATTGTCCTGCGCGCCTCCCCCGGCGTCAAAGTCTGGTCGGCCGGCCACGACATCGGTGAGATCCCCGAACCGCGGCGCGATCCGCTCGGCTACTTCGATCCTCTGGAAACACTCCTTCGGAAGGTGCAGGACTGCCCGGTCCCGGTCATTGCCATGGTCGAGGGGTCCGTCTGGGGCGGAGCCTGCGACCTGTGCTGCTCGTGCGATCTCGTGATCGCGGCGCACGGGGTGACCTTCGCCATGACCCCCGCCAAGATCGGCATCCCCTACAACGCCTCGGGTGTGATCCATTTCACCAACCTCATCGGCGTGAACAAGGCGAAGGAGATGTTCTTCACCGCGCAACCGGTGAGCGTGGACGATGCGTGGAACAACGGGTTGGTCAACCACGTGGTGCCCGCGGAAGACCTCGAGAAGTTCACCATGGACATGGCGGAAAAGATCGCCGCCAACGCCCCGCTCGCCGTGCGATCGATCAAGGCGGAGTTCCGGCTCCTCACGCTCGGCCACAGCATCAGCGCGGAAACGGCGGAGGAAATCCAGGCGATCCGCCGCCGCGTCTATGACAGCGAGGATTACGCCGAGGGCATCCGGGCCTTCCGCGAGAAACGGCCGCCGCGCTTCCAGGGGAAATGACGGACGACGCGCTGCGGGCGCATGTCGCGGCCTTGCATGCCTGCCGCCGCTGCCCGGGAATGGAATCGGCCCCGGTTTCCGGCGGACCCGTGCGCAGCGAGGTGATCCTCGTAGGGCAGGCGCCGGGGGTGAAGGAACCCGTGCTCGGACGTCCGTTCGCATGGACGGCAGGCAAGACGCTCTTCCGCTGGTTCGAGCAGGCCTGCGGATTCGGCGAGGCGCACTTCCGCGCCCACATCTACATGGCCGCCGTCTGCCGCTGCTTCCCGGGCAAACACCCCAAGGGCAGCGGGGACCGTGTGCCGGATGACAAGGAGATCGCCAACTGCAGCCCGTGGCTGACCCGTGAAATCTCCCTGCTCCAGCCCAAGCTGGTCATCCCGGTCGGGAAGCTCGCCATCGGGCGGTTCGTCGCCGCGGACAAACTTGCCGATGTCATCGGCAAACGCCTCACGCTCCAACGCGAGGGAGTCACCTTCGACGTGGTGGCCCTGCCCCATCCTTCCGGCGCCTCCACATGGCACCGCATGGAACCCGGCAAGACCCTGCTGCAGGATGCGCTCGGGTTGCTCGCCCGCGACCGCTCCCTGCAAGCCATCGCCGAAAAGAACCGTGCCGACGACGGTGCAAGAAAGGTAGAACAGGACCGATGACCAGCCGGGACACCTACCCCATGCTCGTGGCGGATGCCGGCAACTCATCCGTGAAGATCGCGCTCGTGGCGAGGGCCGGTGCAAAACCGCGCCTGCTCGCGACGCTGGCCCACCGCGACGCGGGCAAATTCCGGACCCTGTGGAAATCCGCGCAGCCGCGGACGGCATGCGCCGCGTGCGTGGTGCCGGAGGTCGCATCCACCCTGCGCCGGGCGTGCCCGCCGATGATCTTCATCGGACCGGAATCACCGCTGAATTTTTCCACGCCTGTGGATCGCTGCACGGTCGGCGCCGACCGTCTGGCCAACATGGCCGAGGCCGCGAGGGAATACGGACGAAGCGTGCTGGTGGCGGATTTCGGGACGGCTGCGACCTTCGACCTCCTGGATGCCCGCGGCATTTTTGCCGGAGGGGCGATTGCCCCGGGGCTGCGCACCATGGCCCGCTCCTTGGCCGGCGCCACGGCGCAGCTTCCGGAAGCCGTGCTCGCCATGCCGCGCCGTTTCACCGGACGCAACACCGCCGAGGCCCTGCGCGCCGGAGTGGCCGGGGGCTTCACGGGCATGGTGCGGCACCTGATCGGACATCTGGCAGGGGGTGGAGCGCGGGTTGTCTTCACCGGCGGCGACGCGCGCATCGCGGCCAAGCTGGCGAATTCCACGGTGACCATCGACCCCCTGTGGACACTGAAGGGAATCGCCGTCCTCGGGGAACTCGCCGCCCGCGAAGCAAGTAAATAAGGGCCTTGGCGGCCGGCACTTCCAACGGTCCGGCTTGCCATCGGATGCCGGGCGGCTAAATTGGAGCCAGCCGACGACACGGGTCGGAGGCGGAATTTATGGCAAATGCAATGGTCATCGGAATGGGCGGCGTGGGTTCGGTGATCGCCCAGAAACTCCACGAATACGACTGCATCGACCGGATTGTCTGCGCGGACCGCGACCCGGTGTTCGCGGAGCAGCTCGCCCAGCGGATTCCGAACAACCGCTTCGTCGTGGTCAAGGCCGACGCCATGGACGTGAAGGCGACGACCGCGCTGATGCTGGAGCACAAGGTCAAGGTCACCTGCAACGCGGCCATCTGCGCGACGAACCACTCCGTGCTCACCGCCTGCGCCGAAGCGGGCTCGCATTACCTCGACATGGCGGCGGACATCTACGCGCCGCCCGGCGCGCGCCGCACGTCGAAGAACTCCTTCGACACGGAGATCGAGAATTTCAACGACACGTTCAAGGACAAGGGACTCGCGGGCATCCTGTGCATGGGCATGGACCCGGGCGCCGTCAATGTGTTCGCCCGCTGGGCGATGGACCGACTGGACACGGCGACCAGCATCCGCGTGCTTGATGCGGACAACGCGGAGGTCAAGGGCTACCGCTTCGCCGTGCTTTTTTCGCCGGAAACGTTCTTCGAGGAGCTGGGGGCAACGCCGTATTTCGTGAAGAACGGACGCGTCACCTCCGGCAAACCGCTCGAAGCCGAGTTCGAATGGGTGCGTTTCCCCGAGCCGATCGGCCTGCAGCCGACCTACGCCGTGGCGCACGAGGAAGGCGTGAGCCTCGGGATTTATCCGCCGTTCGTGCAGAAGGGCGTGCGCTACTCGGTCTTCAAATACAGCGTCAGCGACAAGGTGAAGCACCTGAGCAAGTCGCTCGCCCTGCTCGACCTCGACACATGGAAGAAGGTCAAGGTGGACGGCGCGGAGGTTTCGCCGGTGCGCGTGGCCACCCACGCGCTGCCCAAGCCGGCCCAGCTCGGCCCGACCGTGGACGGCTATTCCTGCGTGGGCACCGAGGTGCGCGGGACGCTCGGGCGCCGGCGCGTGGAGTATTTCATCTACACGATGGACAACCATCGCGACTGCTACGAGAAGCACGGCTACTCGCTCACGCTCGTCCAGACGGGCATCCCGCCGGCGCTCACCGCGCGCCTGCTCGTCGAGGGCAAGATCAAGGAGCGCGGGGTCATGATGCCCGAGGCGCTCGATCCGAACGAGCTGATGAACCATTTCAGCCACGAGGGGCTGCCCATCTTCGTCGAGAAGCGGGAAACCGAGCGCATATGAAGCCGAGACCCTTCCTGCTCGACGGACGCCCCGTGTCCACGGCGGAGACCGCGGACGTCACCAATCCCTACGACGGGTCGCCGGTGGCAACCATCTGCATCGCCGGGGAAAAGGAGATCGAGGCGGCGCTGGATTCCGCGGAAGCGACGTTCGCCAAGACACGCCGGACGCCATCCATCGAGCGATCCCGGCTCCTGCGGAAGATTTGCGACGAGATCGGGCGTCGTGCGGATGACTTCGTCGCCCTGCTCGTGGCCGAGGCGGGCAAACCGGTCACCTTGGCGAAGATTGAGGTGCAGCGCGCCCAGGCGACTTTCGAGCTGGCGGCGGCCGCGGCGCTGGAGCCCACCGGTCACCCGATCGAAATGGAAGCCACCGCGGCCGGCGCCGGCCACAGCGGCATCGCGCGGCGTTTCCCCCTCGGGGTCATCCTCGGCATCACGCCCTTCAATTTCCCCCTCAACCTTGTGGCCCACAAGGTCGCCCCCTGCCTCGCCACGGGCAATACGATGATCCTCAAGCCGGCACTGAAAACGCCGCTGTGCGCCCTCCTGCTCGGCGAGGTGCTGGCTGACTGCGGCGCGCCGCCGGGCCAGGTCGCCTTCCTCCCCTTCGGACACCGGCATGTGGATGCCCTGCTCCGCGACCCGCGCGTGAAGATGCTCTCGTTCACCGGCGGCGTGGAGGTCGGCTGGAAGCTCAAGACCGAGGCGGTGAAGCAGAAGGTCACGCTCGAACTCGGCGGCAATGCGGCCTGCGTCGTCGAACCGGACTCCGATTGGAAAAGGCACGCCGCCAAGATGGCTGTCGGGGCCTTCGCCTACGCCGGACAATCGTGCATCAGCGTCCAGCGCATCTTCGTTCAGCGCGGCATTTACGACGCGTTCCGGGACGAATTCGTCGCCCAGGTGCGGCAAAAGGCCAAAGCCGGCGACCCGCGCGATCCGGAGACGCTGGTCGGCCCCATGATCACGGCAGACGCCTTGGACCAGGCCGTGGCGCGGATCGAGGACGCCTGCGCGCGGGGGGCGAAGCTGCTCACACCGCTGAAGGTCGAGGGACGCGTGCTGCACCCCGTGGTGCTGGAAAACGCTCCGCGCGACACGGCCGTTTCCTGCGAGGAAGCCTTCGCGCCGGTCGTTGTCCTCGAGTCCTACACGGCGTTCGCCGACGGACTGGCCGCGGTCAATGACTCAAGGTTCGGACTGCAGGCCGGGGTCTTCACCCATGATCTCGGCAAGGCGTATCTCGCCTACGACACGCTCGATGTCGGCGGCGTCCTGATCAATCAGGTGCCGACCTTCCGCACCGAGAACATGCCCTACGGCGGGCTGAAGGACAGCGGGTTCGGCCGCGAGGGCGTGCGCTACGCGATGGAGGACATGACCGAGCTGAAATCCCTCGTCATCAACGAGCGCGACGCTTAGCGCGCGATGCTGCACGTCGTCCTCATCGAGCCGGAAATCCCCCAGAACACCGGCAATGTCGCCCGGACCTGCCTGGCTGCGGGGGCGCGCCTGCATCTCGTCGAGCCGCTGGGCTTCACGATCGACAGCACCGCGCTGCGGCGCGCGGGCATGGATTACTGGGAGCAATGCGACGTGCGCCGGTGGCCATCCTTCGAGGCGCTGCGCACGGAGGCCGCCCCCGGGGCGCGCTTTCATTTCCTCACGACGAAGTCCTCCCGAAGCTACTGGGATGCCCGTTTCATGGACGGGGATTATCTGGTATTCGGACGCGAGACACGCGGGCTTCCGGAGAGCCTGTTGGCGGTCGAGACGGAACGTTTGCTGACCATCCCCATGCAACCGAGTGCGCGAAGCCTCAATCTCGCCACATCGGTTGGTGTTGTGCTTTACGAGGCGTGCAGGCAACTTCGCAGTTCGCAGTCACCATGATGAGTTCCGACCGGAAAAAGCGCGTCCTGTTCGTCTGCAGCGGCAATTACTACCGCAGCCGGCTGGCGGAAATTTTGTTCAACCACGAGGCGTCCCTCCTCGGACTGGACTGGGAGGCGGAATCACGCGGGCTTCTGGAATCCTCCGGAGACCTGAAGGGAATGTCGGAGCACACCCGGACCTATCTGCGCCTGATGGAACTCGGCGATCTGGCGGCCAACCCGCGGGACCCCCTTTCCATGACGGTGGAGGATCTCACGGAGGCCGACCTTGTGGTGGGCCTGTGCCGCACGGAACACAGGCCCATGATGGAAAAGAAGTTCCTGGCCCTCGCCAAGGCCCTGCACAAGGCGGGGAAAATCCGTTACTGGAACATCTACGATATTCCGGGGCGTCCCCACTCGATCGTGAGGCTGCTCGGCGGCGGCCATAAGGGTCCCCACCAGCCCGCGGACAGCGGAACAGAACATATCGCCTTGGCCATCAAAGTCTTGGCGCAAGAACTGAGAGCCGGTTGATTTCCCGGTTTCCCCTCAGGGGAAGGTTCTCCGGACACTGGAAAAGCCACTTTTTACTGGTCAAATCCGGCAGGTTTGGTAAGGTGTTCCACTATGCCGATTCAGAGAAAAAGTGCGTTCTCACGTCGCCTTCCCGACTTGGTTACCGAGGAATTGGTGAGTGTCCTGTCGAAGAAGAGCTCTTTCGAGTTCAAGCAACTCTTCGACCTCGTGCACGAGAAACTCCGCAAGCGCAATGCTGCCAGCGGCGGGGAAGAAATGCTCCGCCTCCGTGCCTACGAGAAACTTCAGAATCTCGTCTCCCGCGGCATGGTCAAGAAGACCGGGAAAAAATACCGCGGACTCGCTTCCTTGGCCAACGCCTTGGAGCCTGCTGACGCTTCGGCGCGCTGACGTCCGGAGCCATGCTCACCGAGCAATACCTGCCGCTCGCCCTGCACATCTTGGTCGGGGTGGGTCTGGCTGCAGCCATCTTTGTGGCCAGCCTTCTTTTGGGCCGTGTCGGCAAGCGGACACCGGCCAAGGACATGGCCTACGAATGCGGGATGCCCGTGGGGGAAGCCGCGACACCGCGCTTCAGCGTGAAGTTCTACCTGGTCGCGATGCTGTTCATCCTCTTCGATATCGAGGTGGTCTTCATGTATCCTTGGGCCGTCGTTTACCGCGACTTTCTGGCACAGCACGGCTCCATCATCTTCTGGAGCATGACCGGGTTCATCACCGTGCTGACCATCGGCTACGTTTACGCAATCAAGAAGGGCGCGTTGGACTGGCGCAACTAAGCGAGGGACCTCTCCAGAAGTTCCGTCAGGAATCGGGTTTCGTCCGGGGAAATGTCAAAAGGCGGCGTGAAGGAGAGAACATTCCCGTGCCGGCCTCCGGCCAGAAGAAGAATGCCGGATGTGAGGGCTTCCTGAACGCACCGCGCTGCAGTCACGGAGGCTGGGGACATTCCCGGACCTGTGAGTTCCACCCCCACCAACAACCCCAAGCCACGCACCTGCCCGATCGAAGGTGCCTTGATCTCCTGCAACGCCATCCGCAACCCGCGTCCGGCCGCATGCACCTTCTCCGCAACTCCGGGCTGCGCGTGCTGCCTGAGTGAGGCCACCGCCATGGCACATCCAAGCGGATTGCCGAGAAACGTGCTGGTATGGAGGGCTTCCCCGGACGATTCGGGCCACACATCCATGACCTCCTCACGACCGACACAGGCGGAGAGCGGAAACCCCGATGTGAGCGCCTTGCCCAGGCAGATGATGTCCGGCACCACCCCGGAGTGTTCCACGGCAAAGAGCCGCCCCGTGCGGTTCAGTCCGGTGTAGATCTCATCGACCACGAGGAGAATTTTTTCCTCGTCGCAAATGCGGCGCAGGAGCCGCAAAAAATCCTTCGGAGGGACGATCTCGCCGCCGCGTCCCTGCACCGGCTCGACCAGAATGGCGCCGATCTCCCGCCGCTCGATCTCGGCCATGATCTTCCCGTGCAAACTTTCGAGGCAACCGCTGCTGCAGTTGGGAAACTCGCCGCCCTCGAGGGCAAACCCTCCGCCGTGGCCCAGCGGACAGCGGTAGCAATACGGATAGGGCACCGCGACGGCGAAGCGGCCCAATTGCGATTGGAACGGCGTGCGGAAGAAATCCATCGCGGAGACCTCGAGCGCGCCGTATCCGAGTCCATGATAAGCCCCTTCAAAGACCAGCACACCGGGCTTGCCGCTGTGCAACATCGCCGTCTTCAGGGCGGCCTCGATGGCATCCGAACCGGAGTTTCCAAGGATGACCTTTCCAGAGCCAACACCCCACCGCTCAAAGGTCATTTCCACGAGCATTTCGCAAAGTTCCACCTTGGCCTCCGCGGGATGCACGTCTCCCATCACATGGAGGAGACGCGAGGCCTGAGCCCCAAGCGCCTCGCACACCGGTCGTGCCGAATGCCCCAAACCCGCCACGCCGAAGCCCGACGTGAAATCCAGAAAACGGTTGCCATCCACATCCCACACGTTGACCCCCTCGGCACGTTCCCAGAAAACCGGCCAACCGGCGTTGACCATCGTCACATTGCGGGACTCGGCGCGCCTCAGCCGCGCCCCGAGTTCGCGCGAGCGCGGACCGGGAATCTCCGTTCGCAGCTCCGGCAGCATGGTCAGCGCTGGACGACGTGGCGGAACAGGTCCGCGTGGCGCATGGCAACCGCCTCCCAGGAGAAATCCGCAGCCGCTGCCCGGACGGTCAAACCGTCCCAAGCGCCGGCACGCCTCAAGTCCATCGCGCGGACGAAATTGTCCCACAACGCCTCGGGATCATGGCTGTAGAAAACCAGTCCGTTCCCCGGGGCGCCCGCCGGATCGTGGTTTTGGACAATCTCACGCAACCCGGGGCAGGATTGGGCCAAGGGCACCGCACCGGAACGCATCGCGCAGGCCAAACGCGTGTCGGACGGTTCCAGCGCGTCGGGAAGCAGGACCGCATCGGCCGCCCCGCACACCGCGTGCCAGTCGGAGGCGTCATCCCTTTCATCCACCAGGAACTTCCCGGGATGCCTCAGGCTGGCGAGCTGCAAAGCCGGCGCCATGGCAAGTCCCGGGGCGCCGAGAACCACCACTCTCAACGGAAACTCCATCAGCCGGTCGAGCACCGGCAGCAGGATGTCGAGTCCGCGACCTGAGCAAAGACCGGTCGGACAAACGACGAGCATTCCCTCGGGGCCGAGCGGATCAAGTTTCACGGACGCCAACCAGGATTGACGTGCAGAGACCTTCCGCGCCCGGCCAGCCTCGGATCGCGCATCGATCCATCCGTTGTAATCGACCCCGGACAAAATCCCGTGAATTTTCGATTCTTCGGATGCCGCCACGCCTTCCAGCCCGCATCCTGCGCCCGGCGTCCGAACCGCATAAGCCATGCGGGCTCCGGGGAGAACGACGGCAGCGGAGGACAAAATGCCGGCCTTGAGGACGTTGCCCCGACCGTAGAACTCGAACTGCCCGAAGTCATCCCACGACAGTCCGGTTTGTGGAAACCTGACAGTGGAAAAATCTCCCTGGAACAGGAAATTGTGAAGCCCCAGCGTGACCGGGACCCCGTCCAGCATCCTCCACACCGCCACAAGCGCTCCGGGCCAATCGAACGCGTGGAGGACATCCGCAGAGACCGCCTTCGCGATCTCCTGCACGGCACGGGCGAAAAAGGAAAAGCGCGCGAGGTTGTCCTCGTAGGGCTCCCCGGCAGTGCCGTAAATTCCGGCACGGTCGAAAAACTCGGGCTTCTCCACGAGCGCAAGCTTGAGCCCTCCCGACTCGGCTTCGGTCCATGCGCCGCGCAGGGTTCCGGACGGTGTGCCGAGCTTGAGGACCCGTCGCCGTCCCCTTGCCAATCCGCGCATTCCCGAAAGCACGGGGTAATCGGGCACCGCCACGACGGCTTTCTCACCGACAGCCACGAGCCCGCGGGCCAACCCGGCAACCGTGTCCGCGGTCGCGCCCTCGCTCGCCCATGGAGCGATCTCAACCGTGGCCAGCAACACCTTCACGGCGCCTGATGTAGCAGGCACGGCCCGTGGTGTCAGTCATGCACTGTGCCGGGGGAAATCCCTCTTGCCATGCCACGCCTCGTTGGTAGCCTAACCTGCTTAGGCGCATGACTCTGTCCAGTTTGCTCAAGGTCGGGCAGATAATTCCCGAAATGAAGGCCACCGAGCGGTGGCCCGCGATCACCGAAATCGTGGATCTTCTGGTTTCCACACAGCGCATTGATCCGAAACACCGCGACAGCATCCTGGCGGCCCTGAAACAGCGCGAGGAGACCATGAGCACCGGCATCGGTTTCGGGATCGCCATCCCCCATGCCTCCTCCGAACATGTCACCGAGGTCGTCGCCGCCTTCGGCCGGTCCACCGGCGGGATCGAGTTCGACTCGCTCGACAACGAACTGGTCCACTTCATCGTCCTGTTCATCGTGCCCCGCGACCAGTTCCAAGTGCACCTGCGCACGCTGGCCGCCATCGCCAAGTTCCTCAACGACCGCACCGTGCGGGAGGAGTTGGCCGTCGCGCCGGATGCCGAGGCCATCCTGCAGGTTTTTGCCAGCCGCGGCGCCCATCGCTGAATGAACACCACGCCGCAGGCCGAGCTGACACGGCGGCTCAGGGCGGCGCTTGCCGCCTGCGGTCTTCCCCCGGAGCGCGGGGACGTTGTCGCCGCCGCCGACACCCGTTTCGGCGACTACCAGGCCAACGCGGCCATGGTGCTCGCGAAGGAGGCGAAGGCCAACCCGAGGCAATTGGCTGCGCAAATCTCTGAAGCCTTCGACGGTGGCGGCGTCTGTGCGCGCCCCGAGATCGCCGGGCCCGGCTTCCTGAACTTCCGCCTGAATCCGGAGTGGACCGCCCGTCAACTTCTCGCCCTGGTCGGCGATGCACGCTGCGGGGTGCCCGCGGCGGAATCTCCCCAACGGATCATCATCGACTTCAGCTCGCCGAACATCGCCAAGCCGATGCACGTGGGCCACATCCGCAGCACCATCCTCGGCGACACCCTGGCACGCATCGCGCGCTTCCTCGGCCACGAAGTCGTCACCGACAACCATCTGGGCGACTGGGGCACGCAGTTCGGAAAGGTCCTCTACGGATGGAAACACCTGCTGGACCGCGACGCCCTCCAACGCGATCCCGTGGGAGAGATGACGCGTCTTTACCGCGACGTCAACGCCCTCGAACAATCCGATCCGGATGTCCATCGCGCAGCCCGCGACGAGCTGGTCAAGCTGCAGCAGGGCGATCCGGAGAACCGCGCCATCTGGAACCAGTTGGTCGAGCTTTCCTGGGCCGAGTTCCAGGACATCTACGACCGCCTCGGCGTGCGCTTCGACGAGCGCCTCGGCGAAAGCTTCTACGATCCGGCCCTCGGCCCCTTGGTGGACAAGCTCCTCGACGCGGGCATCGCACAGAAAAGCGAGGGCGCGGTTTGCGTTTTCTTCCCCGAGATCCCCGCGCTGGCCGACAAACCGTGCCTGATCCGCAAAAGCGACGGCGGATTCCTTTACGCCACCACCGACCTCGCCACGATCGAATACCGGGTTGAGCGTTGGGCCCCGCACGCCGTCTGGTATGTGACGGGCGCGCCCCAGCAATTGCACTTTCAGCAGGTCTTCGCCGCGGCAGCACGCATGGGCATCCCCACGCGGCTGGAGCACATCGCCTTCGGCAGCATCCTCGGCGAGGACCACAAGCTCATGAAGACGCGGTCCGGCGACAACGTGCCGTTGCGGGATCTCCTCGATGAGGCCGTCGCCCGCGCCCGCGCGATGATCGAGGACAAGAATCCCGAGCTTCCGGATGCGGAAAAGGACCGCATTTCGCGCATCGTCGGACTCGGCGCGGTCAAATACGCCGAGCTGTCGCAGCACCGCATGACGGATTATGTCTTCTCCTGGTCGAAGATGCTTTCCCTCCAGGGAAACACGGCACCGTATCTGCAGAATGCCTATGTGAGGGTGCGGTCGATTTTCCGAAAACTCGGAACCGTTCCCGTGGAGGCGAAGGAAGTCCGCTTCACCGAAGCGACGGAGCTGGCACTCGCCCAAAAGCTCCTCCAGTTCGGCGAGGTTGTCCCGCTCGTGCTCCACGAGTTCCGGCCGAACCTGCTCGCCAATCACCTGTTCGAGGCGGCAAACGCCTTCCACGCGTTCTACGAGGCATGCCCCGTGCTCAAGGCGGAGGGCATCACCAGGCATTCCCGCCTCGTGCTGTGCGACGCGACGGCACATGTCCTGAAGAAGGGCCTCGACCTCCTCGGAGTCGAGGTGCCCGAGCGGATGTAGCCCTCAGCGCCGCCTGGCGGTGAGATCCATCCAGAGCGATTGCCTGAAATACGGCTGGCGCCGGTGGCGGAACCCCCACCAACCCGCCGCCACGGCCAGCTTGGCCGCCTCGGCGAAGGAAAACGCCCGCTCGGACGACAACCTTGCATCATGGCGCGTCATCGGCTCGCGGTAAAACAGGCCGGTGAGCGCGAAGATCGCCGCCTGCGCGAGGCGCGACCGGCGCAAGTCCGTGACCAGCGCGGCACCCCTTGTCAGTTCGCGGCACCGCCGCAGCAGACGGATGGCGTCGGACTCCTCGAGATGGTGCAGGACGAGATTGCTCATCACGACGTCATAAAGCGTCCCGTCGTCGAACGTGAGCATGTCGGCGCGCACGAACCGGATTTCCGGGAAGGCTTCCGACCGACGCTCCGCGATCACGACCGTCGGTTGCTGGCGCTCCACGGCGGTGACCAAAACGGGGCAGCCCAGGAGCCGTGCCCTGGCCACAATCGCCCGGGGGATGTCGCCCGCGCCGGTTCCGAGATCGAGAAGGTGCACGGGACGTCCGCGCCTGAGCAGCGGGGTGAGGATGTCGAGCACGGTCTTGTGTGCTCCGAAACGGCGGTTGAGCGATTCGAGGTTGGCCAGATCACGCTCCAGCTCGGGCGTCACCGCCTCGGCCACGTCCATCCACTCGGGATGGCTTTCTTCAAAGTTGCGGATCATCGGGAAAGGGTCAACGCGGCCAGCATCCGCCCGGTGCGGCCGCGTTCGACGCGGTAGGAATAATAACGGTCAACATGGCGCCCGGTGCAAATTCCGTCATCCAGGACTTCCCGCACACCACGGGCCCGGGCTTGGGCGGCGATGGCCGCCGCAAAGTCGGTCTCGTAAAGAGGCGGACGGATGCAAGGGCTCAAATGCACCGTGAGATCGGCCGGATCGGCGCCGAAATTTTCCTGCATGACTCCGATCACCTTGCCCGTGATGTCGAGTGCGGTGCCCGCGCGTCCGGAATGCACAAGCCCGACAGCACGGCCGCGCCGGTCCGCAATGTAAACCGCCGCGCAATCGGCCACGTAAATTCCGAGCACCAGTCCCGGCTCGGCCGTGACGAGTGCATCGACCTCTGCATGAAAACCAGGGGTTGTCACCACGGCGATCCCGTTCCCATGCACCTGCTCCGCCGTGGCCAGGAGCTCAGGATCGAAGCCGCGGTCCGCGAGGATTCCCCGATGCGCGGGGGCCAGCCGTGCCAGCGCCGTCTCCCGATCCGTCGCCACATCGACACCCGGGATGCGCGGGACAAAAGCGGCACGCGCGCCCTGGACGGATCCCAAGGGCTCGAAGTCCACCGCCACGGTCAGCGATTCGCCCCGCTCGGCTGGTTTGTCGCTCCCGGCGGCGTTGACCTGGCCCGGTGCTTCGCGCCGCGAAGCGTGTCGTTCTTGCGGGGAACCTTCCCTTCGAGCACACCGGGATTCGGGTTGTCGGTGGAGTTGAGGAGGTCGTTGCGCCGACGGTCACGCAGCGTGAGCATCGGATCGTCGTAGGTGTCCGCATAGACGGTGTCCAACGAGAGCACACGGTTGTATTCGGCAAGTGCGGTGATGTAGCGGTAGGTCCCCTCCAGTTCGGTCGTCTGCGACTGGAGCAGCGACACCTGGGCGTTGAGGACATCCAGCTGCGTTCCCGCTCCGGCATCCAGCCGCTCGCGGGAAAGCCGCAACGCCTCGGTTGCCTGGACGACATTCGCGCGCTGGCTGTCGATGACCTCCTGGGCCTCGATGAGGTTCGATATGGCTCGCTGGACGTCGAGTTCCACCCCGCGGGCGGAGTTGTCATAGTTGATCTTGGACTGCTCCAGTGCGGCGCGTGCGGACTGGGTGGCGCCCACCGTGGCCAGGCCGTCGAAAATGTTCCAGCTTCCCGTCACGCCGAAGAACCAGCCGTTCACGGTTTCATCGAGCTGCGCCGCCGTGGGGATGTTGAATGCCTGCCAGCCGGCCGTCGCATTCAGCGTCGGCTGGAATCCGGACATGGCCGCTTTCAGGTTTTCGGCGCTGATGAGGATGTTCTGCCGCTGGATCTTGAGCGACGGGTTGCGGGCGAGGGCCGTGAAGACCGAGTTGGCGAGATCGATCTTGATCGGGTCGTAGTCCAGCTGGCCGGTGACATCGATCGGGATTTGCGACGGATTGCTGGGGTAGTCGAGCCCGAGCTGCTTGACCAGGGCGAACTGCGCGATGCGCAGCTGGTTGCGCGCCTGGATCACGGGCGGAATGGCGTTGGCCAAGGCAACCTCCGCCTGCAGGACATTGAAGCGCGGCACGGTTCCCGCCTCGAATCGGCTCTGCTGGTCCTGCAATTGGGACTGCAGCACGGCGACGGATTCCTCGCGGACACGGATGAGCGCGCGGTTGAAGATCACCTGGTAAAACAGAACTTTCGTGTCGGCGACGACTTGGTCGATGGTCTGGCGCAGCGAGTAGAACGCGCTCTCGTTGGCCAGCCGTGCGGCGGAGAAATCCGCCTGGTTCTTCCACCCGGACCAGATGGATTGGTTCACTTGGAGCGTGACGTTCCATGCCGAGTTCTGGTTTTGGATCAGGGATCCCGCGGGCCGCCCCGGGTTGGCCAGATTATCGTCCTGCCATTGGTAGGAAGAACCCGCCTGCAGGGTCGGCAGCAATGCAGCGCGCACCTGCACGACTTGGCCGCGTGTCAGACGGATCTGCTGGATGGCCGTGAGGATTTCCGGATTCTTCGTGAGCGCGGTGCGGACCGCATCATTGATCTTAAGGGTCTTGGCATCGGGGGCGAGTGTGAGCTCCAGCGATGTCGCGGGAGGGAGCTTGATGCTTGTGACCGGTGAATTCGTCTGCGAAACGGCGGGCTCCGGGATGTCCGGCACCGTGGGAAACGTCATCTGCATCGGGTTGGGAATCCCCGCCTCGATGGTTCCATCCAGTTGCGGATCCAATCCCGGGACATTCGTGTTCGTGATGGCCGGGAACGGGGACGCCGTCGGGCTCGGCATCGGCGTCGGCATCCCCGCAGGCATCGGCGCCAGCGCGACCGGTGTCGGAGCAGGGACGGGAGTCGGAGGCGGCGCGGGTGCCGCAGAAGGCACTGGTGATGCCGCGGGAGCGGACGCCGAATTCTTTTCGGGGCCGAGGATTTGATCCGAAGTCGGGAACGACTCCGTCATCATCTCCGACGCGTTCTGTCCTGCGGCAGCCGGAGACGGTGCCGGAGTCTGGGCGCGGAGAAGCCCGGATGCCCCCGACAGGAAAACCACCGCGGTCAGGACAACGCCGGGAGCGAGTTTCATAGTCAAACGCCCATTTAAACCCCGGTCCCCTGCGCACGCAAAACCTTTCCGAACTCAGTCGGCAGGCATCGCCTCGGGTGGGTGGCTTTCATCGAGCGCCACTTGGTCCCCCGTGGCGGGCATGCCCTCGGTGATCTCCAAGGCGAGAAACGGGGGTTTGATGTCCGCTGTCGCCAGAAGGGACGCCGTTCGCCGCTGGTCCCGGAAGGAGAGCAACCGTGCGCCGGGCGCAAGCTGGACGGGTGCCCCGGTGTCAACCAAGGCAAACCGGTGGGCTGCATCGACCATCACCACACGCCCCAGCCATGAAGGCAGCGTGGCCTCCGGAGCCTCCGGCTCTTTCTCCTTCTTGCCAAAAATCCCGCAACCGGCGGACAACACCGTGGCGAGCAGCAAAATGCGTGTCGGCTTCATGCCGGCAACTATCACACGCCCGCGCGATCCAGCAAGGATGCCAGGACTCTTTCCGCTTC
Source organism: Chthoniobacterales bacterium (assembly GCA_014879535.1). Lineage (GTDB taxonomy): Bacteria > Verrucomicrobiota > Verrucomicrobiia > Chthoniobacterales > JACTMZ01 > JACTMZ01. Next base: position 37,918 of record JACSRX010000047.1, read on the forward strand.
GAAATGCTCCCGGGCGATGTCCGCCGCGGCCTTTGCATGGCGCGGGTAATCCGCACGCACCGCTTCCGCGGCGGCGGCCACGTCATCCATGGTCCGGAAAGGCAGCAGACCCTCCCCGCGGCCGTAAAACTCGCTGAACCCCGTCTCCTGGGTGATGACCGGCCTCCCCGCGGCAAGGTAACAGGCCGAGCGATCGCTGAACCATCCGGTATGCAGGCGCGTGTATTGGTCCTTGGCCACGGTGAATTCGCCCCTCGAATCGCGGATGTAGCCGCGGTAACGGTTCCAATCGATGCTCAACTCGTGGGGGCACTCCAGCCGCCAACCGTTCTTTTCGAAAAGAGCGCTCTCGGTCTCCTCCTTGATATCCGTCGCCAACTCGAACGTCTCCCCGCAGCGCCTGGGGGCCTCGACGAACTTCAAAAACTCGAGCGATTTGCTCCAGAGGTAGTTGCTGCCCCGCCATTCGATGTCCTTTCTCCCGCTTGTGGACCAGTTGCAGATCGAGGTGTAAACCGCGCCGGTCGGCGGCGCCTCGGAGGCACGCCAGAGATCGGTCACCACGGGCTGCCTGGTGGGAAGCCATTCGAGGCCGTGGAGTGGCACCGGGAAACGGTCGGTGCCCACCGCCTCCCCGAAGGTGAAAAGCACCGCGTGACTCGACAGATAATCGCGCACGCCCTCATCGCCTTGGTCGATCTTGATCTGCTCCACGCCGGGATCGCTTTCCACATAGATCAGGCGGCTGATCGCAAGCAGATCGTCGTTCATGTCGTGGCTCCCGCAGACATTCAGCGCGGCATCGCAAGTCCGGTAGAGGTCGCGCAGCTTTTCGAGACTGAGCCCTGCCGTGCGAGGTTCGTCACCATAGCGGGCACAAAAGCACCATCGCCCCTCGAACCCGTGTTCGCGCGCCAACCGGTCGAGCACGCCCGCGGCATAGCTGAAATCCTCCGTGATCGTGAAGGCCTGCGGGTCGTAGGGATAACGCAGCCCGTCCTCCACGTAGTAGACGTCGTGCCCGAGCCTCTGCAGCCCGACGATGTAGTGGATGTGCTGCCAGATGACACCGGCAATCGGGCAGCCGCCCATGAAACCCAGCACGATGATTTTCTTGCGACTCATGATTCGTAGTGCCCCGCGGTGAACATGGATGCATAGACGCCTCCCGCGGCAAGCAAATCCGGCCCGCTGCCGTCCTCCACGATCCGCCCGTGTTCCAGCACGATGATCCTGTCAAGACGGTGCGCCGTGTTCAAGCGGTGGGTGACGAGGAACGTCGTCCTTCCCCGCATCAGCTCGGTCACCGTCTCCATCACGCACTGTTCGGTCGTGGCATCGAGGGCGGATGTCGGTTCGTCGAGCAGGAGGATGGGCGCGTTCTTCAGGAACGCCCTCGCGATGCCGATGCGCTGCCGCTGGCCCACGCTCAAGTGACCCCCGCGTTCCCCCACCTGGCTGGCGAAACCGTCGGGCATCGCCATGATGAACTCGTAGGCTTGGGCGCGCTTCGCCGCCTCGATGATGTCCTCCTCGCCGGCGTCAGGACGCCCGTAGGCGATGTTCTCCCGCACGGTGGTGGAAAACAGCAGCGTGTCCTGCAGGACCATGCTGATCTGCGCACGCAGGGATTTCTTGGTCAGTGAGCGCAGGTTCATTCCGTCGAGTGAGACCTCCCCGGCCACGGGGTCGTAGAACCGCGGAATCAGGCTCAAGAGCGTGCTCTTTCCTGCGCCGGTCCCCCCCACGAGCGCCACGCTCGCCCCGGGTTCCACCCGCAGGGAAATTCCCCGCAGGATCAGCCGGTCCGGATCGTAGCCGAAATCCACCCCATGCAAATCCAGGGACCCCGCGGCATTTGTGATGGTCTTTGCATCCGGCGCGTCAACGACATCGTCCGGGCGGTCAAGGACCTCGAAGCACCTTCTCGCCCCTGCAGCGGCTCCTTCCATCGCCCATGCCGTGTAGGTCAACTGCTCGAGCGGCGCGTAAAGCATCAGGAGATAGGAGGAAAACACCAGCAGATCCCCGAGCGTGAGCTTGCCTTCGAGCACATGCATCGATCCGACGAAATACAGCACCGCCGTGCCCCCCGCCATGAGCGTGCCCACAACCAGCGCGCTGGAGACCGTCGTGAATGTCAGGCGGAGATTGGCCTTCAGGCTTTCGCCCGCGCGGCGGTGGAACTGACCGACCTCGTGTTCCTCGCGGCCGAAGGCGTGCACCATGCGGATCGAGGACAAGCCTTCCTGCACCGTGACGAGCAGGTCGCTCTCCCGTTCCTGGATCGTCGTGCTCTGCGCGCGGATCTTCTTCGCGTAGTAATAGATCGCCCCCACGATGAGCGGAACGACCGCCAGCGACAGAAGCGTGAGCCTGGCATCGATGCGGACCATCACCGCGAACGTCGCGACGAGCATCACGGCCGAGGAAAATATGTTCGTGAATCCCCGGTTGTAGATCGTCTGGATCGACTGCGTGTCGTAAGCCACCCGGAAACTCGAATCCGCACTGCGCCGCGCATCGTGGAACTTGAGGGAAAGCCCCTGCAGGTAGGCGTAGAGTTCGGTGCGTATGCGAAGCAGCGACTTGAGGCCCACATTGATCAGCAGGTAGTTCGACCCGAGGTTCACCAGCCCCGCAAGGAAGGTGATCAGCACGAGTGCGACGCAAAGCGCGAGAACCATGAGCGTGTCGGGGGTCCCGGTGCCGAACCATGCCGTCAACTGTTCGCGCGTCGCCGCCGCCGCGGGCTCTTTCGTGAGCACTCCGTCCACGATGTATTTGAACGGCCACGGCTTCAGCAGACTCAAGCCCGTGACCAGCAGGGTCAGGCCCAAGGCTGCCACCGTTTCCCACAGGAACGGCCGGTAGTAGGCGAGCGTGCGGCGGTAGATGCCCATGCGGGATGGATGATGCCCGGCTTTGCCTGGTTGGCAAAATCTTCCGTGCGTCTCAGTAGATCTTCGCCAGCCCGATTTCTTCGAGCAATTCCCGGCAGGAGGCCTGCGCGCCGCCAAGCAACACCTCCAGCTGCTCCCGGGAATCCGGTGGTATGGCCTCCCCCGAAGTCACATTCTGCCGGGTGAACACATGACGCTTGCTGGCCCCGCCGATCCGGCCCACCCCGAGGAACCCGCTGATGTCGTCCAGGAGCCCCTCCGGATCGGCGCCGATGCGCGCGTAAGGCGCGACAAGAAGATGCCCGGGCCGAAGGGCCTTCCTCCAACGCGCCATGATCCCCACATAATCCGCGCGCTCCAATTGCTCCGCGGAGCGGCAGAATTCCACCATCTGCGCGGGGGACGCGGGCTGGGCCCTCCCTCGCACGAGGTCCTTCTTCGCGTGAGACCATGCCCTGTCGATCGGGTCGCGGACAAGGATGATGCCGCGCAAAGCCGGTTGCAGGCGGATGATTTCCGCGATCACATCCGGCGGCAACACTCCGTAGGACGCCGTGAACTCGCCGCGGATTTTCGGGCGGTAAAGCCGGCCGCAGCGACGCAGGGAGTGGTAGTTCTTGGCAAGCAATTCGGTCGGCGTCTCCCGGAAGGAGCCGAGATAGTCCTCCAAAAATGCGAAGCGGTATCGCGGGTGATCCGGCCGCCCCAGCGTGGAAAAATAGAATGTTTCCTTGTCGCGGTGGAGATGGATCTCCGGGTGCCGCACCATGTTGGCATGCAACCAAGTCGAGCCCGTCCTCTGCGGGCCGAGGTAGAACAGGTTGGGGAAATGCGACAAATCCGGCGCCGCAGTGCACATCCTGACCAGGCTTCCTTCCATGTCTCCCGTCATTTGGTCGCGTCCTTTCCCCCCTCCACTTTCTCGGGGAGTGCATACACCCTGATGTCCTCGAAGAAGCTTCCCACCGGCATGTAATTCTCGGTGATCAGGGTGTAAAGCGGAGCCGCCCAATTGCGGAAGCGCGAGAACTCGGTGCGGTTGATCGCACGGTCGTTGATCACGATGACAGCCGGGCGGAATTTCAAGATCTCCTTCCCGGCGCCCTCAAGGAATCCCGGTGTGGCGGTGGCATTGTCGGTGTAGAGCATCCATTGGTAGCTCGGCCGGTTGCACATCACGTTGACAATGGGCACGTAGGGGAAGGTGACAACGTTTTCGCCGGGCAGCGAATGGGCCAGCACCGCATCGCGCAGGCCTTCCCAGTCGGAGAGTTCCCCGGCTTTGACGCGGGACCTCACCCCGTTGAGCGCGCGGAACTCCGCATCCAATCCCCGCGCCGAGCGGATGCTCCCGGAGGCGGCGCGCCCGAAAAGGCCATTGAAAGAAACCACCATTTGCATGGTCACCAGGACCGCCACCGTCCACGCCCAGATTTCCGGAAGGCGGCCCATCCTCCGCCTTTCCCAAACCATCCATCCGGAGCACAGCATGGCGGGCCAGAACGCCACCATGAATTCGCCGAGATGAACGGCATCAGGACGGAAGAAGAAATACTGCGGGAACAGCGTGAGAGCACAACCCGTGGTGACGAGGATGACAAGTGCCCGCTGTTTGAGGGACGAATCCGAGCGGACCATGGCCGCCACCAGCATGACTGTGCCGGTCAATACCAGCACCCCGGCCATCAGCGGAGGAAACCAGATGGCAAGATTGAGGAAATATATCCTTCCACCAACCACATCCCCCAGTGTCCTCGACAGTGAGGGGCGCATCTGGCGTCCGTCACGGCTCCCCAATCCGGTGTCACCGCCGGGGCCCGCATCCTCGGCTGCTTTCAAGGACTCCATCCCTCCGGACCCTGCGGAATTTTCCGGGGGAGGCTTCGCCTGCAGCCCCGCGATTTCCTGTTCCAACTCCCACCGCAGGAGTCCGATGAACGCGGTGTATTGGCCGACGAACTCCGGCCCGAACCCGCGCTGGTAGGAGTGGATGACGAAAGGGGCATGAACTGCCGCAAACGCCGCCAGGGCGGCGGCTGTTCCGAGCGCCACCGTCCGCAACCTCGCCACAAACCGACCTCTCTCACCGAGGGGGAAAAGCACCGTCAATCCCAACCAAATGACCCCCAGCAGCAGCCCCGGCTCGATGCGGATCAGGAAACACAGGGCCAAGCCCCCCCCCGCCGCTGCCATCCATGCGATCTGCCGGCGTTCCGAGGGCGCCGGAAGAACATACGCCCGGACCAACAACACCGAAGCGAGCACGGCAAGAAATCCCATGTAATTCCGGAAAATCATTCCGGGCATCAAAATCATGAACACTGCCGCCAGCACCGCCAGCCAGCCCTGTCCTGTCACGCGCCGGACGAGGCAAAAGCCCATGAGGCCCGTGATCAAAGCCAGCAGGAGGAAGTAGATCCTCATCGCAAGCCAATGGGTGCCGGTGAACTTGAAGATGGCCGCAATCGGATAAAACCACATCAGGTTGTAGCCGAGGAATGTGTCTGCAATCGGCCTCTTACCCTCGAGAATCCGGGCGGCGAGCAAGGCGTTGCTCCCCTGTTCGCCGGTGAGCTGCAATCCCGTGTCGTAATACAGCGCGTAATAGATCAGGCCGAACACGAGCACGGCCCAGAACCCATGACGGTTCAGCCATCCTTCCACCTCGGCCACCGGCGCCGCCAAGCTGCGAGGCCAATGCGTGCTCACGCGCGCCCCCTCTCGGCGATCAACTCCTCGTAGAGTCGGGCATACGCCTCCGTGAGCACGGGCCAGCTGTATCGCCGGGCTGTCTCCCGCGCCGCATCGGCAAGCCTCCTGCGAAGCTCCGGATGCTCGACGATGTCGCCCATGGCCTTCGCCAATGCCACGGCATCGCCGCAGGGCACGAGCATCCCTTCGACATCCGGACGCACGACCTCGCGGATGCCGGGTGCGTCGGTGGCCACCACAGGCAGTGACGCCGCCATGGCCTCGAGCAGGGCCGAACTGAATCCCTCCAGCAGCGAGGACAAAACAAAGGCGTCGGCCGCCCGGTAGAGATCCACCAGTTCGGGCGGCGGCATCACGGGGGCGGCATTGCCGCAGGGTGTTCCGCCGAATTCGAAAAAGTGCACGGTATCTGTCAGCCCTGCAGCCTTCGCCTCATTCCGCAGGGACGGCACACTACGACCGGCCACCGCGAGATGGACCTCATGCCCCGGCATCCTCTCCCGAAGAGACCGGAACGCGCGGAACAGCGTGGGAAAATCCTTCTGGGGATGGTTGCGGGCCACGCAAAGAAAAACAAAGGCATCCGGCGGCAGGCCCAACCGTCCCCGGACTGCCTCGCGCCCCGGGAACGTCCCCTCGAAGCGTGCGCAATCGACGGCATTCGGCATGGTGCGGATTTTCCGGCGGGGCACACCGAGGGTGCTGAGTTCATCCGCCATCCCGGCGGAGAGAGCGACGACCGATTGCGCCCGCGGCAGTTTGTCGTGCAGCAGGCGCTTCATCCATTCCTGATGGCCGTTGCCGGGCAACCCTCCGACATCGTCCCCAACGGCCCGGACAAGTCCCGGAACGCGGGAACGGCTCTGCCAGTCCGCGAAGGAAACCCCGGATGGATAAAGCACCACGGTGTGCCAGACATCGAAGCGGTGCTTTTGCTGCAGACGCGAGAGGGCGCGGCGGTTGAGCCAGAGTGCAACCCCGACATGGTGCTTCATGAAGCCCCAAAATTGTGCCGGATAAGCATCCAGCTCGTAGGGAAGCTTCCAGCCGCATGAATGCAGCCGGCGGATGCGCGAACGCGGCGCAAGGACCACCGGACGATGCCCCGCCTTGACCAGATGTCCCGCCAGATTGTGGTGGAAGACCTCCGCCCCCGAACATTTCGGGAGAAAAGTTGGCGTGAGAATGCCGATGCGCCGTGACTTCATGCGAGAGCCGTTTGATACACGGCTTTGAGCAATGATGCCACCTCCCGGCTGTAGGGAACGGGCGAATTTCGCTGATGTTCCAGCAGGTTCCCGGCGAAATCCGGATCCTTCATGGAAGCCGCGATCAGCCTGGCCAACTGCGGGGCGTCCGCCGGCGGAAAAAGACCCGGATGGCGGGAACCGAGCACGGCGGTGTTCCCCTCGATGGCGCTGGCCAGCACGGGCAGCCCGCAGGCAACGGCCTGCAGGAGCGCCAGCGGCTGCCCCTCCCAGATCGAGGGCAACACGAACACGTCGAGGGCCTGCAACCACGGGGCGACAGGCCGGCGGCGACCGGCGAAATGCACACGGTCTGCCACGGCTTTCTCCACAGCCAGTCTCTCGAGATCCGCGCGCAGCGGGCCATCCCCGAGGAAGAGGGCCCTCACATCGGTTCCCCGGGCCTGCAGCAGCGCCAGCGCCTCGATGATCACCGCGTGGTTCTTGTGCGGGTGGAGCCTTGCCGCCGTCCCCATCAACAGACCGCCCTGCGGCAGCCCCAATTCCCGGCGGATTGCGGCACGATCGGGTGCCGGGAAGAACTGGCCCCGGTCGATCGCATTCGGCACCACGGAAATTTTCCCGACAGGCACATGGTAGGCCGCCGCCAAATCGCGGGCCGTGTCTGGCGAAAGGGCCAGCACCCGGTCGGCACGCCGCAGGCTTCCACGCAACTGCAGACGGCGGCGCCAAGGCATCGCCTCCAGGGTCTTCTGCTGATGGACAACGGCGGGGATGCCTGCTGCGCGGGCTGCGCGGGTGGCGAAAATGTGGGCGTGGTGATTTTGGGAATGAACCAGCGAGATCTTTTCGCGTCGGAGCCAGTCGGCCAACCGGCGGCTCCCGAAGGGATTGAGGCCCCGCGACCGGTAAACCGGAACAAGATGGACCGGCAAGCCGGCCGCCTTGGCCTCCTCCCCGAGGAGCCCCAACTCCCGAAGGCACACGAAGTGCGCCTCGAACTCGGGCCCGAGGTGCGTGGCGACCGAGAGCGCAAAATCCTCCGCCCCGCCCACGGGCATGCTGACAAAGACAAACGCCACGCGCCGCGGAGAATTTGTGATCACCGGCTGAAAAGGTCTCCCGTGGATGAGGACGCCGGGGGCGTCGTTCCCAGTTTGCCGTAGGCGGACGGCATGGCGACGCGGCCCTGCGGGGTGCGTTGGAGATAGCCTCGCATGATGAGAAACGGCTCGTGCACCTCCTCGAGTGTTCCGGATTCCTCACCCACCGCAACGGCGAGAGAATTGAGCCCGACCGGCCCCCCGCCGAACCGGAACACGATCGTCTCGAGGATGCGCTTGTCCATCTCGTCCAGGCCGTCCCCGTCGATGTCGAGCATGGCCAGCGCCGCGGAAGCGGCCTCCGCATTGATCAATCCGCCGGCACGCACCTGTGCATAGTCGCGGCACCATTGGAGGAGGTTGTTGGCGATGCGCGGGGTTCCTCGGGAGCGGTTGGCGATCTCCCGCGTGCCCCCGGTGTCGATCTCCACGTTGAGCAGGCCCGCGCTGCGCCTGACGATCGAACCCAGTTCCTCCGCGGCGTAGTAATCGAGACGGCACGTCATGCCGAAACGCGAACGCAGGGGTGCGCTGATCATGCCGGACCTTGTGGTCGCACCCACCAGGGTGAATTTCGGGAGGTTCAGGCGCACGCTGCGCGCGTTCGGTCCCTGGTCGATGATGATGTCCACCTTGTAATCCTCCATCGCCGGGTAGAGGTATTCCTCGATGGCCGGCTGGAGACGGTGGATTTCGTCGATGAACAGGATGGCCCCCTCGGGCAGCGTGGTGAGCAATCCGGCCAAGTCGCCCGCCTTTTCGATCGTGGGACCGCTCGTGCTCTTGACCTCGACGCCCATCGCGTTGCCGAGGATGAGGGCCAGCGTGGTCTTGCCGAGGCCCGGGGGCCCCGAAAGCAGGATGTGCTGCAGCACGTCCCCGCGCTGACGTGCGGCATCCACCATCAACTGCAGTCGTTCGACCACCCGCGCCTGCCCGGCGAACTCGGCGAACATGGGGGGGCGCAGCGACACATCCAATGCCGTTTCCGGCGCCTCCGCCGTTTCGCGCAAAAAGTCCTTGCCGGCCATAATCGCTCCAAGGATGAGGTTCAACCCGCCCCGCGGGCAAGCGCCCGCGCAAATTCTTCAAGCGGCGCGCGAACCCCGCGTTCGTCGCGAAGCAGCGACGTCCCGACCAAGGCGGCATGGAAATGCCGGGCCAAGGGGGCGACCGTGGACGGCGTGACGCCGCTCTCGGCGATGCGGATGCACCCGTCGGGCAGGCGCCGGGCAAGTTCGAAGGCCGAAAAGTCCAAAGTGAAGTCCTCCCTGGCATTCTCCCCGGCCGCGACGAATCCCTCGTGCGACTTGAATCTGCGGCTGTTGATTCCCACCACGCGGGCGGACGGCGGCAATGCCTCGATTTCCGCGGCTTCGTGCACCTCGAAGAGGGACTCCATTCCGAGATCCGACACCACGCCATGCAGGTCGCGGAGCTGCTCCGCGGAGAGCACATTGGCCATGAGCAGGACGGCGTCGGCCCCCGCCGCGCGGGCCGCATAGATCTGGTAGGGATCGAGGATGAAATCCTTGCGCAGAACGGGTTTGGTAGAATTCGAGGTCACCGCCGCCAGCGTCTCCATCCCCTGGCCGAAATGCGTCCGGTTCGTGAGCACCGAGACCGCCTTGACCACGGGGCTGTCCTCATAGGCGGCCGCCGCGTCGTCGGCATTCTCGGCAATCATGTCGCCCATGCTTGGCGAACGGCGTTTGACCTCGGCAATGAGTCCGAAGCCCCTGGCGGTGAGGGCTCCGGCAAAATCCCTCGGAGGACGCGCATCGGCCGCGCGCCTTTTGACTTCCCCCAGCGGCACGATCGCGCGCGCCTCGTCCAGTTCGCGGCGCACATCGGGAAGAATTCTTTCGAGGATGGTCATGGGATCGATCCAAGGATGTGGCCCGGCGCGAGGCCGGCCAGACCATTAATCCGCACTCGCGGCGGATGCAACCCATGCGGCATAGGGCTTGGCGACCGCACCGGGTTCCCAGGCAACGATTTCAGGAACCTCGTAGGGGTGGAGTTTGGCCAGCCGCTTCTCCAGCTTGGCGTAGAGCGCCGCCTCCGTCTTGATCAGCACGGCGACTTCCGGGGCGTCCTCGATCGTTCCTTTCCAAGGATAAATGGATCGCACACCCGGCAGGATGTTGCCGCATGCGGCAAGCTTTTCCCCGACCAGCACCCGCACCACGGATGCCGCCGTATCCGCATCCGGAAATGTGCTGAGAACCAGCAGGACCATCAGCCGGCGCGCTCCTCGAGCCGTTTGACCCTCTCGTAAAGTTCGGCAAGGCGGTCGATGCGCACGACAGTCCTCTTCCATTCTCCGATCGGGCGCGGCGGACTGCCGACAAGCCGGGCCTTCGGTTCCACATCGTTGCTCACGCCGCTCTGTGCGCCGATGATGGCCTGATCGCCGATCTTGATGTGGCCGACAATGCCAGCCTGGCCGGCCAGAATGACATAGTCCCCGACCTGCGTGCTGCCAGAGATTCCGACCTGCGCACAGATGATGCAGTGGCGGCCGATGATCACGTTGTGGGCGATCATCACGAGATTGTCGATCTTGGTGCCCTCGCCGATGACCGTGCGCCCGAAACGGGCGCGGTCCACCGTGGTGTTGGCCCCGATCTCGACATCATTGCCGATGACGACATGGCCGCTCTGGGCGATCTTGTGGTGTCGTCCCTCCCTCGTGTCGTAGCCGAATCCGTCCGATCCGATCACCACGCCACAGTGCAGGATCACACGGTCCCCAAGCACACATTCCTCGCGCACGACGACATGCGGGTGCAGCAGGCAGTCCCCGCCGATCACCGCGTTGCGTCCGACGCAGGAGCCCGCGCCGATGACCGATCGCGGACCGATCACGGCCCCCGCCTCGACAACGGCTTGGGCCTGCACGCTGGCATCCGGGGAAACTTTCGCCCCGGGATCCACGGACGCCGACGGGTGGATTCCCGCCGGCAAGGCCGAGGGCGCGGGATGAAACTGTTCCGTGATCCGCGTGAAGGCCGACGAGGGGTTGTCCACGCGGATGCAGATTGCGGGGGTCTCGCCTTGGAAGTCGCGGGGGACGAGCACCGCGGAGGCGCGGGTCGTGCGCATCTCCGCCGCGTAGCGCGGGTGCCCGAAGAAGGAAATTTCCCCGGGCTGCGCATCGGCCAGCGGCGCCGGGCCGGTGATCTGCACCGCGGCGCGGTCCGGCGGAAATTCACCGCCCACGCAGGCGGCAAGCTCGGCGACTGTCAGCATGATGGCGGCGCGCGGAATGCGCGCGCGTCAACCTCAGTTGGTGGCCGGTTTTTTCGGCGCGTTCTTGTTCAGCTCGGTGATGATGCTGTCGCTGAAGTCCATCGAGGGGGCGGAGAACAGCACGACTTTGACCTGGCTGATTCCGAGTCCGGAGGCGTCGAACACGAGGTCGTATCCCTCGGATTTCACGCGGGCCTCGACGACCTTCATGATGTCCTGGACAATGTCTCCGCGCATGCGCATGAACTGCTCCTGCAACTGACGCTCGCGCGTCTGGCGGAACTCGGCGATCTCGCGGTCGAGGTTGCGCACCTCGTTGATCTTCTCGTCGCGCTGTTTGATGGCGGCCTCCTTCTTGTCGGCGGCGATCTCGGGCTTCTTGGTGTCGGCTTCGAGTTTGTTGATTTCTTCCATGTTCGCCTTGAGCGTCTCGAGGCGGCTGTCGAGGTCTGTCTTGGCTTGGGCGCGGGCATCATTCAGGCGGGCCTCGGCGTCCTTGGTCTTGTAGTAGCTGGTGAAGACCTTGTTCATGTCCACGATTCCCACTTTCATCTGGGCGAAGGCCGGGGAGGCGCCCAGAAAGCAGGACATGGCGAGGACGGTGATGATCGGGAGCAGTTTTTTCATAGGTTGAAGTGAGGTGGATGTTCTTGGATTGGCCGCAAGAGTAAAGCCTTTAGATCAGACGCTCCGGGTGGCCCGGCGTTCAAAACTGGTAGCCGATGTTGAACTGGATCTGCCCGGAACTGTTGTTGTTGCCATCGTTGGCGAACGGAATGCCGTAATCGATCCGGATCGGGCCGATCGGAAGATCGAGGCGGATGCCGAAACCATAGTCGGCGTTGTAGCCGGCGCTGTTGAAGTCCCAAGGCGACACGTTGACAAAACCCCAGTCCGTGAACAACGCCCCGCGGACCCGGGTGATGATGGGGAATGTGACCTCCAAGGTCATGTATCCCAAGGAGTTGCCGCCATAGTAGTCGCCGTCAACATTGGGGCCCACCTCGCGGAACTGGAAGCCGCGCAGGTTGTTGGCACCGCCGAGGAAGAGGCGATCGAAGATCGGCACGTCGTTGGAGTCCCCCCAGGTGTCGACCGTGGCCAATTGCCCGCGGAACAGGAAAATCAGGTCCCAAGGCAGAAGGATGTGCTGCGACCCTTCGAGCGAGAGACCGTAATCCTGCACGTCGCCGCCCAGACCGCCGCCGGCAACGAAGCCGGTGAGGTTCAGGTAGGTGCCGCGGCGCGTGAGAAAGAGGTTGTCGCGGGAATCGAACGTGAGGCCGCCGGATACGGCGCTCCGGGTGTAAAGCCCCTCCTGCGACGTGATCTGCTCGGGGGCGCTGTTGCTCACGTCGAAGATATCGATGCCCTCGAGCCGGTATTCGGCGTTCACCGCGATGAACTCGGTGATCGGCTTGCGCAATTGGACGGCACCGCCGTAGTTCGACTGGTTGTAGAGCGGACTCAGGAAACTCGCCTCCCGGTAGAACAACTCGGTGCCCAGTGAGAGTTGGTAGCCGAGGAACCACGGTTCGGTGAACGAAATCACCGCGTCCGCGCGCTCGATGCCGTATTGACCCCGGATGCGGAGGCGTTGCCCCCCGCCCACGAACCCCGGCCAGCCGAAGATGTCGAAGTTCGTCTGCTGGATCTCGGCGAAGCCGACCAGGCTGTCGATCGTGCTGAAGCCCACGCCGAAGTTGAATGATCCGGTGCGTTTCTCCTCGACGATCACGTTGAGGTCCTTGCGGCCGGGGATCATCGTGTCCGTCGGCACGGTCTGCACCTGCGAGAAGTAGTTGAGGTTCTCCAGGCGCTGGCGGCTCACATCGACCAGCACCGTGTCGTAGACATCACCCGGGGTCACCGCGAGTTCGCGGCGGATCACATGGTCCTTGGTGCGCGTGTTGCCCTGGATGCTGATGAGGTTGATGAATGACTGCGTGCCCTCGTCGATGCGGTAGTTCACGTTGACGCGGCCGGGACCCGCCGGGGAAATCTCTGGCACGATCGAGGCTTCGATGTATCCCTGGGTCCCGTAGAAGTCCCGGATGGTCTTGAGGTCGCCGGTGAGGCCGTCGGGCGTGTAGAGCGAACCGTCGCTCATCTGCAGCTTGGCCTTGAGTTCGTCGGGGGAGATGACATAGACGCCCGAAACATCCATGTTGCTGACACTGTATTGGATCCCCTCCGAGACGGTGAAGATCAGTTCGACGGCATCTCCCCGGAGCGGAATGACCTGCACGTCGGTGACTTGGGCATCGGCAAACCCCTGATTCTGGTAGACGCCCCGGATGGCTTCCCGGTCTTCCTGAAGTTGCGAGGGGATGAGGCGCCCGCTCTTGTTGAACAGCGAGAGGAGGTTGTGCGTCTTGGTCTTCATCGCCCGGCGCAGGTCCTTGGCATCCACCGAGTCGTTGCCGACGAAATCGATGCGCCGGACCACCTGTTTGGTGCCCTCGTTGATGGTGTAGATCACGCGCGCATCGCCGGTCTGTTCGTCGAGATCGATCTTGTAGGTGATTTCCACCCCGCCGAAGTTGCGGTCCTGGAAAACCTCCAGCATCGACTGCCGCGAACGCTCGACCTGCTCCTCGCTGAGGCGGTCCCCCACCTTGAAAGTCAACTCGCGCCGCAGACGTTCCGGCCGGATCGACGTGGCTCCCTCGATGAGGATGTCCGTCACCACCGCGCGTCCCTGCAGGAGCACGACGACACGCACGCCGTCGGCCACCGGCTCGGCGAAAATGCGCACGTTGGCCACATCCCCGGTCGCGAAAAGGGCGCGGACATCATCCTCGGCGGCGCGCTCGGAATACGGGTCGCCCACCTTGGTCTTCAAGTTCGCCATCACGCGCTCGCGGCTGATCGTTTCCGCGCCGACATACTCGATGGAGATGGTCCGGACGGTCGGCCCTGCGGGCGGCGCCATCTGCGAAAATGCGGGCGCGGCAACGGCCAGGAGCAGGAAAAAACAGGAAAGCGGACGAAATCTCATGGTGGGTTGGTTTGCGGCGCGACCGAACCGCGCGAAAAGGAGTTTTAGTGCTGGATTCATGGCGGCAGGTCAAGCCGGAAACAGGCGCGGCTTGGCCCGGAGGCGATCGCCCTCTATACTCCGCACACCGACATGATGCCGGCACTGAAAGAATGGGATGTTGTCTGCGAGGCTCTCGGCTGCGGCCGCCAGGTGGTGGTCATCCGCAAGGGGGGTATCGCCGAGGGGAAGGACGGGCTGACATTCCAACACGCGGAGTTCGCCCTGCTGCCGACATTTTTCCACCAGCAAACCGAGCGGGTTGTGCCGGATTTCGACGTGGCGGTGCGCAGCAGCGAGGCACCCGGGGAACACGAGGGGGTGGAAGTCCGGCATGCCGCAACCCTCGTCTGGCACCGGACAGTGTCCGACCGTGCCGTCCTGGCCAAATTGCAGGCCTACCACATCCTCACGCCCGAGGAGGTCGGGGCCCGGTTCGACCAAGGGACATCCGCTGGTGTGCAGGTCGCCCTCCTGAGGGTTTACCGGATCGATCCGCCGTGCCGGGTGGCGTGGAACAAGTCGTTCGGCGGTTGCCGATCCTGGGCGGAAATGGACGCGGATATTGAGTCTTGCACCCTCGTTTCCGTGCTCAGCGACGAGCGCTTCGCCGAGATCGATTCCGAATTGCGCTCACTTCTCGACTGAACCCTCTTGGCCGCCCCCCCCTCCTCGGCTAAGCTTTCCGGCTCCATGGAAAAAGTCGTCATCGTCGGCACCGGCTGCGCGGGGCTCACCGCAGCCATCTACGCGGCCCGCGCCTCGCTGTCCCCGCTCGTTCTCGAGGGACGCCAGCCCGGCGGCCAGCTCACCACCACCACTGCGGTGGAGAATTTCCCCGGTTTTCCCGAGGGCGTGGACGGACCTGACCTCATCATGAAAATGCACGAGCAGGCGGAAAAATTCGGGGCGCGCTTCCAATACGGCACCCTCGAGGAGTTCAAGCCCGGCGACGATCATCACCGCATCAAGGTGGACGGCCAATGGATCGAGACCGGGACCCTCATCATCGCCAGCGGCGCCGCCGCCCGGTGGTTGGGACTGGAGAACGAAAAGCAACTGGTCGGCCGCGGCCTCACATCCTGCGCCACCTGTGACGGGGCGTTCTACCGCGATGTGCCGGTGTGTGTGATCGGCGGGGGCGATTCCGCCTGCGAGGAGGCCGGATTTCTCACGCGCTTCGCCTCGCAGGTTTACCTTGTCCACCGCCGCGACACATTGCGTGCCTCGAAGATCATGGCCGACCGCGCCCTCGCGAACCCGAAGATCACCCCCTTGTGGAACCGCAAGCCGGTGGCCTACCTCGTGGACGACACGGGCCACATGCGCGGGATCGAACTCGAAGACACCATCACCGGCGCCCGCGAGGAGCTTTCCGTGAAATGCGTCTTCGTCGCCATCGGCCACACACCGAACACGGAGCCCTTCCGAGGCAAGCTCGACATGGACGGGAACGGCTACCTCATCCAGCACGGGGGCACACGCACCAATGTCCCGGGCGTCTTCGCGGCCGGCGACGTGGCCGACCATGTTTACCGTCAGGCCATCACCGCCGCCGGACAGGGTTGCGCGGCGGCCATCGAGGCGGAGCGCTACCTTGCCGCGCGCGAGTAGCCCGAGTCCTTGTTCCGCGGCGGGCGGCCGCCCCATGAAGATCTGTGACCTCACCCAGTTTTACTCGCCGGTCAGCGGCGGGGTGAAGCGTTACATCTCCGAGAAGATCGCGTGGATGCGGCGCGCGCGGTCGGACGACCGGCATGTGCTCATCATCCCCGGCGAGAGCACCGATTGCCGAGAGGACGGGCTTTCGCGGGTTTACACCATCCGTTCGCCGCTGGTCTCGCGCACCGCCCGCTATCGCGCCCTGCTCAATCTCACCGCCATCGAGGAAATCCTCGAGAGCGAGCGGCCCGATGTCATCGAATCCGGCGACCCCTACCAGGTCGCTTGGAAGGCCCTGGCCTCCGGGGACGCCCTCAACATCCCCGTCGTCGCGTTCTACCACTCGCACTTCCCCGAGGCCTACCTTCGGACGATCGAAAGGTTCTTCGGTCCGATCGCCGTCGAGATCACGCGCGATGTGGCGCGACGCTATGTGCGGGAACTCTACACCCGCTTCGCAGCGACCATCGTGCCGTCACCCGCGCTGGCCAAGGTCCTTCGCGACTGGGGGGTGGACAACACCCGTCTGGGCGAGTTGGGTGTGGATACGCGCCTGTTCCACCCGGACGGCCCGGACGGCGAGGCCGCCGACGTGCGGCGAGCCTTGGGAATTCCCGGAGACACGACCCTCCTGCTCTACGTCGGCCGTCTTTCGCCCGAAAAGAACGTGGCGACCATGTTCGAGGCATTCAGACTGCTGACACGCGGGGGGAACAAACGCTTCTCCCTCCTGGTCACGGGGGACGGCCCCGGGCGCCGGCAATTGACCGACCTCTGCGAGCGGAATGCGGGCGTCCACTGGCTGCCGTATCAGGGGGACGGACGGCAGCTTGCACGGATCTACCGCGCCGCCGATCTGTTCGTCCATCCCGGCGTGCAGGAGACCTTCGGCCTCGTTTCGCTCGAAAGCCAGGCCTGCGGCACGCCGGTTGTCGGCATCCGCGGAAGCTACATGGACCGCATCATCTTCACCGATCAGGGCCACTGGGCCGCGGAAAACTCCCCCGCTTCGCTCGCTGCCGCCATCCACGCGATGTCCTCGCGCGATCTCGCCGCCGAAGGCGCGGGCGCCGCCGCGAGGGTGCGCCAGTTTTACGACTGGGATCGCGTGTTCGAGCGGCTTTTTGCCGTTTACGGCGATGTGGTGCGGAAGTAATCTCCGCGGACGTCATGTCCGCTGATGCCGTCATCAGGCCCTACCGGCCGTCCGACCGCGAGACTCTGCGCCGTCTCTGTTGCGAAACCGGCTACCTCGGCCGGGCAATCGATCCCGTCTTCGAGGACCGGGAGCTGTTTTCCGATTACCTCACAAGCTTCTACACGGATTGGGAGCCCGAGTCGTGCTTCGTGCTGGAGCAGGAAGGCGAGGTCAAAGGCTACCTCATGGGTTCGCGCCGCCCCTTCCTGCACCAACTTCACAGTTTTCTGCTCAACATCAGCCTCCTCGCCCGCGGCATCTTCCGCTATCCGCGATACAATGCGTCCTCGAAGGCGTTTGTGCGCTGGATCCTGCTCAACGCCTGGCGCGAAGTTCCGGCCGCGCCGCGCCGCGTTCCGCATTTCCATTTCAACATGCTCCCCGAGGCCCAGGGGATCGCGGGCACACGCGAACTGCTCGTCCATTACTTCAACCACCTCCGCGCCCACGGCGAGAAGCAGGTGTTCGGTCAGGTGGTCACCTTCGAGGACCGGCGCGGCGCCCGGGTCTTCGAGCGCTACGGCTTCCAGGTCGTCGCCAAGAAGGAGATCACCAAATACCGCGCCCACCGCGACGAACCGGTTTACCTGTGCACCGTCATCAAGGACCTCAACGACGGGAAACTGATGGAGTATAGCCGGGGCTGACACGCCCGGGTTCCCCTTGCGGCTTGCCGGGAACGGCCGCGCCGCGTTTCTTTGACGTCCTGTGACCTACGATTTCACAACCTGCCCGCCGAGGCACGGCACCGGCAGCCTCAAATGGGAGCGCTACGCCGGTCGCGATGTCATCCCCATGTGGGTCGCCGACATGGATTTCCTGTCGGCGCCGGAAATCATCGGGGCGCTCGGGCGGCGCGCGGACCACGGTGTCTTCGGCTACACGGTGCCCCCGGCCACGACGATCGAGGCCGCGCGGGACTACCTGCACACGCGGCACGGGGCGGAGGTTTCCGCCGAACAGATTGTCTGGTTCCCGGGACTCGTCCCGGCCCTCAACATCGCCTGCCGGGCTTTCGTGCAACCCGGAGAAGAGGTGCTGACATGCACGCCCGTGTATCCCCCGTTCCTCGGCGCGCCGGGGAATACGGGGGTCGGACTGCGCAAGGTCGATCTTGTTCCCTCCGAGGAGGGTTGGGAGATCGACTTCGACGCCCTCGAGCGGGCGGTCACCGGCGTCACCCGTCTCTTCATCCTCTGCAATCCGCACAACCCGGTGGGCAGGATCTTTCCGAGGGCGACCGTCGAGAAAATCGCGGAATTCTGCCGCAGGCACGATCTGGTCCTCGTCTCGGACGAGATCCATTGCGACCTGCTGCTCGACAGCAAGCCGCACACCAGCGGGCTCGCGTTCCGGGGTGCGGACGCCCCGCGCACCGTGGCCATGTTCGCCCCGAGCAAGACGTTCAACCTGGCCGGCCTCGCCTGTGCCTTCCTCGTCATTCCCGACCCAGCCACCCGGAGCACGTTCGAGCGCGCCGCCCGCGGCATCATCACGGAGGTCAATGCCTTCGGCTATGCAGGCTGTGAAGCCGCCCTGCGACACGGCTGGGCATGGCACCGGCAATTGATCGACTTCCTGCGCGCCAACCGCGACCGGCTGGAGACGTTCGTGGCCGCGTCGCTGCCCGGCGTCCGCACATGGCACGTCGAGGCGACGTATCTCGCGTGGCTGGATGTGCGCGGAACAGGCATCGGGAACCCGGCCCGCTTCTTCGAGGATCACGGGGTCGGCTTGTCCGACGGCATCCCCTTCGGCGCCCCCCCCGGATTCCTTCGATTGAACTTCGGCTGTCCGCCCTCCCAACTCGAGGAAGCCCTGCGGCGCATGGCCGCCGCGTTGCCGCACGCATGAACCACCCGCTCCACGCAAAACCGCTCTGCCATGCGGAGGATCTCGGTGAGCCCATCCCGGACTCCCCGCACGCGGTCTCGGTGTGTCTTCCGTCATGGGCGGATGTCATCGGCTATGAGGAGAAGGAGCCCCGCGTCATCACCCGCATGCAGACCGGATATCCCCGGTTTTTTTTCCATCCGCTGGTGGAAAAGGTGCGAACCCGGCTGCGGGAAGATCACGGAACGGAAGGGTCCGACTTGCTTCCTTTCCCGGATGAGGAGGCCGCGCGCGAGTGTGCCGCTTTCACGGGAAAAGGAGCCCGCGGCATCCACGGCGGCGGCGGCTTGTGGGCCTCGGTTTTTCCCCGAGAGTCCTTCCCTCGCGCATTCTCCTACTGGCAGCACGCGGGACGCATCCTTTCGTCGCGTGCAGCCGGGGATTGGCTCCGCGATGGAAAGTTGAGAGCAGCGGATTCCCTCCTCGAAACGAAGATCAAGGAACGCCTCTCGGGATGGAGCGGCGCGCCGGCGGACATGGTCAGCCTGCATCCGAGCGGCATGGCTGCCATCTTCGCCGCATTCCAGGCTGTCACCGTGCGCAGACCCGGACAACGCACGGTCATGTTCGGATTCCCCTACACCGACACGCTCAAGATCCTCGAGAAGTTCGGATCGGGCGTGGAATTCTTCCCGCGCGGGGATGCCGACGATCTCGACGCGCTCGCGGACCTGCTCCGCAACGAGCCGGTTGCCGCGGTCTTCTGCGAGTTTCCCAGCAACCCGAAGCTCGTGGTCCCCGACTTGCCCTCCATCCATGCCGCGGCCTCCGCCGCGGGCGTGCCCGTGGTTGTCGATGACACCATCGGGACGTTCTTCAACGTGGACGTGCTCCCGTATGCCGATTTGGTGGCCACGAGCCTCACCAAGGCCGTCTCCGGCGAGGGCGACGTGATGGCGGGTTGCCTGACGGCCAACCCCCGCGGTTTGTTCGGCAGCGGTGTGCCCGCAGCCGGCGGTGGCGGCATCTACGAGGCGGATTTGTCGGTGCTGGAAACCAACTCACGGGATTTTCCCGGGCGCATGAAAGCCGGCAACGAGGCCGCCCTCGAACTGGCCCGTTTCCTCGCCGCCCATCCCGCCGTGGAAAAGGTTTGCTATCCGGGTCTCGGCACTTCGCCGGTTTATGAAGCCCTGCGCAAGCCGGACGGCGGTTACGGCGGCCTTTTGTCCTTCATCCCCCGCGACGCCGCGACCAATTCCCCGCGCATCTACGAGAAGATCGCCCTCAACCGCGGCATCAGCCTGGGGACCAGCTATACTCTCGTGTGCCCCTACGTCCAACTCGCCCACTACCGCGAACTCGACTGGGCGCGGCGCTGCGGGATCGATCCGTTCCTGTTGCGGGTCGCCGTCGGGACCGAACCCGATCTCATCGCACGGTTCGCCGCGGCACTGGAATGAAAAGGGCGGGAATTTCTTCCCGCCCTTTCCGATAGGATGGTGGATGTTCCCGTCAACCGCGGCTGACGAGATCGAACAACCCCGGCCCGGTCTTCTTCACGCCGGCCAGCTTGTAGATGCGGGCGGAAAGGTTCTTCTTCGGATCGGAAACATTCCAGATGTAGTTGTCCTGTGCCAAGCCCTGCAGCACGGCGTCCACATTGAGCGGACCGCCGGAGCGCTCCATCACCTTCACCACCGCATTGGCCAAGGGACCGCTGGGCGAGGAGGGACGCTTTTTCCCCTTGAGCGGAGAGACGCGCTTTTTCTTCGGACGGCCGACCTTGGCGGCCTTCGGTTTGCGGCCCGGTTTGCGACCGCGGCGTTTCCCGCCGGCAACACCCGCAAGGGTGCCGGGGGCGGCTGGGAGTTCCGTGCCCAGAAGCCGGGCGAGCTCGCGCTGCATGGATTCTATTTTGACCTGCAGCTCCAACGCGCGGCGCAGGTTCGATGTAGTAACGTTTAACATAGCACTTCACATATCCGCCATTTCCAAGTGTGGAACAATATAATTCCGTGAAATCCCGCTCGGGTTGCCGCCTCGACAGCGGCAACGGCGGCGTCCATCATCCCCCGCCATGCAGTTTTCGACAGAGGATTGGTCCCGGAGGCTCCTCGATTCCTACCGGGACCACAAGGGGGTGAACATCGG
The DNA here is from genome assembly GCA_014879535.1 of Chthoniobacterales bacterium. Classification (GTDB taxonomy): domain Bacteria; phylum Verrucomicrobiota; class Verrucomicrobiia; order Chthoniobacterales; family JACTMZ01; genus JACTMZ01. The sequence goes on from JACSRX010000047.1 coordinate 58,986, forward strand.
CGACCACACGGGGTTGCCGTCCAAGCCGGAGGTCGCGTCCCTGTGTGTCGGACTGCTGCAGTTGCTCTTTCCCGGATACCACGACGGGGGCGCCTTGGCGAAACTCGAGGTGGGGCAGATCACCCGGGATCGGGTCGCCACATTGGCGGACGATTTTCACCGGATGCTTCTTGCCGTGCTCGGCGGCCGGGAGGAAGCCGGTCCGGTGGCGGAGGCGCGCGTGAAACACCTGTTCGAGCAACTGCCCCCGATCCGCGCGGTCCTGAAGACCGATGTCGAGGCCGCCTTTGAAGGAGATCCCGCCGCGGCCACAAGGGACGAGATCATCCTCTCCTACCCGTTTCTCGAGGCCATAGGAATCCAGCGCGTGGCCCATCTTCTCTACCGGCAGGAGATTCCCCTGATCCCGCGGATGATGACGGAGTGGGCGCACGCACAGACCGGCATCGACATCCATCCCGGCGCGTCCATCGGCAGCCACTTTTTCATCGACCACGGCACAGGCGTGGTCATCGGCGAAACGTGCAACATCGGGGCCCGCGTCAAGCTTTACCACGGCGTGACCCTCGGGGCCCGCAGCTTCGCCAAGGACGAATTCGGCCGCATCAAGAAGGGCGGAAAACGTCATCCGGATGTCGAGGACGGTGTCACCATTTATCCGAACGCCACCGTGCTCGGGGGCGGGACGGTGATCGGCCGCAACAGCACGATCGGGGGCAACGTCTTCCTCCTGCACAGCGTCCCGCCGAATTCCCTCGTTTACAACGCGGAGGCGCAGATGCACGTGGTGGACAAGACATCGAAGGCACCGCACCCGGGATGCTCGATCTGAAGGCCATGCCGGCCCGCGCCTTCCAACGCACCGCCGCCGATCCCGCGGAGACGGCACGTCACCTGCAGGACGAAGCGCGCGCATGGGCGACGCGCCTCGACCTGCCGTCCCTCGCTTCCGTGCTGTGCCTCCGATGGAATCCCCGCCTGCGGACCACGGCCGGCGTGGCGTATGCACGCGATTCGCTCATCCTCCTCAATCCGCGCCTGCTCGCGTTCCCCGAGGAGCTTGCGCGCACGTTCCTCCACGAGCTCGCCCACCTCGTCGCCCACGCCCGGCATCCGCGCCGCCGCATCGGACCGCACGGGCCCGAGTGGAGGCGGGCCTGCCGCGATCTCGGACTCCCCGGGGAAAAACGATGCCACTCGGTTCCGCTCGCCGCCCCCCGCAAAATCGTCCGCAGGCACCTCTACCATTGCCCGCACTGCCGCAGGGAGGTCGCCCGCGTGCGACCGTTCCGGCACCGCGAGGCCTGCCTCGCCTGCTGCCGCAATCATGCGGATGGCTGTTACGACGGCCGCTTCAGATTCGAGCCGGGACGCGCGCCCCGTCAGCCGGACCCGGACTCGGTCGGCCAACTGGAGCTTTTTCGGTTGTGAAGCCGTTCCCATGACCGTAACACTCGGCCCTCTCCATCACCCTCATGAGCCAGAACATCGAATCCCACCTTGTCGAAAACCGCGTCATCAAGCCGACGCGTGAATTCAGCAAACATGCCCGCATCGGCAGCATGGCGGACTACCGACGGATTCACGCCGCCTCGGTCAGGAACCCGGCGAAGTTCTGGGCCGGCGAAGCCTCCGAACTCGTCTGGGGGCGGAAATGGAAGTCGGTCCTGAAATGGAAGGCCCCGTTCGCCCGCTGGTTCGACGGCGGCACGGTCAATGTCGCGGAAAACTGCGTCGACCGCCACGCCCGGGGCGACCGCCGCAACAAGGCCGCCATCATCTGGGAGGGCGAGCCCGGCGAAAAACGCACCCTCACCTACGGGCAACTCCAGCGCGAGGTCTGCCTCTTCGCCAACGTCCTCAAGCGCAACAAGGTCAAGAAGGGCGACCGCGTCATCATCTACATGCCCCTCATCCCCGAGGCGGCCGTCGCCATGCTTGCGTGCGCCCGCATCGGCGCCGTGCATTCGGTCATCTTCGGCGGGTTCAGCGCGGACAGCATCCGCGACCGCATCGCCGACAGCGGTGCGACCTGCGTCATCACGGCCGACGGGGGCTACCGCCGCGGTTCCATCGTCCCGCTCAAGCACAACGTCGATGCCGCCCTCACCGGCGACACGACCGTGAAGCGCGTCATCGTCTTCCGCCGCGCCAACAACGAGATCCACATCGAGGAAGGCCGCGATGTGTGGTGGCACCGCGAACTGGATTACGTCACCGCCGACTGCCCCGTCGTCCACCACGACAGCGAGCATCCCCTCTTCATCCTCTACACCAGCGGATCGACCGGGAAGCCGAAGGGCATCCTGCACACCACCGGCGGCTACCTCGCCCAAGCCTACGCCACGACGAAATACATCTTCGACCTCCGCGAGAACGACATCTACTGGTGCACCGCCGACGTCGGATGGATCACCGGCCACACCTACCTCGTTTACGGACCCCTCGCCAACGGCGCCACGTGCATGATGTATGAAGGCGCCCCGAACTGGCCCGATCCGGACCGCTTCTGGCGCATCATCCAGAACTACGGCGTCACCGTCTTCTACACCGCCCCCACCGCCATCCGCGCCTTCATCAAATGGGGCGACGAATGGGTGGACAAACACGACCTTTCCTCGCTGCGCCTGCTCGGCACCGTCGGCGAACCCATCAATCCCGAGGCATGGATGTGGTATCACCGGAAGATCGGCGGCGGACGCTGCCCGATCGTGGACACATGGTGGCAGACCGAGACGGGAGCCATCATGATCTCGCCGCTGCCCGGCGCGACGCCGGTCAAGCCCGGCACGGCCACGCTTCCGTTCTTCGGCATCGACGCCGCCATCGTCGATGACAACGGGAAGGAGGTCGGCCCGAATGTCGGCGGCAAGCTCGTCATCCGCAAGCCGTGGCCCTCGATGCTCCGCACGATCTACGGCGACCGTGCGCGCTACAAGAAAACCTACTGGAGCGAGTTCCCCGGGTATTACCTCACCGGCGACGGCGCGCGCCGCGACAAGGACGGCTATTTCTGGATCGTCGGCCGCATCGACGACGTCCTCAACGTCGCCGGTCACCGCCTCGGGACCTCCGAGATCGAGAGCGCGCTCGTCAGCCACCACTCCGTGGCCGAGGCCGCCGTGGTCGGCCGCCCCGACGAGATCAAGGGCCAGGGCGTCGTCGCCTTCGTCACGCTCCGCGAGGGTGAGAAGCCGACCGCCGAACTCCGCGAGAAGCTGCGGCGCCATGTCGGCGCGGCCATCGGCGCGATCGCAAAGCCGGACGACATCCATTTCGCCGAGGCGCTGCCCAAGACCCGCAGCGGCAAGATCATGCGGCGCCTCCTCAAGGAGATCGCCGGCGGCGGCGACGTGAAGGGCGACACCACCACCCTCGAAGACTTCAGCATCCTCTCCAAGCTCAAGCTGCGGGATGCCTGACGGCGCGGACCGAAACATGGCATCCAACGGGTGGTTTTTCTGGGCGATCCTCTCGGCGTGCTTCGCCGCGCTCACGGCGATCTTCGCCAAGGTGGGCATCCGCGGCGTGGACTCCGATCTCGCCACGCTCGTGCGCACCCTCATCGTCGTCACCCTCCTCGCCGGGTTCGTGTTCGCCACGGGAAAGTGGAGCAATCCTTTTTCCCTGCCCGGCAGGACCCTCGCCTTCCTGTTCTTGTCCGCCACCGCCACCGGCGCCTCGTGGCTGTGCTATTTCCGGGCCCTGCAGATCGGCGACGCCTCCAAGGTCGCACCCGTTGACAAATTCAGCCTCGTCCTCGTCGCCGTGTTCGCCGTGGTTTTCCTCGGTGAGCGCCCGTCGCTGCAGGACTGGCTCGGCATCGGCCTCGTGGCATCCGGCGTGCTGGTCCTGGCCGCCAAACTCTGATCGCTGCGGTCTCCGCCTTACCCGTGAAAGGCAGGGCGGGACCTCCGGGGCCGCCGCGTTGCATCAGGTCCCGCCCATCGGATTGCATTCGCAATCACCCGCTGCACATTCGCATCGTGGTAGGTCGGATGCGTCTCGTGCCCCGGACGGAAATAAAACACGCGACCGCGGCCGCGCTGCCACGTGGCCCCGCTGCGGAACACCTCGCCGCCGCTGAACCATGAGATGAAAATCACCTCGTCCGGTGCGGGGACGTCGAAGGGTTCGCCATACATTTCCTCCGCAGGGAGATCAAAATGGTCCCCGATCCCGGCGGTGATCGGGTGCTTCGGTGCAGTGTTCCAAAGGCGCTCCCTGTCTCCCGACACGCGCCACTTGAGAGAGCAGCTCGTGCCCATGAGCCGTGTGAAGATTTTCGAGTAGTGGCCCGAGTGCAGGACGATGAGCCCCATCCCCTCGAGGACCCGGCCCTGCAGGCGGTCCACAATCTCATCCGGAATCTCTGCATGCGCCCGGTGTCCCCACCACACGAGCACGTCGGTCGCGGCGAGCCGCTCCCGGCTCATTCCGTGCTCCGGCTGGCCGAGGCAGGCGGTGTCCACCGTGAAGTCCGGCTCGCGGCGCAGGGCGGCCGCGATCGTTTCATGCATCCCGTCGGGATAGATCGCGGCGACTTCGGGTTGCGATTTTTCCTGGAGAAACTCCCCCCAGACGATGACACGCGTGCTCATGAACACGGCGACTATGACGCGCCGCGCGGAACTTGGCATCCTTTTGCGGCGGCCTTGCCACGCACGCGGAAAGTTCCTCTACTCCTCCCCGTGCCACTGATCGACAAACCACTCGACGAACTGCGGGTTTACCGCGGGATCAACCCGAAGCCGTCCGATTTCGACGATTACTGGGCGGCAGCGCTGCGCGAACTCGACGCCACCGACCCGCAGGCCGAGCTGGTCCCGACCGGCGACATCCATCCCCCGCAGTGCGAGGTCTTCGACCTCTGGTTCCGCGGGGTCGGCGGCGCGCGCCTCTACGCCAAGTATGCGCGTCCGAAGGTCCGCCCCGCCCCCGGGCCGGCCGTCCTCATGTTCCATGGTTACAGCGGGAGCAGCGGCGATTGGATGGACAAGATCGCGTATGCCGGGCAGGGCATCGCCGTGGCGGCGCTCGATTGCAGGGGCCAAGGTGGACGCAGCGAGGACAACACGCCGGTGAAAGGCAACACCCAGCAGGGTCACTTCATCCGCGGGCTCGGCGATGCGCCCGACCAACTGCTCTTCCGCCGCATCTTCCTCGACACCGTGCAGCTTGCGCGCGTGGTGATGAACTTCCCCGAAATCGACCCTGCGCGGCTCGGCACCTACGGGGGCTCCCAAGGCGGGGCACTTTCCATCGCCTGCGCCGCGCTCGAACCCCGCATCCGCCGGTGCGTCTCCGCCTTCCCCTTCCTCGCCGACTACCGCCGCGTGTGGGAGATGGACCTCGCCAAGGATGCCTATGCCGAGCTGCGCAATTTCTTCCGCATGTCCGACCCGAGGCACGAGCGCGAGGAGGAAATCTTCACCCGGCTCGGCTACATTGATGTCGTCAACCTCGCACCCCGGATCAGGGCCGACGTGCTCATGGGGCTGTCACTCATGGACACGACCTGCCCGCCGTCGACCCAGTTTGCGGTTTACAACGCGATCACCAGCCCGAAGGACGCGCTCATCTACCCCGACTTCGCCCACGAGGTGCTGCCGGGATTCGTGGACAAGGCCTTCGACTTCCTCGCCGCCTTGTGAAAGTTGTGCGCATCGGGGGACGATTCCCTGCGAAGAGTCTGTGAAGAGATGGCGCATGGTGCGAACAAGTCCCTGTTCCACGCCGTTCCACGTTTTGCGTTCGCAAAGTGCCCGCAGTTCTTCACAGCCACGCAACCGCGTGGAACCCCAATGCACACGCCGTGAAACACGTTCGTGACGATTTGTTCACATCCTTATGGTTATGGATTCCTTTGGGATTTCAAAGAACCCAATCCATCAGACATGTGAACAACAGGCACAGCTTCACGCGCTTTGGGTTGAGGCAGGCAGGGGGACGAATGCGTCCTCGTGATTCACGGCTTCTTTTCTCCCGGTGAGGATCTGCCAGCAGAGCCGTCCGCAGGAGAAGAGGATCAGCATCACCAGAATGAGGAAAACGGCCGTGATGACCGCGTCAACGCGGTTGTTGAACAGCATCTGTTTCCACTGGACGATCTGGTGATCCGGGCCGCCCCCGGCGATCTTCATCTGCAGATCGGCCGCGGCGCTCAGGAAACCGAGCCGCGGATCGGCCCCGAAGATCTTCTGGAAGCCGGCAGTCGTTGTGACGATGGTCAGCCAGGCAAGCGGAAGAACGGGCACCCAAAGATAGCGCACCTTGCCCATCTTGAGCAGCACCACGGTGCCGAGGGAGAGCGCAATGACCGCCAGGAGCTGGTTGGCGATGCCGAAGATCGGCCACAGGGAATTGATGCCTCCCAAGGGGTCCACGACACCCTGGTAGAGGAAATAGCCCCATGCTCCGACAAACAGGACGCTTGCGGACCACGAGCCGAGCTGGGAGTCCGTGTGGCCCAGCGGTTTCCACAGGAACCCGAGCATGTCCTGCACGAGGAACCGCCCCACGCGCGTGCCGGCATCGATGGTCGTCAGGATGAACAACGCCTCGAACATGATCGCAAAGTGATACCAGAGCGACGTGGCCGTGGGTCCGCCGAGGACCTTGGAAAACATGACGGCCATTCCCACGGCGAACGTGGGGGCTCCGCCGGTGCGTCCGATGAGCGTCTGCTCGCCCATGTCCGAGGCGAGCTTGTCCATCTGCCCGACCGTCACGGGGTAGCCGAGATCATTGATCCTCAACACGACTTCTTCGGGCGTCCCCTTCATGTTGATGGCGAAATATTCGCCGGGCTGCATCGCGGACGCGGCGATCAGCGCCATGATGCCGACCAGCATTTCCGTGATCATGGCACCGTAGCCGATCACCCGGATGTCCTTTTCGTTGGCGAGGAGCTTCGAGGTGGTGCCCGAGGAGATGAGCGCGTGGAAGCCGGACACCGCCGCACAGGCGATCGTGATGAAGCAGAAGGGGAAAACCGCCCCGGCAAACACCGGCCCCGAACCGTCGATGAATTTCGTCAGCGCCGGCATGTGGAGAGGCGGGGCGAGGATCACGATCGCAACCGCCAAGAGTCCCACGGCTCCGATTTTCATGAACGTGCTCAGGTAGTCGCGCGGGGCGAGGAGCAGCCAGACGGGCAGCACCGAGGCCAGGAACCCGTAGATCATCACCCCCCAGGCGAGCGTCCGGCCGTCCACATGCAGCCATTGTTCGATCACCGTGCCTTGGATACACTGTCCGCCGGCCACGGAGAGCAGCAGTCCCGCCACGCCGAGGCCGCTCACGAACCAGAGGGGTGCGAGCCGGTAGCGCATGCCGACACCCATAATCATGGCGATCGGCATCGTTGCCAGGATCGTGAAGAGACCCCACGAACTCTCGGCCAGCGCCTTGACGACGACCAACGCCAGCACGGCGAGCAGGATCACCATGATCGAGAGCACGCTGACCTGCGTGACCGTGCCCGCAAACGGACCGACCTCGTCGCGCACCATCTGTCCGAGGGACTTGCCGCCGCGCCGCACCGAGCAGAACAGGATGATGCAATCATGCACGGCCCCGCCCAGGGTCGCGCCGATCAGAATCCAGAGCGTCCCCGGAAGATACCCGAACTGCGCGGCGAGCACCGGCCCGACCAAGGGGCCTGGCCCCGCGATGGCGGCAAAGTGGTGACCGAACACGACCCAGCGGTTCGTGCGGACGAAGTCCTTTCCGTCCTCACGGGTGACCGCCGGCGGCGCCCGAAGTTCGTTCACCGTGAGCACCTTGGCCATCAGCCACGCGGAGTGGAAGCGGTAGGCGATCATGAACACACAGACGGAGGCGATGACGATCCAAAGGGCGTTGACAGGCTCCCCCCGGGAGAAGCTCAACACGGCGAGGCTGAAGACACACAGGAGGATGACGAGCGACCATGCAAGGATGCGCACTGCGGATTTGAGGGGAAACATGCGACGGATTGGTTGAAGCCCGCTCTGGATGTTGAGGAAGGCGGGATATTGAGCACGGCTGCTCACGCCGGTCAACTTCCTCCCCGGTCTTGGAGCCCGGGGTGCGAAATATATTTGTTTCGCGTTCCGCCGGCTCCCGCGGTGGCCGCCCCCTGAAAAAGCCCCGCCGGTTTCCCCGCGCTAAATATGGATCGCGTGCCCGAGGGCCTGCTCGGCGGCCTCATGCACCGCTTCGCTCAGCGTCGGGTGCGCGTGGATCGTCGAGATCAGTTCGTCGTGTGTCGCCTCCATCTCGATGGCGAGGCCGAGCTCGGCGATCATCTCGGTGGCATCAGCCCCGATGATGTGCGCGCCGAGGATCTCGCCGTGCGGCTCGCCGAAGAGGATCTTCACGAAGCCCTCGCTTTCGCCGACGGCAAGCGCCTTGCCGCTGGCCATGAACGGGAACTTGCCGACCTTGAACTTGAGCCCCTTCTCCTTGGCGGCGCGCTCGGTGAGTCCGACGCTGGCCACCTGCGGCTGGCAGTAGGTGCAACCGGGGAAATTGACCACTTTGCGCGGGGTCTTGCCGGCAAACATGCCCTCCACCGCCTGGATCGCCTCGAAGCTGGCCACATGCGCCAGCCAGGGGGGGCCGATGATGTCGCCCGCCGCGAAGATGCCGCGGACCGATGTCTCGTATTTGTCGTTCGTCTGGATCCAGCCCTTGGGGTCGAGGTTGACCTTGAGTCCTTCGGGCAGCAGCGGGGACACGCCGATGGCCACGAGCGCGATCGGGGCTTCGAGCGTCTCGGAGGCCTTGCCGCTGACGGTCAGTTTCACCCCCTTGTGTGTGACCTCGGCCTTCTCGACCTTCGTTCCCGTGAGCAGACGGATGCCCTGCTTGGTGAGGGATTTCTCCAGGGCCTGCGACACCTCGGTGTCTTCCACGGGCAGGATGTTCGGCAGCATTTCCACGACCGTGACCTTCGTGCCGAACGCGTTGAAGAAATAGGCGAACTCGATGCCGATCGCGCCGGCGCCGATGATGATGATCTCCTTGGGCTGCTCGGGGAGCACCATGGCCTGCTTGCTGCCGATGACGCTCTTGCCGTTGAACGGGAATCCGGGCATCTCGCGCGACACCACACCGGTGGCCAGCAGGATCTTCGCGGCCGTGTGCGTCGTCTTCTTGCCGTCCTTGTCGGTCACTTCCACCACGCCGGCCTTGGGCACGGACGCCGTGCCGCGGATGTAGTCCACCTTGTTCTTCTTGAAGAGCATCTCGATGCCGCCGGCCAGCTTGTCGGCGACCTTGCGGCTGCGGCCGATGACCTTCGACCAGTCGAAGGTGAGGTTGTCGAAGGCCAGGCCGAAGTCCCCGGCATGCCTGCTCATGAGCTGGAAAAGCTCCGCATTGCGCAGGAGGGATTTGGTCGGGATGCAGCCCCAGTTCAGGCAGGTTCCGCCGGCGCGTTCCATTTCCACGCACGCCACCTTCTTGCCGAGCTGGGCCGCCCGGATCGCGCCCACATAACCCGCCGGACCGCCGCCCACCACAATGAGATCGTATGCCATAAGTCCCGCTAACATGTCGCCGCTCCCGCCGCCCTTCAAGACGGAATGGCTGGGGAAGTTGAGAGATGAAAGTTGAGGGTTGAGAGAAAGGCGTGGCTCACCCGCCTTGGAGCGGCGGGGAGGTGGAGGGGTTTCTGTCGAGCTGTTGGCGGAGGGATCGGATGTCGGATTCGATGCGTTCGAGAAGTTCCCGGGTCTGGTCCGCGGTGTCTGCCGTCTCCGGCATGAGGGCGAGTTCCTGCATGGTGGAGACAATGATGCCGATGAACAGGTTCAGGATGGTGAACGTGGCGATGATGATGAACGGGATGAAAAACGCCCACGCCCAAGGGTGGGTTTCCATGACCGGGCGGACAATGCCCATGGACCAGCTTTCGAGCGTCATGATCTGGAAGAGGGAGTAGAGGCTGGCACCGAGCGTTCCGAACCATTCCGTGAAAGCGGCCCCGAACAACCTCGTGGCCAGCACGCCCGCGGTGTAGAAAAAGATCCCCATCACGGCGACCACTCCGAGGAGACCCGGAATGGCATGGAGGAAGGCGGCGACGACTTTGCGCAGGGCGGGAATGACCGTGAGCAAGCGCAGCACACGGAGGACGCGCAGCGAACGAAGGACGGCCCACACACCCGCTCCCGGCACCAGGGCGATGCCGACCACGAGGAAGTCGAAGATGTTCCACCCGCTGCGCCAGAAGTGCCCGCGGTAGGCGGCGAGTTTGATGCCGATTTCCACCAGGAAAACGACGAGACAGGTCCTGTCCAAGGCGATCAGGTCGTCTTTGTTCATAGGCGCGGGAAAATGCGCGCCGCGCCGCGGGATGCCAAGACCGAACCTCCGCGAGCGCGCCGCCCGATGCCGGAAACCTGTGCGGAAGGTGGGTGGTCGGACGAGGCTCTCCGGCGTGACGAGGAGCGGGACCCTTAGAGCGGATTAACAAATCTCCATTTGCGGGTGGTAGGGTCGGCTGGCCTCAGCCGACCTCGGGCGCGTGAGGCCACACGCCCCTACCAAACGGC
>JACSRX010000012.1 GCA_014879535.1 Chthoniobacterales bacterium
CGCATCCAGATGAACCACCGCCCGCGTCTGCCCGTCCCTTCGCACCCCCGATCCCTACCACATTTCACGACTACTGTTCAAATGTTCAGTAATTGTGGTTTTCCGTTTGCTCGAAATCCTTCTGATACCGCGAAAGAAACTCCATCGTATCACCCGGCGCCGCGTGGGGAAAATCCGCCAAATAGGCGTGCGTCCCTCCAAGGATCGCCATGTAGCGCTCGGTCAGCGGGTCACCCATCCACGGATACAGGAAAACAAGGGATGCCGTCGGATGATCCTCGGCAGTCTGGATCACTCCGGCGTGGGAGGCCATGGCCGTCTCCGACAGCCTGATGGCCTCCTCCATCTGGCCTGCCTGCAAATGCCGGTGGATCCCGATGAAGAAGAGAAGACTGTCGGCGTTGGAGCCTTTCACACCCTTGTTCGTCCCCTGCGCAAGGCCGAGCAGATAGCAGGTGATGCCGACGACAACGGCTCCAAGCACGGCAAGCACAGTGTGTTTCATAGAAGGGAAAACTTTAAGCAATGAGATCCGAGGTGCCATCGGCGGTGATTTGTCGCATCGGCTGCTAATCCCCCATCTTGTTCCATCTCATGATGTTCATAGGACTCGTGAACCATCCGTTTTTGGTCTCGGGAGTCGTGAAGATTGTTACCTTCATTTCGCCCGGATCGGCTCCAATCCACTTGTTGCTCCCCAAGTATGCCATCACATGGATTCCACTTGTCGTCACCGCCATGTCGCCCGGGAGAAGCAAGGAAGGGTCTATGTCATTCAATGAGGAGCATGATGTCACCTGAAATGTTCGGCCGTCATATCCTCGGCCAATTTCTTCCGCCGTGGTGTCATTCCACCACAGATCAAGCGCACTTCGGACCAAAGACGGATTGAGGGTAAGAATGCCCCTTTTCAAAAGTGTGTTTTGGAAGCCTTTGCGAACAAGGCCCGAGCAATCCATACCAAGTCGAGTCTCGCCGCCCCAAACGTAGGGAACGCCCTCGTATGCCGCCATATTCTCAGCGTATGGCATTTGAAGATCAGACAAATTCTCCGGAGGATTGGCAGGCATCAGAAGAAAAATCCCAGTCGCCAAATAGACTGCAACAAGCGGATGAAACAGAACCCGACGCCTCCATGCAGCGACCAGGCTCCCAAGGACAAGGCTACTTGCGACAATCAAAATGCCGATTCGAAGTGAGCGGGAGTTCACGGGCCAGAGCAGCATCACAATGAGAAGGGGGAGCAGGGCAATCCATAGCCCAAGCGCAATTCTTCGAAGTGATAAGGCATGTGCCATGCTTCTTGGTCGCTAACGCGTTTTTTTCGGCGGAACTGCAGGCGGTTTGCTGATGCATCGCGTGTTACCCCGAATAGGACTGATGCGGATCTCTGAGGCCGCTCGAGGTTCGTGCACCAACATGATGAGGCGCAGGTTGCCATGTCCTCCGTAAACTCAGCAAGCATGGTGCAGCCACGCTCACCTTCAATCGATGCGCCCTTGCAAAACTGTGATCCACTCGGCCTGCTCGAAATCAATCAGATCGATGCCTCACCGTGCCGGCATTCCAATCTTGGTATTCTTTCTCGTTGTCCCGAGAATGACCCTGATTCAGGAGGTGTCTTGCCTAGTTTGAAATCAAGCCCCACCTTCACCCAGCCGCCCAACGGCGGCACATCACAACATGTCCACCATCGTAGTCACAAAACTCAACGGCGAAGTGTGCATCGGCGCGGATTCCCTCACATGTTTCGGGTCTTTGCGTCTCAGCGCCGACAACAACCACTCCGCCTCCAAAATCATCAAGGTGGGCGACACCTTCCTGGGCCTTCCCGGCACCGCTGCGAACTCTTACGTGTTTCAGAGCTACTTCGACGATCCATCGCGGCCCCGGGATTTTTCCAGCGACGAGCGGATTTTTGAAACCCTCCGCGCAGCACATCGCGTCTTGAGGGAGGACTACTTCATGTTGCCTCATGGCGACAAGGACGACAGCTACGAACTCACCCAGATTTACGGGCTGGGGGCCAATCCCCACGGAATCTTCGGCTTCTTCACCCACCGCTCGGTCATCATGTATAAGCATTTCTGGGCCGCCGGTTCAGGCAGAGACTATGCCTTGGGCGCCATGCAGGCCGGATTGTCAAAAGCCCGATCCGCCAGGGAACTTGCCAAGATGGGACTGGAGACGGCGGCATACTTCGACGATGGATCGAGCGCTCCCTTCGATATCCACACCATCAAGTTGAAGAAGGACAAGCGCGGTTCGCGTGCAAGGCGGTGAGGTGCTGCCTGACTTGGGATCCTACGCATATGCGGTTTTTCCTTTTTCCCATCTTGGCAACGTGGATGGCGTTCACCTGCGGAACATCCGCACAACCACCCACTGTCCCCGAGCAAACGCTGAAGCAAGCATTCCAAGGTCATCCGGGCGCATTCGTCCTGATCGACGGAGCCTCCGGGGAAACCTTTCTTTCCGACCCTGCCGCCTGCACCGAGAAGCTCGCCCCTTGCTCCACATTCAAAATCTGGAACTCCGCCATCGGGCTTGAAACGGGTCTTGTCGAAGACCCCGACGCGCTGTTTTGGAAATGGGACGGCGAGAAGCGCAGCATCGAAGGCTGGAACCAGGACCAGACCTTGCGCTCAGCCATGACGGTTTCCTGCGTCCCGGCCTACCAAGCCCTTGCACGGAAGATCGGCACGGAACGGATGCAGAAGTGGATCGACACCCTCGACTACGGCGACCGGGACATCTCCGCCGGCCTCGAGGTGTTCTGGCTGCCGAAGCCGCCGGACCGCAAAACCATCCTGATCACCGCCGAAGAGCAGGCGCAACTCGTCGCCAAGCTGGCCACCTGGAAGCTGCCGTTCTCCGCGAAGACGCAATCCGTCCTTGCGGACATCATGAAGGTGAAATCCACCGACCGCGGCACGCTCTATGGGAAAACCGGAACCGGCGCGGAAGGTCGCGGCGACAACTCCATCGGCTGGTTTGTCGGCTATGTGGAGTCCGGCGGAAAGACTTTCGCTTTCGCTTGTCTGCTCAAAGGCGAGGGCGTGATGGGCAAAGATGCCCGAGGCGCCACGGAAACCATTCTCGGGTCTTTGGAACTTTTGTGATCGTCAGCCGCATCCTTCGCAGGCCAACTGCAAGCGTATGGCATGGATTCTCCTCATCGCCGCGGGCCTGTTTGAAATCGCGTGGGCCGTGGGCCTCAAGTTCACCGACGGATTCACGCGCCTGTGGCCGACGCTCGGCACCATCGCCGCCCTGGTCGTCAGCTTCGTCCTGCTCGGCATCGCCGCGAAATCCCTTCCCATCGGCACAGCCTATGCCGTCTGGACCGGCATCGGCGCCGTGGGCACCGTGATCTGCGGCATCATCCTTCTCGGTGATCCCGCCACACCCCTGCGACTCGCGTGTCTCGGACTCATCATCCTCGGAATCCTCGGCCTGAAGTTTGCCTGAACGGATTTCTGCGAGGCGTCACCCGAGTGGCAATCGACGCACTCCTCGCTTACACTAACGCCCGGTTCTGCGGGTGGCTGGGCCAGCCGCCCCTACCGCACCCCCATGAATCCCCACATCGTCGCCGACGGAAAGCGGCGCTTGGACCGCGATCCCAAGAATCAGGCGCGCCTGCAGGAGTTGCGCGATTCCGTCACGGCACGCTACGCCACGGAGCTGGCCAACGCGGGATTTCTCCAAAGGTTCATTCTGCAGCGGCACATCGCCGCGGAGGTCCGCCGGGAACGCCGCAAACTCGCACCATCACCGGGATCGCTTTACTGCAACCGAATGGCCGACTCTTAGGATCAGGACGGCAACGCCGCTTGACAAATGATCATGGTCATACCATGGTCATTTCATGGAGATCACCGTCACACAGTTCAAAGCCAAGTGCTTGGGACTGATCGAGAAAGTGCAGCGCGAGAAATGCTCCGTGGTGATCAGCCGTCATGGCCGCCCCGCCGTGCAGCTTCTCGCGGTGGAGAAGGAGATCGACTCGCCGTTCTTCGGACGTGCGGCCGGGACCGTGGTGCTGCACGAGGACGTGCTGGACACCGGCGAATCTTGGAATGCCGATGCTTGAGAAACTCGAGGCGGCCGTCCTCGACACGCACATCTGGTTGCGTGCCTCCGGCGGCGATCCGAAGTTGGCCGCCCTGGAAACATTCCGCGGCACCGCCATCGTGTCCGCCATTTCGGTCTGGGAGACCGCCATGCTCGCCACCAAGGGCCGCATTGAGTTGCAACCGGATCTCGACCAATGGATTCGCGCCAATCTCCAGCCACCCATCCGCCTTGAGCCGCTGCATCCGGAGATCAGCCTGGAAAGCTGCCGGCTGTCCGATTTTCACGGCGATCCCGCCGACCGACTCATCGTCGCGACCGCCCTCGTCCTGGGCGCCCCTCTCATCACGGCGGATCAGAAGATCATCGATTGGAACCAACGCCAAGCACGCCTGCAAATCGTGTCCGTCGCCAGCTGATCATCCCCAAGTCAATGCCCCGATTTACTCGACGACCGCAAGCAAAGGCGCCACATGGTCGCGGATGAACGCGGCCTTCACGTTGTCGAAGTGGTGGCCGTAGTCCTGATCAACCTCGAAGCTTTTCTGCCAGCGGATGCGGACGATCTTGTCCGCATAGAGCACCCGCGTCTCATCCCCTGCACGCCGGGGCAGCACAAAACCGCGCACCCCGGCGCCTGCCACGTTGAATTTCCGGTCGGCCGTCCCCGGGAAGTTCATGAGGAAACCGACAACGCGATCATGGTTGGATGTGAACACGTGGAGCTTTCCACCGACGCGGCGAAGGGCGCCGGTCAGGTCGTAGTTGTCGCTGAGGGATGACCCGAGCAAGACGACATTGGCCACGCGGACATCCTCCGGAAGGGCCTCAAGCGCGACGACCGCCACGGCGGTGCCGGCCGAGAAGCCGAGGGTGTTGTTCGGAGCATCGGGATACATTTTCGCACGGTCTGCAAATTCTTTCGCGAGCGCTTGGGCCCTGCGCCGCTTGTAGGCATCGCTGGCATCCTGATCGGCGAGGAGTCCTTTGCCGGTCTCCCACGAGAACATCGAGGCGGCTCCCGGGAACCCCGCATCAAGCAGGCCCTGCTCGATTCCCGGCGCCCAGTTGAGTCGAGCCGTGCCTCCGCCCGCACCGTGCCACGGGCTCCTCCACGTGGGTTCAGCATGTGCATGATGCAAACGGCTCTTCGGACGGAAGAACCCCGAAGTGGGCCTCGTAATCCCTGGAGAATCGCCCCAAGTGCGTGAAGCCCCATGACATGGCGGAGATCGTGATGTTGCGTTCCCCCCGACGCGCACGCCGGATTTCACGTCGCACGCCGTTGAGGCGCAGAATTTTCAAGTAGGCCATCGGCCCGACGCCGTAGACCTCGAGGAAGCCGAGATGGAGCGTGCGGCGGCTCGCATGCACGGCCGCACACAGGTCCGCGATGCAAAGGTCCTCCCGGCACCGCTCGTGCAGGATCTGTGCCGCGAGCCGGGCGAGGCGGCGTCTCGCCGGCGCGAACTCCACCGGCCGCGGCTCGCGCAATCCGGCCAGCATCACGTCCAACACATGCTGCTCAAACCGGCGACCCGAGGCGGGGGTTTGGAGCATTTCCGGGGCCTCCAGCCCGGCTTGAAGATCCTCCATCATCACGGAGCGGACGCGATCGGGAGATTCCCAATCGCAGAATCCGATGCCGTCGTGGAGAATCCTTCCGGGATCGCATTGCCAAAGGGAAGCCGCCCGCCGCTCCACCGTCTCCCGGCATACGGCGACCGAGAAGATCCGGATCTCCCCCATGAACGAGAAGTCGATGCCGTCTTCGCTTTGCTGGACGAAGATCTCGCGGTCCGCCACGCGGCGACCGCGGAACTGGATCGGTGCTTCCGACGGATACGTCAGGCAGAGAACCATTGTCCCTTTGGGAATCTGGCCCTCAAACCTCGACCCGCAGCCGTGGCGCGCGAAGGCGACCTGCATCCGGGATGTGTGGCACGCCTGCAGCAAACCGGTGTAACAACCACGGGCAAGTTGCTTCGGTTCCAATTGCCAATGCGCAGCCATGTCGTGCAGTTCCTCATGGGAATTGAGCCTCACTTGGAAGGAGGAACCCGGTTGGAACAGCGCCTCGCGCGATGGTGACTGGGGGGACATGTGTCAGGACGGCGCGACCGGGATTCCCTTGTGGCACAGTCGGATTGCCGAGACAAGAGAGCACTTTCCCCCTTTATCAACGGGTCTCGTCTTGCACAAAGCGGATAGCGGCCGGCCCGTCTTTCACGGAGATTCACGCCACCGCCGTCATTCTGAGCAGCAGCAACCCAAGACCAACCTCCGACCCACTCCCATGACCACACCGCACCACCGCATCAGCCGCTGGGCTGCCCGCCTGTCAGCCGTCGCCCTCCTCGCCTCCGCACTCCCTGCCGGGGCGGAGGAGAACCCCCTCGAGGCCGCCGCGCTCGGCGTGGAGGCCTACATCTACGGCTACCCGCTCGTGACGATGGAGATGACGCGCCGAGTGATGACCAACGTCGGGAGCCCCGACGGCTCCCGCGCGCCGATGGGCCGGTTTGTCCGGATGCGCGAGTATCCGAACGCGCAGTTCCGCGACGTGACGGCACCGAATGCCGACACGCTCTATACGACGGCATGGCTCGATGTGGGCAAGGAGCCTTGGGTGCTGTCCCTGCCCGACATGGACGGCCGCTATTTCCTTTTCCCCATGCTCGACGGGTGGACCGACGTGTTCCAGGTTCCCGGAAAACGCACCACCGGCACGGGCCCGCAGCAATACGCGATCACCGGCCCGGGCTGGAAGGGGACGCTGCCGGAGGGAGTGACCGAGTATAAATCGCCGACCGCCATCGTCTGGCTGCTCGGCCGCATCTACTGCACCGGGACGCCGGAGGACTATGCCGCCGTGCACAAGTTGCAGGATGAGATTTCGGTCGTGCCGTTGAGTTCCTACGGCAAGGACTACACGCCGCCCGCCGGGAAGGTCGACCCTTCCATCGACATGAAGACTGCGGTGCGCGAGCAGGTCAATGCCCTGAGTGCGGAGGATTATTTCGACCTGCTGGCCCAGCTGCTGCAGGTCAACCCACCCAACCCCGCCGACCAGCCGATGGTGGAGAAACTGGCAAGGCTCGGCATCGAGCCCGGCAAGCCTTTCGACGCCACCAAACTCAGTCCGCTGGCCAGGGAGGCCTTCGCGGCGGTGCCCAAGATCGCCAACGAAAAGATCATGATGCACCTGAAGGGAGGCATCCTCACGGGCGACATGACGTTGCAGAACGGCTGGCTCTTCACGACCAAGACCGGCCTCTACGGCACAAACTACCTCCAGCGGGCCCTCATCACCGCCATCGGCCTCGGCGCCAACCGTCCGGAGGATGCGGTCTATCCCACCTCGGAAGGCCCGGACATCCTCGGCACCTACACCGGCGCGAAGAAATACGTGATGCGCTTCCCCAAGGGACAGCTCCCGCCGGCGCAGGGCTTCTGGTCGCTGACGATGTATGACAAGGACTACTTTTTCGTCCCCAACCCGCTCAATCGTTACAGCATCAGCGCACGGCAGAACTTGAAGGCCAACGCCGACGGCTCGGTGGATCTCTACATCCAGAATGAAAACCCCGGACCCGACAAGGAGTCGAACTGGCTGCCCGCGCCGCCGGACCAGTTCATCCTCATGCTGCGCCTCTACTGGCCCAACCCGACGACACCCTCCATCCTCGACGGCACTTGGAAGGTGCCCGCGGTGAAGGAGGCCGAATAGCGCGCTTCCACCGCGACAATCACTCGCCCAGAAGCTCCGATCCGACGCAACATCCTTGATTCATGAACTCCCTGATCCACCGCCTGCTTGCCGCAGGTCTCGTCGCGGCCGTCGTCACGACCGGCTGTGAAAAGAAGGCCGATTCCGTCAACCAAGCCGCCGCCGTGCACGCGCCCGACCTCGCGGAGGTCAGGAGCATCGCCGAGGAAGGCTTCATCTACGGACTCCCGCTCGTGATGTGCTACACCGCGGCCTACGAGTTCTGGATGGACAAGACATCGGGCCAATTCAAGGGGCCGATGAATGAGATCTTCAACGAGCGCCGCGTCTTCACCTACGAGGATACCGCCGTAGTCACCCCGAACAGCGACACGCCTTATTCCTTCGCCTGCCTCGACCTGCGCGCCGAGCCGTTCGTCATTTCGGTCCCGGCCGTCGAAACAGAGCGCTACTACTCGGTGCAGCTCGTCGATTGGAACACCTTCAATTACGGCTACATCGGCAGCCGCGCCACGGGCGATGACGCCGGCGACTACCTCGTCGTCGGACCGGGCTGGCAGGGCGAAACCCCGGAAGGCATCAAGGGCATCTACCGTTCGTCCACCGATTTCACCATCGCCCTCTTCCGCACGCAGCTCTTCAACGCCGAAGACATGCCCAATGTCATCAAGGTGCAGGACGGCTACAAAGTTCAGCCGCTCTCCGCCTTCCTCGGCCAGCCCGCACCGGCCGCCGCGCCCGCGGTGAATTTCCCGCCCGCCAGCACCGCCATCGACAAGACCGGCTTCTTCGATGTCCTCGACTTCGTCCTGCAGTTTGCACCCGCCGGCCCCGGCGAGGACGCCATCCGCAAGCGCCTCGCCGAGATCGGTGTCGGCCCCGGAAGGAAGTTCGATTTCAAGGATCTGTCCGAAGAGCACAAGGCCGCCATCCTCCTCGCCATGGCTGAGGGCGAGCGCAAGGTCGAGGAGAAGGTCAAAACGATCGGCAAAGCCGTGAACGGATGGAACATCGCCTCCGCCTTCGGCGACCGCGATTTCTACAACGGAGACTGGCTCCTGCGCGCCGCCGCGGCCAAGGCCGGCATTTTCGGCAACGACGCCGTGGAGGCCATGTATCCCATGACGCGTGTCACGGCCACCGGCGAGACCATCGATACGGGCAAGCACAACTACACCCTGACCTTCCCCGCCGGTCAGCTCCCGCCGGTCAACGCGTTCTGGTCCGTCACCATGTATGACGGCAAGACGCAGCTCCTCATCAAGAATCCGATCAACCGCTACCTCATCAACTCGCCCATGCTGCCCGCCATGAAGACAGGCCCGGACGGATCCGTGACCCTCTACATCCAAAAGGACAGCCCCGGCCCCGATCTCGAAAGCAACTGGCTGCCCGCGCCGGACGGCCCCGTTTACCTCGTCATGCGCCTCTACTGGCCCAAGACCGAGGCCCCCTCGATCCTCCCGCCCGGCGAAGGCACCTGGCGGCCGCCGGGCGTGACGGCGGCTCCTTGAGTCCCGCATTCATCCCCCCGCCCGATGACAGGGCATGGCCGTCGGGCATGCTGTGCTAATCTTCCTCCTGCGATGCGATCCTCCCTCCTGCTTCCCACTCTGGCACTCAGCGCCCTTGCGGCCGAACCGGTGCCGCCTGGAATGGTTCTCATTCCTGCGGGTGAATTCACCATGGGCTCCGGGGCGGACTACGCCTTTCCCAACGAGCGGCCCGAGCATCGCGTGCAGATCTCGGCGTTCTTGATGGACACCCATCCGGTCACCAATGCGGATTTCGCAAAGTTCGTCGAGGCCACTGGCTACAAGACCGTGGCCGAGCGGCCGGTGGATTGGGAGGAGATGAAGAAGCAGGTTCCGCCCGGCACGCCGAAGCCGCCGGACGAAGCCCTGCAACCCGGCTCGCTCGTCTTCCGGCCGACTTCCGGTCCCGTGCCTCTCAACAACATGGCTGCCTGGTGGGAATGGACCACCGGCGCCGATTGGCGTCACCCGGAAGGTCCCGGCAGCAATCTTGAAGGCCGCGAGAACCATCCGGTCGTCCACGTGGCTTGGGAAGACGCGCAAGCCTACGCCAAGTGGGCCGGCAAGCGCCTGCCCACCGAGGCGGAATGGGAATATGCAGCGCGCGGAGGTCTCGAAGGCAAGCGCTACGCGTGGGGCGACGAGGAGCGTCAGGACGGCCGATGGCATGCGAACCGTTGGACCGGCAGGTTCCCCTACGAGAACACCGGGGCCGACGGCCATGATCGGACTTCACCCGTCGGCTCGTTTCCGGCAAACGGTTACGGGCTTCACGACATGGGCGGCAATGTCTGGAACTGGTGCTCGGACATCTACCACGCCGCAAACCACGCGGAGCAAAGCGGCAAGGGCAGGGTTTGTTGCGATCCGCAGGGACCGCAGGATCCCACGGAGGAACGCATCGTTCCAGGAGATCCCTCCCCGCCCGATGTCCCCGGGACGCTTCGCCGCGTGATCAAGGGCGGAAGTTTCCTCTGCTCGCCCGACTATTGCGAAAGCTACCGGCCTTCCGCACGACGCGGGACCCCCCCGGACACCGGGTCGAGCCACGTTGGGTTCCGATGCGCAAAAGCACCCGCCATGGACAGCCGGCCATGATTTGCAGAGTTTCCAAGGGGAGCATCGCGGCTGCATGCCGCATGGCCTGCGCCCATGCAATTGTGCTTTGCATTTCGACCGGCAGCGCGGCTCTTGCCTCGCAGCCGGCGCAGGAATCCGCGGAGCGCGCGAAACTGGAATCCAAACCGTGTCTCCTTGCTCCGGTGGGGGACTTCGTCCGCAACTCCATCGTCTCCCCCGAACACCCCTTCGAGCTTGTGTCGGGCAGGGATCCGAACGGATGGACGTTCAGCATCGCACCTTATCTCTGGGCCGGAGCGCTCGACGGGACCGTCGGCATCGGCCGCGCACCGGAAATGCAGGTCAACGCCAAGGCAAACAAGCTCCTCCAGAACCTGAATTGGGGCGTCGCCGCCTTCGGCGAAGTGCGCAAAGGGCGTTGGGGATTGCTCGCGGACGGATACTACGCCGACCTCTCGGCGTCGCAGGACCTCGGCGGCGTGTTTTACAAATCCGGCTCTCTGAGCCTTCAGCAAGCCTTCGCCTCGCTGGCACTCGCCTGCCGCATCATCGACGACCGCCGAGGATTCCTCGATGTGTATGCCGGCGCCCGCTACAATTACCTCGGCTCCCAGGTCAGCCTCGATGTGAACCCGGCCGGCATCGAGGGTTTCAGCAACGCTCTCGGCGAACGCATGGCGCTCCGCGTGAAACAGGTCGTTGCAAAGGCGCTCGCGGGCAGGGCGGACGAAATCCTCAAGGACATCGCCAATGGCGACCGGCGCCTTCGTGAGGCCCTGCGCGGACGCATCTCAGGACACCGATTTGACGCTTCACGCGAAGCCATCAAGCGCCTCATCAAAGCCGAGGCGGCGGCCCAGCTCGATCCATCCGCCGCAAATCTTGCGGCGGCCGAAGCTGCCAAGGGGGATCTCAAGAAGACCCTCGCTGCCGACATCGGGAAGGCCCTCCCACGGCGCTACAGCTTGTCGCAATGGTGGGTCGATCCGATCACAGGTCTCCGGGCGCAGGTCAATTTCACACGCTGGCTCTACCTCACCACCCAGGCCGATGTCGGCGGCTTCGGCGCCGGTTCGCAGATCACCTGGAACGCCATGGCCGCGCTCGGTGTCAATTTCACCCGCAACGTGTTCGGCGAACTCGGCTACCGCTACATGTATGTGGATTACAGCAGGAACTCCCTGCTGTATGAGATGAACACCTTCGGCTTGATCGGCTCGATCGGTGTCAAATTCTGATTTCTCCCGGGCGCCGGGGCATGGTTCCATGAAGCGGGTTGCAGATTTGCATGAGTCTCTTCTCCCATGGATTCGCTCTGCTGGCGGCGGTGCTCGTCGTTTCCGGATGCACGCAGGACCAGGCCCTTCCGGTCACCCTCGATCAGCTGCGTTCCTCGGGGGCCGGTGAATCCGAGGTCCAGGCCGGGATGGCCGGTTTCAATGCCGGTGACATGGGACTGAAGTGCGGTGAAGATGCAAGGGCCCTGCTGAAGCAGTTCTGCGGCGGCGCCGTCGAGGCGGAAGGACAAAGCCTGCTTGCCGAACATCATTCCTACAGGCTGTTCAGCACGCCCCATACGACCATCTTCGCGTTTTTTGATGAAAACCGACGTCTCGCCGGTTATGTGATGGGTGGCCAATAACCGGACGACCTTCCGGCTCACATCGATGAACATCATGACGACAAAATTCCTGTTGTCGCTGGCGATCGGAGCATCGCTGGCTGTTCAGGGACTCCATGCCCAAGACTTTCCCACGAGCGAGACCATCCCGGCAGATCGTGACCTGTGGCCGCGCGAAGTGACTGTCAAAGTCGAGCACCAGCTTCCGGTCATCATCAACGGACGCCAAGTCGGCTCCTCGAAGATCCCCGCAGGACGCACCTATCCCCTCAAAGCCGTCCTTCCGGGCGGCGTGAAAGTGGATGCCTTGGGAGCGGATCTCGAGTTTGCAACAGCCGACACCGACCTGCTCGAACGCCTGGAAAGCGCCCGGCAAGCACACGAGGCACATCCCCCCGCACCTGCGCCATCCGCGGCGCTGGGGGACCAAGACGACCGGGGAGACGCGCCGACAGCCGTTGTTGAAGAAGCGCCCGCCGATGCCGGGGAGTCTCAGGCTTCATCGTCCGCCTCCAACGCGATCGCCAAGGACCTCACCGGCGATCTTGTCTCCCTCGCGGACGGCCGCCGTCTCAAGCGCCTTGATGACCCCACCCTTGGATCCAAAAAATACATCGCCGTCTATTTTTCCGCCGCGTGGTGCGGCCCCTGCCGCGAATTCACCCCGAAACTCGTCGAGTGGTATGGTCAGCGGACCGAGGCGGACCACGGAAAATTCGAGGTCATCCTGATGAGCCGCGACCGAAACGCAAAGGCGATGGAGGACTACATGAAGGAGGACAAGATGCCCTGGCCGGCACTCGCCTTCACCAAGCGCGATCGCTCGCCTCTGGCCAAATACAAGGGCAATGGCATCCCCTGCCTCGTCATCATCGACGGAGAGGGAAACGTTCTCTCCGACAGCTATGTGGGCGGCAACTACGTCGGTCCGAGCAAGGTTCTCAAGGATCTCGAAAGGCTCCTCGCCGAATCCTCGTAGCAACGCGGGCAATTCCCCGAGCCTCCTCGCTCATGCCTCCTCCTGCCCATGGACTGCTTTGCCTTGCGCTTTGGATGCCGATCACCTCGGTTGTTGCCGCTGATCTCCCATTCAATCCCGCAAAACCCGGCCTCCTCGCTCCCGCCTCCGTCTATTCGTTCCCCGTCAGCCCGAAGGAGGGGACGCCTCACGCCATGGTCCGGTTGCACACGGAAGCAACGGAGGATTTCAAGGACTCGAGCGGCAGGGCCTACGCGCCGGTTGAGAAGATCAGCGTCGTCCACGAAGGGACGGAATACTATCTGGATTATGAATACGAGAACGTCGGCATTCCGGGGGTGGAGATCGCGGATTTCGACGGCGACGGCTTCAACGACTTCCGCATGCTCAGCAATTGGGGCACCGGAGGATCATGGTATTGCTACTACCGCTTCGAGGATGGGAAGTTCCACCGCTGGAGCGAGCCCGAGGATCTCGGGATCAACGGACTGCCCGCCGACGGTCTCATCTCCGCAGACAACCGCTCGGGGCCGGAATCCATTTCCGTGTTCTACAGGTTCAAGGACGGAATTTTCCAAAAGCAGCGCGTGGAGTCCATCCTGCTGAAATCTTCAATTCCCGAAATGGCCGATCTGAAGGGCGATGACTTCCTCACAGTCCGGATCACCGAGGAATGGGACGGTGATCGCCTCCTGCGGCGGACGCTGGAGCCCCAATACGGGCCGCCGTAGAGTGCCCGCCGATCTCAGGCTTCCGGCGGCCTTCCGGGCTTGAGCCGTCGACGCATCGCAAAGGCAGCAGCGGCGCCCGCCACGAGGAGCAGGACGGTGGAGGGCTCGGGAACGGTGGTGATGGCGAGCACTCCGGTGGATGTGTTGAAGGTTCCACCGTAGCCGGGAGTGGAAAACTCGATGCCGGCGAAGTCCCCTTCGAACGATGTGAAGTTGTCGAAGAAATCGAAGGTGTCGCTCACCGACGGGAGGAAGTCCTCGAGGAAGACGATTTCGAGGATGCCGCCGTAATTGAGGGAGCCGAAGACGTTCACGGCATCGTAGCTGATGCCCCGAGAGTAACCGTTGAGTTCCATGACCACACGTGCTGTGGAGTTGAGGGTGAGGTTGCTGCCGAAGGCGATGAGACCCGGCGACTGGCCCGGGGAGAGGATTCCGTCAATCGTGGCGCCCCCGGTGACACGTCCGGTGCCGCTGAGGGTTCCCTGCGTCTGCACAAGCATGGTGCCGGCGTTGGTGGCATTGAGCCGGAGATTCCCCCCGGCCACCGTGGTGCCTGTGATCGAGACGAAACTGCGGTCCAGAGTCCATGTTCCGCTCCCGGATTTCTCCAGTGTTCCCGAAAGGGTCGTGGTTCCCAGCACGGCGGCGGAATAAACCTGCGTGCCGGCGCCGGTGAGGACGAGACGCGCGGCGGTGTTGGTGCTCATGTTGAGGTTGCTGGTGATGAGAGATCCGGTGAAGAGGGTCGCCGAATGAGCCTGACCGCTCATGAGGACGCCGCCGTTGATCGTCCCCTTGTTGGTCAGCGAGGCCGCGACGTTCGTGAACCGCACACCGGCGTTGGTGGCCGAGGCAACCTGCGCGCCGGTGATCGTGCCTTCATTGTAAACGGATCCGCCGCTGCTCAAAAGCACGCCGACCGAGCGTCCGGTGATGCTGGATGTGCCGAGGTTCTGGACATCGACGGTCGAGCCCTGGCCGAAGATGCCGTTGCGTCCGCCATTTCCCGCGGTCTGAATGATGCTGCCGCCGCTGTTGGTGACACTCCCGCCGGCGAGCAAACGAACACCGTAAACCGTGCCGGAAATGGTGCTGCCCGAAAGATTGCGCACGGTGCCGGCGTTCGTCTCGAACTGCACGCCGGCTGAGCCCGAGGCACCGGTGAGACCGCTCCCGCTGATGGTTCCGGCGCTTTCATTGATGACGGTGCCGCCGTTGCGCAGGAGAGCGCCGTTGCCGGATTGTCCGGTGATCGAGCCCCCCGCGTTGGTCACATTGCCGGCGCCATCCTGGATGTAAACCCCGTCGGCGAAGGTGCTGGTGATGGCTCCGCTGTTCCTGAGGTTGCCGCCGCCCGCCCCGGAAGACAGGACGCCCAGCAGGCTGGTGATGGTGCCGCGGTTGTCCAGCGAGGCCCCGCTGTTGAAGGAAATGCTCTTCGCGAGGGTCACACCCGCGTTGACTTGCACCGCGGAATTCGACCCCACGGCCGTGGCGGCACCGGCGAACTCCGAGTTTCCCAGCCCTCCGCTGCTTGCGACAATGAGCAGGCCGCCCTCCACCCGTGTTCCTCCGGAGTAGGTGCTTGTGCCATGGAGGGTCAGCGTGCCCGAACCGGTCTTGGTGAGCTGACCGTTGCCGGCGATTCCGTTGGTCACCGCGACATGGAAGGCCTTCGTGTCAATCACGGCACCGTTCGAGAGGATCGTGATGTTGCTTGCGGCGAAGTTCTGGAAGACGTTTGCGCTGCTGGCTGCGGCTTGGAAGACGCCGCCGTTGAATGTGATTGTCCCACTTGAGACGCGCTCCAGCTCCCCGGCGGAGAGAATGCCACCGCTGCCGAGGTTGATTGCGCCCGTGCCGCCGGAAACACCGAGTTGGAACGTTCCGGAGCCCGGAAGCACGCCGAACAACGCACCGTTGGAAATGGCAAGGATGCCCGTGCCGGCCACACCGATCTGGATGTTGCCGTCGCCGCCGAGGCTGACGACAGTTCCCGCGCCGTCGGCGATCAATGAACCCGCCGCGATGCCCAACCCCGAGCCCGTAAGAAGGGCGCCCCCCTGAATCAGGGCGGACTGCCCGGAGGAAATGGTGAGGTTGCCGATAGTCTGCTGCGGACCGCCGGAGAGCACGGTCGAAGCAGCCGAGATATGTGCGGCAACATCCGGTGCCGGGAGGCCGTCCGACCAATTCCCCGTCACCAGCCAATTGCTGTCCACCGCACCCGTGAAGCTCGTATCCGCACGGGCGGGAATGACTGTCACAGCAACGAGGGCGAGGAAGGTGGTCAATCGGAGGACTCGGACTGCGGTTGGTGGGGCTTTCATGCTCGGCAGTTTGCCGGAGCAACCCCCCTCCGCCTATCCCCTCAAATGCGGGGGTCCGCCGCCACCTGCACCAAGCCACCATTCAGCCCGGGTGCCCCAGCCACAGGGACGCGAGTCCGGCCCTGCCACGGACGCCAAATTTCGCGTAGAGTTGCTTGATGTATGTCCGCGTCGTGGTGGGCGCGAGACCGAGGTCCTCGGCGATTTCCTTTTCCGTGCGCGGACTGAGCAGACGCGACAGCAGGCGGATCTCACCGGGCCTCAGCCGCGCATCCCCCAGCGTCACGCCGTGGAAAAGCATCGTTCGCCGATGGAACCATCGTATCGGTCGCAGCAGGGAGGCGACCGCGTTCTTCTCTCGCGTCGAGAACCGGCGACCGCCGCAGCGGTCGAGAATGTAGGCGACTTCGCAGTCCTCGTTCACCGGGAACACGCACCACAGGCGGTCCGTGATTCCGAAGGGAACGAAACAGGCGCGGTAATGTTCTGTGCGGCGGAATGATTTCATGTCGTGCAGTTCGCGAAGCGTGAGCGTGCGGAATTGCCCGGCACGCTTCGCCATTTCGATGGAACTCGGCACCCCTCCGTCGGTTTCCTGCGCCTTCATCGCACCGGCCACGACCCGGCGTTTGAGGTCGGTCCACTCGAGGTGGACCACCACCCGTCCACGCCAACCGAGTTGATGGTCGCGGTCCGCTTCCTTGCCGTGTGCCATGCGCACCACACCGATCCAGACGGCATCGTCCGCCCGCGCGATCCGTTTGAGTTCCCGCATCAGGAATGAGAGGGCTTCGTCCGTGCGCGATGCATCAAAGCCCTCCAGACGATCCCAAATTTCAACCCAGGGGAAATTCACAAAAGGAGGGTGTCACTCCGAGGTGGAGACGGGTTTCTCATCGCGATGATCCGGATGCCCGGGATTTTCACCCATTTCGGCAACCAAACACAATCCGGGGCCTGAGACATCGGGTCTTGACAAAATCCGTCCATTTATCGCCTTGTCAACGCGCCATGATGACACATTCCTGCCATTCCTTGCACCGGTTGTTTTTCCTCGGGTTTTTGCTTGCCGCCTTCAGTGCCGACGCCATGGCACAGGGTGCCGCACCCCAGTTGGAATGCCTCGTCACCAAATCCAAGAAGACACGCATCGAGGGGGGGGATTACGATGACAAGACGCAGCGCGTCGCGTTTGACATCAACGTGATCAACAAGAGCATGAGCGGCACCACCGGGCCGCTGCAGGCGGTCTTTTACTCCTTCGGTGAGAGCGTCCATGACCGCAAGGCCTTCAAACTGCTGCAGAAGGATGTCTTCGATTTCGATCTGGCTCCGCGCGGCAGCGTCAACCACACAACACCCGAGATCGAACTGAAGTTCGACACGACCAACGCATCTTTCGGCGAGAAATACAAGGGTTGGGTCCTGCTCGTCACGGACGGGGAAGGGAAGACCGTCTTCGAGCAGAAGAGTTCTGTTTTCATCGCCGAGGCAACAAATCTTCCGAACCTCAAAATCGGCGATTTCTGCAACAAGAACGCCGAACCGATCCCGGCGCCGGCGCGTCGTTGAGAAGTCGCAGCCCGAGGCTCAATCCTCCACAGCTGTCGGCCCTGCAACCTCGGTGAGGCTTTTCTCGGGCTGCCAAGAGCGCGTGTCGGCGCCTTCGTAGAGGAGCACGGTGAACATGCCGGAGGCCAAGTGGTAGAGAAGATGGCAGTGGAAGGCCCAGACGCCGGGATTGTTTGCATCGAACACGGCCCGGATTGTTGATCCGGGAGGCACGACGACGGTGTCGCGCAGCGCGCCCGCCAAAAGCTCCCCGTCGATCTCCACGATCTGGAAATCGTGTCCGTGCAGATGCATGGGATGGGCCATCATCGTGCTGTTTGTGAAGACGATTTCCGCACGCTCGCCTTCGCGGACCATGAGGGCATCGCGGTTGGGATAGGCGGCACCATTGATGGTCCACACATAGGTCGCCATGTCGCCACCCAAGGCGCAGGGGAGCGTGCGATCAACGGAACGCGGCTTGAGCGGATTGGCCGCCCTCAGGACTTTTTCCTGGGTGTTATCCAAGGCCGCAACACCCATCCCGGCTTCACGCGCGAGCGTGGGGATGTCCGCACCTTCGCTGGCAAGGATGATACCCGCCTGCAACTTCGTGCCCTCCCCCTGCGCGAGAATCGGGAACGCCCCGCCATCCTTCGGAATCGTCACCCGCAAATCGATCCGCTGCGCGATTCCGAGTTGGAAAAATGTTCCCTTCACCGGCTCGACCGGCTTGCCATCCACCGCGAGAAGCTCCGCCTCAAGAGCGCCGGTATCGATGTAAAAATTCGTGGCCGACGAGGCGCCGATCAGCCGCATCATCACCGTTTCACCCGGCGTCACAGTCACGACCTCGGGGTCGTCCATCGTGCGCCGGTTGGCCAGCAACGCGTCATACTTCACATCGATGTCCACGGGTGGGGATTTCCGTGTCGTCCGGACGAGTCGCTGTTCCTTTTCGTCCCATGCCTGTGCTGCCATTTCGACCGGGGTCCCTGTTTTCATCATGCCTTCCGGCATGTCCATTTTTCCCTTCATCGGTTTCGGAGATGCGTTCCGAAGTCCTGCCAGGATCCGGTCGGGTGGCATGAACGAAAAATCGGCGAGCATCACGACCACCTGTTTGTCCGCTTGGGCACGCTCCTCCGGCGTCCACAGGATCATCGGCGCCGCGTTGAGCCATTGTTCCTGCAAGCCGTAGTGGGAGTGCATCCAATAGGTCCCACTCTGGACCAGCGGAAAATCGTAGAGGAACGATCCCCCCGGCGGGATCGGGTCCTGCGTCACGAACGGCACGCCATCCATGAGGTTCGGCAGGATGAGCCCGTGCCAGTGGATGCAGGTGGGGGCGTCGAGCTGGTTCACCACTTCCGCGTGAAACCCGCCCGCCTTCGCTGGCGAGTAGCCGGGCGTTCCGTCCTCCTGCTCGATGGCCATGACCTTCACCTCGCGGCCGAGAACCGTGAGAGGAACCTCCTTCACGAACAGTTTCACCGGCTCCTGCGCGAACGCCGAAACACCGAGGCCGGCGAGCAGAAGCCCGGGGAGCAGATGACGCGCGATCATGCTTCCTTCGCGCTCCGGGCTCAGCCCTTCAGTTTTTTGGCGATTTCCGCGACGTGTTTTCCTTGGAACCGGGCTTGCGCGAGTTCGTTGGCGGAAGGCTGACGCGAACCATCGGCGCCCGCGAGGGTTCCGGCTCCCCATGGCGAACCGCCTCGGGGTTCGCTGATGTCGGTGATCTCCGGGCAGGAATAGGGCAGCCCGACATAAATCAGCCCGTGATGCATGAGGGTGTTCACAAAGCTCATGATGGTGCTTTCGTTGCCGCCTCCGGTCCCGGTGCTGGTGAAGACGCTGCCCACCTTGCCGACCAGCGCCCCCTTGACCCAGAGCCCGCCGGTCTGGTCGAGGAAGTTGCGCATCTGCGCGGCCATGTTGCCGAAACGCGTGGGGGTTCCGAAAATGATGGCGTCGTAATCCGCGAGTTCGGAGGGCTGGGCGACGGGGGCGGCTTGGTCGAGTTTCGCCCCGTGCTTTTTGGCAACATCCTCCGGAATCGTTTCCGGCACGCGCTTCACCGTCACTTCGACACCCTCGACGGACCGCGCCCCTTCGGCGACGGCCCCGGCCATGGTTTCGATATGGCCATACATGGAGTAGTAGAGGACGAGCAGCTTGGTCATGGGGACGTTTATGAAGCCGGGACGCCCCGGAAGCAATCAGGGCTTTCCGGTCACCATGGGGCAAAGTCGCAATCCGCGGCTACGGAGTGGGCGAGATCGCCTTGAGGCGGTAAAAATCCTGCGGATCACTGGCCGGAACAGCATCAACGTAGCCCCATTCCCCCCAAGGCGCCCCGGGGGTGAGTGTCGTCACATTCGTCCATCCCCCCGCCTGCAAGTTTGTGGTTCGCTGGAGTTGATAAGTGACACCGCCGAGCGTCGGGAAAGTCAGGCCGACGTGACGCGTGGTATTGCTGACCGCGGTGGAAGGAAGATTGAGTGAAGGAGGGAATGCGGCCACGACCATGGAATTCCTCTCGCGGCGGATGTCATAGAGATAGCGGAAGGCGAAAGGCAAACGCGCCGCCCAAGCCGCCTCGTTGTGCTGCTGCCCCACCCCGATGACATAGTAGAAGTCGTCTCCGAAGCTGAACCCTTTGGAAATCATGTTGGTGACCATGGGACCGAAGTGGTCCCACATGCTTGACCCTTCCGAACTTCCGCAATCCATGTAGAACAACCGGTTGGTTGGCTTGGTCGACGCATGGAAGGAGGACCTCCAATTCGGCGCATACCAATACGAGGGAGAAATCGCGGCAACCAATCCGAAGACATTCGTGGACACTCCCATGTAATGGGAGATGAGACCGCCGAGCGAGGAGCCCATGACACCGGTGTTCGGAGGATCGTTAAGCGTGCGATGGCTTGTATCCACCCAAGGACGGACGTTGTTGACAATGAAATCGCGATATCGATCCCCGGTGCCTTGGGTGCCTTGGTAGGAGTCCCCGGGAATGCCATATTCAGCCATCCGGGCGCCGGTGTTGTCGACGGCCACCACGATCATTTCACGCACGCGACCCATTTGGATTTCGCGCGTGGCGGCGAGATCGGCATCCCATGATCCGAAGCCTCCGTTGGTGCCTCCCGCAGCAGAGAAATCATTCTGCCCGTCGTGCATGTAGAGCACCGGGTAGCGCTTGCTCGTGTTCTGGGTGTAGCCGCGGGGGAGCAACGCCCGGACCCGGCGCGACGGAATGCCGTTGCCGGTGTAGCTGGATGTGATGTTGTTGGTCACGAATCGCGGGGCCGACACCGTCGCGGGCGGCCAGTAATTGAAGACATGGCCGTCCTGCAGAAATATGAAATCCAACGGAGTCAGGTAGTTGCTGCCGCCGATGCCGAAGGCATTGTCCCAAGCTCCCGCACCGTTGTTGGGCACGAACTCGATGGGCCATGCCGCCTTCCCGACCGCAACCCTGTAAAGATATTCGTTGGTGGTCCGGCCCGTGCCGATGCGCGTCATGGGAGTATTGACCCAGTCCGACTCACTCGTGCTCTGCCGCCAGAGGACGTTCGCATTGGTCCATCCCGAGTGGTAGTATATCATCTTGCCCGTGTAGGGCCCCGGCGGGGTGACAGGCGACGTGTAACTGCTGTTGCCGGCTCCCAGCCAAGTGACATTGGTGTCTCCAAAACTGCCAGAGGCCGACGAGCGCCGGAAAAAGCGATAGGTCACATTGGTGCCGAACGGCAACGCCACTCGGGCCTCCCAGACATTGCTGCCGATATTCCGGAGTTGGGGGGCGCGCGTCACATCCCAAGAGCCAAGGGAACTGACACTGCCAGCGACGAAAACATTGCTGCTTCCTGCCGCATTGGTGATGGTGAACAGCACATTGGTGGTGAAGGCAGTATCCGTCTGCGCTCGTGCTGAAACAGCCAAGCAAGACAGGACGCAGACCATGAAAACCAGTCTGGCGGGGGGCATCCCGGCAAATTAGCTTTGGGCGGGGGCCTTGCAACAGAAAACCATTTCTGGACGGCCACCGCACCCTTGCCGCGGGGAAAATCGGTCGATAGGTTCCCTATAATGACGACGTGGCTGGAGATGCCCGGTTTGTGGACCGCCTTCGGCTTGCTGGCCTTGGTCGGCGCCACGGCATGGGGCACCGGGGAGGACGGTTGGCGGGAGCAAGGCAGCCTGAGTGTCCGAGGCAACCCCGGACAGCGGGAATTCCACATGCAGACGAAGGTCGCCCTGCGCGACAATCAGCCGGAGGGCGGCAATCGCGTGGTGCGGGAGGATCGGCATCAACCTTGGATCGAGGTCGATGGTGGATGGATCGATGCGCTCTATGCTCTGGCCCGGCTGGAAGCGGAGGAGAACGCCGTGCGCAGGATTGAAGATGCGGCTTACGCGGACGGGAGGCCGTTTCCTCTGGAGGCCTTCGAGACCGGGCGACTCTGGCATTATGTATGGACGAGAGACATCTCGTATGCGGCGGATTTGGCGCTTGCCCGCTCGGATCCCGCACGCATGGAGAACTCCCTTTTCTTCAAAACTTCGCCGCTCAAGAAATCGGTGTCCGGCAAGCCATCCACCCAGATGCTGCAGGACACAGGCACGGGAGGCAGCTATCCGGTGTCCACCGACCGCGTCGCCTTGGCGCTCGGCTTGCGCCGACTGGCCTTGGAAAGCACCAAGCCGGAGGGCATTGCGACCCGGGCCTACCCGATCCTTCGGGACACGCTGCTCCAAGATCGCGGGTTGGTGTTCGATCCCTCCGACGGACTTTACCGCGGCGAAACCTCCTTCCTGGACTGGCGCGAACAGACCTATCCTCCCTGGACCGCACAGGACACGCTGGCCATCGGAATGTCCAAGGCATTATCCACCAATGTATTGCATTATGTGGCACTGAAAACTGCCGGGGAATGGGCGCGCTCGCTGGGCAAGCCGGAAGATGCCACCCAATGGGAAACGTGGGCGGAGGATTTGCAATCGGCCATCCGGAAGGAATTTTTCGCCGGAAGCACCCCCTCCGCCTTTCTTCTCGCCGGGGAGACTTCCTGCGTTCCGGTGCGTCGGCGAGATCTTCTGGCCGAGACGCTGGCCGTCGAGTCCGGCCTTGTGCCACCCGACAAGGCGAAAGCCCTGCTCGCCAGTTATCCGGTAGGACCCTTCGGGCCCTCGGTGGTCTGGCCGCAGGAGAAGTCTGTTCCCATCTACCACAACTTGGGAATTTGGCCGTTCGTCACAGCATACTATACGAAAGCGTCCCGCACAGCCGGTTATGAGCCGGGGGTGGAGTGCGGCCTGAAATCTCTCATTCGCGGAGCGGCCCTGAACCTCTCCAACATGGAAAACCTCGACTGGGCCCACGGCTTGGCCTCGGCCGAATACCACGGGCTGCGCGGACCCGTGATCAATTCGCAGCGGCAATTGTGGTCGGTGGCCGGGTTCATCTCCGCCATCGAGGATGTGTTGTTCGGATTCCGTTCGGATCAGGACGGCATCATCGTGAATCCCTGCATTCCCCAAAGCATCCGCGAAGAATTCTTCCCCGGTGCCTCCAAAATCAGCCTGCGAAACCTGCGGGTGCAGGGAAAAACCCACCACATCACGGTGGAACTGCCAGCGGAAGGGGCCGCCCCCCTCCGTGTGGCATCGGTCGAGTTGAACGGCCGACCGATCGATTCCAAGCGGCCGGTTTCCGGCAGGGAACTGACCGCAACCAACTCCTGGCGGATCCAAATGGAACCCGACGATCAGCCCGCATCGGACGAAAGGAATCTCGTGCGCCCGGATGCCGATCCCGGACGCATCTTCGGTCCGCCCACCCCCGTGTGGGAACGCGAGGGAGTGACGGTGAAGGATGGGCATGCCGAACTCGCGTTCCATTGCGCCGCAGAGGTTGATTTTGAAATCTACCGTGACGGAAAGCTGGCGGCGGAGAAGGTGCGCTCGATCCCATGGCGCGATCCCATGCCACTCGATCCCTCCGGTCCCTCGCCGGAATACGCTGTCGCCGCGGTGGACCGGGAATCCGGCAACCAATCCCACCTCTCCCCATTCCGACGCGCCTTGGATGCGGATCAGTTA
Source organism: Chthoniobacterales bacterium (assembly GCA_014879535.1). GTDB lineage: Bacteria > Verrucomicrobiota > Verrucomicrobiia > Chthoniobacterales > JACTMZ01 > JACTMZ01. The sequence goes on from JACSRX010000012.1 coordinate 23,749, forward strand.
TTCCGCTTTCCAGTCTCCACCGAAAAGGAGCCGGTCGAACTGCGCGTTCCATCCGACGGCATCTGGGTTTTGAAGGCGCATTATGCAAACGGGGCCGGGGAAATCGGAACCGGCATCACCTGCGGCATCCGTGCGGTGGAGATTCTCGATGCCAAAGGCGCTGCCCTTCACCGCGGCCACCTGATCTTTCCGCAGACCGGCGGAAAGGACGAACTCCGCTCGTCTTCCTCCGTGGCCTTCAACCTTTCCCAAGGCGATTATCGCATCCGGCTGTGGCAGGATGATCTGAGCCGCAACATGAGCTACTTCGCCGGCAATGAGCGCGCCACGGGATTTCCGGGCGGCGGCCCGAAGGCATTCAACACACTGGACATCCGCGAACTGGTCCTTTCACGCTGAGAGGTCCGGCCTCCTCACAGCTTCGACAGGCCCGCCTCGATCACATCCAGCCCTTCGGCCAACTGACCCTCCGTCGCAACAAGGGGGATCAGAAATCGGAGAACATTGCCGTGGGTCCCGCAGGACAAGGTGATCACGCCATGCTCATAGTTGTGCTTCACCATGGCCGCCGCAGCCGCCTTGTCGGGCTCTTTGGTCCGACGATCCTTGACCAATTCCATCGCCTGCATCGGACCGAGCCCGCGAACTTGCCCGATGCATGGAAACTTGGCATACCAAGACTTCAATCGGTCTTTTAAAAGTTCCCCCAGCTTGGTCGCATGCTCCAGGGTCTTTGGTTGGTCGAAATGATCCATCACGGCCAGAGCTGCTGCACAAGCCACCGGATTTCCCGAGTAAGTCCCGCCCACGCCCCCCACCCCGACCC
>JACSRX010000076.1 GCA_014879535.1 Chthoniobacterales bacterium
CGAAAGCAGCGCTTTGCTAAAGCGCCGTAGTCCAAAAGGCTACCGAGGGTTCGAATCCCTCCCTCACCGCCACTTTTCCTGGGAGGGATGAGAACGCCGTTCGAGCGCGGCGAAGCCGCACAGATCCTTGCGCAGCAGGACCCCGAAGGGGCGAAGGCCAAAGGCCGAAGTCAATCCCTCCCTCACCGCCATTCGCCTTTTTCTGCGTGGGAGGGATTTGAACCCGGGTTCGAGCCGAAGACAGGCTGAGCGCAGCGCAGCCAATCCCTCACTCACCGCCAGTCCTCACCTCAACGGATTGAAGATGTTCCACAGCCAAGCGGGCTGCGAGTAGGTCTCGGCCATCCCGTCGGCGAAGTAATACCCCACGAGGTGGAAGAACACCGGGGCGGCGAAGAGCAGGGAATCCACGCGGTCGAGGACGCCGCCGTGCCCGGGGATGCCGCGGCCCCAGTCCTTGGCGCCGAGGGAGCGTTTGACGGCGGACATGACGAGGCCGCCACAAAAGCCGGCCAGCACGAGCAGGGCGGACATGCCGGCGGCCGCGGCCGGGGAGAACGGTGTGGCCCACCACAGCGCGGTGCCGATGGCCGTCGCGGCCAAGCCGCCGTAGATGAGACCCTCGCGGGTTTTGCCGGGGCTGACGGTCGGCGCGATCGGATGGCGTCCGAAGAGCTTGCCGAAGGTGTATTGCAGGACGTCGCTCACCTGGGTGACCAGCACGACGAAGAAAAGGAGCTGCGCATTCTCGCCCTCGTAGCCGCGGATGGGCAGATGCAGGAGCATGGGGAGATGGCTCAGGAAATAAATGCACACGAGCACGCCCCATTGGAGTTTCGCCGTGCGGGCGAGGAAGTCCTGCGTGTCGCCGGCCCACGCGCTGCGGATCGGGATGAGGACGAAGGCATAGACCGGGATGAAGATGAGGAACATCCCATACCAAGGCGCCCATGCGAACAGGTAGTGGAGCGGCAGCACGGCGAAGAAGATCCACGCCAACGTGCGGTGGTCGCCGCGCGGTGTCGGCGTCAGCGTGATGAATTCGCGCAGGGCGAGGAAGGAAAGCAGGAGGTAGAAGGCGAACAGCCCGTTGCGACCGAGGGCGACGGACACCCCGAACACCGCCACCATCGCCCACCAGGCTTTGACGCGATGGGAGAGGTTGTCCAGGACGGCCGGATCGATTGCGGTGCGGCGGAGGATCGCGGTGACAAGCGACGCGAGGACCAGCAGCGCGAGCACGCCGCCGAAGAGCCAGAGCATTTTGGGAGGAAACATCATGATTGGGAGGTGTCATCGGGCTTCAGGCCGCCGGCGACAAGCACGGCACGCCGGCAACGGCCAAGGAAAGCTTCTTTTGTCTCCGCCTCGGTCCACGGAGGCAGCGCATCGCCGAAGGACACGCGGCCGAGCATCGGCACGGGAAGAAATTCGCCCTTGGGCAGCATGCGGTTGAGATTTTCGAGATGCACCGGGACCAGCGCCGTGGACGGAAAACGGCGCGCGAGATGGTGCAGGCCGCTTTTGAAGTCATGGATGGTTCCATCCCGGCTGCGCGTCCCTTCGGGAAACAGGATGAGGTCATCCCCCTGCTCCAGCACGCGGGACATCTGCTCGAGGGGATTGTTTTTGCGATCCACCCCCTCGCGGGCGATCAGCACCGCCCGGAACACGCGCTCGGCCAGGAATCGGCGGAGGCGCCCGCGGTTCCAGTAGTCGGCCGCCGCGACCGGACGGGCCCGCGCCCGGAGCGATGCCGGGAGCGACGCCCAGATGACGACGAAATCCAGATGCGAGGAATGGTTGGCGAAATAGATCCGAGGGGACGTTCCGCAGGACAACCCCTCCTGCCGCGGAACCCCCGCAATCAGCCGGACCAATGCCGCCAAGAGGGAGTGCATCACGGTTTCCTGCCGGATTCGTTCAGGCGCGCCGCCAAACCGGCCATCCTCCGCCAGCAGGTGGGGACAAGTCCGGCCACAATGACCCACAGCGCAACATGCATGACGGCACCGCGCCCCTGCAGCCAGAACGGATCGAGCAGGCTGAGCAGGGAGGCGAACGTCAGCACGGCCATGCGCTGCGGCTTGGCCATGGGGCCGCGAAAGTCCTGCTCGCCGGTCAGCGACGCCCCCAACGCCCGCAGGTAGGCCGTGAGCAAAGCGCCGAAGGCCGTGGCCGCACCGAGCCAGGGGACCCCGGCCGCGAAGCCCGCGCCGAGCAGCAGGAACACGTCGGCGAAACGGTCGGGGATCTCGTTCCACAATTCCCCCGTGGGCGAAAGCCGGTGCCCCTCGACGGCGACCATGCCGTCCATGAGATTGCAGATCAGACGCAGTTGGATGCACGCGGCCGCAGCCAGCCAGCAAACGGGTGCCGGAAACCACGCTTGGGAGACCGCCACGAATGCCATCGAACCCGCCGCGGCAAAGATGACGCTGGCGAAGGAGATCGCGTTCGGACGCACCCCGCGGCGCACGAGCCATTCGGAAGCGGCCTTCGCCCATGCGGTGGAACGGGATTTGAGCGGGCGTCGGGACGTCGGACGGCCTTCGGTGGACATGCGGCGTAGTGGATGGGAAAACCGCCCGCGAGAAAAGCCCGCAGTGCAACTCCCCGCGCCCTCTGGTATAGAGACGCCCTCGCGCCTCCCATGTGGACCAAATTCAGCAAAGCCGCCGAACGCGCCGTTTTCCGCGTGGTGGCGGGCGTGATGCCCCCATCGGCCGCACCGCTGCCGCCCGAGGTGAAGGTCATCGCGGTTTTCAGCTGCACCGGCATCGGCGACGGATTGTTCGACTCCGCGGCGATCCGCAGCCTCAAACTCGGCCACCCCGGAGCACGTGTCGTCGTCATCACCCACCGCCGGCGCATGAGCGTCGCGCGCCACAATCCCTGCGCCGACGAGGTGCTCGGCATGTCGAAATCCCCCCTGGCCCGCTGGCGGGTTGTCCGCGCATTCCGCGGCAGGCGCCCGGACCTCGTCGTCGCACTGCGCGTGAACGAGGACGCCGTCCCGGTGGGATATCTGCTCAACCACCACGCATTCTTCGGGGGCACCGAGGCCTGCGGGGCGTTTTCGTTCCTGCTTTCCCGTGCCGTCATGACGGAGGGCAGGATCCATGCGGTGGAAAAAACGCTGCGTGTCGCCCGGTGCGCGGGGGGAGCCGCCGACGCGCCCGCAGCAATGATCTACGAAGTCTCCGCAGCCGAACGGGCCGCGGCCTCGGAGCGCTTCGCGGATTGGATCAATGAACCCTTCATCGCATGGCAGGTCGGCGGAGGGAGGACGTTGAAGCACCGCGACTGGCCGCCCGAACGGATCATCGAAGCCGCGCAGTCGCTGCGCAGCCTCACCCCGCACCGCATCGTCCTGACAGGCGGCAGCGACAACAAGGACGCCGCCGCGCGCGTGGCCGCCGCGTGCCCGGAGGCGATCAACCTGTGCTGCCGGACCACGCTGGAGGAAACCGCCGCCGTCGTGGAGCGCGCCGCGATGCTCGTCTCCAGCGACACCGGCGTCATGCACCTCGGCTTTGCCATCGGCACCCCCACCCTCGCGCTGCTCCATCCGAAGAGTGAACCGCAGCTTTTCGGACCGCCCCCGGACGACAAGCGGCACGAGGTCATCCACGTGCCCCGCACCGATGCGCCGGGACGACCGTTGACCATGGACGACCTCCGGGTCGCGCAAGTGACGGACGCCATTCTTCGCCGGCTGCAACAGACACGGTGAGAATTCGGCGCGATGGCCGCTTCAAACTTGCACCCGCCCGCACTCTCCGCCACGTTAGCCGGGTAACTGGCCTGTGGTGTAATGGTAACACAGCGGCCTTTGGAGCCGTTATTCATGGTTCGAGTCCATGCGGGCCAGCCACATCGCCCCGTTACCCGGTCAACGCATGCGTGCCGGAATCCCGCGGTGCTCGGGGCCCCCGCCGGAGTGTTTCCCGCCCCGGCTGACCGGCTGGAAAAGAAGGACCACCATCAGGGCGACGCCGACGCCGAAACCGGCCACCAGCGGCCACCCGCGTTTGCGCGCCGCCACCTGCCAGAACCATCGCCAGTGCATGGCCAGATGCACCGCCACGAGGGCGAGGAAGGCATACCCCAGCCATGTGTGCCAATCACCCCACTCGTGCCTGCCCAAGCCGAGCACGGACAAACCCTGGCCTCCCCTTGATCCGGGCGGGAGACGGAAGGCAAGCAGCAGGCCGATGCCCGACATTCCGCAAAATACCAGCCACAACAACCCATTGAGCACCCGCGGCACCACCGATCTCCAGCGAACGCCACGGACACCCGTTTGGCCATCCGTGTTCACAAGTCGAGCTTACGCCTCCAAGGCACCGGACGCCAGCCCGCAGAACCTGCCGGAGCGATTTCCCCTTGATCCGCAATGGGATTGGGCGGAGAAGTTAATGTTCCCAGAACCAACAGACAAAAATCATGAGTAAGCTGCTTCCCTGCCCGCTGTTCATCGGCGGCGAATGGACGAACGTCTCCGGCGTCGCCACCACCCCCGTTCACAACCCTTCGATCGGCGAAGTCATTGCTGAGACGCCTCTTTGCGGCCCGGATGTCGTGGATCAGGCCTGCCGCGCCGCAGCCGAAGCCTTCCCGAAATGGATGGAAACCCCGCCGGTCGAGCGCGCCCGCGTGCTTTTCAAACTCAAGGTCCTGCTCGAAGACCACTTTGATGAACTGGCGCTGAGCGTCACGCGCGAGCACGGCAAAACCCTCGCCGAGGCGCGCGGCGATGTCCGGCGCGGATTGGAGAACATCGAATACGCCTGCGGCGCCCCGTCGCTGCTCATGGGTGAATCCCTGGAGAACGTGGCCCGCGGCATCGACTGCGATTCGATCCGGCAGCCCCTCGGCGTCGTGGCCGGCATCACGCCGTTCAACTTCCCCGCCATGGTCCCGCTCTGGATGTGGCCGATGGCCATCGCCTGCGGCAACACCTTCATCCTCAAGCCGAGCGAAAAGGTCCCCCTCACCTCGATCCGCATCGCCGAACTCGCCCAGAAGGCCGGCCTCCCGCCTGGCGTGCTCAACATCGTCCATGGCGGACGCGAGGCTGTGGATGCCATCCTGCGCCATCCCACCATCAAGGCGATCTCCTTCGTGGGATCGACCCCCATCGCCAAATACATCTACGAGACCGGCATCGCCCACGGCAAACGCGTGCAGTCCGCCGGCGGCGCGAAAAACTTCGTCCTCATCATGCCCGATGCCGATGTGGGCAATTCCGCCACGGGACTCATGGAGTCCGCCTTCGGCTGTGCCGGGGAGCGCTGCATGGCCAGCTCGACCGCGGTCGCCATCGGCAAGGCGGCGGACACCGTCCTGCCCGCGCTCGTCGATGTCGTCTCGAAAATCCGCGTCGGTCCGGCCGACCGCGACCCGCAGGCCCAGATGGGCGCGGTCATCAGCCGCCAGCACGCCGATCGCGTGTGCGGCCTCATCTCGCAGGCGGAGGGCGAAGGCGCCAAACCGCTCACCGACGGACGCAGCATCAAGGTGTCCTCCGCGCCGAACGGCTTTTTCGTCGGCCCCACCGTGCTCGACCACGTGAAGCCCGGCATGGTCACCATGAAGGAGGAAGTCTTCGGTCCGGTGCTCAACGTCGTCCGCATGGAGGACCTTGATGCCGCCATCGAGCTGGCCAACACGTCGCCTTACGGCAACGGCGCGGCCATCTTCACCCGCAGCGGCAAGGCCGCGCGTGAATTCCGCCACCGCATCCAGGCCGGCATGGTCGGCGTCAACATCGGCGTCCCCGCCCCGATGGCGTTCTTCCCGTTCAGCGGCTGGCACGCGTCGTTTTTCGGCGACCTGCACGTCCAGGGACGCGAGGGCGTGGCCTTCTACACCCAGCAGAAAGTCACCACCACCCGCTGGTTCAGCTACGGGGAAGGGTCGATCTGGAGTGACAAATAGACAGAGCCGAACTTCCACCCAACCACAGGTCACCCACCCCATGGCACTCTTGATCAAAAATGCCGACATCGTGAACGCGGACACGCGCTACACGGCGGACATTCTCTGCGACGGCGAGACCATCGCTCGCATCGACAAGGACATCACCCCGCCGGCCGGGGCGGAAGTCATCGACGCGGCGGGCAAGCACGTCTTCCCCGGGTTCATCGACCCGCACACGCACATTTACCTGCCGTTCATGGGCACGGTCTCGAAGGACAACTACGAGACGGGCACGAAGGCGGCGCTGGTCGGGGGCACCACGACGATCTTCGAGATGGTCTGCCCGTCGCGCGACATGTCGCCCGCGGACGGCTTCGCCACGTGGCAGGCCCAGGCCGAGGGCAAGGCGTGCTGCGACTACACCTTCCACATGGGGGTGACGCGCTTCGACGAGGCCTCCGCCAAGCAACTCCGCGAGATCGTGAAGCAGGGCGTGGGCAGCTTCAAAATCTTCCTCGCCTACAAGGGGGCCTTCGGCGTGGATGACACCGAGCTCTGGCACACCCTCAAACTCGCCAAGGAACTCGGCGTGATCGTCACCGCACACTGCGAGAACGAAACCCTCGTCGCGCAGATGCAGAAGGAACTGCTCGCCGCGGGCCGCACCGGACCCGACGCGCACCATGACAGCCGTCCGCCCCGTGTCGAAGCCGAGGGCGTGCACCACCTCATGTCCTTCGCCGGGCTCACCGGCGCCCACACCTACATCGTCCACCTCAGCTGCAAGGAGGCCCTCACCGAGGCCATCGCCGCCCGCGAGCGCGGCGTGCATGTCTTCATCGAGACGCTCATCCAATACCTCGTGCTCGACAAGACCTACGCCGAGAAGAAGGACTTCGAGGGCGCGAAGTTCGTGATGTCCCCGCCCCTGCGCGACATCTCGAACCAGAACGTGATGTGGGACGGACTCGCCAGCGGGCTGGTGAACACCGTCGGCACGGACCATGCCCCGTTCGACTTCAAGGGACAGAAGCCGATGGGCAAGGACGACTTCACCAAGATCCCCAACGGAATCCCGTCCATCGAGGACCGCATCAACCTCCTCTACACCCACGGTGTCAAACGCGGACGCCTCACGCTCCAGCAGCTTGTCGCCGTGGCCAGCACCAACGCCGCGAGGATCTTCGACCTCTATCCGCGCAAGGGCGTCATCCAGCCCGGCGCCGATGCCGACCTTGTCATCTACGACCCGGCCTACCGCGGCAAACTCTCCGTCAAGACCCAGACCCAGAACGTGGACTACAACGCCTTCGAGGGATGGGAAATCGAGGGACGCCCCTCCGTGGTGACCGTCCGCGGCGAAGTCGCCGTCCGCGAAGGAAAATTCTGTGGCACCGTCGGGCGCGGCAGGTTCCTCAAGCGCCAGCCGTCGCATTTCTGAAATTCGCGAAGGCGGACGGTCAATGGTCCACGTTGACGAGCTCCGGTCGATCACCGCGTTCTCCGGGTGCACCGCGCCTGAATTGCGGGAAATGGCGCGCTGCTTCCACAGGGCGTCCTTCCGCAAGTTCCGCGAAATCCACCGGGAGGGCGAAGCCTCCGAGAACGTGAGTGCGGTCCTGCGGGGCGAAGTCGGCTTGCACGCCTATGTGGGCGACGAAGGAAGACCGGTGCGGCTGGCGATCGTCAAGGGCGGCGAGATGTTCGGCATCGGCGAGTTCATGCTGCCGCGCTACTACACGAATGCGCGCGCCATGACCGCCTGCACGCTGTTGCAGATCCGCCGGGAGGATTTCCGCGACCGCGCCATGGCCATCGCCAGCATCCGCGCACATGTGCTCCTGACGTTGTCACAAATCTCGCACTATCTCATCCACCGGGTGACTGCCGGCGGAGCCATGGACAGCCTCGCCCTCTACCTCCAGAAGATGAGCCAGGAATCGGGGAGGGCCTCCAACGGGTTCATCCACATCCAGCACAAGTTGCGCCAACCGGAAATCGCCTCGGTGTTGAATCTCAGCCGGGAGCACGTCTCTCGCCTGTTTGCCAAGCTCCGTCTCGAAGGCGCGGTGAAATTCAACCGCGGGCTTCCGATCATCCGCAAAAGCTGGCTCGACCGTATCGTCCGCGACAAGGAACTCGCCGCCAGCATCGAATATCGAGACGCCCCGTTCTGAGCGGCTGTGATGCGGATCACTGACTGGATTTTCATGCGCGGCTAACGTGCCGGCATGACCACCGAGACGCGCCCAGCGACCAACCGCGGTTTGCAGACAATGGTGAATGCCGCCGCCTTCTGGCTCGTCATCACGGCTGTCTGCCCGGCAGCACCCCTGACGATCGTCATCACCAACCTGCCGGATTCGGGGAACACCGCGGTGGGGCAGACGGTCGCGTGTGCCGGAACGATCAACAACTGGAACAACGGGTCGAGCATCGCCACAATCACCCCGGAGGGATTGACGTTCACATTCCCGGATGCCGCCCTCGCCCCCCTCGGGTCGGGATGGGGGGATGTTCCGGCCGGGGCGAATGCCGCCTTCCAGTTCGTGAAACCCGGCACATGGGAACCCGTGGTCCGGGCGGACTTCCTCTCCAATGAGGGAAATTTCCGCGTGGCACTCCTTCCGGCATCGCCGAACACGGTGGAAATCGATGCGGACTCCGCGCCGACGCTTGTGGACCAGTCCTCCTCGACACGCGTGAACGGCATCGTGGAATCGCCGGTTGTGCCGATCGACCGGCAGGCCTTCGCCTTTCCCGGCGGACGCTGGAAGGCGCTGGTCATGAGCTTTGACGACGGCCACATCCAAGACCGGGATCTGGTCTCGATCTTCAACAGCCACGGGATCAAGGGAACGTTCCACATCAACTCCGGATCGCTGAACACCTGGACGTTTCTCACAAGCGGCGAGTTGGCCCCGGTGTTTTCGGGCCATGAGATCTCCTCGCATACCGTGAGCCACCCCCATCTGGACGAAATTGATGATGCAGGAATCCAATGGCAGGTGACCCAGGACCGCAGCACGCTCGCGATTCATGCCGGCTACACGATGAGAAGCATGGCGTATCCCTTCGGGGATTACGACAAGCGCGTGCTCTCGATCCTCGCGCAAAGCGGGGTCCCCTGCGCACGCACGGTCGTGCCCACTTTCAAGCTGAACCACCTTCCGACACATCCGTTGAAATGGCATCCGACCTGCCACCACACCGCGGGCCAGGGCATGGCCGACCAACTCAATGCCTGGTCTGCCGAGGAAATGGCGCTGCTTTTCATCTGGGGCCACAGCTGGGAGCTCGACAACAACTACGCGGACAACAGTTGGAGCTACATGACCGCCCTTTGCCGGAACCTCGGCGACCGCGGCGACACATGGTATGCCTCGATGGGCGACGTCCACGAATACCTCCAGGCCATCCGCGCGCTGCAGCATCCCGCGCCGGCCACCGTGTTCAACCCGTCATCCGGCATCACGGTCTGGGCGAAACTCGACGGCGTCATGTCCCGCATCCGCCCCGGCTCTCGCATCACACATCCCCCGGGGATGGTGCAGGCCGTGCAGAGCCTCCGGGAGACGGGCGGCACCGTTTCGATCCGCTATGAACCGGGAGCCAACGCACTGGGCCGGTCCGGAAACATCCGCCTGCACATCGGCCATGATGGCTGGCAGGACACGGAGGACGTGCTGATGACACCCGGCGCGGACGGGGTGTGGACCGCAACGTATCCCGTGTCCCCCTCGGTTCGCCGCGTGAACTTCGCCTTCTTGGGCGACACGGGCACCGTGGATGACCATGGGGGTGATGACTGGACCCTGGCAGTGTATCCGGAGGCCTTCGCCTCCCCCGCTCCGGCACGAATCGTGCCGGGGTCGCCGCTGGTCTCCCTCCGCCCGGCGGACAGCCAGAACCGGATCGGGGACAGGTTCGATCTCAGCACGGAAGGCGGTCCCCTCGGCTCGGTGGACGAGGGCGGATTCGGCGACCTCGGCCGCGTGTATTTCAATTACGACAAAGACAACCTCTACATCGGCGCCCACGGTTGCCGGACCGCGGGGGACAACAATGCCATGGTGATCTTTCTGTCCTTCGACAACATGCCCGGAGGCGTCACGAATCTCTGGGGATTCCGAGGCACGCCCTTCGGACTCGACAAGATGCACAATGTCGCATTCACCCATCCGGTCCATGTGGCGATTGTGCTGGGTGATGAGTTCGGTGATGGCACCTTCCCGCACTTCAATCTCGGCAATGGATACGATTTCGGACAGGGAGTCTTCGGGCTTTCCAGCGGTGAAAAGTTCTTCACCCCGCTCCCCGGAGCGAGGCTCTCCCAATTCGAGGGCTTGGAAAACATCCCGACCCTCACTGCGGATGACGATGGCAACCGTCTCACCGACTGTTGGGAGGCCGCCATTCCTTGGGCGAGCTTGAACGCGGCGCTCGGCGCGTCATCCGTCGGCACCATCCGCGTGGCCGGCGTGATCGCCAGTGAGGCAGTGCAGGGACAGGACCGCTATCTGTCCTCAAACCACCTTGGGGAAAGCGCCACGGGGACAAAGGATGCCTATGGCAACTGGGGGTTCAATTTTGTCACACTCACCGGCGCGCGGCTCGGGTTGCCGCACCAGGTTTCCGATGGAATCTCCGCCAGAACCTTCCAAGACTGGATTGCTGGCCAAGGCATGGAAGACGGAAAAGCCCACCCCGCGGCAGACCCCGACGGGGACGGCTGGAGCAATGCCCAGGAATTCGCCTTCGGCCTGAACCCCAAACTACCGGACACTCGATTCCCGGTCACCGTCTCAGGAAGCAATGGCCGGAGGGTTCTGTATCTCCAGCGCCAAGGTGTGACCTACCAGGTGAGGGCTTCCGAGAAGGCCGACACTCCCTTCAGCTCCATCCTCACCCCGACCGTGTCAGCCAATCAGGAGGACCTCCCCTCGTCCGAGTTCACGCGTTACGAGGCGGCTCTGCCCGCATCTTGGCCGCGAGGATTCGTCAAGATCGACACCTTCGTTCCGTGACCCCGGAGGCGCAAAATTCACGACACCCGAAAAAAAGAGGGGCGATCTGCCGGCCGGCAGATCGCCCCCTGTGAGATGCGGTCGCTTTGCCTTAGCTCTGCGTGCCTTCCTCGGTCTTTTCCTTCTTGGCTTTTTCCCCGGTGACCGGGCAGCTGCCGCAGCCTCCGCCGCCGGCGAAGGTGGTGGTGGCGAAGGCGGCCAAGGCAAGAACCGTAACAGCAATGGTGAGTAGGTTTTTCATCAGGGAGTTACGACTCTCAGAAAGCCCCGGATGTTCAATCTTATTTTTCAACTCATGCGATCTGCGGGAACAAGTGTCGTCAACATTTGAAGTTTATCATTTTTATTATCAACAACTTGCATCGAACTTCTCCCGAGGGTCCTCAGGGGTAAAAATCCCGATAGCCCCGCTCCCCCGCCCCCCATCACGGTTTGGTGATCAGGCCATTGACATAGCGGATCGCCGGTCCGAGAAGGGGCAATTGCTGGTAAATCCCCGAGGCGGGATTCCAGAAATCCTGATGCAGGATGATCTTTCCCTGGTCGTCAAAACGCAGGTGCGACATTCCCTCCGTGATGACCGGTTCGCCTCCCGCCAGATTCTTCGCCCGGACCTCCATGGTCCAACGCACATAACAATCCGCACCGGAAACCGCCACATCCTGGACCTTTGCCTGCACGGCTTCCGTCCCCTTTGCAGTCTTCAAAAGATAGCTCTCGATGGCATCAATCCCCACCTCCGTCGCAATCGTGTCGTTGAACCACGCATTCGGAGCGTAAACCTCCCGCACCTTGGCTGTCACATTGGCCGGGGTCAGATCCCCGTAGAGCCCCGCAAAGCGCGACACCGCGCGCTTGCCTTCCATCCAATTGTCCATGGTCACACCCGGACGCTCCCCCAAGGCCTCGTGATATTCGCGGGTGAAATCCCTCGGAGCAGAGGAGCAACCCGCAAGAAACACACAAGCCGCAACCCAACAACGGACATCCATTTTCATGGGGAGATTAGTCCGCCCCCGGTCCGGCATCAATCCTCAACGTCGGGCATCGAGGCGATCAGTTGGTCGAACGGTTTTTTCTGAACGGCGTAGAAGGGGTAGCTGTCCCCGGCACCCGCAGGCTTGAAGCGCCAGTGGCGGTAGGACCAAAGCCACGCCTCCGGCTGGCGCCGGATTTGCGCCTCGAAAAAATCCCAGCACGTCTGCGCAATCTCCCGCTCGGTGACATCCGGAGCGAAATAGATCGGATCATGGGCGATCGTGCGGTAGCGCCCGTCAGGCAACGGGACGCTCTCGATCGGGATGATCGGGTAACCCATGCGCTTCTGCAGCATGGTGTGCAGGCGCGTCACGGCGGAAAGCCGCCCGAAAGACCGCACGGGGACGGACGGATGCTTGGGGCCGACCTGCAGGTCGATGAGCACGCCGATGTTTCCCCCGTTGCGAAGATGCTGCATCGTGATGAGCATGGCGCGCTCGCGCTGGATGATCCTGTGCCCGCTCAAGGAACGCAGGCGGTCGAACACCGGGCCGAGCAGCGGGTTCTTGAATTCCTGGGTGACAATGCATCCGGGAAGCCGCTCGAACGCCCCCGCGATGCTGAGCCATTCGAAATTGCCGTAGTGCAGGCAGACGAAGATGCCGCCTTTGTGTTCCTTGTTGAGCCGGCGCGCCTGATCCCATCCCTCCATCACCATGTATTGGTGGTAGTTCTCCGCGGTGAAGTTCTCCGCCCAGAAAAGCTCGAGCATCGTGCGGGCGAAGTTCCGGTAGGAGTCCCGGGCGATGCGCCGCATCTCGGCAGGACCCTTTTCCCCACCAAAGGCCATCCCGATGTTGGCAAGGGCGACCGCCCTGCCGACGCGGTCGAAAAGGAAAGCGACGCTCCCGAGCACGCAGGCGAGCCACCGGACGGCCACCCACGGGAGATGCGGCACAAGCACCGCCACAAGTTTCAACCCGGCATACTCGAGGCGGTAGCGCACCCGGCGCAAGAAGGGCAGCTTTCGCCAAAGCGCACGGGTCTTCTTGTCCATCATTCAGGATTCCTGCGATTCCAGCCGCGGAAAGACCGGAGCCGCTTGCCCCAACCGGTGGCCGGCCCGCACGCGCCCCCACTGCGTGGACAGATCCCCCGAAAACCCGAGCTGCTCCAAAAGGGTGTCCGCCGCTGCCGGAATCACCGGATGCACGAGGGCGGACGCCAGACGCGCGGCCTCCACAAGCGCAACCAGAACCCCGTCCAAACGCGCCGCTTCCGCGGGGTCCTTCGCAAGCTTCCACGGCGCGGACTTTTCAACATGGGCATTTGCCGCCGTGATCAGCAGCCACGCGGATTCCAGCGCCGCATGGACACGGAAGCCGTCCTCCATCGCGGTGTCGAAATTCCGGGCAGCCTCGATGCCGAGTTCCCGAAGGGCGAACGCCTCCGCGTCCGTCACCCCGACCTCCGCCAGCACCCCGCCGCGGTAACGGTGCGCCATGCTCACCGTGCGGTTGACGAGATTCCCCAAGTCGTTGGCCAAGTCGGCCTGGTAGCGGGTCCGCAGGCGATCCTCGTTGAAGTCGGCATCCTGGCCCGTGGCGATGTCGCGCATGAGGTAGTAACGCAGCGCATCCGTCCCGTAACGGTCGGCAAGCACATCCGGATCTATGATGTTCCCCGCACTCTTGCTCACCTTGGCCCCTCCGAGGTTCCACCAGCCGTGCACCAGCAGTTTGGGCATTGCCTCGATGCCCGCAGCCTTGAGCATCACCGGCCAGTAGATCCCGTGGGCCGGCACGAGGATGTCCTTGCCGATCACGTGGGCGTCGCACGGCCAGAGGCTTTCGAAATCTGGCAACCCCGCCCCGTCCCGCGCCCGGTAACCCGCGAACGTCGCATAGTTCATCAGCGCATCGAACCAGACGTAGGTCACGTAATCCCGGTCGAACGGCAGCTCGATGCCCCATGCCAGCCTCGACTTCGGACGCGAGATGCAGAGGTCGCCGGCTTCCTTGGCCACGGCATTGGCCAGTTCGGTGCCGCGGAACGCGGGAGTCACGAACTCGGGATGCGCCGCCAGATACTCCGCCAGCCACGGACGGTATTTGGAGAGGCGGAAATACCAGTTTTCCTCCTCCAAGAACACCACCTCGCCCCACTCCGGCCCGAACTCGCCCTGCTCATTGCGCTCCTTGTCGGTCAGGAACTGTTCCTGCCGGACGCTGTAATGTCCGCTGTGCCTCGCCTTGTAGAGGTCGCCCTGATCGTGCAGTTGCCGGAGCACATCCTGAACGGCGGCAACATGGCGGAGATCCGTCGTTTCCGCCCAGCCGTCATTCGCAATCCCCAGCTTCACCCACAGCGCCTTGAATTTCGCGGTGATCTCCCTCGCGAATTCCGCCGGGGGCACCCCCGCCCTTTCCGCCGACTGCTGCACCTTCTGGCCGTGCTGGTCCACCCCGGTGAGGAAAAACACCGGCCGCCCCCTGTCCCTGTGCCAGCGGGCGATCACGTCGGCCAGCACCTTCTCATAGGCGTGTCCGATATGCGGGGGCGCGTTCGTGTAATCGATCGCCGTCGTGATGAAAAATATTTCCGCGGACATCATGCAAATAGAAGCCGTCGTCCACCCGCAGCCCCAAGTCAAAAGTGCGGGCGGTCTCCGGCTACATCACCGGTCGCAGGATGTGCAACCCGGACTCCTCGCGCGCCGTCGCCAGCCACTGCGCAAACAGCAGCATCTGCTTGCCTTGGGCCGCTCCCTGCAGGATGAGCGGGCGCCGCTGCGCGGCCTTCTCCGCGTCGGGCTCCCCGCGGGAAACCACATAAGCGGCGAAACCGCCGTTCGGCTCGGGAACAAAGTCACCCAACACGCCCTCCGGCAAATCCACCACCGTCATGGCCAACTGGCGGTCCTCGGGTGACAAATCCTCGGAAAAAAGCGTCAACCCCTTCTTCGCCTCGATCTTCGCCCCGGCGGCCTCTGCGGCCTCGGCAAAGGTCTTGCCGGACGACAAAGCCTCCCGGATGGATGACAATGTCTTGTCGGCGGACTCCTTCAGGGCCTGCTCGCGCTTCGCCTCGATCAATCCGGCGCGCAGGTCCGCCCGGGCCTCCTCGAATGTGAGGGGGCGGGCCGCCTCCACACCGGACACCTCGATGATGGCGTAGCCGTCGTCGCCCAGCTGCACGATCTCGAAGTTCCCCGGGCCGGAGGGCAGGCGGAATGCCACTTTGGCCGCCGCGGGAACCACCTCGCCGTCGAGCCCCTCCAAGGCGCCCCCGGCCGCGCCGTCGGAAGCAAAGAAGGGCGTGGTGCGCACTTCAAGACCACCGGCAGCCGCCGCCTCGACCAGCGTCGCCCCGCCCTCGCCGAGGGCTTGGGCCATGCTTCCCGTGGCGGTGGAAATTTTCTGCAGGGCCTGCACGCGATCCTTGTCTTTGAGTTCCCGCTCCTCCGGGCTGAGCACGAAGGCGACATAGCGCACCGAGCGCTTCTCGGGCGACTGCAGGGTCTCCTTCCTTTCGTCGAACGCCTTCTGCACCTCGTCATCCGAAGCCGAGACATCCTTCGCCGCATCGGCGGTGGAGAAACGCACCACCTCGATGTCGGTCGGGGCCAACCGCTCGAGCGCCGGATCAATTTCCGAGGGCTGCACGACAGCGGGAGTGACCACCAGTTCGCGCACGCCCTCGAGGCGCAGCACATCGCGGATCACGCTCTCGAGTTGCCGCTCGCTGAAACCGCGGGGGGCCAATTGTTCCTGCACGAAGACCGAGTATTTCCGGGGATCAAATTGGCCGTCGGTTTGGAACACCGGCAGGGATTTGATCCGGTCCCCCACGGCCTGCTGTCCGGGCTCCACCCCGAGGGTCCCCGCCTCATGCTGCAGAACCATCAGATTCCAGATGAAATTGTTGACGGCCTCGTCCTCCGTCTGCGCCTGCCCGGCGAGGTCCCGGATCAACTCGAACTGCCCCAGGGCCATGGCCAACTGGTAGTTGCGCACCGCCCTTTCGACATCCACCTGCATGACGTCCCGCCCGTAGATCTTGGCCACCATGTTCGCCCCGACGCGGTCCATGTCTGTGGTGTTGTAAAGGAAGGCGAAGGCGATGATGGTGAGCACCGCGATGATCAGCATGAGCCAGCGCTGGTGCTTCCGGATGGTGGTAAACATTGGAGATATTATTGAAAAATGTGATCCGCTGGATTATTTGATCGCACACATGAAAGCAAGCCCCCTCCCCGGACTCTTGCTCGCCGCAGTGTTGCTGTCGGCAGGCGGTGCATGGGCGAGCGCGCAAGCACAGGACGTCATCGTGCTGAAGAGCGGCGTCTCCCGGGAGGGCAAAGTCACCGGTGTCTCCAACGGCAACGTCCGACTGCAGACCGCTGCTGGCGGCACAGGAACCCCGCTGGCGGAAATTTCCGAGGTCCGCATGGAGGCGCCGCCGGAATTCGACGCAGCCGCCTCGCAGCTTGCCGCGGGCGACGCCAAAGGCGCCGTGACAGCGCTGCAGAAACTCAATGACACCTACGCGGGTCTCCCCGCTCCCTGGGCACAACGCGCCGCCGCCATGCTCGGCGACGCCAGGCTGGCGGCTGGCGATTCCGCGGGCGCCAAGCTCGCCTACGACCAGTTCAGCCGCACCTATCCGCAGGCGACCACCCTCGCCAACTTGGGAATGGCCCGCCTCGCCGTCGATGAGGGTGATTACGACAAGGCCGAGGATCTGCTCAAGCCCGTCCTCGAAGCCTCGGCCAAAACCGCCTTCCCCCTTCCATCCGACGGCCCTGCGCTTTCGCAGGGCCATTACCTCATGGGGCGAGTGCGCGAGGCCGCCGGCGATTTGCCCGGGGCCCTCCGGCACTACCTCGAGGCTTCCGCCGTTTTCCCGTTCGACCGTAATGCAGCCGCCACCGCCCAATCCCGGGCGGACGCCCTGCGTGCCGAACACGCAGGACTGATCGCCCCTTAATCCCAATCACCAACCAAAACATCCATGCCAACCCGCTGCCTCCGCCTCCTCCCGTTCGCCCTGACCCTTTTCACCGTTGCCACGGCAAGGGCCCAGGAAGAAGCCGCCGCTCCCGCCGAGAGCACATCCATCATCGAGACCATCCTCCACGGAGGCCCGCTCATCGTGATGATCTGGCTGGCCATTGTTGCGACGTCCATGATCATGGTGACATTCGTCATCCAGCTTTTCATCACGGTGCGCCGTCAAAGCCTCGCACCCAAGGAACTCGTGACGGCCCTCAAGGAAACCCTCCTGGCAGGCAATTTCCAGGAAGCTTGGGAGACCTGCCGCGCGAACAGCAAAACCTACATCGCCTCGGTCCTCGGCGGCGCCCTCGAACGCATCGGGCGCGGCAAGGACGCCACGGAAGCCTCCCTCATCGAACTCGGCATCCGAGAATCCCAGGCGTTCAAAACCCGCAACAGCTACCTCTCCGTCATCGGAGTCATCTCGCCAATGATCGGTCTGCTCGGAACGGTCATAGGCATGATGGGCGCCTTCGCCGTCCTCGGACAATCCGGCGTCTCGGATCCGCGCAAGCTCGCCATGAGCATCGGCGAGGTGCTGCTCGCCACGGCAAGCGGCCTCTTCATCGCCATTCCCGCCTTCATCTTCTATTATTTCTTCCGCAACCGAATCAACGACGCCGTCGTTTATGCCGACAGCGAACTCAATCATCTCGTCGAGGACATCCCGTATGACGAGGTCCAAGGCCTCCGCGTGGGCGAGAACTTCAATGCCGGCGATGGGTTGGGTGGCACCAAGGCGGCCAGTGCCTCGCAGAAGGTGTCAGTGCACCTGACCACCAACTGCCCGATCTGCCAGGCCCCCATCGTGCCGGGCCAGAACCCTTGTCCGAGCTGCGGCAGCACGCTCGATTGGCAACAGTAGGACCCCACCAGCATCCCCCCGTGTCCGACGCACCACAAGGCCGCAGGAAGAAGAGGCACCGCGAACCGGAACCCGAGGCCGACCCGGAGTTCCAGATCGCCCCGATGATCGACATCCTGCTCGTGCTGCTGGTCTTCTTCATGTCGATCAGCTCCACCGAGGTGCTGCAGGCCAACCGCGACATCCGCCTGCCGGTTGCCAAGGATGCCAAGGACGCCAAGGAAAACCCGGGCCAGATCATCGTGAACCTCGCCGTCAACCCCATCAACAACGCCGTGGCGATCAGCGTGAACGAAAGGGAGTTTGCCTCGCCCGGCGACCTCATCCCGGTCCTTCAAACCCACATCCAGCGCAATCCCATGGTCCGGGTCCTCATCCGGGCCGACAAGGAGGTGCGCTACGCCGTGATGAAGAGCCTGCTTGAGGCCGTCGGCAAGGCCGGCATCGCCAATGTGACTTTCTCCGTGGTGGACAAGGAGGCGCAACCCGCCGCCTCCTCCTGATCCGCATTCTTCCCATCAACCCCTCACCCCCGATCACCGACATATGGCAGGTTCCGTAGGCTCCGAAGACGGCGACGTAGGCTTCCAGATCGCCCCCATGGTGGACGTGGTTTTCGTCCTTCTCCTTTTCTTCATGGCATCGGCCGGCTCGCAGGTCATCGAGCGCGAGCTCAACATCAGCCTTCCCAGCGGCCGCGGCGCCCAGTCCAGCGGCCCGCCTCCCACCCCCGTCATCATCGACATCGGGGCCGACGGCGTCGTCAGCATGAACAACAAGACGTTCGACACCCCCGTCAGCAAGGAACTCCCCGAGCTGCGAGCCCGCCTCAAGGAGAACATCGAACGCTTCGGCGACAAGGATCCTGTCATCATCCGGCCCGACGAAAACGCCCGCCAGGACCGCATCATCGACGTCCTCAACTCCGCCGCAGCCGCGGGAGTGAAGAACCTGACCTTCAGTTAGCGCACCTGCGGCTGAATCCGTTGACAGCAACGGGGCTTCTGATAATTGCAGATGCGATGCGTCTTGGTTGCCGATGCAAGCTGCCAATGTTAGCGGCCATCGTCGCGGTGACTCACTCCACCCCCGCGAACTGTCACGCCGCAGTCCAAGCCATTGCGGTGGAGACAGCCGAGGTCGTTTTCGATGGCAAGCCGATCGGACAAATCCCGGCAGGAACAACGGTCGAAATCATCGGGGAGCAAAAGGATGAAGGGCTTTCCTTGGTCCGATTCACATCGCCTGACGGACAACAGGCCATGGGGCTTGTGCGCACAACGGCCTTGGTGGAGCGCAAAGTCGATTCGGAGCAGGCTGCCTCCACCCGAACGGAGGAGACCCAGCCCCCGCCTATTGACTTGGATCGTCCGCTGTCCGCGATGGAGCTTGCGGAACACCTCAGGGTGAATCGGGCGAAATTTCCCGGACTTGCGGGACGATCCGTCAAGGTCGGCGGCGTGGTGGAGGGCCTGCGCGTTGTCGGCAAAGTCGGCTCAATGGACACTGCGGAGATAACACTGAAAACGCGTCCGGACCTGCCGAAAATCCGGCTCATGGTGCACGCCTCCGAGTTCATGGATGACTCGAGGGGCAACCGTTTCGAGATGCGGGTGCAGGGAAAAACACTCGAGGGAAGATCGAGGGATACGAGGTATCCCTACAACTACTGGTATTACTACAATGGGTATTGGCGCTGGCGCAGGATTGCGAAATCGGAATGGGTGCCGATCATTTCCGTCGGCGAACCGGTGAACAGCACGGGGAATCTTGGCAAATACCACATCCATGTCGACCTGGATGGGGCCAGGATCGACAAGGACTAAGGCAATGCGTCTCTCAAGCGAGACCTGATGTCGCAGGCACAGCAGGCTCCGCGCCCGTCATGCCGACCAGGCTATCCAGATACGAGCTGTCCCGCACTCTTTGCAGCTCGGCGGAGGCCTTCGAGAGCCTGTCCTGCACCCCGAGGCGTTCCGCCTCGCTGGCGTAGCTGGGATTGCGCAGGAAACGTTCGAGGTGCCTGACGTGCCCCTCCCACAGTCGCTCATCCACGCGCTGCTTGGCCTCCAGCCGGGCGCGATACCAGCCGCTGCCCACCACGCTTTCCCGGGTGAACATCGCACGGATTTCCGGATCCTCCAGCGTCCGGCCCTCATGATGGTCGTCCCGCATGATGTGGAGGAGGACCTTCAGCGGCGGACACGCCCACTCGATGCTGCCGTCGGAGAAATAATGCGCCGCCACCCGCTTCTGCGTGGCGACGATGTTGTCCATGCCCTCGACGAATGACTCGATGCCCTGCAATTCTGGACGCAGCATCTCCTCGGTCAACACCACGTGCGGGTGGTTGAAGACGCGGCCGAAGAAGGTGTTGACGAATTTCTTCGTGATCCGGTTGCCGAGCCGGCTCGCCAGCACCTTCCGTCCCTGATGGTCGAAATCCGCGACCGGTTCGAGATAGCCCCCCGCCAGCAGGTAATCCGGCGAGCGTTCCTCGACCGTCATCCGGCACCAGACCTCCGGCACCAGCAGGCTGATGTCGTGGTCCACCCGGGCATGGGGCCCGACATAGCCTGCCGCGGTGACGAAGCCGTCGTATCCGCTCACCGCGTAGCCCACGAAGGCCGAGTTCAGGTCGTAGATCGGGGGCAGCGCATTGAAAGGTCCCTTGGTCAGCGCCCCCTCCGATCCGGCCCCCGTCGTCGAAGGCGACTTCCCGGTCATGCTGCAGATGAACTCCATGAACAGCTCCGGCAGTTCCATGTGGTGGATCGGGTTGTAGACCGCAAGCGAACGGATGCCCGCCCCGCGATCCGGCGGATTGTTGCGCCGCCCCGCCAGCACGGAATTGACGGGCGTGAGCACCGGCTGGTCCCGCCGCAGGCCCCGGGCGAGACGGATGCCCGTCTCCGCGAGGTGACGCCCGCGGGGATCCAGCAGATCCGGACGCGTCTGCAGGTAGCGCGGATTTTTTGTCGGACGGCCGTCCACCAGGCGCGGGTTCGCGTTTGAGACGAAATAGGCCGGTTCCCCAGCCTCCACGTAGCCCGCGATCATTTTCTGCATCGGGCGCGTGTATTCGAAGTAGCCGATCGCATCGTTGCGGATCTCGCGCGCCTCCCCGAGGGTCAGCGGTTGGTAGTTGGAAAAGAAATTCCCCCCGTGGGCGAAATCCAACTCGGTCACCTTGTCGTAGCCGCGGTGGATCGCGTCATCCGGCCTCTGGAAAAGCCGGTATTCGCAGTTGTGGACGAATTTCACCGCCGGCAGATGGGCCGTCTGCGCGTCCAGCAGGCCGTCGAGAAGCGCACGCGGCACGATGGTCGAGGCGGTGATGTCGTCCTCCATCTGGATCTTCACGGCAGGATGGAAATCCTTCCGAAGCCCGAACGTGCGCCACGAATCATGGGCGTCAAAACCGACCCGGAGGTAATTCGTCACCAGCTTGCGCGTCTGGAAACGGAGTTCGTTGGCCGGCATCCCGTTGACCGTGTCCACGCTGAAGTTCTCGCGCCAATGCTCGCCCCATTCCGGCCGGTAAAACCGCTTGAGCACGAAGACGAGCTCCTTGATGTGCTGCGGAATGGTCTCCAGCCATGCGTTGTATTCCCTGTTGAAGCCCGGCGACGGCGTGAGCAGTTTGATCACCGATCCCAGCGAACGATGCGGGCTCAGAATCAAGCGTTTGTCCTTGCCGTTCCGCGAGGGGTCGGCGTAGCGGTCCGAATAGTCGCGGCGCAGCAACTCCTCCACCCGGTCGAAATCCCGATGGAAATCGGCCACGAAAATCGGCCCCTGCAGGATGGCGTCCGAAATCGGCTTCGATATCTCCGACTTGCCGCCGCCCGACACCGTGCATGGCTTGTGGCAGAGCGTGCCCTCGGCCATCGTGCCGAGAAGCCGCCATGCCCGTCCGGTGGCCGGCTTTTCCATGTGGATCTTGTAGCCGCAGGGCAGCACGTAGCGGTAGTCGAGCAGGAGGGGTATCTCGTGGGTCGTGCCGTCCTTCTCCCAGCTGACTTTCTGGCTCAAAAGCTGGAAGCGGCTGTTCTCCGGCACGTAGATGATGTCGGGATACACGCGATCGACGGCATATCCCCCGGGACGCATCTCAACCGCGTCGCCCAGCAGTTCCATCGCCTCGCCGAACCCCCGCGGCATGTCCAAGGGCAGGTCCGCCGCGGCAATCTGCTCGGCGAGATCGTAGCTCGGAAAAATCAGCGCCCCGCCTGCGTGCTCCTCCTCGGCATTGCCGAAAAGGTTCGCCGCCATGCCGATCTGCGTTTTGACCTCCTTCTTGCAGTAGCCGAAATAGTTGTCGGAGATGACCGTCACCACCACGCCGTGCTCGTCACGCGCCGTGATCTTGAAGGCCGTCCCGTCGTTGTAAATCTCGTCCGGCGATTTCCAGCACATGCCGTCGCGCCGCTGACGCTCCGTCGCCTCGTCCCATGACGGAAGACCGAGCTCGGCTTTCGTCAGCTTGTTGAGGTGCGGGGCGAGGATGACGCAGCCCGTGTTGCCGGTCCAATGCTCGGGATCCAAGCCGGCGTCGTTCTCCGGAAGATTCGGGTCGCCGGCATTGCCGAAAATGCTCTCCACGAAATCCAGGTTGCAGACAAGCCCCCCCGGCACGAAGAACCGGACTTCCAGGCTCTTTTCAGGCGCGAAACCGGACACCTCCGGCGTCACCACCGGTCGTAGGAGCAGGGAAACGAAACACTCGGCGGGTTCGGGGACCGTCGAGGTGAAGGGCAGGCGCATCAGCTCCTTGGGCGGATGGAGGGCCGCCGCCAGCAGGCGCCCGAACACCGCCCGCGGAACGGCCTTCTTGTCATCCGGCACCGGCAATCCCCCCTCGGTGACGTGGAAGATCCCCTCGGTCGTGCGACGGTCGCTCTTCGGGTTGTGCAGCACGCCCTGCCGCACGCGGTAGGAATGGATGATGTCGGAGGAATACTCGTCGCGGTCCGGCGGCAGGGACAGCAACCGCGCCAGTCCGTGGCGGTCGAGCACGAACGTCTGGCTTGGCAGACGCGGCACCTCCACGACGTCCTGAAGGTAATCGTAGAGGAAATTCTGGATGCGGTGGTCGGCGGGACACAGATGCTTCGAAAGCAGACGGTCCTTCTCCCGGTTCAATGCCATGAACCCGCCGACGAGATCCGCAAACTCGGGGTCCAGTTGCAGCGGAAATGTCGGACAGCCGAGATCCCTCAGCTTGAGATTGATGTAATAGATGCGCCGGCGGACCGCCTCCGCATCTTCGCCTCCGCCGGGTGCGCCGCGCAGGGCGCCGATTTGCTTTTCAAAGTTCTTGGATGCCATCGCGAAATGCTGGTCAGCACAGCATATATCGTGCCGGATCGACCCGGCAAGCCGGGGTCACACGACAACGCACTTGCCTCGCCCCGCCCGCGCGTTCAGACAATGGACCGATGGGAGAGCAACTGCCCGCACCCTCCGCAGCGGCGGAGAAGAAATTCGCCATGATGCTGAGCGTCGCCGCCGGCATTTTCCTGCTTGCGATCAAGGCGGTGGCCTGGCTGTGGACCGGCTCCACCGCCATCCTCAGCGACTTGGGCGAAAGCGCCGCCCACATGGTGGCCGTGATTTTCGCGGCCTACAGCATGCACCTCACGCTGCGCCCGGCCGATGCCAACCACCAATACGGCCACGCGAAGATCAGCTTCTTCTCGGCTGGATTCGAGGGGGCCATGATCACCGTGGCTGCGATCTACATCATCTACGAGGCCGTGGGGGCGCTGGTCCGCGGCCCGCAATTGGACCATCTCACCGTCGGCCTCGCCCTCACCGTCCTGGTCACGGTTCTCAACGGCGCCCTCGGGTGGTATCTCGTGGGCACGGGCCGCAAGCGCGGCTCGATCATCCTTGAGGCCAACGGACACCATGTGCTGACCGATTGCTGGACCAGCCTCGGGGTGCTTGTCGCCCTCGGATTGGTGAAACTCACCGGATGGCCCTATTGGGATCCGATCTTCGCCATCGCCGCCGCCCTCAACATCCTCGTCTCCGGCATGCGCCTCGTGCGCCGGAGCGTCGGCGGTCTCATGGACGCGGCCGATCCGAAGGTGCACGAACTCATCGAGACCATCGTGACCGAGGCAACCCGGCGGCATGGGATCACCCATCACAACCTGCGCCACCGCAACATCGGCGACGCCCACATGATCGAACTGCACCTTGCCTTTCCCGGGGATGTCCTGTTGCGCGACGCCCACCGGATCGCCACCGAGGTCGAGGAAGCCCTCGAAAGGGACATCCAGCCTGCCGCCCTGGTCACCACCCACCTCGAATGCGAGGGCGACCACGGCGGGGAAAACCACGCCGCGCGCTAGCCGCGCTCGGCGCGCACCGCGAGATACTCCCTCGAAAGGCGCACATAACGCAGCGCCCACATCTTGATTTCCTCCTGCTCCCCGGGGGAGAGCTCGCGGACGATCTTCGCCGGCGTGCCCAATACCAGCGAACCCGGCGGGATCTCCATGCCCTGCTTCACGGTGGCATTCGCCCCGATGATCGAGCGC
>JACSRX010000020.1 GCA_014879535.1 Chthoniobacterales bacterium
CTCGTGGGCTCGGAGATGTGTATAAGAGACATGTGCCGCGTCTCTGCGCAGCAAGGTCGCGGATTCAGTGCTGAGCAAGCGGGTGCTGCCCTGCGGGAATCGCTCGCGGGGATAAAGAAGCATGGAGGCTACGTCAGTCTCTACGTTTACGGCGATTCGGCCGGGGTTTACCGCACCGTCCAGAAGGAGATCATCGATGCCGGGCTACTGTTCGGCTGGGAGCATTCGACCGAAGAATCCATTGTCTTCACCTCCGGAGACGATGGTGCATCCCCGCCACCATTGTAAGAGGATGCGCTTCCGAGAGTAGCGGTAGGCGTCGAGGCATTTTGCGAGGAGTGATTCGGGGCTGTTCGTGCGGGATGGTTCCGAATCAAAGCATTGCCGAATGCAGGTTGATGGCGGAACGACCGAGTTCACTGGCTTTCCGGGAACACGATCTTCGGGTTCAGCACTTCCTCGCCGGTGTCGTGGTTGTAGGACACGACGCCGGCATCGCTCACGCGTGCGGAGATGAGGTGGAATGAGCCATCGGCAAGATTGAAGAGGCCTTCGGCGTTGGCGCGGGCGACGACTTGGCCTTCCATGCGCTTGCCGTTGGTTTCGAACTCGGCGATCATGCGGACCGATTTGCCGTCCGGGGTGAATTCCGCCCCGTAGCGCACGTATTCGAGGCTCCACGGGATTTCGTCGCCTTGGATCGCCATCTCCTCGCCCAGATGCAGCCCCTTCTGGATCTCCGGCCAGCGGGCTTTCATCCGGGCGATGATCGCCTCGTAAACGGGCGGGATGAGATCGATCGCCCGGGGTTGGTCCTCAATGACCACGGCGCAGAAGGTTGAAGGTTCCCATTTTCCGTCGCCGAGGACGAGGGCCGCGCGGCTGTCGGGTCGCCACTGGACGCGGAGGCCGCCATGATTGCGCCGCTCAAAGTCGCCACCGTTGCGGTTCGGGATGGCCAGCACCGCCTTCATGGATTTCAACGACACGAGGTGATTCTCGACCTCATAGTCGGACTCCTCCGCCTGCTCGGTCGTGGGGTGGTTGATCGCATAGCGTCCGTCGGGCGAGGGGAACACGAGGCGTCCGGGCACGTCGGCCTTGTCGAGGGAGTCGGGCACGACGCCGAGATCGAGCGCATGGACGCCGATCATGCCGGTGGGATCGTCGAGGCCGAAGAGGAGGCCGCGTTGCTTCGACTCGGTGACGAGTCTGTCCAGCTCGGCGGCGGTTTCTGTCATGCCATCCGCCGGGGCATTCAGGGCACTAGGCCGGTCGGGGACACCCGGCCCTACCTTTGGGGAGCCTTCAACGGTGAAGGCGGCTGCGCAGAGGATGATCGTGGCGGGAAGTTTGGCTTTCATCGGGAGACGAGAAAAACTGAACAGGCGCTGTCGATCACGACGTCGCCGTCCTTTGCCAGTGGATCGAGCAGGGGGAGCAGGGATTCCGGGGTCATTCCGGCTGTGTTGCCGGCGAAGAAGAAGCGCAGGAACTTCAGGCGATTCTCGCGGGCATCGGGGAAGCGGACGACGGACGGCACGGCAAGCGACTCATGCGTGAGACCGGTCGCTTGGATTTCCCGGGCGACATCTTCGGCCCGGAAGTAAGGCACGGGCAGATTCCTCGCGGCGTAGGCGGTTTCCCAGAGTCCGGACAAATGATTCGTTTTTCCGCCGAGCATGAAAATGGCCAATCCGCCGGGCTTCAGCATCCCGCAGAGTGTGCGCACGGTCGAGCGCAGGTCCTTCACGTAATACAGGGCGTGCTTCGACGTGATCAGGTCGAACGCGCCCGCGAGTTCCTCGGGCGCGGTGGCAACGGCCACTTCGCTTGCCGTGAATCCGGCGACCGCTTCCCTGGCTTCCTCAAGGTAACCGCGGTCCACGTCCACCAAGGCCAGATCGATGTCGGCGGGAGGACGGTCCAAGGCGGCGAGCAATTCGCCGAGGAATCCCCCGCTACCGCACCCGAAATCCATCCAGCGGACATGCTTCTGGGTCCGCTCGCGCAGGATGGGCAGCAGGGTTTCACGCAGCGCGTCTCCTTCCGTCGAATGGCTCCCGAAGAAGCGGTAATCCCCGTGGATAGTCTCGAAGGATTTCCGCGTGTTCATGCTAGCGTCAAAGATGAGCTCCGGACGTTGATCCTGGCGCCTTTTCGGGTGGGATTGATGGGATGTGTCGAAGCAGGCTAAAACAGTAGAGCAATGGAATGATGCCAAACACGCCAAATGAGCAGTCGATAAGGCGCCAGTAAAACGGGATTCCGCGAATCTGGCCGCAAATCAATGCGAGCGGGATAACCAGAATACAGGCAGCCATCCCTGCTAGGAGCGTCGAGCGGCTCTCCCAGGGGCGAATCAGTGGACCGACAAAAAAAAGTGCGATCGCGATGTGTCCGAAAGCGAGCCAATCGGTGCCGTAGGCGATCCAAGGAAAACGCGAATACACGTCCTCGAGACCAAATTTCACGGTGAGAATCCAAAAGGACAAACCAGTGTGTCCAGCTGGTGAAGTCGCGTCGCTGAGATCAAGCCATGAAGTCAGTAAGCGCATCTCAGCCAGCAGAGGGAAGGCTGTGATGCCGCTGACAAGCAAGCCGCCGATGAACACGGTCATCATGATTCGAAAGCGTTTCGTCGCGGTGGCTGCGGTCATTTTTCGCCCAACGTCAGTCGTGAGCCGCGCGCGTCAGCGCGTTGGCTCCACGACCTTGTTCGGTGTATCTATTCTTCATCGTCGTTGGCTGGCTCTTCCGGGAATCTGAAAAGATAGTCCAGGGAGACGATCAGAAAGCAGGATGCCAGCGCGATGCTGATCTCGCCTATCCATACGACCGCGTTTCCCACTGCGGCTTCTTTGGCCCCTGAACTCCAGGCGTGTGTGTGTGCGAAGTCAAAGATAAGAAAGCCAGCTACACTAAGGATAACAAGTATACGACAAAGAGGCGTGCGCGATAGGAGCGCAGCCAGTGCGAGGAGTGTGTATGGTGCAGCAATGACTGGAATGAGATGCAGTGTTGCGAGTTGCAAATGGTGTCCTGCCCGCATTTGAAAACTGCTGTGGAGGGCAACGCCAGTGAGAAAGATGACAATAGCCAAGCAAAGGCTTCCACTCCAAGGACGTGGTCTCAGGGCGTTGGTAGCTCTCGTGGCATGGGGTATCATGGCTCGATGTTCACCGAACGTATATTGGCAAGCCGGCTTGGATATCGAAATAGGCAACTGGCATGCTATGGCAATAATTCCTGCCAGAAGGGCGGGGATGGAAAGGGCGGGTGCGCCCAAACCGCGCGTTGCGGAACGGTTGGAGGAGGCGCAGAGGTAAGGTATGGCGTCGCTTGGGTCATGAAGCTGGGCCGGTATTTGGGGGCCAAGAAATTCTACGAGACCGGACAACAGGAAGTCGAGGCGTTGTAAGGTCGGTGGATGCCGGTTGAAAGCGAGGATGGGTGCCAGCCTTGTCGGGGGGCGCGATCAGCGATCCATGAGGGTGCTTGGCCCGCTGAGGCCAGCGGGCCCTACCGGGGGGTGTTGACGGTTTCCCTACCTTGCGTGGGGCGCAAATGCGGCAGGCATCAAAGCATTGCGGAACGCGGGGGTGGCGGGCAGTATGGCGGGTCAATTTATGCGGGACATCGGAATCGGACTGGCCGGCTTCGGCACGGTGGGGGCGGGTGTTTACCTGAACCTGGAGAAGAACCGGGCGTTGCTGCGCGAGAGGGTCGGCTGCGATCTGGCGGTGCGCCGGGTGGCAGTGCGGGATTTGTCGCGCCAGCGGGCGGTGCCTGTTCCGTCCGGGGTGGCCTGCGGGACGTGGCGGGAACTGCTGGACGATCCGGCGGTGGAGGTGGTGGTGGAGCTGATGGGCGGGATCGAGGAACCGCGGGAGCTCATCCTCGAGGCGATCCGCCGCGGGAAGATCGTGGTGACGGGGAACAAGGCGCTCTTGGCGGAGCACGGGGCGGAGATTTTCGCCCTGGCGACGGAGAAGCGGGTGCCGGTGTTCTACGAGGCGGCGGTGGCCGGGGGCATCCCGATCATCAAGTCGGTGCGCGAGGCGTTCGTGGCGAACCATTTCCTGCGCGTCCGGGCGATCATCAACGGGACGAGCAATTACATCCTCACGCGGATGGCGGAAAGCGGGCTGGATTTCGCGACGGCGCTGGCCGAGGCGCAGGCGGCGGGTTATGCGGAAGCCGACCCGACGCTGGATGTGAACGGCTGGGACGCGGGCCACAAGGCGATCATCCTTGCGTCGCTGGCCTACGGGTTCTGGGTTCCTTCGAAGGACGTGCTGGTGGAGGGGATCGAGAAGATCACGCCGGCCGACATGAGGTTTGCCGCGCAGTTGGGCTACACGGTCAAGCTGCTGGCGGTGATCGACGCGTGCGCGGACGGCTCGGTGGAGGTGAGCGTGCAGCCGTCGCTAGTGCCGGACAGCAACATTCTTTCGTCGGTGCGCGGGGTGTTCAACGCGATCGCCGTGCGCGGCGACGTGGTGGGCGACGCGCTATTCTACGGACGCGGGGCGGGTCAGGACCCGACGGCCAGCTCGGTGATCGGCGATCTGGCGGATGCCGCGCTGGCGCTGCAGGCGCCGCGGGAGTCGTATGGCTTCATCCCCCACGGACTCTACGGGCGGCTGCGTCCGTCGGACGAGGTGGTGAGTCCGTTCTATCTGCGGCTGGGTGTGGACGACCGACCCGGCGTGCTCGCGCGGATCGCCGGCGTGCTCGGCGAGGCGGACATCGGAATTTCCTCGGTGATCCAGCCCGAGACGGACGAGGGCCAGCAGGCCGCGCTGGTGTTGATGATCCATGATGCGCCGCGGGGGCGCATGCTTTCGGCGCTGGCGGAGATCCGCGCCTTGGACTGCGTGCATGACGAGCCGGCGCTTTACCGGGTGGAGGCAGCGGAATGAACGCGCTCCACGACCGCGGGGTCATCAGCCGCTACCGGGAATTCCTGCCCGTGACGGATGCCACGCCGGTGGTGTCGCTCAACGAGGGCTCCACGCCGCTGATCCATTCGCCGAAGCTGAGCAAGATCGTCGGGCGCGGCGCGGAGGTTTACGTCAAGTATGAGGGGCTGAACCCGACGGGGTCTTTCAAGGACCGCGGCATGACGATGGCGATCTCGAAGGCGTGCGAGCGCGGGGTCAAGGCGGTGATCTGCGCCTCGACCGGCAACACATCCGCCGCGGCGGCCGCCTACGCGGCGAGGGCCGACCTCGCCTGTGCCGTGCTGCTGCCCGCGGGCAAGATCGCGGCGGGCAAGTTGCTGCAGGCCTTCATCTACGGCGCGAAGGTCGTGGCCATCGACGGCAATTTCGACGATGCGTTGCGTCTGGTGCGGGAGCTCGGGGCGGACGGACGTTTCGAGATCGTGAATTCGATCAATCCGTTCCGCATCGAGGGGCAGAAGACGGCGTCCTTCGAGATCATCGAGGAATTGGGCGACGCGCCGGACATCCACATCCTGCCGGTGGGCAACGCGGGGAACATCACGGCTTACTGGAAGGGCTACTGCGAATTCCGCGATCTGGGCCGCGCAACCAAACGTCCGCGCATGGCCGGATTCCAAGCCGCCGGGTCGGCTCCGGTGTATCTGGGTCATGTCGTGGAGAACCCGGAGACGGTGGCCACGGCGATCCGCATCGGCAACCCGGCGAGCTGGGACGGCGCGAAGGCGGCGGTGAAGGAATCCGACGGCTGTGTGGACATCGTGACCGACGAACAGATTCTCGACGCCCAGCGCTGGCTGGCGTCGGAGGAGGGGATTTTTGTCGAGCCGGCGAGCGCCGCCTCGGTGGCCGGGTTGATGAAGTGTTTCACGGAGGAAGGTCGTGCGACGTGCCCGTTCCGCAATTTTCCGGAAGGTGCGAAGATCGTCCTTACGGTGACGGGCCATGGCCTCAAGGACCCTGAGGCGCCGATGGTGCATGGGTTCAAGGCGCTGGAGGCGAAGGCCGATGCGGGGGCGGTGGCCAAGGTGCTGGGGGTGGAATGAAGGGGAAGCATACATCATTGTTGTTCGCCGGTAGGGACGGCTGGCTCAGCCGTCCGCTGCCTTCGGCAGGGACGCACGCTTGCGGTCGCCTCGGCGAGGCGACCCTACCATGGGATTTTTGAACCATGGCGCTGATCGTCCAGAAATACGGAGGCACCTCGGTCGGCGATCCCGGGCGGATCAAGAATGTTGCGCGCCGTGTGCTCGAGACGCAGCAGGCCGGCAATCAGGTTGTGGTTGTGGTCTCGGCGATGTCCGGGGTGACGGATTCCCTGATCAAGCTGGCGCGTGAGGTGAGCGGGCGTCCGAGCGAGCGCGAGATGGATGTGCTCCTCTCGACCGGCGAGCAGACGACGATTGCGCTGCTGGCGATGGCCTTGCAGGCCATGGGCTCGGCGGCGGTTTCGTTGACCGGCGCGCAGGCCGGCATCGTGACCGACGGCGTGCACACGAAGGCGAAGATTTTCAACATCACTCCCAAGCAGATCCGCGCGCACCTCGACGGCGGTTCCATCGTGATCGTGGCCGGGTTCCAGGGGCAGACGGCCGGGGGAGAGATCACAACGCTGGGGCGCGGAGGCTCGGACCTCACGGCGATCGCGTTGGCGGGGGCGCTGAAGGCGGACAAGTGCGAGATTTACACCGATGTGGACGGCGTGTTCACGTGCGACCCGCGGGTGGTTCCCGACGCGCGCAAGATCGACACCATCAGCTACGAGGAGATGCTCGAGATGGCGTCTTCGGGCTCGAAGGTCATGCAGTCGCGATCCGTCGAGTTCGCCAACAAATTCGGCGTGCTTTTCGAAGTGCGCAGCAGCTTCAATCAAAACCCCGGCACCATCGTGAAATCAGAAACACCAGGCATGGAGGACGTCGTGATCCGCGGCGTCAGCATCGAGCGCAACCAGGCGAAAGTCACCATCGAGGGGGTGCCCGACCAGACCGGCATGGCGGCGAAGATCTTCAATGCGCTGGCCGCGGCGAGCGTGGTGGTGGACGTGATCGTGCAGACCGCGCCGCACGAGGGACGCACGGAC
The DNA here is from genome assembly GCA_014879535.1 of Chthoniobacterales bacterium. Lineage (GTDB taxonomy): Bacteria > Verrucomicrobiota > Verrucomicrobiia > Chthoniobacterales > JACTMZ01 > JACTMZ01. The sequence goes on from JACSRX010000020.1 coordinate 7,051, forward strand.
ATTTCCTTCACCACGAACAAGGACGAGTTGGAGAAGGCGGATCCCGTGCTCAAGGCGGTGGCGGCGGAGATCGGGGCGCGCGGGGTCACCCAGACCGCCGGCGTGGCGAAGCTCAGCGTGGTGGGCATCGGGATGCGCTCGCATTCCGGCGTGGCGGCGAAGCTCTTCGATCTGCTGGCCGCGGGCGGGTTCAACATCCAGATGATCTCGACGTCGGAGATCAAGATCGCGGTGATCCTCGACGAGGACCGCATCGCCGACGCGGCGAAGGCGGTGCATGCGGGGTTCGGGTTGGGGAATAGTGAGTAATTGAGAGCTGAGAGAGGGGCAGAGGGGGGCAAAAAAAACCGGCGGAGCACTTGGCCCCGCCGGTTTTGTGGGAAGTGTTACCCGGAGATCAGGCGCCTTTCGGGTTCGGGCCGTATTGGTTCTCGCCGGGTTGGCTGTCCATGACGGCGAAGATGAGGAGCACGATGGCACCGATGAGCGGAACGAGGGCGATGAGAAGCCACCATCCGGACTTGCCGATGTCGTGGAGACGGCGCACGCCGAGGGCGATGCCCGGGAGGAGCACGGCGAGCGAGTAAATGCCGCCCAGCAGTCCGCCCGTGCCGATGACGTTGTCGATGATGCTGAGGATGATCGCCACGATGATGTTGAAGAGGACGAACATCCAGTAGGCCTTGCGGCGGGCGCGGCCCTGGAAGTTCACGTAGTTTTTCCAAGCATCAATGTAATAGTTCATAATGGATTTGTTTTTGGTTTGGAGACAGGCAGCGGTCTAACGCACGGACGCCCCGGCGTCCAAGCAAAACCTTTCCGAATCAGGGGGCCGGGGATTCCCCGAAGTTGTTCCGAAGCCAGTCGCGGGCGATGAGGAAATCGTCCGTGGAAAGCTCATGACCTCCTTCGCGCCATTCGAGGGTGAGGTTGGCGCCGGCTTGGGTGAGGATCGCGGCGAGGCGCCCGGCGCTTTCGGGCGGGATCATGGTGTCGGTGCGCCCGACGAGCAGGAGCACGGGGAGTCCGTCCAAGTCCGGAAGATCGGGAGGTTCGAGCGGCACCATGGCCCGGAAAAGAACGGCACCGGAGAGAAATCCAGGCCGGAGCAACATGAGCGACGCGGCGATGTTGGCGCCGTTGGAGTAGCCGACGGCGATGATCTTGCCGAGAGGATGGAGCGACGATTGCTCCCCGATGAAGGCGGCAAGGTCGCCGGTGCGGCGGATGAGGTCCTCCTCATCGAACACGCCCGGGGCAAGACGGCGGAAGAAACGGGGCATCCCGTTTTCCAAGACTTCACCCCGCGGGCTCAGGAGGGCCGCTCCGGGGCGGAGCAGGCGCCCGACGGGCAGGAGGTCGCTTTCATTCCCGCCGGTTCCGTGGAGGAGGAGCAGGGTGGGGGAGGTGCCGGGGGCAAATGCAAAGTTCACAGTGTTCAGTTTTGGCTATGGCCTGTCTCGCAGACTCGGCTCAGTAGGGGGTGAGTTGCCGGAGGGACGGCGGTCGGAGAGCGCTGCTACACGACTGAAAACTGAACACTGAAAACTCCGCCGTCGTGATCACGCGGCGGACGTGGTCTTCGGCGCGGCCTCCATGTGCAGTTCTGCGAGGATCTTTTCGACGGCGGCTTCAGCCGTGATGCCGTGCTGGGCGCGGAGAACGGGGACGCTTCCGTGTTCGATGAATTCATCGGGCCAGCCGATGCGGACGACGGGGGTGGTGATGCGGGCATCGGCGAGGGCCTCGATGACGGCGCAGCCGAAACCGTTGTGCAGGACATGGTCCTCGAAGGTGCAGACGACCTCGGCGGCGCGGGCGAAGAACTCGATGGTCTGGCGGTCGAGGGGTTTGATCCAGCGTGCGTTGACCACGGCGGCGTCGATGCCGCGGGCTGCGAGAAGGTCTGCGGTCTGCTCCGCCATCTCGACCATGTTGCCGAGCCCGATCAGGAGGACGCGGCGTCCGTGGCGGAGGACCTCGCTCTGGCCGATTTCCAGGATCTGCGGGTGCTCCTTCGGGACGGCCCCGGTTCCGGCACCCCGGGGGTAGCGGATGGCGATGGGGCCGCGGTGGTAATTTGCCATCGTCCAGAGCATGTCGGTGAACTCCTCCTCGTCCTTCGGCTGCATGAAGACGATGCCGGGGATGTGGCGCAGGTATCCGATGTCGAAGAGGCCGTGGTGGGTCGGGCCGTCATCGCCGCTGAGTCCGGCGCGGTCCATGCACAAGGCGACGTTGAGGTTCTGCAGGGCGATGTCATGGATGATCATGTCATAGGCCCGCTGCATGAACGTGCTGTAGATCGTGAGGAAGGGCTTGAAGCCCTGGGTGGCGAGGCCGCAGGCGAAGAGGGCGGCGTGCTCCTCGGCGATGCCGACGTCGTGGTAGCGGTCGGGGTGGCGTTTCTCGAAGGTCGAAAGTCCGGTCCCCCCGGCCATGGCGGCGGTGATGGCGACGATGCGGTTGTTGTGATCGGCGAAGTCGGACAACTTGGTGCCGAAGATCTGCGAGTAGGTCGGGCCGGCGGAGGGTTCGGTTTCGCCGGTGTCGGGCTTGAATTTGCCGAGGCCGTGGAATTTGTCCGGCTGCTGGAGGGCGGGGGCGTAGCCTTTCCCCTTCGTGGTGAGGATATGCAGAATGACCGGTTCGTTCTGGGTCTTGAGGAACTCGAACGTGCGCGTGAGCAGGGCGGTGTCGTGTCCGTCGATCGGACCGTAATAACGGAAGCCGAGGTCCTCGAAGATGACGCTGGGCAGCAGGATGTGCTTCATGCCGCTCTCGACCTTGTGGGCGAGATGGAGGGCGCTTTGGCCGCCGACCGACCTGATGAACTTGGCCACCTGCTCGTGGAGGTGGGCGTAGGAGGGGTTGGCTCGGATCTGGTTGAGGTAGGTGGCGATGGCCCCGACGTTCCGGGAGATCGACCACTCGTTGTCGTTGAGCACGACGATGAAGCGCCTGGTGGTCTCGGCAACGTTGTTGAGCGCCTCGAAACTGACACCGCAGGTGAAGGCGGCGTCGCCGGCAACGACGACGACGTGTTCGTCCGAGCCGCGCAGGTCGCGGGCGGCGGCCATGCCGAGGCCGGCGGACAGGGCGGTGCCGGCGTGGCCCGCGCCGTAGCAGTCATGCTCGCTCTCGGTGCGGAGGAGGAAGCCGTTGAGGCCGCCGTGCTGGCGGATGCTGTCGATCTGCCCGCGGCGACCGGTGAGCATTTTGTGGACGTAGCCCTGGTGACTGACGTCGAAGAGGATTTTGTCCGCGGGCGAGTTGAAGGCGCGATGGAGGGCGATGGTCAACTCGACCACGCCGAGGTTGGGGCCGAGGTGCCCGCCCGTCTTGGACACGGCGTGGACGAGTTCCTCGCGGATCTCGCCGGCGAGGAGTGCAAGGTCCTCTTCCGGGACGGCGCGAACGTCGGCAGGGTCGTTGATCTTGGGAAGGATGGGTTGTTTATTCCTCTTCGCGGTCATTGAAATCCTCCAAGGCGACGCTGCCACCGGCCTGCTTCGCGATCAGGCGCACTTTTTGTTCCGCGGCCTCGAGCTTCTCGCCGCAGAAGCGGGCGAGGGCGACGCCCTCCTCATAGCGGGCGAGCATCTCGTCGAGCGGGAGTTTGTCGTCCTCGAGTTTGGCCACGATGGCGTCGAGCTTCTGCATGGCCGCCTCGAAGGTGGGCGGCGTATCGTCTGTCTTGCGGGCGGGCATGGGGGTTACTGGCGCGGGGACCAGCGGTCGCGGTTCGAGTAGAAGACGCATTCGTTGTTGATCGGCAACGGCGTGAAAAATTGGAGGGGGAACCGGCTGAGGTCGGCGGTGCGCATGATGAAAGAGGCCCATTCCCGGTATTCGCCCTTCGCAATCTGGGAGAGGAAGGGACGGTTGCCGGATACGGGGGTAAGATAGAGCCCGTTGATCGGGCCGCCGAGATATTTGTAATCATGCATGAGGACAAACTGCTTGATCGTGGCGGGTAGGAGCAGGGTTCTGCGGCCCCCATACCAAGCGGTGGCCCATGGCATGTCCGAACAGAGCACCTCGCCGGGCTCCATCCAACTGCTGACCTTGCTGATGAAGGGCGGGATGTAGGGCGGCCAGTTCATGCGCGAAGGGGGTGAGGTCAGAAGATTGACGCCCATGGGCAGCGCCGAGATGAGGAGGACCGCGCCGATGAAGGCGGTGCGTGCAGGCGGAAACCGCAGGTCGATGCGGTTCCAAAGCACGAGGAGAAAAGCCATCCCGTAAGCCGCGAAGAGCGGGAGAAAGAGCATGTGCAACTGGTTGACCGAGATCTCCGTGTTCGGTGAGAAGACCGCCATGCCCACGACGGCCGGCACCCACATGAGCAGGAGTGCCCATCGGAAAAGGGCGGTTTCGCGGCGGCGGAAGATATGGAGGAGAGAAAAGAAGAAGGCGGCGGCGGCCACATTGTAGCCGAAGAAGCCGAACATGTTCTGGAACTGCATGTTCAGGCCGTTGCGGATCTTGGCCCGCATGGCACCCATCGCCCCCAAGTCGGGCTGCAGGTTGCTCATGTAGGAGAGCTCGGTGCCTGAAATGCCGTCGAGGATGCTGTAAACGCCGAGGCCGAGGGGGTTGCCGCACACGAGGTAGTTGCGCACCAGCCAAGGAGAGACCACGGCGGCGAAGACGAAGAAGACCAGGAGCCCGCTGACCGAGCGCGGGCGGAACCAGATGAAAACGAAACAGAGGAAGCCGAGGAACATCCACGCTGCGAGCGGCTGTGCCAGCGTCATGAGCCCGAACAGCACAGCTGCCCCGGTCAGGAGCAACAGCATCCGCCCCGTGCGGAGCCCGATGCGCGCCACCATCGCCCAGTGCAGGAGGAGCAACGCCAGCGAAAAGAGAAAGAGCAGCAGCATCTGCGGGAGCCCGGACACGGAGAAGCGCCACATCATGTCGGTGAGAAACACGAGGGCCGCCGTCATCCACGCGAGTTTCCGGTCGAACAGGCTCCTCACGAGGAAGAAGATGACAAGGACCGCCGCGCAGAAGAACGCAACGCCCCCCGCCGCCACGACGCGGTCGCCGATGTAGATGAGGTCGGTCGGCTCCATCGGCCACCACCGTTTGACCGGGCGCAGCAGGACGGCATTGACGGCCGGGTTGAGGGGGAAGTTGTAGGTGTCGGGGAACAGGCCCGTCGGCAACTGTTCATTGTATTCGAGGAGCTGCCACATGGCCATGGGCCGGATGTAGAGCGTGGAAAATCCGGCCCCGGCGGCGAGCTGGCGTCCGATCTGGGCCTGATCCATCGCGGTTTCGGAGTCCAAGCCGCGGAAGTTGAGGATCAGGTAGAGGGAGGCGATCCCGGCCACCGCGGCGAAGAACCCGACGCGCAGGATGAGCGACTTGAGGGAGCCAAGCTCGAGCTGGTGGACCAATTCCTGGACTTGGGCTGATTCGTCTCGGATTAACATGCTCGCTGCTGCATTTTTATGCTTGGTGCGGGGACGCGTCGATGCCGAACAAGCTTCATTGCCACCTGGGCCGGTCGGCGTAGAACATGGCTTCGCCGTCGAGCGGCAGGGCGACTGCGGTGGTCAGAACCCATCCGCGCAGGTCGGCCGGCTTGACTTCATGCAGGACGAAGCGGGCCCATTCCCGGTAGCGTCCATTGACGATGTCGGCATAGGCGCGCTGGTCGCCGCTGAAGGGTGTGAGATAAATTGCCACAAGCGGTCCGCCGAGGAGTTGTTCCCGATGGATGAGCTCGAACTGCCCGATGTTCTGGGGCAGCAGCAGGGATGTTCTCCCGGCATACCATGCCGTGGCCCAAGGGATGTCCGAGGCGAGAGCCTCGCCGGGGGACAACCAGTCGGCGAAATGGTGGACCAGCGGCGGCAGGTAGGGCGGCCAGTTCATGCGCTTGGGGTTGGCGATGAAGCCGAGGAGGAGCGGCGCCCCGACGATCAGGTAGAGCATGGCGAGGAAGGTTCCCCGCAGCATGGGTTGATCAAGGCCGAGGCGATCCCACAGGGCGAGAAGGAACCCCAGTCCGTAGATGACCATCACCGGGAGGAAGAGGACATGGAGCTGACCTGCGGAAAATGTTCCCTCCACCCCGAAGACGGACATCCCCGAGGCGGCGCCGAGCCACATGAGCAGGATGCACCAGCGGAATTGGGCCGGCAGCCAGTGCCGGTAGCCGTGCAGGATCACGGCGAGGAAAAACGCAACCGCGACGACATTGCCCCCCATGCAGGAGAAGAAGTCGGCGGCCTGGTTCATCGCATGTGTTGCGGTGTTCTGGATGAGGTTTGTCCAGCGGAACCGGAGCAGCGGCTCGAAGTCGGCGAGAAACTCCAGCCGGCCGATGCCGGGGGGGCGGCAGAGTTCGTAAAATGGCAGCCCGAACGGGTTTCGGAGAGCCCGCCAGTTGAGCAATGCCCAGGGGAGAACCGGCAGGATGCCCGCCGCGGCTACGATGGGAGCGACGAGCAGGCGCGGCCGGATTGCCGCCGTGGCGAAGATCCAGAACCCGGCGAAGATGCAGAGGCCGATGCCGTGGCCGAGCGCGACAAGACCGAGCAGGAAGGCGGCGAGGGCTACGAGGAGGACGGCCCTGCGACGGCGCCCCGCTGCCCGGGCTTCCATCGCGGCGACCGTGGACAGCATGCTCCCGGTGAAGAAGAAGAGCATCGCCATCTGTGGAAGTCCGGAAAAGCTGAACCGCCACATCGCGAAGGAAACCATGACAAGCCCGGTGCCGAGCAGCGCGAGTTTCGGATCGAAAAGCCTCCGGGCGAGAAGGTAGGTCAGGGCGACGGATCCCGCGAAGAACAGGAACCCGGTGAGGGCGATGATTTTCTCCGGCGACGATATGAACCCGCGCTGCGGGACGCCGAAGTTCACCCCGGTGATGCGGAAGGCGACGGCATTCAGGAGGGGGCCGAGAGGCGCCTGGCTCACATCCGGAAGCGGGGCGGGCACATGGCCCGTGCGCAGCAGCATCCGGTTCAAGGCGAGCGGACGCGCGTAGAGGGTGGTGTAGCCTTGACCAGATGCCAATTGGCGTCCGATCTGTGCCTGATCCATGGCATCCGGGTCGTTGAAGCCGTTGAACTTCAAAAGCAGCCAGACGGCGCCCGCGGCGAGGAAGATGAACACGAACAGGAAGCGGCGCAGCCAGATTGCCGCGCGGCCCTGTTCGAAGCTGTGGACGAACCACTGGAGGCTGGTTTCGAGACCCATGAGTCAGGAGCAGGCGAGGTCCGGATGCTCGCGCAGTTTGCGGTGCAGGGTGCGCCGGCTGATGCCGAGTTTTTCCGCGGCGAGTGTGCGGTTGCCGTCACATTCCGCGAGGGCGCGTCGGATCAGCGAGAGTTCCGTCTCGCCGAGGTTGAGGGGCAGGGGCCCCCGTGGTGCTGTGCCGGGTCCAGCCGCGGCGCGGATGCCCGGCGGCAGGTCACGAAGGGTGATCTTCGGGCCGCCGGCCATGACAACCCCGTGCTCGACGGCTGCACGCAACTCGCGCACGTTCCCCGGCCAGTCATAGGCTAGGAGGCATTTCATGGAGTCGGTCGTCAACTCCCGGAACGGCTTGTCGTTCTCCCTGGCCGCCTCCCGCAGGAAATGCACGGCGAGCAGGGGGATGTCCTCGCGGCGGTCCCGCAGCGGCGGAAGGTGAACCTGCACCACGTTGAGGCGGAAGAAGAGGTCCTCGCGGAAATTGCCCTCGGCGACCATTTTTGCGAGGTCGCGGTTCGTGGCGGCAAGGAGGCGCACATCGGCGGCGATCGGTTTGTTGCCGCCGACGCGCTCGAAGACGCGCTCGCCGAGGACGCGGAGGATCTTCACCTGGGTGGAGGTGTCGATCTCGCCGATCTCATCGAGGAAAAGCGTGCCGCCGGCTGCCATCTCGAACCGTCCGATCCGGCGCTCGCCCGCGCCGGTGAACGCCCCGCGTTCGTGGCCGAAAAGTTCGCTTTCAAGGAGTTGCGGGGAGAGGGCCGCGCAGTGCACGGCGACAAACGGTCCGCGGTGACGCGGGCTGAGGCGGTGGATGGCGTGGGCCGCCAGTTCCTTGCCGGTTCCGCTTTCGCCGGTGATGAGGACGGTGGCGCGCGAACTGGCCACCTGCCGGATGGTGTCGAGGACCTGTTCCATGGCGGGCGAGTCGCCGACAAAGCTTTCCAAGCCGTAGCGCTTGTCGATCTGCTCGCGCAGGCGGACATTTTCCTTCTCGATCTCCGAGCCGTGGAGGGCGCGCTGGATGAGGATTTCAAGGCGGTCGATATTGACCGGCTTTGTCACGAAGTCGTAGGCCCCGCGCTTCATGGCATCGACCGCGGCATCGACCGTTCCGTAGGCGGTCATGATGATGCAGACGGGCGCATTCGGCTGCCGCAAGGCCCATTCCAGCAGGTCGATGCCGTTTTCCGCACCGAGGCGCAAATCGGCGAGAAGGAGGTCGATCCGGTCGGTTTCCATGACCGCCTTGGCTCCGGCGATATCCGCCGCGACATAGACGTCGTAGTCCTCATCCAAGGAGTTGCGCAGCCCTTCGCGGGTGTTTTTCTCGTCATCAACGATGAGGATGGATTTGGTCAAGGTGCAGGGGAGTGGGACATTTTTTCTCTATGGGCCAACGCGTGAAAGCAACACACAAGTTGGGTGCCGGGGGCTTTGTCCTTGCCAATGGGCGTGTTTTGACTATGGCTTCGCGGATGATTCACGCCCGTTTTGCCCTTGCTGCGCGGTTGGCGCTGCTTCTTCCTTTCTTGGTGGCTGGTGCCGGCCTGACCGGTTGCCAGACAATCCAGCATGTCCGCGGACCGAACGCGTTCAGCTTCGACCCCCCGATCCAGCAACCCAAGAACCCCGCCAACGTGCAGATGAAGTTGAGCACGGGCGCCCAACGCCTCTATGTGGTGGAAGGCGACAGGGTGTTGCTGGCGACCCCGGTTTCGGTCGGCGCGCCGTCCACACCGACACCGCACGGCAACTTCAGGATTTATTCCAAGCAGGAGCAGCGCCGCCGGGTCAGCAGCCCCGGGGCCGGCTACCCGATGACTTATTGGATGGAATTCAAGCCGGCCTACGGGCTCCATTGGGGCTTTGTGAAGCCGCATCCGACCACGCATGGCTGCGTGCGCATGCCGCTCAATGCGGCTCGCAAGACCTTCCAGCTCGTGCGCGTCGGGACGCCGATCAACATCGCCCGCAGCCAGCCATGGGACGATACGGTCGGAAAGTCCCTGCCGCGGTTGGATGACTCCCACCTCCCGGATCCTCCGATGTCCTACATGCTGAGCCCGCGTGTGTTCTCCGACGCTCGCCAGGGCAAGATGTGGAATTTTTAGCGGGGCTCAGTCGTCTTCGCCCAGCAGGCACGGCGTGAGCAGGTAAAGCTCGCCGTGCGGAGATGCCGCCAGAAGCTTGGCACAGTGCCTCCAAGGCTGCGCCGATTGTGGCCACAGCGCCTCCTCGCGGCGTCCCCAGAAAAGGTATTGCGCACCGAGTTTGCGTGCCGCCTTCCTCCATGATTCCCCGCCTTTCATCAGGCGGTCCAACTCCCCGCGCACCGGCGCGTAGTCCAGCCCTTGGCTGAAAAGGTGACCGTCGTAGCCCATGACCACGGGTTGTCCGAGCAGCATGGCCGGGTGATCGTAGCCGGGGGCGCAGGCGAGGCGGGCATTGACCGGGACTTTCCGCAGCATGGCCTGCACATCGGTGAGTTCCGCGAGGTCGGCAAGTTTGTAACCGTGCCGGGCGTCCAATCCGGCGACCAGAGCGACGGCACCGGATGAAAACAGGACGAGGCAGATTGCCGCACGGAGCCATGCCGGGCGTCGCGCGATGAGGTGCTCCCAGAGCAGCGGTGCGAGCGCGAGGTATCCCCAAAGGATGAGCTTCGTGTTGTCCCATGGCCAAGGTGCAATGACGAAGAGGAAGCAGAATGCCAACGTCGCGGCGCCGAGAGTGTAGAAGACCCGGGCAGTGCGGTCGCCGCCACCGAGGAAGAGGTGCAATCCGAGCAGTGCGACGAGAGGCAGGAAGATGCCGAAGTTCCACAGCCAGAACCAGAGGGTTCCGCCCTCCGGCATCCATCCGGGGAGGAATCGCAGGGCGGACGGGGCCGTGAAGTTTGCCGTGACCATGCGCACCAGCCATGTGGCCGGGATGATGCTGACCAAACCGACAGCCACGAAGGGGCCAACTGCGCGACTTCGCCATGCGGCCACGGCGCAGGCAGCGAGTGCCGCGCTCAGGAATAGAAAGGCCGGTGCGTTGAAGAGGGGCATGCTTGCGTAGAGCGCCACTTGGGCGAGCACCGGCAGGCGCGGGCCTTCCTTTCCCGAAAGCTGGGTGCGCCATACCGTCAACAACACCAGTCCTGCTGGCAGGGAATACAGCCATCCTCGCTGGGTCACGAACATGGTGAGGAAGGGATTCTTCCATGCCTCGCCCTGCTGTGTGGCGTCCGGAGCATGTCCTTGAAGGACCGCCAGCACGGCAAAACCACCGGCGAAAAGAAATGCCGCAACCGTGAAGCCTCGGCCCCAGCGCCATAGTGCAGCGGCCGTGGCGGCTGCGCCCAACAGTCCGGCCCCGCGCAGGCCGCCAAACACCGGCCATCCTGCCGCCCCCAAAACGGCATTCCACAAATCCATGCCCGGGTGGTAGGCGAAGGGGGCGCCCGCGAGGAAAGGGTTGTCCGGCCAGAATGCGCCACCATGGGCCCAACGATGGATGAGGTTCAGATGCAGGGCCATGTCGCCGAGGTTGTGCGGGGAGAGAACGTGCAGTTCCCCGGCGTGCGGGTGGATCACCCACAGGAATGCCCGGAGACCGGCGATGGCAAAGACCGCGAAAAGCACCGCATCGGCCGTGGTGACGGCTTGGCGTGGAGCCGTGGCGCTCCGGGCCGTCGCGGCGCCCGCCGCAACTCCGAGAATGAGGCTGATCCATGCGGCATTCGGTTCGATGCGACCGGCCAGAACCCCGAGGCCTGCCGCCGCGACCGTCGAAACGGCGACGAAAACCAGCCATGCGGAGAGGAGGCGCCACCCAATCATGGTTTGTCGACGTGTGGGGAAGAGACAGGAGACAGACGCTCGAATGCCTCCATGAATCTGTGCGAGAAAAACACCGAACACTCACCGACCCCGGAGCGCAGGAGGAAGCGGGTTTCCTCGAATCCCACCGGAAGCCGTTTGCGCAACTCGTCGGCCTTGGCGGTCTCGATGACGTGGAACTCCGCGTTCGGAAGCACGGCGGGGATGTTTCCCGCGTGGTAGCCGATGCTGCGGAAATCGCCCAGAATCCACGGCAGCGGGTAGTAGCTTTCGAGATAGATGGCCCCGGGAGTCTGGAGCCATCGCGGGTCCGTGGCCGCAAGCGCCAGGAGCGGTCCGGTGAAATGCTCCAAGGACCGGTAGGTCTGCACGTAAACGTAGGGCTCGGCGTCGTTTTCGTATCGGAAGAAATTCAGCCGCACGGTCATGCCGAGCGAGACGGCGAGCAGTGCCACGCCCGCCGTCCATGCCCAGCGGCTCTTGATGGCGGTGACGGCCGCGCCGAAAAACAAAAACCACGGCCAGATGATCGAGGCCATGCACCACGGGGTTTTGTAGGCGACGATCGAGTAGGCTGCGAGGACGCCGGCGCCGAAGACCGCCAGCAGGCGGGGGGCCGCCGGCGCGGGGGATGCATAGCGCACGGACCACAGCAGTCCCGCCAGTGCGGGCCACTCGTAGCGGGCGAGCAGGGCGAGCCAGTAGTAATTGACGAACGGCAGCAGATCGTAGGCCGCCTTCTCGTGCCCGTTGCCCGCCGTCCCGGTCTGCGTCCATGCCCAGAGCGCTTCGAACATGCCCGGCAGCCCCGCCGGATGCATGAAGTTGCCCGAATAGAAAAAGACGAGCAGGAAAATGCAGACCACGGTGGCACCCCACGCATCGCCGGGTTTCCAGCCCCGCTCCGCGGGGCGTTCGACAGGTGGCTGCACGGGGAAGATCCTGCTCCAGCCATGAAAGACCGCGGCGGCGAGCGCCAAGGTGCCTGCATGGATGATGTAAGTCTCCTTGTTGAGGATCATGCCCGTGAGGCCGAGCGCCGCCGACCACAGGCCGGAGCGGCTGCGTTCAAGCCACAGGGCGATGCAGCCCCATGTGAAGATTGCGGTGAACAGGGCGAACCACGGCTCGTGGATCGAATAGCGGCCGTAGAACACGCATGCGGGGGAGACGGCGAAGGCCGCGGCAGCCCATCGTGATGCGCCGCGCCCGAACCATCGCGCGAACAGGAAGAACACCGGCACCGTGAGCACACTGGCCAGCACCACCGGGAGCCGCAGCGCCCAGACATTGCGTCCGAACCATTCCTGGGACACAAAGACGGTGTAGAAATGCCAAGGTCCGTGGAAATTCTCCGGCGTGTAAACGAACGTTCCCGTCTCGCGCAGGCGGTCGGCGAACCATCCGTTCACCCCCTCGTCGAAGTGCGGTTGTTTGGTGTCGAGCAGCGCGAGCCGCAGCGACGCCGCAAGCAGCACGAGGACGACGATGTCCCATGGTGTGCGGCGGAGGGTTCCAAGCAGCGGCATGACGTGGGTTGATTATGGCAGAAAGCGATCCCGGTAGCGTTTCAATTGTGATCCCCGCCTACGCCGAGGAGCATCGCATCGGCCGCGCCGTCGCGGAGGTTTGCGCCTTGGCACGCGGCTTTCCGCGCCTTCGCGAGGTGCTGGTGATGGTGGAGCCCTCCGGGGACCGCACGGCTGCGGTGGCGCGCGAGGCCGCGGATGGCGATCCGCTTGTCGTGGTGCATGAGGGCGCCGCGCACCGTGGAAAGGGGTTCGCCGTGCGCGAGGGAATGGTGCAGGCGGGGGGGGACATCATCTTTTTCATGGATGCCGACCTCAGCGTGCCACTGTCCCACGTGAAGCCGTTTGTCGCCCATCTGGATGCGCATCCGGCCACGGGCGTCGTGATCGGCTGCCGCCGCCATGCGGAGAGCCGAATCACCCGGCGTCAGCACCCGTTGCGCGAGCAGGCCGGCCGCATGTTCAACCACGCGGTCCGTGTGCTCGGCCTGAGTCCGAGCAAGGACACGCAGTGCGGGTTCAAGGCGTTCCGCCGCCCCGCAGCCAGGGAGATTTTCTCGCGTGCGCGCATCGACGGCTTCGCCTTCGACGCAGAGGCGCTCCATCTGGCGGGATGTCTTGGAGTGAGGGTGGACGAGTTGCCGGTCGAGTGGATCAATGACGACGAGACAAAGTTCCGCGCATGGCAGGACGGTTGGCGGAGCTTTTTCGATCTGCTCTGGATGCGGTTCCGTTGAGCCGCAGGCCGGCGATCATGCCATCCGGTGTTCGGTGGACTGCACGCGCAGGGTGAGGAGCGCGGCAAGGATCATGCAGGCGCCGCCACCCATCACCACGTAGAGCGAATCCACACCGGGGAAGTGCGCGAGAACCTCACCGAGACCGAGGGCCACCGTGATCTGCGGCAGCACGATGAAGAAGTTGAAGACACCCATGTAGAACCCCATTTTTTCCGCCGGCAGGCAGTTTGCGAGCATCGCGTAGGGCATCGAGAGGATGGACGCCCAGGCGATGCCGACACCGACCATCGAGACCAGCAGGATTTCCTTCTGTGTGATGGCGGCCACCGAGATGAGACCGAGACCGCCGAGAAGCAGGCAGGCGATGTGGATGCCCCTGGCGGAAAATCTGCGGGCCAAGGCGAGCAGGATGAAGGAAAAGATGAAGCAGACGCCGTTGTAAACCGAGAAACTGACACCGGTCCATTGTCCCGCCTCGGCCACCCGCGCGGCGAATTCCGGCGTGTCCTTGACGGCGCCGAAAACGTGCCGTGCGATGGCCGGTGAAAAATAAATCCACATGCAAAAGAGCCCCATCCATGTGAAGAACTGGACCCAGGCAAGTTGCCGCATCGCCACAGGCATCGTCTTGAGTCCGTGGAGGAATTCCCTGCAGAAGCCGCCGACACCGCGGTGCTCGGCCTTCATGCGCTCGAAAGCCACCAGGTCCTCCGGCGGATATTCCGTGGTGGAAATGATCGTCCACAGCACGGCGAGAATGAAGGCTCCCGCTCCGGCGTAGAACGCATAATGCACTGCGGGCGGGATCTTCCCTTCCGGCGCGGTGCCGGCGACGCCGAACCAGTTGGTGAGCACGAAGGGCATCGCCGAGGACAGCACGGCACCGAGGCCGATGAACAGGCTTTGCACGGCGAATCCCTGCTTGCGCTGCTCCTCGGGGAGCTTGTCGGCCACGAAGGCACGGAAGGGTTCCATGCTGATGTTGACCGATGCGTCGAGGATCCACAGGAGACCGGCCGCCATCCACAACGTGCTGGAATTCGGCATGAAGACCAGTGCCGTCGAGGCCAGCAGGGCGCCGGCGAGGAAATACGGGCGGCGGCGTCCGAGCCGGTTCCATGTGCGGTCGCTCATGTAACCGATGATCGGTTGCACGAGCAGTCCGGTGACCGGCGCGGCGAGCCAGAGGAGGGGGAGTTGCGATTCCTCGGCGCCGAGCATCTGGTAGATCGCCGACATGTTGGCCATCTGGAGACCCCAGCCGAATTGGATTCCAAGGAATCCGAAGGACATGTTCCAGATCTGCCAGAAGGAAAGGTGGGGCTTTTGCATGGGGTGGAAACCAAGAGGGCTAAACAAAAAGCCGCAGTGCTGCAAGTGTGGCTGCAGGCGTGCGCGGTGAGGGAATCGAACCCCCGACCAACTCGGTGTAAACGAATCGCTGTTGCAATTTTTTTGACTCCTTATCCATTGTTTTTCAGTGTTTTATGACTTTTTTCAAAAAAACCTGTTGACACCGTTTGTTGCCACCTTCAGGGTGAAAGCGTGAAAACCACCCATGAAAAGCTGAAAAAAATTCCTTCGGTTCCCTGCCTCTACCGCCACGAAAACGGCAAGTATTACGGGAGGGCAAAAATCGGGGGAAAAATCCATGTTGTTTGTCTTGATGTGATAGACAGGAAACTTGCCAAGGACAAGCTTGACGCATGGCTTGACTCCATGCGGGGGGCACAAGGCGGAATTGCTACCGTTGGGTTTCTCTGCGGGGAACTGGCCAAGAGCAAACAGCACCTTTCGGAATCCACTAAAAAAACCCAAGACCGCTACAAAAAATTGTTGGAAAACTTTATCGGATATTCTGAAGCAGCATACAAAACAACGGGTTTACAAATCACCCAATTTTTTAGCGGTTTGGATTTGGGCGTTAGGGACAACAATTCCTTTGCTGAATATTTCAATTCCGTTTTGGAAGCGGGAGTTTCGGGGGGGTATTTGTCCAAGAATCCAATAACCAAAGAGATTAAAAAACAAATTCGCAAAAAGTTGATTCAAAAACCAACCCAAATTCCCACGGTTGAAGAAGCGGAAAAAATCATTGAAAACATCATCAGCAAGGGAAAGCCTGATTCCGAATATTGCGCCAAGGATTATTTGAGTTTTCTTTTCTTGGCAGGAATCGGGGAAGCGGAATTGAACGCTTTGGCTTGGGAAAATATTGATTGGGCAAACGAACGGATAAACATTCAACGGCAAAAAACAGGGGAATATTTTTACGTTCCGTTTTTTCCGTGGTTGAAACCATTCATCCAAGACCTTTGGGAAAGGCGGGGGAAACCTTCAAAGGGTTTCATCTTCAAAATCAAAAGTCTGAAACAAGGCATTTGGAATACTTGCAAGCGGTTGAAGCTTCCAAAATATTCCCCCCGTTGTTTCCGTAAGGCTTGCATTGTTCGACAGATTAGGGGCGGGATGCCTGTTGACCTTGTGGCAAAGTTCCAAGGACACAGGGACAACGGGATTTTGATTCAACGGGTTTACGCCTATGTCATTTCCAGCAATTCACAGAACTTTGAACGGCAAATGTTGAACATGCTTGAAAATTCTTAAAAAAACACTTGTCACAATTTCAAAAGCGTTTAGACATTCCATCAATGCCGATTCCGGCAGCAACCACAAACACCAACACACAAGACAAAAAAATGAGTAAATCACAACTGTTGATTCAGGAACTTCAAGCGAAGATTGAAAAGCTGCGGGGGCTTGACAAACTGGAGGCCAAACTTGCGGAGGCAAAGGAAGTCGTTTCCAAGCTGGAAGCGGAGATTGCCGACCTTACCGGAGAAGCGGCACCCAAAACCAAAGGCGGCAAAAGAACAAGGGTAACGGAAGAACAATTGAAGGTTTTGGAAAAGAGCGTTTCCGAAATCATCAAGGGTAAACCCATCAGCATGGGGGAAATCGCCAAGCGCACCGGACACAAACCGGCCACCCTCCGCAAAGTTCTGGAAACCCTCAAGGCCAAGAAAACAGGGGACAAGCGTTCCACCGTTTACAGCCTGTAAGCCTTCCAGATCATCAAAAGGGCGGGTTCCGAAAGGTTCCCGCCTTTTTTTGCGTTTAAAGCCCCGTAGAGGCATTTTGATTTGTCCCCCGCTGTCCTGACCCTACCGGAAACCATTGAATCGGCAGGGACACCAAAGCGGCGGAAAGCGGAGGGTTCAAGACTCCTTCCAAAAGGTTTCATGAAGCTTCCAACCCTTTGAAGATGCACAATTGCCGTTTTGAAGCCTTCTCATACTTCTCAAGGGTATCTTGTGAATCTCGCAGAATTCCACAATATCATCAAAATGATAGGTTTTCCCGTCTGGGGAAATCACCGGCTTGAACTTCTGTTGTTTTCCAACATTGCGGAAACCCATTCCATAGGCAAATTGTTCAATACAGTGATGTTTCTTTTTGAAGAATTCCGAAATTTCCCGCAGGCTTTCAAAAGGGGAATATTCAGGGGCGGACAAATGAAGCAGGATTGAACACCTGACTAAAAAACTTATTTTGTCAGGTTTCTTCTTTCCGTTCAATTTCAGCTTTTCTAAAATTGCGTCAATAAACTGTAATCTTTCTTCTTCCACCAAACTACTTATCTTCAAGACAAGCTTTGTTTACAAAATTCTTCCAAACTTTCCACAGGTATTAAAATTCTGTATTCCCCCAATCTCTTTTTCAAACGTCCAGAATCAACAAACTTTCGGACGGACTTAACGGAAATATGGAGATATTCCGCCGCTTCTGGAATGGTGTAGAATCTTTTTTTTGGTTTTAGTTTTTCCTTAACAAGAATTTCAAGGGCTTCCAACCTTTCCAAAAGATTTTCTAATTCATTTATTTTTATATCCACCAACATGAATGGAGGTTAACAAGATTTGGGGGTAATGTCAATATCTAACTCCTAATAAAACCGTATAAAGTATGCTAAAGGTTGTGTTATTGGTTATTCCGGCTTTCCAAAAAAAAACAAAAA
>JACSRX010000016.1 GCA_014879535.1 Chthoniobacterales bacterium
CGAATCACTCATGGATTTATGCGCCGATCTGGGCGGGAAAGTGATGATTCTGGGATCACCCATGCAACGGAATCTCGATCCGTATCAGGATCGGATTGCAGTTGAAGAAAGGCTGATTCTTGGGCCGGGCTGGGTCAGTGCCATTGAGGCCGGAACAATCTACCCAAGCCTTGATGTGATCGCGTCTTTATTGTCTGTCTACGGAAGGACGCTAACCGATCTCGCCGAGGGCGCGACGGGTAGCGTCCCCAATATTCATCGCTCCATTGCGGCCGAAACGGTAAACCGTGGCATCGATATTCACTTTGCTTACGCGCAGCACGATGCCGTCTACCGACTTACCAATGCTACGACTGAACAATTCACCGAAGTTATTCTGACGCTGCGGAACGGTTTGGCACAACTCAGCCGCCTGAACGTCAGCGATGACGATGAGCGGGCGAAAGCAATAAAAACGGAGAGCGTTGCAAACGCGTTCCTCAAGGCGGTTGAACTTTGGCCCAATGCAAATCCCTCGGACTTGTGGTGGTTCCTCGTGTACCGGGCATATTGCGACCAGTACAACCATCCCGCCGAGCACTCGCGTCTTGATTTCACGCAAAGCTGGAAACGTACTGGTGGTTGGGCATTGGAGCGTATCCTTGAGCGGCACTATGGGCCGCCTCTCGCTGCTCATGGTATCAATCTCGTCATTGCAGACGGAGAGCGCAAACTGCGATTACTCTCAGGTATTGACGTCGGCCATCGCCTTGAAGCTGACAAGATGGATGTCTTGTTAACTGTCGGAAGTGGTTCAACAGAAAAGCTCGTCGGTGTTGTTCACGTTAAGGCAAGCTTTGCCGAGCGAAGAACAGATGATGTACCGAGAGCCAAGCCCTCGTCGAAGCTGGTTACATTTCGCCGCTCTGGACCATGGACTGCAAGAGCACACCATCAGCGCGACCAACCAATCGGGGTGAGTTGGGTGCTGTATTCTCCGGGCAAGGTCCAGACAACCGGAGTGCGAAGCGTAAAGACATAGAAAACGATGGCTATTTCTCGGCCTGCTTTGCGTACAACAGAAACACTCTACCAACTCCGTCAACTTATCAGGCGAGAGCGCGCGTTGTGGTGTGTGACTTTGCTAATCCGAATGATGCCTTCACGAACTTCATCGTTGCAGAACGTCGGCGAGTCAGAACGAGACTTGGGATTTGACATCTTCGACTTCCACAAGTCGCCGATTGGAAGCTGCTACCTGCTCTGCCTCAATTTCGAAGCCGATATAAGAACAGCCCAAGCGGAGTGCGGCTATTCCAGTAGTACCTGATCCGGAGAATGGGTCTAGCACCATAACTCCTTTGCCAAATATTCCGTAAGCATCAATACAGCGAAAGGGCAGTTCTTCTGGAAAGCGCGAGAAGTGCTTTACGCCCTCAATCTTCTCGCTGGCGAACTCCCATACGCTTTTTACCGGCGGCGCCACGCGGAAGCTATGGCGATCACTCTTCGTCAAAAGATAGATCGGCTCATGATAGCGATGTGGTCGTCTGCAGCGTCCCTCAGGCATAGGATTCTTCTTACGCCAAATCACTTCACCGCGGTAAAGGTAGCCTGCATCGGTAAGGCCCAACACAAGACGGTAAGGTAGTGCCAGCAAGTTTCCATATTGCAACCAGCCTGCCTCTTTCTCAATGAACGCCCTGCGCTTCATACGCGGCTTGGTATATGCCGAGTTGTGGGCCGGGAGTCCGTTTTTGTCCGCCCCCAGCGTACTGAACTGACGGTCGTCTTCTCGCCAATTCACAGGGGTGTTGTAAGCATCGCCGATGTTGATCCAGATAATTCCATCCTGTTTCAGTTTCGGGAGAAGCCGGGAAAAAACACTCATGAGGAAAGCAAGATAATCCCTTGGATCTTCCTCAACCCCTGTTCCATTTGAGTGACGCTGCCCCCAATACGGCGGGCTGGTCACGCAGCACTGAACGCTGTCGGCCGGCAGCGTCTGCAGCACCGTCAGGGCGTCGCCTGTGTGGATTTGGAGGGCGGGGGTTTTGCTCATCTCCTCCCCCTTCCGTGCTGCGTGGTTATCGCATCAGGGCTCGACTCGTATTCTTGAATCAGGCGCCACGTCTCTTCGTTGGAAAGGCCCTCCAAAACCATGTAGGAAATCCGCCGCCGTGTGCCCTTAAGACCAAATATGCGCTCGTGGTAGCGTCCCGTCATGATGAAATCGGGATCCGGGAAATTTTCTTCGCCCAAGTAAAAATAACGACCTCTCGGCAGCGGAAGGAGCGGCACAACGACACAGGACAGCCCCCACGTCCTGAGAGTCTTCCCGTGCTTCGGGCCCCCGATAAAAATCATCCAGGTGTCAGCGCTCATGCTGCCCTCCTCGTTGCTGCGTCAAGCAGCGGGGTGATGTCGCTGCGCTGAGAAAGTGTTGCCAGCACCAACGCGCGGGCCAGACGGCGAGGCACGGCGTTGCCGATCTGTTTCACCTGTTCGGTTTTGGTGCCCGTAAATTTGTAGTCCTCGCGGAATCCCTGCGCCCGGGCCAGTTCGTGCGGTTGGAGCATCCTGAATCGGATGTCTAACAGGTAACGCTCGCCGTCGATTACGACCGTTGGACGCACGAGGGCGTGGCGCTCCTTGGTGGTTACGGACGCCAAGGGTTCGTCAACGCTGTCAGCATGTCCGGTGCCGTAGTATTGGACCAGAAACGGCTCAATCAACGCCACGGCGCCGGCTGTTGAGATGGTCGGGGCCGGCTCGCTCACGGGGCGAAGTGCGGCGCAGGACTGTTGCCCAAGCAAAGCAGGTTCGATGATGGCGAGATCGCCGCGATTCCCGCAAATGGCTGGCGCGGGATGATCCACGCTACCCGGTTGGCGCTTCCCGCCATGGGCGGTGTGGATAAGAAATGGTTGGGCAATACCGTGATGAACTCCGCCTGCAGTCACCGTCCCCATCGGGATGTCAATGCTTTGGGCGGTGCTCCCGATTTGGCGCTCGGAGGTGCCCCTCATCTCGATCAGGTAAGGTTGCGCAACGGCCATGGCGCCACCCTTTGCCGTCGTGATTGTTGGCAGCGGCTTGTCAGACGGGCGAATGCTTCCCCCGTGCTCCATCGTGATGATGAATGGCTCCGCCAAGTGCAAGTGTCTCTGGGCGGCTGTGGTTGGCAGGGGGGCATCAATGTCATGCGTCCGTGGATGCTGGCCTGATTTTTCGCCGTGTCCGGGGGTGATGAATGGCCGCAGCCCGAACTTCTCCAGCCCGGCCCAAATCCTGGCGAGCGTTTTGGGGCTCAATGGCCGTTGGCGGTCGAAAATGCTCTGGCCGGTGATACTCCAGTCGATCACGTGATCCCGTGCTGTCCGCCATGCCCTGCGTGCGCCGAACATATCGGTGTCACTGATCTTGGCGTGAGTCGGGGACGGCCAGACGATCTTCCGTCGTCCTCTCACCGCCTGCACAAACAAACGGCGTCGGGTCGTCGGGTCTCCGTAATCCGCGGCCCGGAGGATCCTGTGATCCACCCGGTAACCGAGAGACTCCAGAGCCGCGCACCACGCGAGAAAAACAGACCCCTTCCGGCTTTTTAACGGCCGCCCATTACTCCCGATGGCCCCCCAAGTCAGAAACTCGGGCACGTTCTCCACCAAAATTACCGATGGCCGCAACGCTTCTGCCCACCGGACCACACACCAAGCCGTTGCCCTGCTTTGGTCGTTGATCGGCTTGCCCCCGCGCGCAATCGAATGGTGGGTGCATTCCGGCGAGGCCCAGAGCAGGTCCAGCTCGCCCTCGCGGAATAAATCCTTGGGATTGATGTTGTCCAGCGAAGCGCAAAGGTGCCGTGCCCCGGGGTGATTTTCCGTGTGTGTGGCGATGGCCACCGGCCAGTGATTGATTGCCGTCAGGTCCGCCCGATAGCCCAGCATCTCGATGGCCTCGATAGCGCCTGCCGATGTCCCGCCGGCACCACAAAACAAATCCGCGATGGAGAGGTTCATCCCCGCACCTCCTCGATCCGCACAATGATCCGAGCATCACCGCCCTTCTCCGCGTAGTATTTCAGCGGCTCGCCCGCGAAGATTTGCGAGTCATCCAGCCAAAACCCCGCGGACGAAAGGCCATCCTGGGTTCCCTTGATGAGGTTGTCCCGATCCGGCCGCTTCGTGTGTGGAATCCATCCATCCGGATCCGACTTCCGCATCAAGCTCTGAGGCCTTGGCAGGATAAAAGTCAGGTCCAACCGGATCGGCCCGGCAAAAGGCCTTTGAGGGCGGAAGCGCGAGGCTTCGGCAGCTACTTGAAGCTGGTAGCCCGACTTGCGCTTTGACGAAAAGATGAAGGCCTTGCCGGCCTTGCTTCGTCCAATCCGGTTTCCTCCCTGAATGACCTGCGGGCAGATGGCCAGGGTGAAACAGATTGGTTGAGACTTTGGCTTATTTTCAGAGACAATTTCGCCCATGTGTGAACGGTTCGTGTGAACCGTCACTGATGGGCATCTGACTACGGATCAGAAGGTTTGAGGTTCGAGTCCTCATGGCTGCGCCACCTCCATCGGAGGATCGGCCAATCCTTGTCTCATCCGGAGAATGATGCATCAACGACACTCCCCGCCTTCCGGGAAGCGTCACCGCCACAACCCTGCGTTGCCGTGAAATCTTTGCGGACCAGCACGCCATCCTGAACGGAAGCATGCTGCACGGACGCCCTCCGCCCGCTACGACGCTTTCTTCTTGGGCGCGGGGGTGGCCTTCGGCACGGACAGTTTCTTGATCTGCGAGATCTTCGTGACCTTGATCTGCGTCCTCTTCTTGTAGGTCTCCAAGGTCCCGGTCACGCGCAGAAACTGGCCGGTGTAGCTCTCCAGCGGCTGCATTTTGGGATAGGCCGCCGGCACGATGCCCGCCACGAAACCTGTCTTTGCAGATTTCGAGAAGTTCAGGAAGCGCATGCCGTCCTTGTCTCCCTTGGCCGTGCTGACGACCAAGCCTTCGACGGAGACTTCCTTGCCCACGTTTGCCTTCAGGGCCTTGGTGTCCGTGGCGCTGATCACGGGCGGCGCGGGGGCCTTTTTCTTGGGGGCCGCGTGCACCGACGTGAGCGGGGTGACCATGGCCGCCATCACGACTGCGGCTCCAACGAGTGCGATTCTGGGGAGTTTCATAAGGACCGCAGAGTTCCCCAGATTGAAGCCTCTCCGCAAGCCCAGAATGGCGCCGCCGGACCGTCCGGGGCCGAGACACATGGAAAACCGCCTCCCAAGGACCGAGCGGCATCTCCATCGCGAACCCCTCCTCCATTGTTGCCCCCAAGGAGAACCCGTGGTTTGCTCGGCGGAACATGACCAGAGCCTTTGTCGCTTCCATGGCCCTGCTTGCCGCCATATTGACGGATGCCGGCCGAGCCTCGGAGATCTTCGCAGGTGTGGACGCCAACTACTCGCTCGGGATGGAGAAAGAGGGGCAACAATGGCTGTGGAACGGGAAGAAGGGCGACCTGTTCCAAGGCATTGCCAAGGCCGGCGCAAGGGGATTCCGCGTGCGGCTCTGGACGAAGGATGAGGGCCCGAACGGGAAGGAATATGCCACGAAGGTTGTGGAGCGCGCCCTCGCCGCCGGGCTGGAGCCGTATCTCGTGATCTTCCTGAGCGAGGACTGGGCCGACCTGATGAAACAACCCGCCCCGGAGGCGTGGAAAGACCTCGATCTCCCTGCGCGCGCCAAGGAGGTGAAGTCCTACTCGCGGGACATCGTCGCGCATTTCCGCAAAGCCGGGCTGCGGAGCCACCTCTATGAAATCGGCAACGAGATCGATTACGGCATCTGCGGCGTGTATCCCGGCAAAAGCACGAAGAAGACGCCGGACAGCCTCAGCCGCTCGTGCTGGCCGCAGGCGGCGGAACTGATCCGTGCCAGCCAGGCCGGGGTGAAGGAATCCGACCCCGAGGCGAAGTTCCTCCTCCACATCGCACACTGGTGGGACCGGGACTTCGTCACCGCCTTCTTCAAATTCATGCTCAAACACGGCGTGCAGGTGGATTATGCGGGGCTGTCGTATTTCCCCTCGTCGAACATCGGGGGCTCGCTGGAAATGGAACAGTTCGGCGCCGTCGCAACCGCACTCCATGAGGCGATCCAACGTCCGGTCATCGTGCCCGAGGTGGCGTATCCGAGCACCCCGGACTTCAAGGGGCAGTTCTCCCGCTGGAAGAAGGAAGTTCCCGGCTACCCGCTCACCCCGGACGGACAGCGGCGCTGGATCGGCGATTTCCTCGATTACTGCGCGCACCATCCCGCCATCGACTCGGTTTATTACTGGAGTCCCGAGTGGTGCGGCGAGGGCATGTGGAAGGCCTTCGCCCTTTTCGACCCGCAGGGGGAGGCCAAACCGGCATGGTCGGCTTTCGCCTCCCCACGGAGCCTCCGCGCCGCCCCGAAGAAATCCGCCTTTTTCGAGGTTTTCGACGGCAAACTCCACGCGGTGCCAGTGGACGAAGCACGCGCGGCGGCCATCCCTCTGCTGGCGGAAAAGCTCGCCAAATTCGGCCGCGTGAACATGGACTACATCAACGATGTCACCGCCTCCAAGCTCGCCGCGGGCGACTACGATGTCGTCCTGCGTGCCTCGATCTCCGGGAACCTCGACCTCCGGCTCAACCCGGACGGGAAAGGCGCGGACGATTGGGGTGCGGCACTCGCGAGGCTGGATCCCTCGAGGCAGAGGCTGGTTCTCTTCGCCCGCGATCCCGGGGACACTTTGCTCGCCGAAGTGCAGGATGCCGCACGCCGGCTCGGCTTGGAAGCCGCCGTCCACCCCGCCAACCCGGACAAGCCCCTCCGCTTCGGACTCGGCGGAGGCGTGGCGAGCGACGCCATGTATTGAACCGGGAAAACCGCGTCGCCTCTCAGCCGAGCAACCACGCCAGAACGTGGTAAAGTCCCGCGGCGACAAGCGCGGTGGCCGGCACCGTGATGATCCACGCCGCCACGATCCGCAGGAGCACCGAGCGTTTCACCAGCTCCTTCTTCGCCACCTTCTTGAAGGCCTTGCGCTCCTTCTTGTCCAGCGGATCCTCGTGCTCCAATCGCTGCGCGCGCAATTTCATCTCGGCAACCATGCGCTGCTTCTCCTTGACCGGGGCCGCTTCGAATTTCGCGAGATAAACCTCCATCTCCTCGAGTTCGTGGCCCGAGTGGCCGGCGCGCACGATGGCCTCCATCTTGGCGTAGTTCGCCTTCAGCAACTCGCGCAGGAACCCGACGCCGATGACCGCGCCGATCGTCACGTGCGTGGTGGAAATCGGCATGCCCAACTGCGCCGCAAGGATCACGGTGAGCGCCGCCGCCATCGCGATGGAATACGCGCGCATCCTGTCCAGATCCGTGATCTCCTTGCCCACGATGCGGATGAGCCGGGCCCCGAACAGGGCCAGACCGACCGACAACCCCAACGCCCCGAGGACCATGATCCAGAGGGGCGTCGGCGCCTTGGAGGCGACTGCATTGTGGATCACCGCCTCGTAGATCGCCGCCAGCGGCCCCACTGCATTCGCCACATCATTCGCCCCGTGCGCAAAGCTCAGCAGCGCCGCCGCGCAGAGCAGCGGCCAAGTGAACAGCTCGTTCACCCCGTCTTTCCCGTTGCGCTGACGCAGGGCTCGCTTCGCCACCGGCCGCGCAATGACAAGATAGACCACGAAGGCCGCAGCCCCTCCCCACGCGAAGGCCGGACCCGCCTGCATCTTCACCAGCTGCCCGAAGCCCTTCATCAACATGTAGGTGATGAACGCCCACGCCATGAACCCCAGCAGGACCGGAACCACACGGCTCGCCGCGGCGGTCATGTCGCGCTGGTAGGTGATCGTCCGCTTGATGAGGTAGAGGAATGCAATCGCAATCACCCCGCCCATCACCGGGGAGATCACCCAACTGGCGACGATGGCCCCGATCGTGCCCCAGTTGACAAGCCCCCAACCTCCCGCGGCGATCCCCGAACCCATGACCGCGCCGATGATCGAATGGGTCGTTGAAACCGGGGCCCCGAGCCATGTCGCCGCGTTCAGCCACACCGCCCCGGCCAGCAATGCGGCAAGCATCAGCCATGTGAACTGGTCGGTGGACGCGATCGCCCGCGGATCAATGATGCCCCCCTTCACGGTGTCCACCACTTCACCACCCGCCACGACCGCGCCGAGGGCCTCGAAAACCGCGGCGATGAGGATCGCCCACCCGAGCGTGACCACGCCCGCCCCCACGGCGGGGCCGAGGTTGTTCGCGACGTCGTTGGCCCCGATGTTCATCGCCATGTAGGCACCCACGGCGGCGGCCGCGACCATGAACCACAGGGCTCCCGACCCGAGTCCGGCGCCACCCGCGATGAAGAAGGCCACATAAGCCCCCCCAGCCGCCATGAAAATGCCGCCCCCTGCCACTCGCAACCACGGAATCTCGATACCCTTCGGCTCCTTGGCGCCCTTGGTCTTTGTCTCCATGGTGGTGGGTTTCGGGTGCGCGGGGCACCGGGATGATTCGGCTCTATTGCGGGGCGTATTTGGCAATCGCCTCGTCGCTGATGACTCCGATGTATGGCAGGTTGCGGAAGCGCTCCATGTAGTCGAGGCCGTAGCCCACAACGAACTCGTTGGCGATGTCGAAGCCGACGTAGTCGGCCTCCAATTCGCGCGCCCTCGGCACATCCTTGCGGAGCAGCACGCAAACCTTCACGCTGAGCGGGTTGGTCTCCGTGAGCAGCTTGTCCCGGATGGCATGGAGCGTGTTCCCGCTGTCCAGGATGTCGTCGAGCAGCAGCACATGGCGCCCGTGCACGTCGGGCAACCGGGCCTGGTTGAACTTGACCACGCCGGTGGTGGACGCACCGTGGTAGCTGGAGACGCTCAGGCAATCCAGGCGCAGCGGCATCTCGATCCGTCGCAGCAGATCCGCCCCGAACATCAGGCTTCCGTTCAGGATCGCCACGATGGTCAGGTCGCAGCCCGCGTAATCACGGGAGATCTGGTCCGCAAGCTCGTCAAGACGGCTCATGATGGTGGACTCGCGGAAGAGCACACCGCGGATTTCGCTGCGCATCTCGCCGTCCGCGGAGGGCATGGGGGCGGTCAAATGCCGAGTTCGCGCCGCACGGCGGGCAGTTCACCGGCCGAGCCGAGCATCTTGTTCTTGTGGGCGATGAACTTCGCGTATTCCTCGACGAAGATCTTCCCGGGCGGACGGAAGTCGAACTCGGACGGCTTGTCGCGGAAAAATTCGCGGTGCACGCGCGTCCAGATGAGGCGACCGTCGGTGTCGATGTTGACCTTGGTCACACCGAGCTTCGCCGCCGGAAGGTATTCGTTCTCGTCGACGCCGCGCGCACTCTCATCGAGCTTGCCGCCGGCCGCGTTGATGCGTTTGACCTCGTCCTGCGGGACGCTGGAACTGCCGTGCATGACGAGCGGGAAACCCGGGAGCAACTGCTGGATTTCCCGGAGCACGTCGAAATGGAGGCTCTGCTGGCCCTTGAACTTGTAGGCGCCGTGGCTCGTGCCGATGGCGCACGCGAGGGAATCGCACCCGCTGCGCTCGACGAATTCCTTGGCTTCGGCGGGATTGGTCAGGCACGCATGCCCCTCGTCCACCTGGATGTCCTCCTCGACCCCGCCGAGCATCCCGAGTTCGGCCTCCACGCTCAGCCCCTTCGCATGGGCGCGGTCCACGACCCGCTTCGTGATGGCGATGTTCTCATCGAAGGGGTCGTGGCTCGCGTCGATCATCACCGAGCTGTAGAAGCCGGAATCGATGCAGTCGTAGCACGTCTCCTCGTCCCCGTGGTCGAGGTGGACGGCGAACACTGCGTCGGGAAAAATCTCCTCCGCGGTGCGGATGAGGGACTCGAGCATCCGCTTGTCCGCATATTTGCGGGCGCCCTTGGAGAGCTGGATGATGAAGGGGGCCTGGCTGTCGATGCATCCCTTGAAGAGGCCGAGGGTCTGCTCGAGGTTGTTGATGTTGTAGGCCCCGACCGCATATTTGCCGTAAGCGATTTTGAAAAGCTGAGCTGTGGTGACAATCATAGAAAGAATCCATGAAAGCCGGACACCCCCCCGCGGGCAAGATCAAAGCCCGCAAACCGGCTCCAACCGCCCTCCCGGCTTTGGGTTTTGACGTCATCACCGGGTTTGGCTAAACCGCCCGCGATGGGCGCAGCACCGGCACAGGAAGAACTCATCCTCCAAGGACTGGGGGTTTCGGGCGGCATCGCGGAAAGCGATGTGGTGGTCCATTGGCAGGACGAGGAGGAGGTGCCGATGCGCGACATCAAGCCGGAGGAAATCCCCGGGGAAATCGCGCGTTTCGAGGCGGCCCTCATCGCCACGCGCCAGGAGCTTCTGGAAATCCAGCAGCGGATCGCCGGGGGCATCGGCGCGGCGGATGCCAGCATCTTCGACGCCCACCTCCTTGTGGTCGAGGACCGCACCCTCATCGACGAGGCCCTCCGGGGCCTTGAGCGCGAGCTGCACAACATCGAATTCATCTTCCACAAGGTCGCGGAGAAATACTGCAGGACACTGCAGGCGATCGACGATCCCTACCTGCAGGAACGGGTCGTTGACATCGAGGATGTGACGCGCCGCGTGATCCGCCACCTGCTCGGCAAGTCCCGCGAGAACCTGCACAAGCTCGACCGCCCTCACATCATCGTCGCCCGGAACCTCACCCCCTCCGACACCGCGCTCATCAACCGGCAGCTGGTGCGCGGCTTCGTCACCGAGCAGGGCAGCCGCACCTCGCACAGCGCGATCATCGCCCGCTCCCTCGGCATCCCCGCCATCGTGGCGCTTTCCGGCGCCTGCAGCAAACTCACCACCGGCGACCATGTGCTGCTGGACGGCTACAGCGGACGCCTGATCGCCAATCCGGGAGAGCAGACCCGATTCGAATACGGACGCCTCGAGCAGCAGAAGGTCGAAGTCAAGCACCTGCTCGAGGCCATCCGAGAAACAACCTCGAAGACGCGCGACGGCAGGCACATCGTGCTCTCGGCAAACATCGAGCTGCCCTCGGAGCTCGATGCCGTGCTCTCCGCCGGCGCGGAGGGCGTCGGGCTTTTCCGCACCGAATTCCTTTTCCTCAACCGTCCGGAGCCGCCCGGTGAGGACGAGCAATACGAGGCCTACCGTCTCGTGGCCGAACGCTGCGCCCCGCACGGCGTCATCATCCGGACCCTCGATGTCGGCGGCGACAAGCTCATGCACCTCCCCGACTCCATGCGGGAGGACAACCCCTTCCTCGGCTGCCGGGCGATCCGCCTCTGCCTCGGCGAACCGGAACTCTTCAAGACGCAGCTCCGCGCCATCCTCAGGGCCTCGGCGCACGGCAACGTCCGCCTGATGTATCCCATGGTTTCCCAACTCGGCGAAGTCCGCAAAGCCAACGCCCTGCTCGCGGAATGCAAGGACGAACTCGCAGCAAAAGGCCGCGCCTTCAATCCGGACATCGAGACCGGAACCATGATCGAGGTGCCGGCGGCCGCGCTCATCGCGGACCAGTTGGCGCGCGAGGTCCGGTTCTTCAGCATCGGGACGAACGATCTCATCCAATACACCATGGCGGTGGACCGCGGGAACGACCGGATCGCGCACCTCTACCAGCCGACCCATCCGTCCGTCCTGCGCCTGCTTTCCATGACCGCCGAGGCGGCGCACCGCAACGGCCTGTGGGTCGGCATCTGCGGCGAAGTCGCCTCGGACATCCATCTCACCCCCCTGCTGTTGGGCTTGGGCATCGACGAACTCAGCGTCGTCACCGCCGCCGTCCCCCGCGTGAAGAAGGCGGTGCAATGCCTCGACAGCAACGAATGCCGCGAGCTGGCGGACCGCCTCCGCGGCATGGATGACCCCGCCGGGATCGAGGCTGCAAGCTGCGAGCACGCCCGCCAGCGGTATCCCGAATTGTTCGATTGCTGAGCGTGCGCCTCACCGACATCCGTTCCGCCCTCGACGAGCTCGGCCTGCGTCCGTCGAAGAGCCTCGGGCAGAATTTCCTGCACGACCAGAACCTCGCCCGCGCCATCGCCGCCACCGCCGTTCCGGACCGGACGCCATTCGCCGTCGAGATCGGACCGGGACTGGGGGCGCTGACCACCCCGCTGCTGGAGCGCTGCGACAAGCTCCTGCTCATTGAAAAGGACGCAAGGCTTGCGGCGTGGTTGGAAGGGCATCTCCCCGCCGACCGCGCGCAGATCTGCCACGCCGACGCTGTCGAATTCGACTGGCGCCCGCTCATGCCGCACGGCCCCTTCCCTCTCGTCGGCAACCTGCCCTACTACGCCACGTCGCCCATCCTGAGGAATTTCCTCGGCCCCTGCTCGCCCGTGAACCGCGCCGTCTTCGCCGTGCAGTCGGAATTTGCAGACCGCCTCGCCGCCGGACCAGACAGCCCGGACTACAGCGCCCTCACCGTGCGCGTGCAGCGCCTGTGGTCCGTGCGGCGCGAGCGCTCCTTGCCGCCGTCGGTTTTCCATCCGGAACCCGGCATCGATTCCGCACTGGTCGCGCTCGAACGCCGCCCGCCGCGGCATTTCCTGCCCGTCCGCGCGGCATTCTTCGACAACCTCGTCCAGCGAGGCTTCAGCCAGCGGCGCAAGCAACTGCGCTCCCTGCTCGGGATCGACCGCGACGTGTGGTCCGCATGGTGCGACAAAGCCGGCCTCCCGACCACCGCACGCGCGGAAAACCTCCCGGCGGAAAGATGGATCGACCTCGCCCGCACCCTCGACCCCTCCGCCGCCGCTCCGGCACAGCACGACGGCGAACGCTTCGATGTCGTCGATGAAGACGACCGCACGATCGGCACCGAGCTCCGCAGCGTCGTCCACGACCGGAACCTGCTCCACCGCGCGGTCCACATCCTCGTCTTCAACGACGCCGGCGAACTGCTCCTGCAGAAACGCTCGGCATGGAAGGACCGCGCGCCTTCGGTCTGGGATTCCAGTGCGGCCGGACATCTCGAGCCCGGGGAGGATTACGCCGCGGGCGCCACCCGCGAGACGGAGGAGGAACTCGGCATCCGGCCGGACCTCCAGCCGCTCGGCAAAATCCGCGCCTGCTCGAACACCGGTCGGGAATTCGTCGAAGTGTTCCGCGCACGCCACGACGGCCCGTTCGTCCTGCCGCCCGCGGAGATCGAAGATGCCATGTTCTTCCCGCTGTTCATCATCCGCGATTGGATCGCCGCACGCCCCCAAGATTTTGCCCCGGGATTTTGGGAAGTGTGGAAATTGCTTGGCGAAGAACGGACAGCTCCGCCCACACAGGGCAAGAGTTGACCACTCCATGCCGCCCGCTCCCTCAACTCTCATCTCTCAACCCTCAACTGCTCTCCAGCTTCCCTACAGGAAAACCCTATCAAAAAACACAGAATCCCCAAAATTGCCCCGCAAGACGCACGTCTTCTATCCTGCCTGCGCTATGAATAAAAAATTCACATCCAAAATGTCGCAGGCTTTCAGCCTTGTGGAACTCCTCGTCGTGATCGCAGTCATCGCGATCATTGCCGGCATCGCCATTCCCCAGATCATGGGAACCCGCGACGCAGCTCTCGGCGCAAGAACTGCAGCCCAAAACGAAGAGATCACCCGCTTCATCAACAACGTCAATGCTGTCGGGGCCACCAATGCTACAGGCGCTGCATCAAGCAACAACCTCACCGGCACGTTCAGCACCATGATCAACGGCACAAACGTTTCCTTTACGCTCGGCAATCAGACTCCATAACACAACCTCACAACTCAGCCCACTCCAGCACAGGCTCCCTTCAGGAGCCTGTGCTTTTTTATAGTTGAATTCCGAGCGAGCGCCTGAGCCAATACAAGAAATCCCTATCAGAAAACACAAGATTTTCGAATTTGGGATTTTGTGCGGATATGCTGAAGTTCACAGACATGAACCCCTCAGTTCGACTCGCCACGACTCGGGCGTTCAGCCTCGTTGAATTACTCGTAGTGATCGCGGTCATCGCAATCATCGCGGGAATCGGCATCCCACAATTGATCGGAATACGCGACTCGGCACGCGAGGCCCGGAGAGCCGCAATTCAGGAGGAGCGCGAGCGCTTTGTGGCGAATGTCAAAGCCTTGGGCGCGCAAGTGTTTGATAATGGGAAGGAAATTGATGTCAACACTCTCGCAGAGGGAGACACCATCACGTTTGGCGCATACCCGCGTGATGTCATTTTCACCTACCGCGGACCTTGATGCTGACGACCTCCGCACACGTATCATTGCAGCAAGCACACGATTGACTTAAATTATAGATAGCCTCTTTCCCCAGAAGCAACCACTCCAAATGACCCCAAGGCAACAAGGCTTCTCGCTGGTCGAGTTGCTCGTCACCATTGCGGTGATCGGCATTCTCACCGGCTTTGTCATCACCTCGATCAGCAATGCCGCCGGTGACGCCCGCATGGTGACGGCGCGGCAGCAGCAGGCGGTGCTCCAAGAGGCCCTCAACGCATGGATCTCGGCCGCGGCCAGCGGAACCAGCAGCCTCTCCACCGCGCAAACGGCCTACAACAATGCCGCAACACCGGCCGCCAAGCTGGCCCTGCTGCAGAATTACCTCCAGGCAGGCACTTACTCGGAGTTCACCACGACATCGACGCAGATCCGCAGCAGCGCCATGACGAAGGCCGGGGTTTATCTGCAATTCTCCGCATGGAGCGGAACCACCTATCCCACCGTGAACATGATCAAATGATGAAGACGCACCGCCCACGGCCCCCGGGCTTCTCCCTCGTCGAGGTTCTGGCCGCCGTCACGATCATCGGCATTGTCACGTTTCTCGCGATACCCAACATCGTCCAGATCAAGAAGGACGGCGAGGATGGCTTGGCCCGCGCGAGGGCCGACGCCCTCAATGTGGCTGTGGCAGCCTATTTCCAGGCGGTAGGTCCCGAGGCTGCCGCCACGGCATGGGCTGCGGCCGACAACGATGACCGCTACGATCTCCTCGCCCCCTACCTCGCCTTCGCCCCGGCGACGCTCGCGGACTACATGCCCGGGGGATACTCCGTGGTGTTCGACGCCTCCCAACCCCACCGCGTCAAGGCCACCCTGCTCGGTCCCGACACCACCTCCATTGCTTATTGATTCCAACGATGAAGCCGATGGGACATTCCGCGGGATACTCGCTCGCCGAGGTTCTCGTGGTTCTGGCCCTCATCGGCATTCTGGGGGGAATGGCCATCATCGGCATCCGGGGGACGCGGGAAGCCGCGAGCCTGTCGGTGGCCGAGGGGAACATGAACGTCCTCAACGGTGCCGTCACCTCCATGAACAACACCGGCCAGGAGATCGTGCTCAACCCGCAACCCGACGCCTCGGACGAGCAGACGGTTTTTGCCAACTTGCAGGCCCGGGATGCCAGCAACCCGGTTCCTGGATCACCCTTTCTCCCCGCGAACCTGCGATTCGTGGCCAGCTCGGACACCAGCCTCAACCGCGCCATTTGGAACGGGCGGTATTTCCAGCTCGTCCCCGAGGGGAGCGCCGGCACCGGGATTGACCTTCAGAGCATGAACCCCGAGTAACCGGGCACACATCCGAGCCGAAACTCTCCACCAACCACGACCCATGCCGCAACTCGCAAGCCCGTTCTACGAAGCGCTCCAGTCGAAGGGCATCAAGGCGCCCTTGGACCTTCCTGAGCATGAGGGGCGCCTCCACGCCGCCATCGCCCAGGCCAACGGCATCCCCACGGAGGAATCCTTCGAATGGCTTGCCGGCAAGTTCGACATGCTCCCCTTCCGCCCTTCCCGGGCCTCGCTTCCGGGGGCGGCGGAAAATGTGTTCCGCGAGCTCGGCGCCGAGTGGAATCCGGAAGACGACCAGCCGTGGCTCCCCGTCGGCTCGGTGGGACCGCTGCTCATCGTCGGGCATTTCAATCCGGCCATCACGGCGACATGGGCCATCGCCGAATGCTTCCTCATCCGCGTGCTCCTCGAGGAAACGCAGTATTGGGAATACTACGAGGATCTCACCCAGCGCATGCAGGCGCGACCGCTCCGCGGCAAGAAGCCGATCGTTCCGTCATGCCCGCTGGAGAAAGGCGGCACGCCGGAAACCGCATTGAAATGGCTGCTGCAGGAATACCCGTTCAAGGTCGATGAACGGCAGAAGCTGAACGAGGCGCTTGCCGGCATCTCGGGCGTTTCCGCCGCGCACATCCTGCAATCCAAGGCGCTTCCTGAAGGCTACGGGGCCGCCCTCCGGCGGCTCTGCACCGGCGATCAGGTGTTCAATCCCACCCTCGCGCCCCGGCAGACCGCCTTTCCGGATGCCCTGCTTGAGAAGCATGCCGTTTTCCCGCTGTTCTGCGGGGTCCGCACCGTCTTCATGCTGAGCAGCCACAAGGAGCTGTTCGGTTTCGAGGACGAATGGCTCTCGGCAAACTCCGATCCGCGCGACTTCCGTGCCATTCTGGCCGACAAGGAATCCATCGTCCGGGTGGTCAACCGCGACCGCAGCAACGCCGCCGCCGCCGGGGGTGACACCATGGTCGGCGAGATGGTCGAATCCGAGGCGGGCAACATCGTCGAGATCGACACCGAGGACATCAACCGCGTCAACCCGGCCAGCATCAACACCACCGCCGAGCAGGCGCTGCAATGGGTGCTCTACCGATCGATCACCGCCCGCGCCAGCGACCTGCACATCGAGAAGTATTTCAACATGGCCCGCTTCCGCTCCCGCATCGACGGGGAGCTCGTCACCCTCTTCAGCGCGCCGGAGGAAATGCTGCCGCGCTACATCAGCCTGATCAAAAATTACTCCAACATGGGGCAGGAAAGGCAGGCGGCGCAGGACGGCCGCTTCTCCCTCCGGCTCGGCAAGCGGCGCGTGGACTGCCGTGTCTCGGCCATCCCCTGCCGCAAGGACCAGCAGAAAGTCACGATCCGCTACCTCGACAAGGCGGACGGCGTGCGCAAGCTCGGCGAACTCAACCTCTCCAAGCGCAACCTCGAGCTTCTCCAGGCCGCGATGTCGCGCGACCAGGGGCTGATCCTCATCACCGGTCCCACCGGCAGCGGCAAGACCACCACGCTTTACGCCCTGCTCAACAGCGTCAACGCGGAGAATCTCAACATCCAGACGATCGAGGATCCCATCGAATACGAAATTGAGGGACTCAACCAGACGCAGACCGATCCCGTGCACAGCATCGATTTCGCACAGGGCCTGCGGCGCCTCATGCGCGCGGATCCCGACATCATCCTCATCGGCGAGTGCCGCGACGAGGAGACCGCCAGCGCGGCGGTCAACGCGGCGCTCACCGGACACCTCGTGCTCACCACCCTGCACGCCAACGACTGCCTGCGCGCCGTGAGCCGCTTCATTTCCATGGGGGTCCCCCCCTACCTGCTGGCCGATTCCCTCGCCCTCACCCAGGCCCAGCGGCTCGTCCGGAAGCTGTGCGGACAATGCAAGCAGATGATCGCCATCACCCCCGAACAGAAGGCCCTGTTCGCCGCCAATGGAATCCCCCTGCCGCGCGAAGTCACCCACCTCTACGAGGCCCAGGGATGCCCGGAATGCCGGGAAACGGGTTACCGTGGCCGCATCGCCCTCATGGAATTGTGCCCCGTGGGGCGGGATCTGGCGGACCTCATCTCCCTCAACGCCCCGCAGGGCGAGATGCGCAAAATCGCCACCTCCCAGGGCCTCCGCACACTCTACCAGGAAGGCCTGCAGGCGGTGCTCGACGGCAACACGTCCCTCGAGGAAATCAAGTGCCTCAGCTACACGGGCATCAGCGTGGATGACGCGGCCAACGGGGAATCCCAATCCCAACTGGACATTTGAGGCCGCTGTCTTCTTGTCGCCGCGGCCAAGGTCTCCTGCCGCGCTTGCCCGACGGAACACGGCACAACCGGGGCTGGGTGGGATGGCGCAGGACAACGCGCCGTGGCTGCAATAAAATTCCGCCCTGAGCTCAGACCCCGCCCATCACCGGGGCCAGAATCGCATCGCGCATCCCGTGCAGGAGTTTCTTGTCCGCCGGGCAGATCGTGGCCAGCACACCCCCGAGCTTCGTCTCCCGCGGACCGCAGAAATAGTAGGGGCACAACCTCACGCGGCCTTTCATGGGGATCATCTCCTCCGCACCGTCGGGCCCGGCGTATTCCATCTCCACCACCCGGGCTTGGTGGAATTTCTGCAGGATCCACGGGCGCCGCGGCCAATCGTCCAACGCCCCGTCGATGGCCCGCCCCCAGTCTTCCTGCGGCAGGTCCTGACCCACGCGCACGCTGCGCGATCCCCACGCCAACTCTGAGAATCCGCTGATCTTGAGCACCAGCTCGCGCTCTTTCTGGCTGAAGGTCTTCAACTCTCCCCAGTTCTGGATGCCCAATCCCGGAAGCACGGCGGTCACGGGCAACGGCTCCGGATCCATCAGCCACGTCTGCGGGATCACCGTTTGCAGTTCCGCAAAATGGCGATCACCGAGTTCCCTCCGCCAGAAATCTGCCAGCGGGCGCAGCCAGAACAGGGCAAACCAGAGCTTCTCCTCCAGCCACGGCTTCGGCGGCGGAGTCATGCGCAGACGTCCCCCGGCCGCATCGCGGAGAAGATCCATGGAGCCCGGGATGTTCGGCAAATCGAACAGCTCGAAGAAGCGGTAAACACCGCCGGCCAAACCGGCGGGGTGGCTCCCGGCCCCGAACACACGGACACCTGCCTTCGCCGCCATCCATTCCATTTCCGGACGGTAATCCGAGGCCTCCTCCGAGATGACAATGTCGCTTCCCGAGACCAAGGTGCGGAACCCCTCGACCATCCCGCGCCCACCCACCACGTCGAATCCCTCGGCGGCATAGACCTCGTTCAACCACGCCGTGAGGCCGATTCCCCCGGGCACATTGTCCAATTCCGCAACCGTGAAGCCTTCGTTCGTCAGGATCACATCCGGACGGATCACCCGCGGCACTTGGTCCGTCAGGCTTTTCGATCGCGCCAATTCCACCAGTTCCGGCGGCTTCCCCCGGTCGAGCAACTCCGCGATCCATGCGGGGCGCTTGCCGTTGACGCTCAAACGATAGAGCAGATTGCACGCCTCGACGAACTTGCGCAGGCGGAATCCGAGCTTGTCGAGTTCCCCGACCATGCCGGACGGGAGCTGGAATGGCTCGGCCGCCACCCGCCATTCCTTGCCGGCAAACAGGCCGCCCGGCGGCATCGCCCCGCGCACCCGGCGGGCCCTGGCAACCCTCACGGCTTCCGCCTCTCCGCCTGTTCCCGCGCCGTGATTCATCACACCAGGGCTTTCAATGCCAGACGGACCAGATCCTCTGTCCCCGCTCCGGGATTTTCCAATGCCGCACCGCGCACGGCCTTCGCCGCATCCACCTGCTTGTAGCCGAGGGCGATCAATGCGAGCACGGCGTCGTTCGCAGCCCTCGCCTCGGCGCTCGGCGCATTGCCCGCGCTGGCCGCCTCCCATGCGGCGGCCACCCCGAGCTTGTCCTTCAGCTCGAGCACGATCCGCTCGGCGGTTTTCTTCCCCAAACCGCTGATCTTCGCAATGGAGGCGATGTCGGAGTCCACGACGGCGGCCTTGAAGCGCCCGACATCCATCCCGCTCAAGACCGCCAGCGCCAGCTTGGGCCCGACCCCGCTCACCCGGTTGACAAGCAAACGGAACAAATCCCGCTCCTCGGGCGAGGCGAAACCGAAAAGAACATGCGCATCCTCGCGCACCTGCAGATGCGTGAGCAGGCGCATCCCCTGGCCGGGCGCCGGCAGACGATCGTAGCTGGAGAGCGGAATGAAAACCTCGTAGCCTACCCCGTGAACCTCCATGACCACATGCGTGGGCCAGACCTCGCGCAACACGCCCTCAAGATACGTAATCATTGACGATGACCGCTACCAGACCACGACGCCACGGCAAGCGCGCTTTTCTCGCCTTGTTGGCATCCGCCTCGATCGCTGTCGGCGGCGGGGCGCCCGATCTGGGGTGGCGGCTCACCATGATCCCTTCCCACGAGCGCCCCGCGCTGCACGAGAAGATCCCCGGCTCGCAAACGGCCCTCATGGCGGTGGGACGCCATGTCGGATACGGGGAACTCGAGTATGCCACCACGCGCGGCGCAT
Source organism: Chthoniobacterales bacterium (assembly GCA_014879535.1). GTDB lineage: Bacteria > Verrucomicrobiota > Verrucomicrobiia > Chthoniobacterales > JACTMZ01 > JACTMZ01. Next base: position 20,146 of record JACSRX010000016.1, read on the forward strand.
GGCGCTGGGCGCGCGACCGGGGCTCGAAGGACGGCGCGGCATGGATCACGGGCGCCGCAGTCGATGTCCGACGCGACAAGAACCGCGTGATCGACCGCGTCCTCATCACCGGGGATGACCCGCTCCTGCCCGCCCTCGTCCTCACTCCGGCATTCTACGAGCACTTCGAACCGATCCTCGGCGACGGCTTCCACGTCATCATCCCCGACCGCAACACCATCGCCCTCTACCCGCGCCTGGCCGGACACATCCCGCCCGACGAGGCGGGATCTCTCCTGGAGATTTTCCGCGTGGCAACCTACCCGGTGAGCTGCGAGGTGTTCCGTGCGACACGCTACGGCCTGAGGGCTGACGGTGTTCTGGAAGAGTGAACCGCGGTCAGAACTCGACCGATTTCCCGATTCCGAGCAGATGCAGGTTGAGCCCGTGATCGGCGAAAGCGCTCCGCGCCTCTGCATGGTCGATCTCGATCGGGGGAAATGTGTCGTAATGGACCCCCACGACCTCCCTGGCCTCGAGGAAAATCGCGGCCCGGGCCGCATCCTCCGGCCCCATGGTGAAATTGTCGCCCACGCAGAGCACCACGAACTTGAGCGACGCGCTGTCGCCGATCAGCTTCATGTTGCGCGTCAGCGCCGTGTCCCCCGAGTAGTAGAAGTGCCCCTGCTTCGTTTCGACGAGGAAGCCGGCCGGGTTGCCGCCGTAGGACCCGTCCGGCATGCTGCTGGAGTGGGTGGCCGCCGTCATCTTGACGCGGCCGAACGGAAACGTGAACGCGCCCCCGAGATTCATGGCGTGGGACTTTTCCACACCCCGCTTCGCGAACCATTCGACGACCTCGAACGTTGACACGAGCGTGGCCCCGGTGTTCGCGGCGATCGCCTCGACATCGGCCACATGATCGAAATGCCCGTGGGAAACGAGGATGTAATCGGCCGGGATGGATTTGATGTCGATCGAGGCCGCCTTGGGGTTCGGCGTGATGAAGGGATCGAAAAGCAGGTGCGTGCCGTCCACCTGCACGCCGAAACAGGAATGTCCGTAATATGTCAGTTTCATACGACCAAGGACGCATGTAAGCTCCGCCGATTTTCATTGTCAAACCACCTTGGAAGGCCTCGAACTGCCGCCCCGCATGCCCCGGCTCCTGCTTTCCGCCGCGAACTGGTTTCCCGCATGGGTCCTTGCAGCATCGCTCGCCGCGCTCTGGAACCCGTCCCTGTTCGCGTGGTTCAGCGGCCCGTGGATCGTCTGGGGACTCGCGGTCGTCATGCTCGGCATGGGATTGACGCTGGACGTGGAGGATTTCCGGGCGATCCTGAAAATCCCCCGCGCCGTCGCCCTCGGCTTCATCCTCCAATACACCATCATGCCGCTCCTCGGCTGGGGCATCGCCAAGCTGCTTGCGCTCCCACCCCCCTTCGCCGTGGGCCTCATCCTCGTGGCCTGCTGCCCGGGCGGAACCGCGTCCAACGTGGTCGCCTACCTTGCCCGCGCCAACGTCGCGCTCTCCGTCCTCATGACAACCTGTTCGACGCTCGCCGCGGTGGTGATGACCCCGCTGCTCACGGAACGTCTGGCCGGCGCCCATGTTCCCGTGGACGCAACCGGGATCTTCCTCACCACGGCCCAAGTCGTGCTGGTCCCGGTCCTTGCGGGATTGATCCTGCACCACAAGGCACCGCGCCTTGCAGCGCTTGTGCTCCCAGCCGGCCCCCTCCTCTCGGTTCTCGTGATCAGCATGATCGTCGCGGGCATTTTGGCGCAGAATGCCTCCGCCATCTCCTCACACGGCCCCATGCTGCTGCTCGCGGTCCTGCTCCTGCATGCGGGGGGATTCACCCTCGGCTACTTCCTCGCACGGTTGTTCCGCCATGACCGCATCACCGCCCGGACCATTTCCATCGAGGTGGGCATGCAGAATTCCGGCCTCGGGGCCGTGCTGGCGAAAACCCGCTTCGCCGCGGATCCGCTCACGGCCGTGCCCTCGGCCCTTTCCAGCGTGTGCCACTCGCTGCTCGGAAGCCTTCTGGCAGGAATCTGGCGGCTGCGGCGAACGGACAAATCCGCGTCCCCCTGAGACACCTGCAGGGCGTCAGGCCACCGGAACCGAGGCCGGGGAATGCGGCTCGAGTGGCTGGAGCCCAAGCGTGGAAAGAAGATCGAGATCCTCGTTCGCCTCGGGATTCGGGGTCGTCAGAAGCTTGTCGCCGTAAAAAATCGAATTGGCACCGGCGAACAGGCAGAGCGCCTGACCTTCCCGCGTCAGTGATGTGCGGCCGGCCGACAGACGGATCTTGGAGTGCGGAAGGACAATCCGTGCCGTCGCGATCATGCGGACGAGTTCGAAAATCTTCACCGGCTCGGCGTTTTCGAGGGGCGTCCCCTCCACGGCAACCAGGCAGTTGATCGGCACGCTCTCCGGCGGTGGATCGAAATTCGCGAGCACCTCGAGCATGCGCAGTCGGTCGTTGACCGTTTCGCCCATGCCGAGGATGCCACCGCAGCAAACGGACATCCCCGCACGCTGCACCGCACCGATTGTGTTGAGGCGATCCTCGAACGTGTGGGTGCTGACGATCTCCGGATAATACTCGGGCGACGTGTCGATGTTGTGGTTGTAGGCCGTGACACCCGCCTCCTTGAGTTTCCTGGCCTCGGCATCATTGAGCTGCCCGAGGGTCACGCAGACCTCCATGCCCAGCTTGCTCACCTCGCGTATCGTCTCGAGCACGGATTCGAAGCGCCGATCCCCCTCGCGCACCCCCTTCCATGCCGCCCCCATGCAGAAGCGCGTGGAACCGTTGGCCCGGGCGGCGTGTGCATGGGGCAGGATTTCCTCGGTCGTCATCAGCGGCTGCGGCTTGAGGTCCGTGTTGTGGTGCGCGCTTTGCGAGCAATACCCGCAATCCTCGCTGCAGGCGCCGGTCTTGATGCTCAGGAGCGTGCAGAGCTGCACCTCCCGGCCGGGCCAGTGCTTTTGGTGGACCCTCCGGGCCTCTTGGATGAGGTCGAAAAACGGACGGTGGTAAATTTCCTCCAGCTGCGCAAACGTCGCTTTCACTGCGCGGCAGGGTAAATCCGCACAGCCCCAAGTCAAACCGATTGCAACCCCTGAGCGCGCAGGGTCGCCACCAGATCCTCGTGGGCATCCGGATCGTATTGGAAGGCCAGCAGTCCGGCGGCACGCGCCGCCTCCACGTTCGCACCCAGATCATCGATGTAAGCCGTCGTCTGCGGATCCACGCCGAACTGCCGGATCGCCAGCTCGAAAATGCCGCGCTCGGGCTTGCTCATCCGGGCCCGGTAGGAAAACACGCCGTCGGCGAATTTTTCGAAGATGGGGTATTCCCGCACGAGATACTCGTGGTGGAGGCAATTGGTGTTCGAGAGGAGGTAGAGCGGATGCTTTCCGTGCAATTTCTCCACCAATTCCCACATCGGCACATTCGGGGAGAACATCTCCTGCCACGCACGCACAAGATCTTCGTCAGGCCCGGCGTGGCCGAGGATCCCCCGAACCCTGCCGAGGAACTCCCCCCGCTCCAGCCCTCCCCGTTCGTAAACGGACCCGAGCGCGCTGATCTCGCGCGCCTTCGCATTGGAAACATCGCCGAGTCGCGCCAAATTGCGCTCCGCCCTCCCGGGCTCGAACCGCACCAGCACATTGCCGATGTCGAAAATGCAGGCATTCAAGGCCACGCGGGATGTTCCCGGGCACCGTTGCCGTGCACAAGACGCAATTGCAAATCACTCCATTGCGGGAAAATCATTGCGTGCCGAGCCCCGCTTCGCTTTGTTTCTTGGTGCCGGTGCGGCCCACTCCGCCCGGTCCCGCTGCAAGCCTGCCAAACCGGACCCACACCATGCCCTTCTTTGTCTCGAAAAACGGGCAGACATTCGGCCCTCACGAACCCGGGGAAATCGCCGTGTTCCTCCGCACGGGAACATTTTCCGCGGAGGACCATTGCTGGCAGGAAGGCTGGGACGCATGGCGCCCCATCTCCGAGGCGTTTCCAAACCTGGCGTCGGCCCCCGCACCATC
>JACSRX010000040.1 GCA_014879535.1 Chthoniobacterales bacterium
GGTCAGGTCCTTCTCCTGGAGGGTCTCGGCAAGTTCCTGGGCATAAGCCCAAGACTGGCCAGCGGAGTCCCATTCACCACCATTGCGGGGGCTCCCTGCGCCTTGCAACCCGAGGAGGAGGTAGCGGACATGCAACTGCACGGCCGTTTGGAGTTGGCCTGAGCGCAGGAAATCCGCGTTCTTCTTGCGCCAATCGGCTGCAGTCTGGCCTGTGTCGCGGCGTCCGCGCGATTCAACGGCCTCCAACGCTTCTTGATACAGCTTGGAGGAGGTGCTGCCGCCTTCCAAGGCGGGCCTCAGAATATTGGCTTGAGAGAGCAGCCGTGCCGCCACAGCCGAGGATTGCTGCTTTTCGAGGCTGTCCAGTTCCTGCAGCAACTGTGGTGCATTGGGGGGCTGGGCGTCTTCGGAGGCCCGCAGCAGCGGGGTGCAACTGAAGAACACGCTGCCCACAGTGAGCGAACCCAACAGGAATTTCGCGAAGATGCTCATATGTTCGGTTGCCCCCGAGATTTGCCGGTGCTGATGGTTTGCCAGCACTGCAGAGTTCCTGGAATTATCGGACACCAAGCTCGGCGAGGACTTTATCAAAGGGCTTAATGGATCCATCCGGGAAACAAATCAGCGGTCCTTGGCCATGGACATCGGACCGTTCGATCAGCCATGGATGCGTTGCCCATTTGTTGGCGATCCCGGGGGTATCATCAAACAGGGTGGGGGTATAGTGGATTCTGGGCCTATCCGCGCTTGTTGAGCCCTGAGATGCAAGCTGAGAGTTGATCGTGGGACATTGCCACGTTTTCGGGTCTATGCCGTAGTTCTTCAGCGCTTCCAGCCAAAACTGCTCCCAAGCCTGTTCCTGATCTGGCGATGGACCCTGCGGCCAGACTTCCTCATGGTCCAAGAGGTATCCGCGAAGGGCCAAGTTGATGCTTCTCATGTTGGACGCGCAGCGAACTGCTGCAGCCCGCTCTTTGATTCCCGCCATTTCTGGGATAAGCAGGATCAACAAGATCGCCACTATGAGAACGGCAGCGACGGCGTCTATCAGAGTGAACGCTGAACAGGAACGCAGGCTCCGGCGGTGCCCATCAAATTCGCGCTGCATCAAATTTTTCAGCGGCGAGAACCTCGGCTGCTTTTGCTATTCTGTCGCAGTGGTTGTCGCTGGCTGATATCCGGACGCTGAATTCTGAGACACCTTGATTCCGCTCAGTTGGTAAGGATACGTGACGGTCACGGCCGCGTTGGTTGTTGCTTCCCGCACTGATATTTCCCCCGGCCCCTTGAAGGTGAAAACAGCCTTGTCGTTCTTTATTTTCGCGTTGAAGTAGCCTCCTGCGGAGGCACCCGGGATTGCCAGCAGTGAGACAGTTGAGCCGATAATCGGAGTTCCAGCAGCATTTGTCCCGATGACGGAAAGATTCGTGACCCTTTCGTAGGTGCTCCGTCCAAGACCATTCCAAAGCGACCCATTGACGGTTTTGGAGCTGATGTTCACGCCGGCGATCGTCTGTCCTGCGAACACGTCGCCGTTGATGTAAATCACGAAATAATTGTGGGAGGAATCCAAGGTGATCGTTTCCACGGTGTTCGCAGCGTTGAAGGTCCCGGCCCCGGTGCGGTTGTTGGTGCCGACGGTGGGTGTGCCATTACGAAGCCCGAAGCCCAGCACTCCGGAAACAACGTGCCCCGGTTCACGGACAGTATTCGGCTCGGGATTTGTTGGGTGGTCGAGCTTTGGATACCAGCCGGCGTTGTCCGTGTTGTTGTACACATTGGCCGAGTATCGTCCGTCAAACTGGTCGGGATAATAGGCGCCGTTTGCCCATGGGCCGGGTCCGATGCTTCCCGCCAAAGAGATGAGGGTCGTCGAGGCCAAGGCGGCCAGAGTGATGGAGAGTTTTTTCATGGCGGGAATGCGATTTGCCCGCAATGGTGCTGTGGGAGGCCGTGGAGGGCAAGTGAAAAAGCGTCCGAGAACAGAAGCCTCGGCGACTTTCGCCGTCACAGCCGTTTGCCGAGCAGTTTGTTCAAGGCGACCAAGTCGAGGAATCCGTTGATCTGTTCGGTCCCGGGACCGGTGGAGAGGACAAGGACGTCCTCGGCGACGGGCTGGGGCCGGTCGGTTTTGGCGGCGACGGCTTCGAGGGTGGTGCTTCCTGGTTCGGCGCCGGGACTGCCCGGGCCAGTGGACCAAGTGAGAGCGGGGACACCTGCCGCGCTGGGGCCGAGAATGGCGATGCCGCGATCGGGGGCGAACGAGAAGGCATTCAGGCGGAGGCCGCCTGTGTTGGCGAGGCCGGAGACGACGATGAGCGACTTCTCGCCTGCATATTGCAGGGCGGTGGCGACGGCCTCGTCGAGTTCACGCATTTCCCGCAGGAGGCTCTCACCGCGTCCGAGTTCGGCGGCGCGGCCGGTCAAACCGGCATAGACCACGAGGAAATAGCCCTTGCGGTTGAACTGCAGGAGCTGGATGCCGCGGCGCACGAGGTCAGCCAAGCGCGGCTGGGTGGGGGAGCGGGATTGGTCCTCGACGAAGGCGAGGTCGCCGTCGGCGAAGATTCCCAACGTGCGGGGGGCGCGCCAACCCGGGGTGCTTTCGAGTTCCGCCTTGTTGCGCACGATGTCGAATCCGCGCTGGCGCATCTCGAGGAGCAGGTCCCGTCCGTCGCGCCGAGCCCCTCCCTGCTCCTGCGGAACGAGCTGTGCGCCCCCCCCCGCGAGCATGACGTCCGGCGCGTCATCCTCGAGAAGCTGCAGGGCCAGTGCGCCCGCGTCGCGCGCGTCGGTGGACCTGGCATAGAACGCAGCAATGGCGGGCTCGGTGAGCGGCGTGTTCGCCACAAGACCGGTGCTGCGCCCGGCGCGGCGTGCCGCCTGCAGCAACGTCTCGATGGTCTGCCCCTCGGGGGAAAGGCCGAGGGCGCCGCGGTTCACGACTTGACCGGTGGCGATGGAAGTGGCGGCGGCCGCATTGTCGGCGACGGCATAGTCGGCGGCACGCGATTTGCCCAAGGCGGTGTGCGGCAGCGATTCCATCTTGAAGCGGAAGTCCGCGCCGCCCGCGAAGAGGCGTGCGGAGGCAAGGTGCGAGGGGGCGAGGTTGTCGGCGACGATGAGGATCACGGCAAAGGGCTTCTGCACCACCCATTCGCGGTAAATGACGACGCCGAGGCCCGCGAAGACGAGCAGGCAGGCGAGGAAGATGATCTTGTTGCGGACGCGCGATGGCATGCATGGAAGCAAAGCGGAAACAAAGGGTGGCGGAAATCCCGAAATGGGGCATCGGCGGCTTGCGCCCGGGTGCGCGGCGCGGCATCGTGGCGGCCATGATGCTTCGAGACCGAATTTCCGCGGGCAGGCACCTCGGGCTGATGGCGGTGCTGGTTCTTACGGGGTGTGCCGGCGGTGAGCCGGTGGCGCCGGACAAGGTGACGATGGAGGTTTTCAGCCTCCCGCGCGGCTGCGTGGTCGAGATGAACGGCGAATACCTCGGAACCACACCGCTCAAGATCGACGTTCCCTCAACCCCCGAGGGGCGGTGGGCAGGGGCGCCGGGGTTCACGCATGTGATCTCCGTTTCGACCCCGAACAACCGCGCCGTGGAGACGAGAAAATGGCGGGGCGGGGACGCGATTCCGCGCCGCGTGCTTTTCCGGCCGCCGTATGCCGCCTACCTCACGGGTGGCGTGTCGTGACGGGACGGTTATTTTCTCAGTGTCCTCGGCGGAGTTCCGCGGGTAAGAATCCGTGATGCAGAAATTCTGGGCATCGCTGGAATGGTGGGAGGCCGGTGCGATCCTCGGGCTGCTCGTGTTGTCATGGGGCGGCAGTTGGTTGCTGAACCGCATCCTGCTTGCGCGTTTCCACCGGTTGCGGGAGGCGCATGCGCCGGCCACGGGGGTCGCGGTGCTGAAAGCGTTCGTGCCTCTCGTGCGGTGGGGGTTCTCCCTGGCGGCGGTCGCCGTCGCCCTGCAGATGGTGGAATTGCCGGAACTCGTGGCGGCCTGGCTCAACACGGGTTTGGAGGCCGCCTTCACGCTTTTCGCCGCCTCCGCGGCCGGGGCGGCGGTGACGGTGATGTTCCGTCACTGGGCGAAGCGCCCGCTGGATCCGTCGGCCCATCGCACCCGCGCCACCATGGCTCCGGTGTTGGCCAAATCGTGCAAGATTTTTTTCTACATCATCGCCGGTTTGTTGATCCTTCAGAACGGGGGCTACAACGTGGCCGGGTTGCTGGCCGGCTTGGGCATCGGCGGCTTGGCGGTGGCCTTGGCGGGCAAGGAGACGCTGGCCAACCTGTTCGGGTCCATCGCGGTGCTGGTGGACCGCCCTTTCCAGGTCGGCGACACGATCCGGCAGGCGGACACCGAGGGCACCGTCGAGAGAATCGGCCTGCGGAGCACGCGCGTGCGCACGGCGGAGGGTTTCCTTGTCTCCATCCCCAACCAGATCATCACCACATCCCCGGTGGTGAACATCTCCGACCGTCCGGCGCGGAGGCAGGTCTTCACGCTCGGGCTGGTTTACGATCTGTCGGCCGACCAGATGCGGCAGGCGGTGCAAATCGTCCGCGGCATTTTCGCCGCCCATCCCCAGACGCACGATGCATGGGTTTACTGGAAGGACTTCGCCGAGAGTTCGCTCAATATCCAGGTGGTCTATTGGTCGAAGGCGCCCACGATGCAGGAGTTTCTTGCGGCGCTCGAGGAGTTGAACCTCGAGATCAAGGCCAAGCTCGATGCGGCGGGATTCGGCTTCGCGTTCCCGACGCGGACCGTGCTGTTGGAGAACGTGAAGACGGGTGGCAGCTGAGCGGTGTTAGGATTTGCCCTCCGGGCGCCGGGTGGTGTTTGATGGCCGTCCTATGAGCAAACGATTCGAAGGGACGGCCGCCATCGTGACCGGCGCGGGGCGCGGGATCGGCGAGGCGATCGCCAAGCGGCTTGCCGCGGAGGGAGCCCGCGTGGCGGTGGTCAGCCGCACCGAGGCGAATGCCGGACGCACGGCGGATGCCATCAATGCGGAACGCCCGGATGCGGCGAAGGCCTATGCGGTGGATGTGGCGGATTTCCACGCGGTGCAGGAATTGGCGGACGCGATCCTCAAGGATTTCGGGAAGGTGGACATCCTCGTGAACAACGCCGGGGTGACGCGCGACGGGTTGAGCATGCGCATGAGCTCGGAGGATTGGGATGCGGTGGTGGATACCAACCTGAAGGGGGCCTTCAATTTCATCCGCGCGATCCAGCGCCCGATGGCCAAGCAGCGCAGCGGGCGCATCATCAACATCGCGTCGGTCGTCGGCCTCACGGGCAACGCGGGGCAGGCGAATTACGCGGCCAGCAAGGCCGGACTGATCGGGTTGACAAAATCGATCGCGAGGGAACTTGCCGGGCGCGGGGTCACCGTGAATGTCGTCGCGCCGGGGTTCATCGAGACCGACATGACCGGCGTGCTTCCGGAGTCCATCCGGACGGCGGTGATCGAGAAGATCCCGCTCGGGCGTTTCGGGGTGACGGAAGACATCGCCTCCGCGGTTGCTTTCCTCGCCGGTCCCGAGTCGGCTTACATCACGGGGCAGACGCTCGTGGTGGATGGCGGCATGGTGATGTGAGGTGCGCGGCGTCCTCCTCCGGATCATGCAACTCCATCTGCTCCGGCACGCCGAGGCCGAGTCGTTCGCCCCGAGCGATGCTGCTCGGACGCTGACCGCCAAGGGCACCGAGCAGGCGCGGCGCGTCGGTCGCTATTGCGGCAAGCACGGGTTGGTCCCGCAGGTGATCCTGACCAGCCCCGTGACGCGCGCCCTGCAGACGGCAAAGCTTGTGGCGGGGCAGTTGGACGGCGTGGAACTGACCGAGGTTCCCTGGGCCGCCTGCGGGATGGATCCCTTGGAGGCACTGGCGGAGATCAAGGCGTATGCAGAGTTCGATTCGGTGATGCTCGTCGGCCACCAGCCGGACCTCGGACTTCTGGCGGCTTCGCTGCTCGGGTTGCCGCGGGCGGCGGCATTGCGTGTGCGCAAGGCGTTGCTTGTGGGGATCGAATTGGAGGGGAATTGTTCGGCGGGTGCGGGAGTGCTTCAATTTTTCCTGCCGGTCCAACTCATGTAGTGCGCGTCGTGCAGGGCATCGAGCCGGTGATCAACCTGCGGGCCACGCTCGATTGCGGGCAGGTGTTCCATTGGCGCGAGCGCGGCGACGGGGCGTGGGAGGGGCTTGTCGGGGATCATCATGCCGTGGTGGGCGAGGCGTCGGGGCGGTTGCAGGTTCTGGAGGGCAGACCGCGTGTGGTGCGGCGATATTTTGCATTGGATCACGATCTGGACGACATCTACGCGGGGTTTCCGAACGATGATGCGATGCTTGCAGCCTTGGACTTTTGCCGGGGGTTGAGGATCATCCGTCAACCGGCGTGGGAGTGCCTCGCCACGTTCATCACCTCATCCATGAAGCAGGTCGCCCATATCCGCCAGATGTCGCAGGCTTTGCGGCGGCGCTTCGGCGCCGCGGTGCAAGACACCGACATGCGGTCGTATCCGGAACCGGCGGCGGTTGCGGCGGCTTCCGAGGAGGACTTGCGCGCCTGCGGCCTCGGCTACCGTGCGCCGAATCTGCAGGCGACAGCGCGGCGTGTGGCTTCGGGGGAGGCCGACCTTGAGGCATGGGCTCGGCTGGATGACACAGTGCTGCGCGAAGCGCTATGCGGGCTGCCCGGTGTGGGGCGCAAAGTGGCCAACTGCGTGATGCTTTTCGGTTTCGGACGTCTGGCGGCGTTCCCCGTGGATACCTGGATCGAGAGGATCATGAAGCGCCACTACTGGCGCGGGCGCGGGAAGCCGACGCCCTTGGCGATCGAACGCAGGCTGTCCGGGCGATTCGGCCCCCATGCCGGTTACGCCCAGCAGTATTTGTTCCACCATGCGAGGATGAAGACGCGGGGGGGGCATCCACGATGATGACGTCCCGCTTGGAGGCGCGGCAGGCAGCCCGGCGCCGGACGACGTGGGCGTTGCTCGCATCATTGTTGGCGCATCTTGCGGTGATTCTGATCGTCGCGTGGTTTTATTTCGCGGGACATCTTCCACCACCCGAGCCGGTCGAGGAAATCGAGATCACCCTGATCGAGCCCCCCGCGCCCCCGCCGAAACCGATGTTTGTCGAGACTTCCGCGCCGGATGCTCCGCCGCCGGACGGCGCGGTTTTTGAATCCGACCGCGACACCGCCGCGTCGTCGCCGGAGGCGGCGCAGGGAGCGGAGCCGGTTCCAAGCCAGGACGGGAAGGAACAGCCCTACCTCGAGTTGCAGGAGCAGGCGCTTGCCCTGGCCCAGCCGGACAAGGCGCCACCCGCCCCGGAGGTTCCCCCCTCTCAATCTGCGCCCCAGCAGCCGACCCGGGAAACCGAGGCCCAGGCCGAGAAGCCGGATGAGAAGAAACCGTTGCCGCCAGCCCCCGACGGGTTGCTGGCCCGGGCGGAGCCATTGCGTGAAAAGCGGGAGCCGCGCGAGGTTCCGCAGCCGCCGGCGCCTCCGTCGAGTCGCCCCTCGTTCCAGCGCCAGACCCGGGCGACCCGCTTGCGGGGCAGCGTGGACAGCACGGGAAGAGCGGCGGTCGCGTCGCTGGCGACGCCCTTGGGGCGTTACCGCAAGGCGATCAGCGACGCCATCGGCTCCAGTTGGTATTACCACATCGGCCCGCGCATGGACATGTTCGGCTACGGCACAGTGACGGTGATTTTCCTCGTGGATCGCGACGGCAAGGTGCGCCGTCCGAGGGTGATCTCCAACACCTCCAACGAAAGTTTTGAAATTGTGACCTTGGAGTCTATCTTGGCGGCCGAGATCCCGCCCATTCCGCCGGACGTTCTGCCCGCGATCGAGGGCGGCCAGATCGAGATCGACTTCAGTTTCAGCATTATCACCAATTAGGCATGAGCGAGGCATTATCATCAGCGGTGGATTTCTTTGTGCGCGGCGGATTTTTCATGGTGCTGCTGCTTCTGCTTTCGGTGGGGGCGGGTGCCGTGATCATCCTGCGCGCGCTTGCGCTGCGGGAGAGGCTCATCATTCCGCCGGAATTGGAAATGGCATTGGAACGGCTGCAGCCGGGGGACTCCCTGCGTGGCGTTTCAGAAATTGCGGCGAACAGTGGTTCCCCTCTCGGACGCATCATTTCCGTGTGCATCGGGCACCTCAATTGGTCCCGACAGGAGAATGTCGAGGCGGTCCAGGTGCGTGCGCGTCACGAGGTTGTGGGGATGGAGGGCGGGCTGGCCGTGCTGGAAGTGGCCACCGGGGTGGCTCCCCTGCTGGGGTTGCTCGGAACGCTGTCCGGTCTTGTTTCCATTTTTGCAAACCTCGGCGGCGGTGGTGGCACCGGCGATCCGGTGGCGGTGGCCCGGGGCATCTCCGAGGCCCTCAACACGACGATCGTCGGGCTCGCAGTGGCTGCGCCGAGTCTCGTTGCGCACAATTATTTCCAGCGCAAGATCGAGACCATGTCCGTGAGCATGGAGGGCCTGGTGGCCGATCTGCTGGCCAAGTGCTACCCCGAACGCAGGTAACGCGCCGTGACCAGGGGATTCTACACGCGGAAGCGCCGTGCGCCGGTGGTGATCATCGTGTCGCTCATCGACATCCTTGCGATCCTCCTCATTTTTTTCATCGTCACGACGACCTTCAAGAAGAACCTCCCGCAGTTGAAGATCGCGCTCCCCGAATCGAAGACGGCGGCCGCCGCGGAAACCAAGGAAGAGCCCGTCATCCTTGAGGTCAAGGACGAGGAGACGCTGCAGCTTGGCGGCCAGCCGGTGACATTCGACACTCTGGCCGTGGAACTGAGGCGCATGAACGAGGCGAATCCGGGGAAAGGAATCGCCCTGCAGGCGGACGAGGGTGTGCCGTTCCGCGTGATCGTGCGCGTGATCGACGCGTTGCGGGATGCGGGGATCCGGAACCTGCCCGCGTTTGCACGCCCCCCCGGGGAGGGGCAATAATCCACCATGCTGGAGATCACGAAATTGGGGCACCCGGTCCTGCGGGCGAAGGCGGAACCGATCCGCGAGATCGACGCGGCGTTGAGACGTTTTGCCGCAGACATGCTGGAGGCCATGTATGAACACGAGGGCTGCGGGCTTGCCGCCAATCAGGTCGGCGTGGCGCGGCGGATCATCGTCATCGATACGCGCGGGGCGAAGAACCGTCCGAGCGTCCTGCGCCTCGGGGGGAAATCCCTGCCGGTGCACAAGCACATGCCGATGGTGCTGGTCAACCCGGAGCTTGAATTCGGCCCGGAGCGCGAGTCGGGCGATGAGGCGTGCCTGAGCATTCCCGGGATCCATGGAGACGTGGACCGTGCCCGGGTCGTGCGGTTGAGGGCGCTCGATTTGGACGGGGCTGCGGTCGAGTTCGAGGCCGAGGGGCTGCTGTCGCGCGCATTGCAGCACGAGGTGGATCATCTGGACGGGATCCTGTTCATCGACCGGCTTGATGCGGAGGAGCGGAAGCGCGTGGCCGATGAGTTGCACGCGATGGCGAGGTAGGTCCCCGGCGGTTTCTTTTCGCGCTGCGGCACCGGTTGGGTTAGGGTAGGAGGGATGAATCATTCCCTGCAACCGGGCGATTCGGCGCCCGATTTCACGTCTGTGGCCGTCGGGGCGGAATACGGCGATGGCAAGGAGGTGAGGTTGTCGGATTTTTCCGGACGGCGCTTGGTCCTCTATTTCTACCCGAAGGATGACACGCCGGGTTGCACGACGCAGGCCTGCGGGATCCGCGACAACTGGTCGCAGGTGGCGTCGCTGGATGCGCTTGTCTTCGGGGTGAGTGCGGATGACGCCGCATCTCACAGGAAGTTCATCGACAAGTTCGACCTTCCGTTTCCGTTGCTGTCGGACACGGATCAGCGCATGGTCAAGGATTACGGGGTCTGGGTGGAGAAGGTCAAAGAGGGCAAGACATCCATGGGCATCGAACGCTCGACGTTCGTGATCGGTCCGGACGGGCGCCTCGAGCATGTCCTGCGGCAGGTTGCGCCCGCCGAGCATCTGGACCTCCTGAAATCCGCTCTCGCATGAGCCGTCCCGCCCTGCTGTCAGCCTACGAGAAGCTGGCCGCACTGCTCGGCAAGCTTCCGGGATCCCTTCAGGAGCCGATCCTGAGTGAACTCGACCCGATCAAGGAGATCTTCCTGCGCCAGCGCTCCCCGCGCCTCGCGGTGCTGGGGGATGCGGGGATCGAATTGCCGGCCTTGGTCAACGCCTTGGCGGGCCGCACCGTGCTGCATGCCCCGCTCCTGCGCGGACCATGGACCGTGGTGAACGGTGCCGGTGTCGTGGAGCTGGCCGATCTGCGCGGCACGGGAAGCTTGGGCGGCGAGGCGGCGGATTTGTTTCTTTTCATCGGAACGGTTTCCACAGGTTTGGCGGAAGACGCCCGCCGTGCGTCAGCGGTGCTGTCCGCCGCGCCACCTCGTGAAGGGGGAAGTCCCGCGGGCCTTGCCGTTCTCGTGTTGGGGAGCGGCGATGACACGGCGGCGGTGCTCGCGGCGCTTGCGGCCGCAGGCGCATCCCCATCCGTGGTGTTTTCCGGGCATCTCCCGCGTGCCGGCTTGGAGAAGGGGTTTCCAACCACCGAGCGCTCCGAATTCGGGGACCGGTTCTGCGACTATCTTCCGGAAGACGCCCAACTGGAAATGGCCCGTTTTTTTTCCGCCCGCGGGGCGCAGGCACGGCTGGCTGGAACTGTTCTGAAAGCGTTCGGTGCGGTGGCCGGGGTCATCGGCATGCAGCCGATCCCTCTGGCGGATTTCCCTGTCCTTCTCACGCTGCAGATGTTCATGGTTTCGCTGATCATTCATGTGAGCGGGCGTGATTTCTCACTGCGACTGGCCGGCGAGTTCATTGCTTCGCTGGGGGTGGGGTTCGGTGCGGGTTTGGTTTTCCGTGAGACGGCACGCGCGGCGGTCAAAATCCTCCCGGTCTGGGGGCACATGATTTCCGGCGGCGTGGCCGGCGCGGGGACTTATGCGCTCGGGCGCGCGGCCATCGCCTATTACATCGAGGGGAGGCGCATGGGATTGAAGCGTCTCCCGTGGCGCCGGCGTGCCACGCCGCCGCCATTGCCGGAGGCGTAGACATGGCAATTGCTCCTCCACGGCCGGGAACAATTTTCACCGGCACCTGTGCGTGGAGCTTCGACGACTGGCGGGATGTGTTTTACCCGCACTCGCTGCCCCGCAACCGATGGCTGGAGCACTACGCGCATCATTTCCCTTCGGTGGAGATGGATTCCAGTTTCTTCCACATGCCCTCGGCTCGCACGGCGCACCATTGGGCGGAGCTCGTCGGTCCTGCGTTCCGCTTCTGCCCGAATGTCCCGCGGTCGTTGAGCCACGAGAAACACCTCGCAGACCCTTCACCGGAAATCGGCATGATGCGTCGCCTTGCCGCTGAATTGGAGGGACACATGGGATGCTCTCTGCTGCAGATGCCGTCGTCTTTCCATGCGCGCCCGGCGGAACATAGGGCTTTGAGGGGTTTTTTGAACATGTGGCCCGCGGAATTGCCGCTCGCAATCGAATTCCGCCATGAGAGTTGGGAGACGGCGCATGCAGCATCCCTGCTCGCGCGTTACGGGGTGGCTTGGGTCTGGGCCGATCGTCTTGCCTTGGACCGCGAGAAGCATGCGGGCTTCGGGTTCTTGCCCGTCACGGCCAAGCACCTTTACATCCGGTTGCTGGGGGATCCGCGCACCAAATACGGACCCGATGGGAGTTTGATCCATCACTATGGCAGGCTGCAATGGCCGAGGGAGACATCGCTCGAGCACTGGGCGGTCAAGATCCGGCATCATGGCGAAGCGGAGGCCGTGTATGTTCTTGTCCACAATCACTACGAGGGTATGGCGGTGGATACCGTGCGCAGGCTCTCCGAAAAGCTGGGCTTCGGGATGCTGTCGGTCGGGCTTTCCGGCGGGGAGCAACTGGAGCTATTCGGCGACGGCTCCGCGCGTTAGCCTCCCGTCATGCGCTTGTTGCTCGTTGATGGCCATTACTACGCCTACCGTTCCTTCTTCGCGATCCGCAACCTCTCGAACTCGCGCGGCGAGCCGACCAATGCCGTGTTCGGTTTCGTCAAGGCCCTGCGCAAGATGATCGCCGATGTGAGGCCGGACGCGGCGGCCGTGGTCTGGGATGCGGGGCTTCCCGAGCGGCGCATGCAGCTTCTGCCGTCCTACAAGCAGCAACGGGAGGAGACACCGCCGGACTTGTCGGTGCAGTTTCCGGTGATCGAGCGGGCGGTCGCCGCACTGGGATTCCACAACGTGCGCCTGGAGGGCCACGAGGCGGACGACCTCATCGCATCCTACGCGGCGGCGGCGCGCAGGAAGGGGGGGGGCGACGTGGTCATCGCCACCAACGACAAGGACATCTACGCGCTTGTCGGCGAGGGGATCGCTGTCTATTCGACGAACAAAACCGACACGGGGGGGGCGAAGGACGGCGTTCTGCTCGGCCCCGCCGAGGTCGAAGCCAAATGGGGCGTGCCCCCGGGGCTGATCCCCGACGTGCTCGCGCTGACGGGGGATGCCGTGGACAACATCCCGGGTGTCGGGGGGGTCGGCACGAAGACGGCTGCCAAACTGGTCCGCGAGCACGGACGCGTGGCCCTGCTGGCGGAGAACCCCGCGGTGATCCGAAACGAAAAGCTCCGCGCCAAGGTCGCCGCCGCTGCGGGCCGCCTCCGCGACAACCTCGAACTGGTGCGGCTTGAGGAGGACTTGCCGTTGCCGGTGGTGCTGGAGGCCCTGTCGCTCCGTCCCGATCCCGCCGCCATGCTGGCTCTGGCCCGCGAGTGCGAGTTTCGCAGCCTGACGGCGGAGTTCGAAAAGCTGGCGGGTGCGGCGGACAAGCCTGTTCAGGGCGAGTTTTTCTGACGGTGGTCAGGTTGGGGGGCTTTCTCCCGCGATTGCCATCCGGCGCGGCGGCTGGCATGCTCCTGCCCATGAAAACCCTCTCGTTCTCCCTCCTCGCCGCTCTCCTCGCCGCCGGAACGGCTTTTGCCCAAGACAGCACGACGGTGGATTGGAAAACCCTCGCGACCGAATTTTCCGAAGATGCCGCCGCCGCTCAGGCGAAGTATCAGGACAAGATGCTCACCGTGAGCGGGCCGGTTTCGGCTGTCGCTGCGGGTGACATGACCGTCAACAATCCCTCGGTGGCCGTGACGCTCTCCACGCCCGACGGCCCGGGTGCCGACGTGAAATGCCTCTTCGAGAACGAGGATTTCGAGCCCAACACGGAGATTCGTGTTTCGGATGAGGGTGGCAACGCGCAACTGATCAAGCGCGACTCGGCAGGGAACATCACCTCCTCCAAACCGATTTTCGAGACAGGCCAGCAGATCGTCGTCACCGGCTCCTACTTGGAATTCTCCGCCGGTGACATCGTGCTGCGGCATTGCCGCCTGAACGGCAACAGCGCCGAGTGAGGGGCTCCGCGGCGGAAAATCCGCACTGAATCCCTGTGGTTTCCGTGGTTGAATACCTGTTCCGCCACGGCGATTCCTGAGTAGCTCAGTGGTAGAGCGATCGGCTGTTAACCGATTGGTCGTAGGTTCGAATCCTACCTCAGGAGCCATGCCGGCCGGCATGGTAAAGGAGGCAGGATGAGAACCTTGGTTCGAGCCGCAGTCCCGCATTGGCGGGACGGAGGCAGGTCGCCGTGAGACCAATCCTACCTCAGGAGGCAGCGGCTCCTGATCATTCCATCCCGCTTGCGGGGTCTGCATTCCGATTGCTAATCTTGGGAGCGTGCGGGATCCACCGCAAGACGTTGGCAAGCCGCAGTCCAGACATGAAGTTCCCGACATCTGCCGCTCGCGACCAGGCGTCCCCGATGTTCGTATGGCTCGTCGTTCTCTGGATCGCCGAGGTTGCGCTGCTGGTTCTCGATGTCGTCACCGGTCGCGATCTCTCCTTCCGGCACTACTTCCTGCTGCCGGCGTTGGTGGCGGCCGTATTCGCCCCACCGCGGCAGGTCGCGTTGCTTTGCATGGCGGCCATCGGCTCATTGGCCATATCGGGCTGGTTGTTCGGCCACCTTTTCACCGTCCCTTACTTCGTCCGTTTGGGAGCATTTTTTCTCATCAGCATCACGGTGGTTCTGCTTGCAGCCAACCGCGAGCGTGCGGCAGCGCGGATCGAGAGTGACCGCGCCCGCGTCAGGGCCATGCTGGACTCCCTTCTGGACCCGCATGTTCTGCTGAGGGCTGTGCACGGTCCGGATGGCGTCATCACGGATTTTGTCTTCGCTGACGCCAACGCCGCCGCCTGCCGATACAACCGCACAGTCCGCGCGGATCTTTTGGGACGACGCCTGCTTGAGTTGCTCCCGGCGCACCGCAGCTCCGGGTTGTTCGATCATTACCGGCGCACTGTGGAAAGCGGCGATCCTCTCGCACTCGACGACTTTCGTTACACGCATGGCATCCCTGGCGAGTCCCGGGCCCGCTTCGTCGACATCCGTGGTGTCAAGGTTGGCAACGAGCTCAGTTTGACTTGGCGGGATGTCACGGATCGGCACGACGCCACATCGCGGTTGCAGGACCGGGCGCGCACGGATGAGCTCACTCATCTGCTCAACCGCCGCGAAATGCTCGAGCGCTTGGAGGATTTGCGCAGTGCCCTCCCGCGCACCGGACGCAGCCTTGCCGTCCTGTTCATCGATTTCGACAACTTCAAGGGCATCAACGACGCCTTCGGGCATGCTGCGGGGGACGAGGTCCTTCGGGTCACAGCGGAGCGACTCCGCGCTTGCCTGCGCCACGATGACATTGGTGCGCGGATTGGCGGGGACGAAATGGTGGTCGTCCTTTCCGGTGTGCCGGATCTTGCCGGTGCCACGGTGATCGCCGAAAAGTTGCGCCGACTTGCCTCGGAGCCTGTGAGCATCGAGGGCAGGGACATCACTGCGACGGTGAGCATCGGGGTTGCCCTCGCCGTCCCTGGGGAGTCCACCGACACTCTCGTGGCACGTGCCGATAAAGCCATGTTCGAAGCCAAGCAACACGGCCACAACCGCGTCATCGCCGTTGGAGCCGGTTGATTCGGCGGACTGCATGGCGGAACTTCGTTCCGCACTCCGCCGGTGATCGCGACACATTGGCGGTTGAAGCCGAGAAGCGCATCGCGTTAAAGGTGGATGTGGGAAGCTTCGGATACTACGCGACACGGTCGGTCTTGAACTGCATGTTTCCGCTCATTGCGCGGCGGCGTCTGGTCGGGATGGACAGGTTGGGCGGCCAGCGCGGCCCGTTCTTGCTGGCATCGAATCACATCAGCCATTTCGATCCGCCGGTCATCACGTCGCTGGTTCCGTTCAAGATCGACTGGATGGCGGTGGTCGAGTTGTTCCAGCACCCCGTGGCGGCGGCGTATTTCCGTTCCGTGGACGCATTTCCGACTGATCGCAGCAAGGCGGACCTCGGGGCGGTTCGCGTGGCGTTGGAGCGCTTGAAGCAAGGCCACGTGGTGGGGATTTACCCCGAGGGGGGGATTCGCGACGGGGCGAGATCCGTCCTTGGCGGCGCGCCCCTCAAGCCGGGTGCCGCCACCCTTGCGCAGATGGCAGGCGTGCCGATTGTCCCCTGCGTGGTCATCGGATCGGACCGCTTATACAATGCCAAAAATTGGCGCCGCTTCCGGGCCACCCCTCTTTGGGTGGCGGTTGGCGTCCCCTTGGAGATCGACACCGGGTTGCCGAAATCGGAAGCCCGCAAGGATTTGGAGAAAAGGCTGGGATCGGCGATCCTGGCCCTCGCGGCAGAATTGCGTGAGGGTCATGGTGTGTCCGAGGAGGACATGCCGGCCAGCCCGCAGTCGAGGATGCGCGAGCCATGAATCCCGCAGGGCGCCTCCATCGTCCCATGGGCAGATGCGACAAGGTTCGAACCAGAACACATGCAGCGCTGATCCGCCGCATGATCCCTCGCTAAGGCTGATCATCGATTTTTGCCGCCGTGCGCGCCCCCTCACGGAAGGCCTGCCGGGTCATCTTGGACAGCACAACCCTGATGGCGAATCCGCGCTGCAGAGGGCGCAGGTGGCTGCGCGGACCGGGCCTCGGCGTCCATGTTTTGTTGGTGCTGCTCGCCGCTTTCCATCGACCCCTCATTTTCGAACTGACCAGATATTTCATCATTCGCATCGCCAAGCTGCAGAATCTGGAAGTCGAATACGGGATGGGTGGCTCCATCATCGCCACCTTGCGGGTGGAAAATTTCCGCGCGCGGCCCACCGAAGCCGGGCCCATCCAGCGGATCGACATCGGGATGATCAACCTTCGCTACAGCTTGTGGGGCTCCCTCCGGGGCGGTCCCCCGGCCCTCCTGAAGCTTGTCGAGGTCCGCGATGTGCTGGTTGAACTCGCCGCGGACGAATCGCTCCAGCGCGGGAAGTCCGAGAGCCCACAGACGGTGGAATTTCCCGCACTCTTTCCGGAAACGCTGCGGCTCGAGAACATCACCTTCATTTCACGTGGCAGCGGCGGCGATACGGAGGTGAGGGGACTCACGATGACGTTGCTCCCGGGGAGTTGCAGATCGACGTCCTCGACATTCCGGGATTGCGCCGGTGGGAGCACATCATCGGAGCAACCACTTATAGGGCTCGCAACCTCGTCCTCACGGGCCTCGTGATCGGTCCCGAGGTTGCCATTGGGCGGCTCAATCTTGATGCGGCGCGACAACCGTGCGCAGTTTCTCGGAACACTCGCTGGGACCGGAGGACAAGAGTGGCTGCCCGCTCGGCGGCGAAACATTCACCGTGTTCAATGCCGAATACACCTTTCCGTTCGTCGGAGATCTGCAGGGAGCGGTGTTCCTTGATGCCGGGAATCTTCTCTCCGACGCCCGGGACTTCGGTTTGGAAGACATGGGTTGCGGCGTGGGGGCCGGCATGCGCTACAACCTTCCGATCGGCGCGCTCCGGCTCGACTTCGGGCTCAATCCGGCCCCCCGGTCGGGCGAAGCCATCGGCGCGCTCCACTTCGCCATCGGCGTGGCTTTCTGATGCCCCCCGGAAAGGCGGCGTGATGCCATGCCTCCGTCTTCAGGAACACAGGAGGACACCTTCTCCGTTCGGGTTGTGTTGGAAAAACACCACCGCCGTGCCTCGAACGGATGGAGGGCCTTTTGACGCAACTGTTTTGATCGCAGCGGGGTTTGATGTCCTGTCGCATAATTCCCTCATGAAAACCGCCATCCGTTTCCTCCTGCCCTTGCTCTGTCTCCATGCCGCCCATGCGGATGACAAGCTGTATGCCACGTCGTTTTCCTCCGCCCCGTTGGGCAAAGTTCCTCCCGGCTGGGAGAACGTCGGCGTCGTCCGCGCCAGCCCGACATGGGGTGTCGATGCCAACGGATTCCTCAAGGTCCTGTGGAAGGGTGATGTCGCCATCATTGCGTATCGGGGGTTGTTGTCCGACGGACGGAAAGGAACGGAGTTCTCCGATGGCGAGATCCGCGCGGAAATTTCGAAGACACCCGATCCCGAAGTCTTTCTCGGTCTCGTCGGGCGCCTGCAGGATGGAAAGAACTTCTACACGACACGCTTCACCGGCGATGGCACCCTGCAACTGATCAAGGTTGCCGACGGCGCCTCCGAGATATTGTCCGCCCAGCCCACGCGATCCCGCCATGGGGAGGGCAAGGTTTGGACGCTGAGCATGACTTTTTCCGGCCAGCGGCTCACGGGCCAACTTTATGACGACAAGGGCATCGAGCAGGCGCGTGTCGATGCCTTGGAGGAAGATGGGTTCAAGGCCGGCGCAACGGGATTGCAGGCGACGAATTTCGCCGGGGCGAGGAACTTCAGCATCGCCTCGGGGAAGGATTTCAAGGCGGTCCTGACCTTCGCGCAGATCAACGAGAAGAACGCCGCGGAGAGCACGGTTGCGGTGGATGACCTCATCCTGGAACCCGTGGAATTGGACGAGATCGAAAAGCTCAACACACCGTTTGCGAATGTGGCGAAAAGCTACGACGTCATCGTTGCGGGTGGCGGCACCGGCGGCTGGGCGGCGGCGATCCAAGCCAGCCGCATGGGCGCGAAGGTTCTCCTCGTGGAGGAAAGCGACTGGATCGGCGGCCAGATGTCCGCCGCCGCCGTCACCTCGATGGACGAGGAGGGGGTGTTTTTCAAATTCCCGGTGCGTGAGCGCGGGATCTACCGAGAGTTTCACCAGAGCATGGTGAATTTCTACTACTCGTTGAACAAGGACCCGTATCGCGCCTATTATGCGTGGCCCGTGCAGTTGGAGGGGGGCTATGAGCCGAAATGGACCCGTGCGATGCTGTATGCCTTCATCAAGGAGGCCCGGAAGAAGGGGACGCTGGATCTCGTGACCGGGACGGATATCACAAAGGTCCTGAAGGATGGCGACAGGGTCACAGGTGTTGAACTCGGGAAAGCCGGCGCCAAAAAAAACGTCGCGGGCAAGGTGCTTGTCGAAGCGACGGAATACGGCGACATCCTGCCGCTTGCGGGTGCACGCTACCGCGCGGGCACCGTTACCAGCGAGAATCTCGTGCCGGATTCCCCGGTGCAGTATGACACCTACCTCGGTGTCATTCGGGAATATCCCGAGGGGCTTCCGGACCATCTGAGGATCAAGGAGGCTCCCCCGGGATATGAAAAGAACCGCTACGCCAAGACTCAGCTTTACGGGAAGATCGTCTGGGGCGGCGAGGGCAAGGGATACCAAGGTCCCCGTGGCTACCAGGTGCTGCTCGCATGGCGCGGCATGGCGGATGCCGACAGCCCTGCCACCGGAAAGCTTAGCGAAGGACGCCACACGCAGGCGGGATTGAACGGCGGATACCAGGATTATCCGATGGACGTGGCGAGTCTGGAGAACATGGAGGCACGCAAGGCAGGCCAACGGGACGGCATCTACCGCACGATGAGCGTGATCTACTACCTCCAGAATGAACTGGGCCTGAACTGGGGTCTGGCCGAGGACGAAGGCTACAACACCGAATACAACCGCAAGGTGAAGGCGACGCTGGACCTGCGTCCCGACATCGCCGAGATGGCCAAGTTCATGCCCCAGATGCCCTACGTGCGCGAATCCCGCCGCGGTCGCGGCATCTACACCCTGCGCACCACGGACATGGGGCGTTTCGAGGATGCCAAGCACTGGCCGACCTCCGTGGCCATCGTCGATTACTTCATGGATATCGACCACGGGAAAACCGGGCATGTTGTCGAATTGGACCTTGATCCCGGCAAGCCGCCCCGAACCGGCGGTCCGGCCCAGGTGCCCTTCGAGGTGTTCATTCCGGAGAAAATCGACGGGCTGGTTTTTGCCGAGAAAAACATCTCCCAGTCCCGCATCGTGAACGGCGCAACGCGCCTGCAGCCGAGCACGATGCTCACCGGGCAGGCCGCCGGGGCCATTGCGGCGCTCGCCGCGCTGGAGAATGTCCAGCCCCGCAAGGTCAACCCGGTCCAGGTCCAAGCTGCACTGCTGGACGCAGGAGACAACCTCATCCAGCGTTGGTATTCCGATGTGCCGTGGGGCTCGCCTTTGTGGAAGGCCACGCAGCTGCTTTCGCTCCACGGGGTGATGGATGTGGCGGGCCCCTTCAAGAAGGGCGACGGACCCATGGGTGATGCCGCGTGGAATCCTTCCGCCCCCCTCGATTCCGGCCTCCTCAATGCCGCCCTCAAGAGGATGGCCGAGCTGGCAGGAAAGCCTGCCCCCGCATCGACCGCAGTCAACTGGGCCGCGATCGGTCCGGTTCTCGGCAGACTCGACCCCCAATGGAGGGATGCCGTGCCGAAGGACGCCTTGAAGGATCCCGTCACCCGGGAAGCCTTCGCCTTGGCTGCCGCCGGGGTCGTCAAGGCCACCGCCCGGCCGAAGTTGCTCACCGATGCCGAGGTCCCGCCGCCCACGCCCGAGCAGATCGCCGCGGCGGAAAAGGAGGCCGAGGCAGAGCAGAAGGCCCGTGATGAGGCCAAGGGCAAAAAACCCAAGCCGGACAAGCCGGCGAAAGACAAAAAGAAGAAGGAAAAGGCGAACCCATGAGACTCCGCGCCGTCCTTCCCATCTCGCTGATCGCCGCCGTGCCCTTGATGGCGGCGACTCCCAAGAAGCCGAACATCATTCTCGTGGTGGCGGACGATCTGGGGTGGGGCGACCTCGCCTGTTATCCCAAAGGTGAGGCGTGGGGGGACGAGGCAAAGACGACGACGCCGAACCTCGACAAGCTCGCTGCCACCGGCGTGATGTGCACGCAGGGTTATGCGACCGGAATGGTTTGTGCGCCCTCTCGGGCTGGGCTTCTCACCGGGAAGAACCAGCAGCGTTTCGGCTATTACGGTTTTGCGGATACCGTCCCGCCCTTTCCTGCAGACCTGAAGCTGCTTCCGGCGGCACTGAAAGATGCAGGTTACCGCACGGGCATGATCGGGAAATGGCATCTGAGCTTCGACGAAAGCTCGCGTCCGCTCGACAGGGGGTTCGACCGTTTCTTCGGCTTTCTCGGCGGACAGCATGACTACTACCAGCCGACGGTCGGCGAGGTGATGCACGGTGTCGGCCGGGGCAGGGACGCCCACATTTTCGACCAGGAGGAGCCGGTCAAGGAGGTCAAGTTCCTCACTGATGAATTCACCGATCGCGCCATCGACTTCATGGAACAGGCCGGCGACACCCCCTTCTTTCTCTATCTTCCCTACAACGCTCCGCATCCGCCCATGCAGGCGCCTTGGGAATATCTGCAGAAATACGCGGCGCCTGACGGAAAGTTCACCCCGCGCGACGTCGCGAAGGCTTCGATCGAAAGCTTGGATTCCAACATCGGGCGCATCGTGGACTGGCTCGAGGAGAAGGGTCTGCGGGATGACACGCTCATCGTTTTCACCAGCGACAACGGTGGCAGCGATGGCGGACCCGGCCGTGTGCTGCAGCACAATGGCGGCCTCAAAGGACGCAAGGGAACATGGTATGAGGGGGGCACGCGCGTGCCCTTCATCCTCAACTGGCCGGAGGGACTGCCCCGCGGGGAGGTTTACAAGAAGCCCGTTTCGCAACTCGACCTGTATCCGACGTTTCTTGCGGCCGCGGGGGACGCAGGCACCGAGGAATCCGCCCAACTCGACGGGGTCAATCTCCTGCCGTATCTCGACGGCACGGATCCGAATGCGCCGCGCCGGCAGTTCTACTGGTGTGTGGACAACGACACTGCGTGGGCTGTGCGGGATGGTGATTGGAAGCTGGTCTTGGAGGATTCCGATCCCGACACATTGGGCGGCAAGTTCCGTGGGGACGCCCCTCGCGAGTATGTGCTGCAGCTCTACAACATCGAAGCTGATCCCCTCGAAACGAGGAATCTCGCGGATGAGAACCCGGAGAAAGTCGCAGAGCTGCAGAAACTGATGGCTGCATTCCGAGCCCAGACGAAACCGAGCATCGCGACGGATGAGATCATGGCGCAGGCGAAGACCCGGCTCGCTGAACGGGAAAAAAACACGCCCGAACTCAACAACGCCAACTCACCGTCCGGGTCTCCTGGTCACTGGAAGGGCGGCGACAAGGCGGAAAAGCCATCCAAGAAAGCCAAACCCAAGAAGGAGAAGGCGCCCCCCGAAGAATAGACTGAGGCGGGATTTTCCGGTCTCCGGATACGCTTGCTTTTCCGGAGGCAAAGCGGAGACTGGAGGTGATTGAACCCCCTGCGCGTCCTGACGTTCGTCCAGTTTGTGATCGTGTGCCTCGGGGTTCTGGGCCTCCACCTGCTGGTCAAAGCGGGGGATGTTCCGGAGGGTCCGGCTTGCATGGCACGGTTGTCGGCGTTCATGGCTCGTTACGGATGGTGGTTCCTGTTCTGCCCGATTTTCAACGCGATCATGGTTGTGGCTCTGATCGGCCGGATTGGGCGGCGACCGGCAGCCGCGGTGAGCATCGGCCTGACCATCGGCGTTGCCTTGCTTTTCGGCCTGCCGTTGCTGTTTCATCTCCGGTGATGGAAACGTTCGACATCGAGGAAATTTGGGCGCAGCGGCGGGAGATGGCGGAACAGACAATCACCTTGTCCACGGTGGCCTTGGTCCGGACGGAGGTGGAGAAAATCTTCGAAGGGAACAATTCGCATCCGTGGTTCCGGACATGCCTCGATTTTCTCGACGGGCACGCCACCGAGCCGGTGCTCTGCGGAAAACTTCCCGAGAACGGGGCCTTCATTTACTTCCCGCGTGCGAACCAGGGCATCTGGTATCGCTTCGGAGGAAAGCTGGAAGCGGTGGGCACGATCGGCCCGCAGGGGCTGCAGGCGCTCTCCGAAATCGCCGCCTCGAAGGACATCAACCGCTGATCATCCATGGACTTCCTCACATGGTTCGCCCTCGGGCTCATCATTTTCGTCGTTCTGACATTCGCCTACGGGCTCATCGCCATCCATGACGTTCCCTACCACATCGCCAAGGGACGCAATCATCCCCATCAGGACGCCATCCACACGGCCGGGTGGGTGAGCCTGTTCACCCTGCATGCCATCTGGCCGTTCCTCTGGATCTGGGCCAGTTCCTATCATCCCGAGCACGGCTATCGCGGGCAGAGACCCGGCGAAAAATCGTCCTCCGATGCTGCGCGTCTGGCCGGCTTGGAGGAGAGGGTGAAGCGTTTGGAGGCCGCGGCGCAAAAGCCGCCGGGAGCCTGAAAATGGATCTCCTCCTCATTCTTACTTACGCGGCCATCGCCATCGCCGTTTTCAAAATCTTCAAGATCCCGGTCAACGGTTTCACCCTGCTGACCGCGGCGCTGGGGGGTGTCGGTCTTGTGGGGTTCCTCATCCTGGCGATGAATTACAACCACCCCTTCAGCAACGAGGGCAGGTTCTATTTCACCACAACGCCGATCATCCCCACGGTCAGCGGCCGCGTCACCGAGGTTCCAGTCAAGACCGGCGTGCCGCTGAAGGCCGGCGAAGTGCTCTTCAAGATCGACCCCGAACGCTATGAAAACGCCGTCAAGGCGCTGGAGGCGCAATTGGCGGACGCCACCCAGGCCACCGCCCAGTTGCGGTCGGCCGCCGATTCCGCTGCCCAGCAGATGAATGCCGCAACGGCCGACCGCGCCGCCGCACAGGACATCTACGAGCGCTCGCAGAGCCTTGTCAAAAGCGGAGCCATCTCCCAGGCGCAGTTCAAACAGGCCGAGGAGAAGTTCTTCGCCGCGCGCAGCAAGGCCGAGGCGGCGCAGGCCGAGGCGACAAGGGCGGAGTTGGAGGCCTCGGCGGCCATCGGGGGCGTGAACACCGACGTGGCGCGCCTCCAGGCGGACCTCGACACGGCCCGCTACAACCTGGAACAGACCGTCGTGCGCGCGCCCACGGACGGCTCCGTGGTGCAGATGTTCCTCCGCCCCGGCATGTATGTTGTCCCCATGCCGTTGCGGCCGGTGATGGTGTTCCTCCACGCCGAGGACACGACGTTTGCCGCCGCCTTCCTGCAGAACAGCTCGCAGCGCATCATCGAGGGCGCGGATGCCGAGATCATTCTCCCCTCGGTGCCGGGGCGTTTCTTCAAGGCGAAGGTTGCGAGGGCGGGCGCTTACATCCCGCAGGGACAGTTGCAGGCCACCGGGACGCTCATCGATCCGGAACAGATCAAGGGGGACGGCCGGATCATCGTCGAACTCGACATCGAGGAGGACATCTCGAAGTTCAACATTCCGCCGGGGAGCATGGGCAGCGCGGCGATCTACACCGAGCACATGCACCACCTTTCCATCATGCGGAAGGTGCTTCTGCGGATGAAGTCGTGGATGAACTTCCTCTTCGGCGACGGGCATTGAGCCTCCGGATGCCGTTTGCCTTGGAAGGTCTGCGCAAGAGTTCAGCATTGTCTCGGCTTGCATGCGGGTGGGGGTGGGGCTAGGAGCGGTCATGGCAATCCGCGTGGTCATCACCCTCCTGCTGGCGTCCGTTGCCATGCTGCGGGCTGTCGAGCCAGAGGTG
>JACSRX010000036.1 GCA_014879535.1 Chthoniobacterales bacterium
ACCAACTCCCACCCCGACGCCCACGGCGACACTGAAGGCTTCCTCGAACCAGTCCGCGAGGGTGGCGCGTGCGAATGCCGAGTTGATCGGGGAGGCTTCCGCTGTGGCGGCTGAAAGCACCGGGGAGCTTGTGCGTTCCATGGAGCGGGTGATTGCATCGCCATCTTCCGCGGAGGAAGTGCTTCCTGTGGTCGATGTGTCCTTGGCATCGGCCCGGGCATCCTACCAGCAGGCCGAGTGTGCGGTCTTTTATGTCGATCCGGATTCAGCGGAGGAGCTTCTTGCCCTTCCGGATCCCCTCGGCTCCGGTTCGGGCGGTTCCGGCGCGGATGCATTCGGTGAGATAGCCACCCGATTGGAGGAACTCCGCGACATCGCCGACGCCGGACTCAGCGACAAGAATGCGCTGAAGGCGTTGTCCGCGCTGCAACAATTGATTTCGCTGAGCGGACAACTCGAGACGGACCTTGGAACTCTCGCCGCATCGTGGGAGGACGGCGACGGGTCCAACTTCCGCGGGCGCCATTTTCTGTCCTCACCGGAGCGCGCGGTGGCGAGGATTTTCCAGGGCATGCTCGCCATCAGTGGTGATGTGTTGCCGAGGCGGTGGCTCGGTGGCGCCACGATCGACCCGCGCCAAGTGGGCGGACGCGTGCGTGCGTTGGACGTGATTTACTCCGGCCGTGCGGATCCTGATGGCGGGGTCTCATCGCCCGGAATCCATGATCTCGTCGAGGCGGCTTCGCCCGAGCAGGACGCGGCTGTGCGGACGGTCTTGGCGCGCGCTGTCGCGCTTTCCGACGCGTTGGCCCTTGCTCCCGAGAGCACCGAGACGCGCCGGCAGTTGCTCGTTGCCTTGGACGACTTGACGTTTCAACTCACCTTGGCGGGGAAAAGCTTGGGGATCGAGATCGTCGAGGTCGGCTATTGATCAGACGGCCAGTCCGGCCGCGTGTCCGCTGGCCCACGCCCATTGGAAATTGTAACCGCCGAGCCAGCCGGTGACATCCACGACCTCCCCGATGAAATGCAACCCGGGCACGCTGCGTGCCTCCATGGTTTTCGAGGACAGATCCCTCGTGTCCACGCCGCCAAGAGTGACTTCGGCTTTCGGGTAACCTTCTGTGCCGGAGAACTCCATGGGCCAGCGGTGGAGGATTTGGCGCACGTGGTTGCGCTCGTTCGCCGTCCACTGCGCCACGGGCTTTGGGGGTGCGTGACGGGAGCACCACGCGTCGGCGAAGCGACGTGGCCAGACTTTGGCCAACTGGGCGGCCGCTGATTCGCGCCCGGGCACCGGCACATCCCCTCCCGCGGGAAGCAGGTCGAACGAGAGGGCCTCCCCTTCGCGCCAGTAACTCGAGATTTGCAGGATTGCGGGGCCGCTGAGGCCGCGATGAGTGAAGAGCATCGCTTCCTCGAATGATTGTCCATGATGCTGCACGCACACGGGCAGCGAGACACCGCTCAGCGGACCGAGAACCCCGCGGTCCGCATCCCGATAAGTCAGCGGAACGAGGCCGGGGCGGATTTCTGTGAGCCGCAATCCGAACTGCCCTGCCAGCCGGTAACCGAGGTCGCCGGCCCCGAGCTTCGCGAACGACAGTCCGCCGGTCGCAACGACAACCGCATCCGCGGTGATTTCGCCCCGCGATGTGCGGAGGAGGAACTTTCCGGGTCTGGTCACCTCGTGGATGCGGACGCCGCACCGGACTTCCACACGGGCGCGGGCGCACTCCTCCAGCAGGAGCGAGATGATCTCGCGCGAACTGGTGTCGCAGAAGAGTTGGCCGAGTTTTTTCTCGTGCCAGCGGATGCCGTGGCTTTCGACCAAGGCCAGAAAATCCGCCGGGGTCCAGCGTGCGAGGGCGGAGCGGCAGAACCCGGGATTGGATGAGAGGTAATTCGACGGCGAAGCGTGCAGATTGGTGAAGTTGCAGCGCCCGCCCCCGGAGATTCGGATCTTTTTCCCGACGCGATCATTGTGCTCAAGCACCAGCACGCGTCGTCCGCGCCGTCCCGCAGTGAGGGCGCAGAACAACCCGGCCGCCCCTCCGCCGAGAACCACGACCTCGTGGTCCATGCTCAGAGCGGGCGCACCACGATCCATGTGGTGGCGGTCTGTCCCCCGGCTTCGCCGGTGATCGTGTGCTTCCCTTCGCGCAGTGCCACCGTCTTGTGCGGCTCCGCGGTGTCGCATTCCAGCGTCGCGCTGGACCAGTGGAGGTCGTGTCCGCCTTCCGCGCGGAGGGGGATCCTCTGCGCCGCGGCCGGCAAATCCGGATCGAGAAAATAGACGGTGCCGGGTGCCGGGGAAACGATGCGGAGTTTCCCGGGGCTTTCCGCGCAGGCGACCATGTCGCCCAATCCATTCTGCGGTCCCTCGAGCCATTCGCGGTATTCCGGCGGCAGCAGAACGCGGCCCTGCGCATCGTAGTCCGCCGGATTCTCCAATGGCGGACCATGAGAGAAGATTTCTTTCACGGCGTTCGGCTTGGCGTCTGCGGTGAGATGACCGGTGAACGGCTGGACGAATCCCTCGCGGATTTCCGCGGGGCGCGCGAACCATGTGGTGCCGCGGGCTTGGTGAAGGTGCGTGAAAATGTCGTGCATGGCGGGTGCAGCGCCGGTGACCCCGGTGATGCCCCGCATGGGACGGCCGTCGGGATTCCCGACCCACACGGCGACGGTGAACTCGGGGGTGTAAGCAACCACCCAGTTGTCGCGGTAGTCCGAGCTGGTGCCGGTTTTGCAGGCCACGCGGAAGGGGAGGGCGAGGTAGGAGTTGAGTCCGAAGGATGCGGCCCGTGCGCGGTTGTCGGCGAGCATGTCGCTGATGAGGTAAGCCGATGCATCGCTGAAAAGGCGTCTCCCGTCGCCGGGGGAAGGCTCTGCGCCCGCGGACAACAGGCGGAACGGGAGATGCAAACCGCCGCGGGCGAGCGTGGCATAAGCGTTCGCAAGTTCGAGGAGCCGCGCCTCGCCGTTGCCAAGGGTCAGTCCGAGGCCGTAGTGATCCGCCGGGTTGTTCAGCGTGGACAGGCCCAGTTGAAGCAGGAGGCGATGGAGTTCGGATGGTCCACCCGCGAGCTCCAAGGTCCGGACAGCGGCGACGTTCAGCGAGTTGCCCAGCGCGTGGCGCAGGCTCACCGGCCCGTGGAAGCGGTGGTTGTAGTTGTTCGGCCGGTAGATGCCCGTCGGGGTCTCGAATGTCGAGGGAACGTCCGGCACCACGGTGGCCGGGTTGGCTCCGTGTTCGAGCGCGAGGAGGTAGGTGAACGGTTTGACAGCCGATCCCGGCGAGCGTGCGATCCATGCGCCGTTGACCTGCCCGGCGCCGGCAGCGAAGTAGTCCCCCGATCCTGCCAGTGCGAGCACGTCGCCGGTCGGGTTGTGCAGCACCACGGCCGCGGCCCCTCGGGCATTGTGTTGTGCCATGCGTGCGAGCTGCATCGAAAGCGCCCTTTCCACGCGCCGGGTCAGGTTGAGGTCCAGGGTGGTTCGCACGGGTCCGCCGCCGGGCGGGAGAATGCCGCGGCGCTGCAGAAGCAGATCGACGAAATGCGGCGCGGCGAAGTCCTGCCGGTGCGGGCGCAGGGCGACCGGCTCGGTGCGGGCGCGCGCGTATTCCTCGGCGGAGAGCGCGCCGCTTCCGGCCATGCGCCGGAGGATCCATTGCTGACGCTCGACTGCACCGGGCCAGTTCCGATGCGGGTCGAGCCTGCCGGGTGCCTTGGGCAGCGCGGCGAGGAATGCCGCCTCGGCGGGACTCAGGTCGGAGGGGGGCTTCGCGAGGTAATAGCGACTGGCGGAGGCGATGCCCGTGCGCAGGTTTCCATAATCGAGCCGGTTGAGATACTCCTCGAGGATGCGTTTCTTGGACCACTGGCGTTCGACCTGCACGGCATGGACGAGCTCTCGGATCTTGCTTCCGAATGTTCTCGGCCCCGGCTCCTTGACCAGTTGCTGGGTGATCGTCGAGGCGCCGGACACCGGCTTGGCGCCGCGGAGGCTGTTGAACGCGGCGCGCACAATCGCCAAAGGATCGAATCCCGGATGGCGGAAAAACCGCGCGTCCTCGGCTGCGAGCGTGGCGGCGATGAGGTTCGGTGAAATTTCATCCAAGCCGGCGCGGCTGTTGTAGCTACGGTCGTCCACCAGCATCAGGCGGAGGGGCTCGCCGTTGCGGTCGAGAAATTCCGTGCTCGCCGGGGGCGGCGCAGCCAACGAATCCGGCAGCGGTGCCAACCGGAGGGCGGCGTCCGCAACCAGTCCCGCGCCCAGCGCGGGCAGAACGATCAACCCGACCCGTTTCACGGCTCGCGGTCCGGCTTGCTTGCAAGACGGCTGATGGTGCCGAGGCCGAAGCGTTCCGGACGATACATCGCCTCCGCCTTGGTGGCAGCCGCCGTGGCCTCGCCGGCCATGCGCACGCGGGCGAGGTATTGGAAGGTGAACGCCCCCGGGGCCAACGCGTCGCAGAAATAAACCACGCGGTCGGATCGCGTCTCGCGGTGGCTGACCACCCACGGGGTGGAATCGTCCGCGGCGCCGACACTGCGGCTGACAAAGTCCGGGTTGACCGCCTCGAGGATCGCCGGCAGCGGGTCGTCGATGACGACGAAGTGGGCCGGAAGCGCGGTCTCGACGCGCAGGGTCACGACGATGCGGTCACCCACGCTCAGGTTTTCCGCCGGTTGCAGGGAGCCGTCGTCGCCGATTTTCCTGTAACTTCGTGAAACGGCGAAGCCGCGATCCTGCGGCGGTTGCTCGCCGAGGGGGGGATAGACCGCGAATCCGGTTTCCCCGTAGAGTGGTGCCCCCGCCGGGTTGTCCACACGCAGGACCGCGGGGTCGTTGTCCGGGGTGATGGGGAAGGTTTCGCGGAAGGCGGGGCGGGAATTGTCCACGTCGAACGGTGACGAGGATGTGCCGGAGACGATGGTCCCCCGGACATTCTTCGGTCCGCGTCCGGCCTGCTCGACGATCGTGTAGTAATCGCTGAAGGCGAGCAGCGCCCATGCGTTGCTCTGCGTGGTGACGCCGCCGCTGCGAGGTCCGAAGGCCAGCAATTCGGTGACGAGAATCCCCACCTCCTTGTTCTTCGGATCGTGGTGGGTCCACGCGAGCAGGCGGATCGCGCTCTCGCGGAGCGCGTTGCCGTAGGGGGAAACAACCTCGGGTGCATTCCTGTCGGCCTTGAGCAGATCGGCCACCATCTTGCGCGGGCCCTTGGCCTCCATGATCGCCAGGGCCAGGACGGCCCGGGCCTCACGGGACATGTCGCCCCGTCGGCGGTAGAGCTCCTCGTGGTAGGCCGCCTCGGCGCGGCCCGACAACGCGAGCGCGTAGGCGGCGAAGGCGCGTTCGGCGAGCGATGACGGCGATGTGCCGGGCTCGATCCCGCGCAGGGAGGCTGCGAGATACTCGAGGAGCTTGTCCATGCCCTTCGGCAGAGCGACATCCTGCTGTTCGGCGCGCGCGATCACGATCGCGGCCCAGGCGCTGGCGAAGGGCGACGATTCCTGCGAGCCGGGCCAGAAGGAAAAGCCGCCGTCCGCGGTCTGGAGCTCGAAGAGCCCGTCGATGGTTTCCCTGATGACGCGCGACGTCTCGTCCCCGTCGCGGGCGAAGCCCGGCATCAAGGGCCCGAGGGTTGGCATGACCAGCCAGGGGACGAGTGCGGAAGTCCGCTGCTCGGCGCAGCCGTAGGGATAATCGACGAGAAACCGCGCACTCGCGCCAAGCGCGGCGAGCCGCGTGTTCGAGACGGTCACGGCGACCTCGCCGCGCCCCTCGGTCATCTGCGGATTGACGTTCGCCAGGAGATTGTTGGTGCTCTCATCGAGGGCGGTGAAATAGGTCTCGCGCAACTGCAGCATGGGTGAGCGGACGGGGAGCACGGTCTTGACGTGGTCCGCAAATGTCCTCCCGCCGGTCTCCATGGTGGCGGACCATTCGAGGTCGGCGGTCCCGGGATTCTTGAAGCTGAGCTTGAAATCCGCGGCGCGCGAGCTGCCGTTGGGCACATCGAGCGTGACCTTGTCCGTCGAGGCCGGCGTTTTCAGCATGACCTCCACGGTTCCGTCGCTGCCGGTTTCGTTGCGCACGACGGCGCGGGCGACGAGGTGGTCGCCGGCGTTGGCGAACTGCCCGAGCGACGGAAGGATCATCAGGGGACGCGCGATGTTGATCGACGATTCCGCCGAGCCGAAGGATGAGGCGCCCGAGGCCGCGACGGCGATGAGGCGGTAACGGGTAAGGGCATCCGGGGCCGGGAACCGCGCGGTGACAACCCCGCTTTCATCCGTGACGAGCGACGGCATCCAGCACGCGGTTCCGGGGAAATTCTCCCTCAGGGGGGCGACAGGACCTCCCTCGCCACCTCCGCCGATCAGGTATCCCTTGTTCGAGAACTTCAGGTCCTCGGGGTCCTCGGGGAGCAACTGCGCGAGGCTCAATCCCGTGAGAATGCGCGTGCCGACCGGGGCGAGGAAAACGTCGGCGGGGTGTGGCCTCGTGAATCCGGTGAGGGCGAGCACGCCGTCATCCACGGCGTAGAATGTGACCCCGGCTCCGGACACCGGCTTCCCGAGGTGGTCCTTGACGCTGATGACGGCGGCGACCTCCTCGCCGGGCATCACTCCGGGCTTTTCGGGGGTGATGGCCACGTCGAGCTTGGCGGATGGCAGTTCCACGCGCAGCGGACACACGCCGAAGCGGAAGTCCGGGGCCGGGAATTTGCGCGGGCTTTCATCCGAGCCGCGCAGGATGACGAGCGAGACCGTGACGCCGGGCGCGTCGGCTTCGTCGATGGGAATCTCGATGACGGGGGCGTTTCCTTCGAGGGGAATGCGCTGGCTGCGCAGGATGGAGGATGCCCGCTCGATGCTGATGTGTGCCTCGCCGGAGATCGGTGTCTGCACGAGGATGCGGGCGGTGTCGCCGGGCAGGTAGGAATCCTTGTCGGGAACGAGGGTGACCTCGTAGGGGTTGCTGTAGTCCCAGACGGTTTCGCCCTTGCCGTAAACGTAGAACGAAGTCGTCGAGACAACCTTGCGTCCCCCGCTGTCTCTGGCGGTCACGGTGACCTGATGGTGCCCGACGGTGCCGGTCTTGAAGCGCAGGCTGGCGCGGTCACCCGCGGACCATCCATCCTTGGTGTTCTCGACGGTCACCGTCTTCACGCGGTTCTCGATCAGCGGTTCCTTGATGAGATCGCGGCGGAAGGTCACGGCTCCTCCGGCTCCGAGCGCGCGCACGACATTGAAGCGCCATTTTTCGATGCTGATGTCGATGTCCACCGGCTTGTCCACGGGTTGTCCGTCGGGGCGCACGGCGGCGACGGGAATCGCCACCTCGTCGCCGAGGCGCACGACATGTTCGTCCGGACGCCGGATGCCGAGGTAAAAATCCGAAGACTCGCGGGTGAAACCGGTGGTCGCCGAGACGGTCTGTTGGTTGAGGTCGGTGACCTCCGCGGTCAACACGCCGCGGAAAGGGGAAAGTTCGGGCGTCGGGAGCTCCGGCGCGATGGTGAACGGGTTTCCGTTCGCGATGTTCCCGTCGCCGTGCAGTGTCAGGGATTTGGCTTCCTCCTCGTCGCGCTCGTCGAGGAACTGGAACATCTCGAATCCCGCGGGCATGAAGGCTTCGCGGAAATACCGCAGCGTCCAGCGGATGTCGGCGGTGGAGATCCTGCCGCCGAAGAAATATTTCCCGGTGACTTGCGCCTCGGGGGATCCTGCCCCGGCGTTCCATTGATCGTGCATCTCGAGGGTGATTTCAAAGGCGTCCGGTTGGTAGTCCGAAACGAGGAAGTGCACGCTGGCGCCCGATTCCGATCCCGGAAGTTCGACCTGCACGCTGTAGGATCCGAGGGGTGTGGCGGGCACGGTGAATCCGGCGTCGAAGTCCCCCTGCGGGCCGGTCGTGACCGACTGACGCTGGACTTCGTTGAACTCCGGGTTGCGGAAGATGAGTGCCAACTCCACGCCGTCGGCGATCTGGAGACCGTCCGCCCCCGTGCGCCGCACGAATCCCTTGAGGTGGATGGTCTCGCCAGGTTGGTAAAGCGGCCGGTCGTTGAAAACCATCGAGCGGAGGCCGGAGGCGGCGGCGGAGGCCGGATCCCAGTTGGCATAGAACCATTCCCCGGCGCGCAGGGTGTCGGCCGAGGGGCCCATGCGCAGCACGCAGGTGTCGTCACCAGACCGGACCTGCAGCCACGCGGGCACGGTTTTGTAGGCGAGTTCGGCATCGCCGGCGGCATCGCTTGCGGCTTTTGCGAGCGGCTTGAATTCCGCATCGAGCAACTCGGCGACGGCGCCGTTCAAGGGGGTGGCCGAGGAGTTGGAAAAGACATAAGTCCGGATCGTGTTGCCGACCTTTTTCCAGAGGATGCCGAGGTCGGTGAGTTGGATGAGGGCTTGGGCACCGGGCCGCTTGCCGCCGACGGAGGCGAACGGGTGTCCCTGCAGTTCGAGCAGAATGACGCCGGCCTTCTTGCCGCCGAGCAATTCGGTCCAGTCGAGGTCGGTTGTCTGCCTAAGGTTGGGATCCGTGTCGGTGAGCGGGAGGGTTTTGTCGCAGAGGACGACGCCTTGGAATTCCCCCGTCGGGACGGGTTCGCCCTCGCTGTATTTCCATTCGTGCACCGTGAAGGCTGCGAGAGCGCGCGCGGCCTGGTCGGCTGGAAGGAGGGTGGCTTTGACTTGGAGCGATTCCAGGTTGACCGAACGCACCGGAAGCTGGCGGCGTCCGCCGAGGATCTGCGCCATGGTCAGTTCCGGGAGGTATAGGCGCGGGGCCACCGGACCGAATTTCAGCGTGTGCTCGCGTTTTCCCTCGAAGGCCTGCCCGGATGACGAACAGACGCCGTCGGCGAGGAGCAGCTTGTATTCGCGTCCGAGCTCGAACTTTCCGCGCAAGATGACCGTGTCGTAGCCGATTTCCCATTCGGGATCGGGAGGCATCGGGGTGATCGTGAAAAATTCCGCCGCATTTTCCGGAGTGATGTCCGGCGCGATGGCGGAGTTGAACTGCAGCGTGAGGGTGGGGCCGGAGTTGATGTAATTGCCCGACTCCACGGCATCGAGAGTGAAGGGGCTCACGGTGCCCAGCGAAACCCGGCAAGGCTCGGTCAGCTTGTGGTCTCCGGACTTGGACGGAAACCCCGCGTCGAGAACCATTGTCCAGCCGTTCCCGGACGGCAGCGGTGTGGCGGGGGTGACGACAAGCCGGGCCGGGAATTCCCCGTCGGGATTGTTTCTTTCCGCCGCCGGGTCGTGTGCCAGTTGCCACCGGAAATCCCACTCCTCCGCCTCGGATGGCACGTTGAAATAGTCGCTGCGTCCCACGAAACGCACGGTGGCGGGAACTTTTTTCCCGTCCGCATCGGCGAAGTGGAAGAAGGCTGCGTCGGGTGCGACGGGAAGATTGAAGGCGAGCCGCACGGAGACATCGGGGGAGACGTTGTCTTCGTCCCACACGCCATTGGCCACGGTGGTGACACCGAAAGACGGCGTGGACAAGGCGGCGTGGAAGTCCTGAGGTGCCGGACGCCCCTGTGCTGTCTTGAGGCCCGGCCGCATGCCTGCTTCCCAAGATGCGCCGAGTGGCAGGGGGCCGGCCGGACTGAAGACCCCGCTGCGCGTGCTCAGCCATGTGAAGCTGCCGGCGAGGTCGGGATTGAACACCACGGGGGCCTCGGCGGCCGGCCCGAGGTGGTCGCTGTCCACCATCGCCTCCGGGAAGCGGAACTCGATCGTGGCCCCGGGCTGGAGTTCTCCGGAGTCGGGAAGCATCTGCACTTTCGAGTTGTCCGTGGCCCGGAGGATTCCGGTGCAAGAGAGCGCTGCGGCGGCGAAAAGGGAGAGGCGGATGGGGTTCATGGCGGTGGTGGCGATATTAGGATTCGCGGTTGCGGAGGCGAGAAGATTGCCGGCGGGCCTTTTGTCCGGCGGTTTTTCATGGTAGGAAAGCGCCCCGCGATATGCCGTCCGCTTCCAAAGCCCGTCCGAAACCGACCGAAAGCCAATGGGCCGCCGTGCGTGGATCCAGAATCCACGGGAAGGGGATGTTCGCGACGCGATCAATCCCGCGCGGCACGAGGATCATCGAATACACGGGGGAACGGATCGACAAGGATGAGGGATTCCGGCGCGAGGAGTTGCGCCGACGGCGGGCAGCACGCGGTGGCGACGGCTGCATCTACACCTTCGAGCTGAACAGCAGGACGGACATCGACGGCCGCGTTCTGTGGAACACGGCGCGCTACATCAACCATTCCTGCGAGCCCAACTGCGAGTCGCAGATCGTGCGCGGGCGTGTCTGGATCGTGGCGCTGCGCCGGATCGATCCCGGCGAGGAGATCACCTACGATTACTACTACGACTACGCCCACTACAGGGAACACCCGTGTCGCTGCGGGGCGCGGAAATGCGCGGGTTACATCGTGAAGGCGCCCCAGCGATGGCGCGTGCGGCACGCCGCCGCCGAGGCGGGGAGGAAGCGTTAGGGATTTTTCTTGGACAGAGCCGCCTCCACCGCCTGATCCAGACGTCCCCGCGGTGCCGGGTCGGCCAGTTTTCCCTCCTTGTCGAGCAGCCACATGGTGGGCACGGACTGGATATGAAAGCGTTGGGCCAGTTCGTTCTCCCATCCCTTGCCATCGAAAAACTGGGGCCATGGCATCTTGTGCTCAGCCGTGAATTTCTCGAGAGCGGCTTTGTCTTCGTCCAGAGAAATGCCGACGATCTCGAAACCCTGATCGTGGAATTTTTCGTAGGTCTTGACCACCGACGGCACTTCCTCCACGCACGGGGGGCACCATGTCGCCCAGAAGTCCAGGAGCACGACTTTGCCGCGGAGGTCGGCGAGGTCCACCTTTCTTCCGTCCACGGCGGTGAACGCCAACTCGATCGGCTTGGTTCGCATGTCCATGACCTCAAGCCCGTTCTTGGCGGCTTGGGAGATGTCCGGATCCTCGTTTTTCGACACATCCGTGTAGATTTCGCGGGCACGGGCGGGATCGAAGGCCTCGAGCGCTTGGGCTTCCGTGAGGCGCAGGGCAGGGGCGCGCGCATCGTCCGGATGGGTCTCGAGGAATTTTTCCACCGCCGCGCTGAGCTTGCGGGCCGAGGCTTCCGTCCGATCGCGGTCGAACTCGACCGAAGTGAGTTGCAGCAGCACCAGTCCGGCGTCGGCGCGGATGTGGGGGGGGGCCTCCGGGTCATCGGCGATGGCCTGCAATTCCTTGGCTTGGGAAGCCAGATCCGGCTCCGTGTCCCCGAGCATGGCGATCGAATTGCCGATTTGCATGACAGCCATGCGTGCTTCCCAGCGGTTGGGGCTTTCCGGGTGGGCGGCGAGGAACTTCTCGAAACTCTTCAACTGGGCGGCAAGGCGCTGACCGAGCAACTTCTTGCCCTCCGCCTCGTCGTCCGGCAGGTCGGCGGTCAACTGGGCCGATTCGTCCTGAATCGTCTCCCATGCCGCGGCCTCGTCGTCGGCTGCGCCGGTGATGGGAATCGAGAGTGCGAGAAGGAGGCAGGCGGACAGGAATCTCATCATGCCGGATGATTCATCCCGATTCCGCCGCTGGCAAGTCGCGGCATGGCGCCGATTCTGCCGACGGCGGAAAGGACGGTTCCGGTGGAGACACCGTCCAGATCCCCTCCCGGGGCGCGAAGGTAGCGGACGTGTTCGTGTGGCGGAGCCCATACGGAGGGATCCGTGGGGCCGAAAAGAAGCAGGGAGGGTGTTCCCGCTGCTGCGGCAAGGTGGCTGATGCCGGTGTCATGGCCCAGATAGACCCGGCAGCCGGAAAGCCGGCCTGCCAGATCCGGCAACGGGAGATTCTCCCAGAAGACGACACGCCCCGTTTCTGCGAGGGGCCGAAGGGGCTCAAGAGCCGCGGTGTCCGCTTCCCCGCCGATCACGGCGAGCCGAACCGGGGCGGGAAACTCCGCGAGCAGTGAATGGGCCAGGTCTGCCCACTTTGAGGGCGCCCAATTTTTTGCGCTGCTTCCAGAGCCCGGATGAATGGCCATGGTGGGCGGTTCGGTGGGAGCAGGATCGAATCCCAGACGGACGGCGCGGCCGGCCATGGGAATGCCCAGGTCCGCAAGGGGCGCGGCGAGTTGGTCTATGGCATGCGCGCCTTCCGCGATCCGATGTGGACCACGGATCAATCTCCGCACCCCGGAGGCATGGAGATTCCCGGCGAAGATGTCGTCCGGGTCGTAGAGGTAGCTCAGGACGAGGTCGAACGAGGCGAAATAATCGCGGAGAGCAGGGTCGAGGATGGCACCGTGCGTGAAAAAACCGGCCAACGGGCCGTATTCGATGGGCCGGACAGCATCGACAAAGCCGGCGGATTTCGCCACCGAGGCCAGGCCCGGGTAGGCGAGGATTTCCAGGCGGGCATCCGGTGCCGCCTCGCGCAGGCTGGCCAATACCGGGAGCGTGAGCAGGAAATCACCGAGAGCCCCGCCGCGGATGACCAAGGCGCGGTGAAAAGGGGTGTTCAATAGCCCCTCATGGCACCCATCTGGCTGCCGAGCGGCCCGCCGCCCTCCCATTTTGCAGGGCGGTTCCAAGGGATGGTGCTGACACCGCGTCGCGAGGCGTCGGATTCTGGAGGGGGGGTCTGGCAACCGGCCATGGCAAAGGCCGTGAGTGCGGTCAGGATGGCGAGCAGCACGAGACGTGCCATGGCGGGTGTCAATCGCGCTGGGATTGGTAGATCACCGTGTCGCCGGGCATCACGCTCAATCCACGGGGGACGGTGCGGACGAGGATATCGGCGATCGAGGTGGATGGCTCCACCGAGGTGATGCGGATTCTTCCCAGAAGTTGGTTGCCGCGTTGGACGAGCATTTCGGCATTCGGAACAACGCCCTGACGATCCCCGAGGCTGAGGACGACGAAGTTCCACGCTTGGTTGACTGCAAGGATGGTGCCCTGCAACCCTTGGCGCATTTGGGACTTCTGGCGGGATTCTTCCTTGCGGCGCAGTTCGGCAACCTGTGCCTCCAACCCGGTGTTTTTGTCCTGAAGTCCGGCCACAACCGTGCGGAGTTCATCCCGTTCGGCGGCAATTTCCTCGGCGTTCCCTGCCGGGGCACCTCCACCCGCCGGGGCGCCGTCCGCAATCTGCTGCTCAAGCTCGGCGATGCGGGTGTCTTTGGCTTCGGCGTCAGTCTTGAGCGAGGCAAGCTCGGATTCCGTTGCAGTGACTTTTTCCTGAGCGGCGGTCAATTCGGACTTTGTGGCGGTCAGTTCGTTCTCCGCCTCGCCCAAGTTGGCCGTCAGGGTATCCTTCTCGCTGCTCAGGCTCGTGATCTGTTCCTTCTGGGTCTCAATGTCCTTCTTGGCGGTGTCGAGTGCCTGTCGAGTGCCTGTGAGCTCGGAATTGGCGGTTTCAAGTTCGGTTCGGACCTCCATCAACTTGCCCCGGTTCAGAAAACCGAGTGCGGCTGCGCCGATGGAGAAGACAATGGTCGCGATGAGGAGGGGCTTTGTCATGGAGACGGCTTTGAAAAGCGGATTCCTGAATCTTCTAAGCAAACTGCCCCCGGCACACAAGATGTTTATCTCAGGTTATTTGAAGGATGATTTTTGAGGCCGCGTATTGTGTCCGGGCGCCCGGCATTTTATCCTGTGTCCGGCGTCGGGAGCCGCGGAGGTCCGACTGACGAACCCCGCCAGGGCAGGAATGCAGCAACGGTAGTCTGCTTGTGCCTGCCGCGGTTTCCCGGCGCTCTTCCTTGGGTCAGCATTAAAGCTTGCGTGCGGGGCGCGTTCGGGATGCCTTGGGCGCCGCGGTTGCCGAATCCTTTCCATGCCGGCTTTCTTCAAAATCCTCGTTTACCTCCTTGTGGTGCTGGTGGCCGGCGCGCTCGTCGCCCCCCCTGTATTCTGGCTCGGGCAGAGTCTTGCGGCCTCGGGAACTTCCGATTGGCTCGCGGGTTTTCCCTTCCACCGTGTGCTGTCGCGGTGTTTCCAGGTGAGTGCGATCGTTCTCCTCTGGCCCGCCCTCCGCTGGATCAAGCTCCGCCGGTTGTCGGAACTCAATCTTCGTCGGAACCGGGTGGCGCGGACCGATGCCGTGTTCGGCTTCACGGTGGCTCTCGGTCTCATCGTGCTCCTCGCTGCGGTTTACGCATTGACCGGTTGGTTCGCGTTCCGGCCCGATCCCGACTGGGCGCGCCTCGGCCGCATCGTGCTGACGGCGGCGGCGGTTTCGGGGGTTGAAGAGGCGATTTTCCGGGGGGTGATCCTTGGTGTGTGCTTGTGGAGTTTGCCTCGCCGGGGCGCGATTCTGGTGACGACCCTGTTTTTTGTCGTGGTCCATTTCATCAAGCCGGCGAAGTCCGCCATTGCTCCAGCCGATGTGACCTGGACGAGCGGGTTCACCGAGGCATTGAACTTCGTGAACGCGCTGCCGGATTTCTGGCTGCTGGTCTACGCCGCGGCGAGTTTGTTCGTGGCGGGTTGGATTCTCGGCGTGGCGGCCGTGCGGACGCGCTCGCTCTGGTTGCCCATCGGCCTGCATGCGGGGTGGGTTTTCGGCCAGCAAACCTCGGGCGTCTTCCTTGCGCCGGTGCACGGGGATGCGGCCCAGCTTCTGCCATGGGTGGGGCCGAATCTCGTCAGCGGCGCCGTTCCCACCGGGCTGCTGCCGCTGGCAGTGTTGCTGCTCACCGGGTTCCTGGTGCAAGTTTACCTGCGCTATGTCTTCCGTCCGGTGGCATCGGCGCTGGATTGACGCGGCGGCTGGGCTGCTCTACCCGCCGCATTGCGCGGCTTGCGGCTGTGCGCTCAATGTGCGGGCCGGGGGACTTTGCAGGGGGTGCAGGCGCGAGCGGACCCGTCTCAGCGGGCCCCGGTGCGCGGTGTGCAGCCAGCCTTACGGCGGAGCTGTCACGGCGGTTTTCCGGTGCATGAACTGCGGTGACCGTGAGCTGGCGTTCGATTTCGCCACGGCCGCCTACCGGAGCCGGGGGGTGGTTCGGGAATTGATCCACCGGTTCAAATACAACCGGCAAATGCACTTGCGCCATGTGCTTGCGCGGATGCTCCGGGAGGGGTTCCGCGACGCGCGGTTGGCGGGGATGGCTCTCGATGCGATCGTGCCCGTCCCCCTGCATCCGGCCAAGCTCCGCGCACGGGAATTCAATCAGGCCGAAGTGCTTGCCAGGCTCGCGGGACCGCGTCTGGGGCTGCCGGTCGCCGACTGTCTGCGCAGGAGCCGTTTCACGCCCACGCAGACACATTTTCACCGTGAGGAACGGTTTGAGAACCTGCAGGGAGCCTTCGAGTTGAAGGCGGGGAGCGCCGTGTCGGGGCGCCTTTTGGCCCTGGTGGATGATGTTCTGACCACCGGCTCGACGGCGGACGCCTGCGCCGGCGTCTTGCGCGAGGCGGGGGCCTCCGCCGTGGTTGTCATTACCGTTGCCCGCGGGTAGAAAGGCGCCATGGGAATTTTCCAAAAGCCGGCGCTGAAACTCCGGCCGAAAGCCAAGAGCAATGTTCCGGAGGGCCTGTGGGTCAAATGCCCCTCCTGCGGCGAGGTGATCACGAGGAACGAACTGGCCCAGAACCTTTACGTCTGCCTGAAATGCCAGCACCACATGACGATCGGCGCCAGGGAGCGCATTGAGAGTCTCGTGGACGAGGGGACCTTCCAGGAGCGGGATGCCGACATGCTCTCGGTGGACTCGCTCAAGTTCCGCGGCGTGGCCACCTATCAGGAGCGGCTGGAGACTTACCGGAAAAAGACCGGCCTGAAGGATGCCGTCATCACCGGCGATGCCGGACTCGGCGGCCATCCCATCGGCCTTGCCGTGATGGATTTCAACTTCATTGCCGCGACCATGGGGTCGGTCGTTGGGGAAAAAATCACCCGCATCATCGAACGGGCCACGGAGAAGAGGCGCCCGGTCATCGTCATTTCCGCCTCCGGGGGCGCCCGCATGTATGAAGGCATGCTCAGCCTCATGCAGATGGCCAAGACGAGCGGTGCCCTGGCCCGGCACAGCGAAGCCGGCCTGCCCTACATTTCCGTGCTGACCAACCCGACAACCGCCGGCGTGATGGCGAGCTACGCATCCTTGGGTGATGTCATCGTGGCCGAACCGAAGTGCATGATCGGGTTCGCCGGTCCGCGGGTCATCCGCGAGACCACGCACCAAGAGTTGCCCAAGGGATTCCAGACTGCCGAGTTCCTGCAGGATCACGGGCTGGTTGACATGATCGTGCCGCGCTACCGAATGCGCACGGTGCTTTCCCAACTGCTCGATTTTCTCGACCGCGGCAAGTGAACTATCGCGACGCGCTCGCGTGGCTTTACGGGACCCAGATCTTCGGCATCAAGCTGGGGCTGGACAACACGCGGCGTCTGCTGTCTGCGATGGGCGGGCCGCAGGATCATCTGCGCTTCCTCCATGTGGCAGGCACGAACGGCAAGGGGAGCACCTGTGCGATGCTTGAAAGCGTGCTGCGTGCGGACGGCCTCCGCTGCGGACTCTACACGTCGCCGCATCTGGTCGATTTTCGCGAGCGCATCAGGATCGGCGAAGATCTGATCGGGGAGGATGAGGCGGCGGAGGGCTTGGGTCGGCTGAGAAGCGCGACGGCCGGTTGGGATCATGCACCGACATTTTTTGAGCTCACCACCGTGCTGGCGGCGTGGTGGTTTGCGCGGGAAGGTGTGGACATCGTGGTTTGGGAGACCGGCATGGGCGGGCGCTTGGATGCCACGAACGCGGTTGATCCGCTGGTGTCGGTGATCACCCCTGTGGGCATCGACCATGAGAAATGGCTGGGGAAAACCCTCTCCGAAATCGCCGGGGAAAAGGCGGGAATCATCAAGCCGGGCGTGCCTGTGGTTTCGG
The DNA here is from genome assembly GCA_014879535.1 of Chthoniobacterales bacterium. GTDB lineage: Bacteria > Verrucomicrobiota > Verrucomicrobiia > Chthoniobacterales > JACTMZ01 > JACTMZ01. Next base: position 16,902 of record JACSRX010000036.1, read on the forward strand.
CCCCGCAACCCGATGCCGTGCGCGCCGTCATCGAAAGCCGGGCGGCGGCGCAGGATGCGCCCCTCACATTTGTCCGCGAGCCGTGGAGGGGCGGCCCGCTGGGGCTGGCGGGCGCCCATCAGCGTTGGAATGCGGCGGTGGCCTTGGCGGCATTGGATGCGGCGGCTCTTGTGCCGGATTCCGCATCGCGGGCGGAAGGGTTGGCTTCGGTCGCCTGGCCGGCGCGTTTCCAGCGTGTCGGGGAACACATGGTCATCGACGGGGCGCACAATCCCGAGGCCGCCCGGGCTTTGGTGGAGGCATGGCGCGAGGCATTCGGCGACCGCCGTGCGCGGCTCGTATTCGGTGCATTGGAGGACAAGGACATCGCAGGGCTGCTGCGTCTGCTGCGGCAGATCGCGGATGAGGTCTGGCTGGTGCCGGTGGACAGCGAACGCGGAGCGGATCCCGGGGATTTGCGGTCCGCGGCGCTTGACGCCGGCTTTGCGCAGGTGCATTCCGGGTCGGTTGTGGACGCGCTCGCCGCCGCGCGTGCCGGGGATGCGCCGGTTCTTGTGGCGGGGTCGCTGTTCCTCGCCGGGGAAGTCCTCGCGCGGTTGGACCGGGCTGGGGACTGAGCGAGCGAGCTTAGCGCAGCGCCGAGATCTCCGCGCGGCGGTCCTTCGCTTGGAAGACGGAGGTTCCCGCCACCAGAACATCCGCCCCGGCGCCCCGGCACTGGCGGCCGGTTGTGGTATTGATCCCTCCGTCCACGGTTATGTGGAAGGGGGTGCCTGCCCGGTCACGCAACCCGGCTGCGGCGCGGATCTTCGGAAGCATGTCCTCCATGAATGGCTGTCCTCCGAATCCGGGCTCCACGGTCATGACCAGCAGGATGTCGAATTGCCCGAGGTAGGGTTCGATGGCGGACGCGGGAGTGTGGGGGTTGATGGCGAGGCCGGACTTCCTGCCGGCAGCCCGGATACGCCGGAGAGTCTCCGGCACATCGGCCTCGGCTTCGAGATGGATGTCCACCGAGGCGGCGAAGGGAAGATAACGGTCGAGGTAGCGGTCCGGGTTGGTGATCATCAGGTGGACATCGAGCGGCAGGTTCGTGTGCCGTGAAGCCGCCTCGACAAAGGCCGAGCCGAACGAGATGTTGTCCACGAAATGACCGTCCATCACGTCGCAGTGGATCCAATCCGCGCCTTCGCGGGTGACCGAGGCGACTTCCTCGCCGAGGCACGCGAAATTGCAGGCGAGGATCGAAGGGGCGACGATGACAGACATGCCGGGAGGTTAGGATGGATGTGACCGGAATCCAAGGCCGGGACTGGCAGCCGGATGCATTTTACATGCAGACCGCGCTGCGCTGTGCGCACAAGGCAGGGGCGGCGGAGGAGGTTCCGATCGGCGCCGTCATCGTTCGCGACGGGGTGGTCATCGCCAAGGCGTGGAACCAGGTCGAGATGTTGAAGGACGCCACGGCGCATGCCGAGATGCTCGCGATCACCCAGGCCGAGGCCGCGGTGGGGGATTGGCGGTTGAACGAATGCGACCTCTACGTCACAAAGGAACCGTGCCCGATGTGCGCCGGGGCCATCGTGCTCGCGCGCCTGCGCCGTGTGGTGTTCGGTTGTCCCGATGTCAAAAGCGGCGCGGCCGGGGGGTGGATCAATCTGCTGCAGAACCCGGCCCTGAACCATCGGTGTGAGGTGACCGGTGGCGTGCTGGGCGAAGAGTCGGGCGCCTTGCTGCGTCAGTTCTTCGGCAGGAAGCGCTCCGACACTTCGGTGAGTTGAGAGATCGTGAGGGGCTTCGCCCCGCGGGCGAGGGCCGTGATCTGGTGTCTCTGGATGTCGTCGAATCGCGGGCGAAGATCCCCGACGAGGTCGCGCGGCGCCCCAACCGGCTGCGGGTATCCTTTGCGCCATGCGTGGATCCACTCCCATTGGAGTCGGCGGGAGGCTTCCATTTCCGCGGCGAAGAACCGGCGCGTGGTCTCCTCCGGAACGCCGTGCAGACGACCCTGCTCCATGGCGGATTGCAGCACGGTCGTCTCACGGGCCGGATCGTAAACCGGGATGTCGCGGGAGAATTTGGTCCAGGCAACGTCCGGTGCGAGCGCCAGGCGTTGGCGCGCCAGCGAGGCCAGTTCGCCGTCCGGTGTGGTGCAACCGACGGCGACAAGGGCGGTGGCAAGGAGGGCGGCGCGGATCATTGGAGGTCGTTCTCGAGCACGATGCGGTAGCGTGCCCTGCCGGATTCGAGGTGTGCGAGCGCGTCGTTCACCTTGGACATGGGGAAGCTTTCAGTGACAGCTTCCACGCCATGCCGGGCGCAAAAATCGAGCATGCGCGCCGTGGTCGCCGGACTGCCCAGCGGCGATGCCGAGACGGAGCGCTGTCCGACCAGCATCGGGAAGACGCCGATGTTGAGAGGCTCCAGCACGGCGCCGACGAAATGCAGGCGTCCCCGGGGTGCCAGCGTCTCGATGTAGGCGCCCCAGTCGAGCGGCACATTGACCGTGACGAGGAGGAAATCCATGGAGCGCGCGAGGGCCTTGAATTGAGCCGGATCACGCGAGTTGACGACGTGGTGCGCGCCGAGCTTTTGCAGTTCGGCTTTCTTGTCCTCCGATGACGTGAACGCGAAGACCTCGCAGCCCCATTTGTTGAGGAACTGGACGGCGAGATGCCCGAGGCCGCCGACGCCGATGACGCCGACGCGGTCGGTCGGCTTCACGCCGAATTGCACAATCGGGTTGAACACCGTGATGCCGCCGCAGAACAGCGGCCCGGCCTTGGCGGGATCGACGCCGTCGGGGATTGGTATGGCCCACGCCCAGTGTGCACGCACGCATTCCGCAAATCCCCCGTGGCGTCCGATGATGGTGTCCTTGCCGCTCGGGCAGAAGTTGTGGTCGCCGCGCAGGCAGTCCGCACAGGCCATGCAGCTGGCGGCATACCAACCAAGGCCGACGCGGTCGCCGACTTGGACATTTTTGACACGGTCACCCGCCGCGATGATGCGGCCCGAGACTTCGTGGCCCGGGACAAGCGGGTAAACGGCATTGCCCCATTGGTTGTGGAGCACGGACAGGTCGGAATGGCAGATTCCGCAGTAATCGACGGCGATTTCCACCTCCTCATCCCCGAGAGGGTCCGGGGTGTATTCGAAAAGCTCCAAGGGGGCGCCTTTGGCGGTCGCCGCGTAAGCTTTGATCGCTTTCACGGACGGCATCGTAGGCATGATTTTCCGGAGATGGCGAGGGCGATCAGACAATCAGCATGCAGTCCCCATAGCTGAAAAAGCGGTAACGGGCCCGGATCGCCTCCTCGTAGGCGGCGCGCACCAAGCCGGTTCCTGCCAGCGCGCACACGAGCACGAAAAGGGTCGATTTTGGAAGGTGGAAATTTGTGAGGAGCGCGCCGGTTCGACGGAACTCGAATCCGGGACGCACGAACAATTCGGTGCGGCCGCCCCCTCCCTCCAGCGGTCCGGGGGGCGGCGATTCCAGGACACGCAGGCTCGTCGTGCCGACCGCCACCACGCGCGGCGCCGTGTTGATCCTGCGGGCCGCCTCCGGGGTGATTTCGTAGTCCTCGCCGTGCATGCGATGCTCGTCGAGATTGTCCGTGCGCACGGGGAGGAAGGTGCCGGGACCGACATGCAGGGTGACGAAGGTGTGGGGGATGTTTCCAAGCATTCCTGGCGTGAAGTGCAGTCCGGCCGTGGGTGCCGCGACGGAACCCGGTTCACGGGCATAGACTGTCTGGTAACGCAAGCGGTCCGTCGCGTCATCTTCCCGGCCGAGATAGGGGGGGATGGGCATGTGCCCGTGGCGGGGGAGGTCGGGCTCCTCGTCGAAGCGGACCACGCGCGTCCCATCCTCCTCCCGCAGGGATTCTATCTGCGCGGTTGTTCCCGCAATGGCGAAGGAGTCTCCCGGCCGGGTTCGTTTTCCGGGCCGTGCGAAGGCGCGCCATGTTGCCGGACCAAGGTGCTCGAACAGGAAAAGCTCGATGCGCCCGTCCTCCGTCAGCAGGCGTGCGGGAATGACCTTCGAGTCGTTCAGCACAAGCAGGTCATCCGGGGCCAGAAACAAGGGAAAGTCCCGGAATTGATGGTGGGTGAACGTCTGCGAGGAACGGTCCACGACCAGCATCCGCGACGCATCCCGCTCCTCCAGGGGGCGTGAGGCGATGAGCTCCCGGGGCAGTTCGAAGTCGTAATCGGACAGCAGGCTGCTCACGACTTGGCCGGCAAAGTCATGCGGGCGAGGCCTGCCTTGTGGGCGGCTGCCTTGACGAGGTCCGCGAAGCGCCGCTTGAGGCGTCGGCCTCGTGCCCAAAGGAAGGCGCCGAAACCGATGTAGCCGGCCACCGCCCACCATGCCATGCCGTTGCCGGCGAACTGCTGATACAGCAGCAGTCCGAGGACGAGGAGGTTGCTCAGGATGATGGCCCCGCCCATGCGAAGGCGCAGGTCGGCCCGCGTGAGGCAGCGCGGGCCCCCGTGGTATTCTGTCACGGTGCGGAGGCGGACGACCCACCAGAAGCTTCCGTAAACCTGCACGTCCCAGTTCTTCCAGCCCGTGTCGAGAGAGTAGCTCCACCCCTCGCTTTCGAGAAGCTGCGAGGTTTCCGCCAGCAGCTTTTCGCGTCCGTGGCCATCCTCGTTCCAGAATTCGAGATGCGTGATGCTGCCACCGGTTGCGTTGTCGCCCGTGTCCTCCTCGCGGGTCCGGATGACGTTTTCCGGGGTGCGCTTGTATTTCAGCCAGGTGAAATAGCGGCTCCACCCGCGCACGAGCGGTTGCGTGAACGCGAGGAAGGCGACAAGGAGCCGAGCGCGCACCGAGTCGAACTGCGGTTCCAGCCGCGCATGCAGCATGTAGGACAGGGCGACCACCAAGGTCGCGCCGATCATGAGGTAGGGCACGATGCGCAGCGGCGGGAACGCAATCGAAACAACGAACACAAGGGCTGCGAGCACGACCCATTCGAGGCTGGAGACGTAGTTGGCGACCTCCGAGCGCGGCGTCGGGTAGATGCTCTGGAACAACCCCTCACCGAAGACGCCGTGGTAGATCAGCGGCCGTTGCACCAACCATGTGAAACGCGGGGCGCCGTAGATCTGCCCTTTCCATTTCGCCGTGCCGGTCGGGCCGAAAAACACAAGGTGCTTGAAGCGCAGCATCGACTCCGCCTCGCCGTAGCCCTCCTGCTGCTTGCGGAAGGCCCCGAGCGTGAAGCGACGGTAATGCCACACGATCGCCGCGGGGCTGAATGCGATGACCTGCCCGGCCTGCTGCAGTCGCCAGCAGAAATCCACATCGTCCCCCGCCTTGCGGTATTCCGGATCGAATCCGCCGATCATGTCGAACGACCTGCGGTGGAATGCCATGTTGCATCCCGGGATGTGCTCGGCCACCACATCGGTCAGCAGCACATGGCTCGGGCCGCCCGGTGCTGCAGCCACGCAGGCCTGGATCCAATCTTGCGCGGGTGGCGAGATGTTCGGTCCGCCGACACCGCCGTAGTCGCCGGAGAGCAGGGTGCCCACGAGGTAATAAAGCCAGTCGGGGTCGGCCATGCAGTCGCTGTCCGTGTAGGCGAGGATTTCCCCCGTGGCGGACGCCGCCCCCGCGTTGCGCGCATAGCTCAGGCCCATGTTCTTTTGCCGGATGTTCTGGAACCCTGGCAGCTTCCTGTCCTTCGGGCGCGCCGCCTCCCAGCGCGCCACCACGTCCTGCGAGCCGTCCGTGGAACCGTCGTCCACGAACACGATCTCGAAGTCCGGGTAATCGACGCGGTCCAATGCGGTGAGGCAGTCTCCGAGGGTCTTGCCGCCGTTGTAGGAACAGACGATGACCGAGACGCGCGGGTAGCGTTCGAGCGGGACGCGCCGGATCACGGGTTCGTCGCCGGCCAGCAGTTCCTTGACCTTGTGGAACGCCTTTTTCGGGTGCCGCTCGCGTGTGACCAGGCCGAACGCCCAATCCGTGATTTCCATGCCGCCGCGGAACCATTCGTCCGTCCATGCGTAGATGATGGTGCCTGCGAGGCCGCCGCGGACGACGCTTTCGATGTGCCATGCGAGCATTTCGGCCTGCTCCTCCTCGGGGTGGCGGATGGTGTCCATGCCGAACTCGCCGAGAAGCAGCGGCCGGTCCTCTGCGAGGTTCTGCAGGCGTGCGAGGTAGCGGTCGAAATCGTCCTGCCGGTGCAGATAGACGTTGAACGTGAAAAAGTCGGCGCTCTGCGGCAGCAGGTATTCGGTCGGCGGGAAGCTGGCGTAGGAATAAAGGACGTCCGGGTTCTCGCGTTTCGCCAGATAGATGAGGTTGTCGAGGAACTCGGTGACACGGTGGGGGCCGAGCCAGCGCACCATGTGGCTGGGGATTTCATTGCCGATGAGGAAGCCGAAGACCGCCGGGTGTCCTCGGTTGGCGCGCACGGCGGCTTTGACTGTCTCCTCGACCTCGCGTCGCAGCTTCCGCTGGTTGAGGAACTCAAGGTGCTCGGCCCAGGGGATGGTGATGAGGCACCGGATCCCGTGCTCCGCGCACGCGTCGAGGAACCAGAGTGGCGGCACGTAATAGACGCGCACAAGGTTGATCCCTGCCTCCCGCATCATCTTCAGATCCCCGCTCGTCTTGTCGGGCGTGCCGAAATGCTCGCCGTTCGCATCGGGTGCGAACGGGCCGTAGGTGACCCCCTTGACGAAAAACTTGCGGTCGGCTTCGTGGAAGAACTTGGCCTGGACCCGGACGGGCGCCGCCAGGCCGGCGAGATCGCCGACGAGGTACGCCAGGCGCTGATCGCCGCGGTCGAGCGCGACGG
>JACSRX010000052.1 GCA_014879535.1 Chthoniobacterales bacterium
GGAGTCGGCGTGGGGGTGGGCAACGGAATTTCACTCTTGGCCTGCAGTGGCGTGGAATCCGGCCTGGGAGTCTCTTCAGGTTCGGGCATCGGCGTGGGTTCGGGCTGTTCCTCCTCGGGGGGCAGGAACTGCTCGGGCGCCAGCCAAGTCACCTGCGGCTTGCGAACCTCTTGGACGCTCCACCAGATGAAAAACGCAAGCAGGACGGCGTGGAGGAGTGCCACGGCGATCACCGTCCGCCGGAAACGGGGCTCACCCATGGCTCGTCAACTTCCCGGGGGCCGTGTCATCACGCCGACTTTCGTGATCCCCGCCTTCGAAATCGCATCCATCACCGAGATGAACTTCTGCACGGGAAGGTCACGGTGAGGACGCACCACCACGGCGGTTTGGGGGTCGGCCTCCCGCATGGCGCGCAAACTTTCTTCCAACTGCGCCATGGTCACCGTCTCTTTTTCCAGTTGGAGCACATCGTCGCGGTCAATCGAGACGGTGAGCACCTTCGCAGGATCGACCGCCCCTTCCGCGGCCTCGCTGGTCGGCACGATGAGATCCATGCTCCGCTCGAGCAGCGGCGTGGTGATCATGAAGATGATCAACAGCACGAAGGCAAGGTCGAGCAGCGGTGTGACGTTGATCTCGGACAGCGTCGTCAGGGCCTGCTTGTCGGAATAGCGCCGCATGGACTCAGCTCCTGCTGTCGTAGTTCACAAACCGGTGCTCGAAATCCGAGGACAACTCGGCGGCAAAGTTGTCCGTCTGCACGATCAGCGCGCGCAGGCTCGTGACGAGGAAGTTGTAGCCGAACATGGCAGGAATGGCCACGAGCAACCCGATCACGGTCGTGAGCAGCGCCCCCGATACACCCGGAGCCATCGCCGCAAGATTCGGCGTCCCGGCCATGGCCACGCCGCTGAACGTATCCATCACGCCCCACACCGTGCCGAGCAGACCGAGGAACGGCGACCCGCTCACCGCCGTGGCAAGGATGATCATTTGCGACTCCATCCGGAGCCCCGACTCCCCCACGGCACGTTCCATCGCCACGCTCACCGCCCGCATCTGTGCGGGGCTGATGCGGTCCGCCACTTCCACCCGTGCCGTGAAGGTGTCGTCCACCTCGCTCGAACCGAGCATCTGGAACGTGAGTTCCTCGCAGCCGGCCCGGTAAACCGCGTAGGCCGGGGATCCCTCGAAGCCGAGCGCCGTCTCGTAGATGTGCAAGGGTTGCCGGTTCTTGCGGAAAATGGCGAAAAATCGCTCGGTTTGCTTGCGGGCAAAGCGGATCATGCGGAACTTCGTGATCATGACCGACCAACTGAAAATCGAGGCGAGAAACAGCACGATGACAATGCTGAGACCTGCGATCGTGGTTTCTTGGAATGCGAACAACAGTCCGTCCGATGCAAGAAAATGTGGCAGCAGCAGAGCCATGGATCCGGGGACCCATACTAAGAGTCTCCGCGCCGCAGGCAAGATCGCCGCGTGGACAGCCATGGCTTGCCTCTCGGCTTCATCCGCCCATGCCGCCGATGAACCTGTTTACGACACTTTTGCCAAAGCCTTGGCCCCCATCGCCGCCGCAGTCTTCGGCGGCGCGGAAGGACAGCCCCGCGTGATGGTTGCCGAATGCACCGTGAACGAGGCATCAGGAAAACTCGCCGCCGCCCGCGGAGCCCAGCTCCGGCTCGCCCTGCAGGCTCCGGATCACCTCCGCGCCGACCTTGCCTACAATGGCGCCGTTCTCACCGCCTGCCGGGCCGGCAAGGAAATGTGGGCCACCCCGGCCGCGCCCATGCGCGCCCTGGCGAAGGCCGCGGGAATCGATGTGGACAATGCCCAACCCGACACGTCCTCGGCGCCGCTGATCCCCATCGCTCTCGACCCCCAAATGCTCGTCTTTTTGCCCGTCGTGTTCGACGTGAAGGACCTCGGCGCCGAGGACATCGAAGGCACCTCCCATCGTGTGCTGCAATTCGGGCTGCTGCAGGAACTCCGCAAGGCGATCAAAGCCGAGGACTTCACCTCCCGTGCGTGGATCGGACCCGACCACAAGCCCCGGCGGGTCGTCGTGGCCGGCAACGACTACTCCCTGGAAATCGGCGTGGACAAACTGACCTTTGCCGATGCCCTCCCCGAGGCCGCATGGCAATCTGCCGAAGGGGTGGAGGTCCTCAAACTACCAGCCTCCGCCACCTCCGAACTCTTCGAAAAAATGCTCGGGCAAAAAATCCCCCAGCCCTGACCCCACCCCGCTGTTTCTTGGTAGGGCCTGCTGGCTTCCAGCCGGCTCCCGCTCTTGAGGCCTGAGGATCAGCCCCGCCGGAACAGGATGGCAAGCCGGCGGCGCTCACGCCAACCGACGGCGGCCAGCAACATCAGGACGGCGGCGTAAGTGCCGGGTTCCGGAATCGGGGTGAGATCGGCAACAACCTCGCCGTCAGACAGGAACTTGGCACCATAGAGGGTGCCCCCGATGTTGAAATTGATCTGCGCAAGCTGATCCACCGTCAGCGCACTCATGCTGTTGCCGAAATACAACCGGCCGTAGGCGCCGCTCTCGCTGTTGGTCAACTGGGACCAGTTGGTGATGGTGAGGGTGCCTGTCCAAGCAATGCTGCTGCTGTCCGCAAAGTTGAGATCACGCAGTCCCGCCCCGTCCTCCCAGCTGCCAAAGTCGATGATGGAACTGGAGTTGAGGGTCAAGGTGCCCAGCACCTCCGAGAAGCCGGTCGTGCTGGTGCCGGTGATGAACGTCCCCCCGTCCAGATCCATCCCGACCGCATCATTGATCTGGTCGTTTGCCGCAAGCTGAACCGTGGCTCCGGAGGCGATGCGCAGGCCGTTGGACGTGTTCGTCGAGGAAATCGCGGTGACGCCGTCGGTCTTGCTCAGCACAAGCGTGCCCGCCTGCACATCCGTGTTGCCGGTGAACGTGTTGTTCGTCGTCCCCGCGACCACGAGGACGCCGTCGCCGGTCTTCGTGATCCCCCCCGATCCGTCCAGCGTGCCGCTCAGGGTGTTCGTCGTGCCGGCGGCGGTGTCGTAGGTCGTGTTGTTGAGGGTCACCGAACCGCTCAACGTGTTGTTCCCCCCGGCGAACGCCACATTGTAAACACTCATGTCGTTGGCAACCGTCCCCGCATTGGAAAACTGCAGCGTGGAGGCCCCGCTGGTCTGCGTGACATACCCCGTGCCAAGCGCCGTGGAACCGCCCACCCGCAGCATGCCGGCCGCGAGCGTGGTGCCGCCGCTGTAGGAACTGCTGCCGCTCAACAAAAGGGTGCCGCTACCCGATTTGACCAGGGAACCGGCTCCACTGATGGTCTGGGCGAATGACGAATTGGTGCTGGTGTTCACCGTGAGCGTTCCCCCGGCCACGTTGAGCTGCCCCCCGCCCGATCCCGCAAGGCCGCCCACTGTGGCATTCGTCAGGAATGACACCGTGCCCGCGGTGATGTTGAGATTCGCCAGATTGTTCGCCGTGTTCCCCAGCGTGAGCGTGGAACCGCCGGCCTTGGTGATGCTCCCGTTGGTCAGGGCCCCCGCAATGGTCGTCCCGACTTCCGTCGTCAACGTGCGCGTGGTGCCGCCGAGATTGATGCCTGTTGTCGAGGTGAACGACAAGGCCCCCGTCCCTCCCGAAGTCTGACCGAAGGTGACATCCCCGCCCAAGACCAATGCGTTCGCAAAGGTGCGCGCTGTCGAATCCGTCGAGACCAGCGTGCCGCCGTTCAAGGTGACCAGACCTGAAGAACCGCCGAGAGCCGCATCATTGCCCACCCTGACCACCCCGGAATTGAGCGTGAATCCACCGGTGAAAAGATTCGCCTGCTCGAGCGACAGCGTGCCGGCGCCGTTCTTGATCATTCCGCCCGCGCTCGCGGTCGAACTCCAAACGACCCAGTTGAGATCGAGATGGCCGCTGCTGCCGACGTCGAACGTGCGGACGGCGTTGTTGAGATTGAGCCGCACCGCACCGCCCCCGCTGTTCGAGAACTGGGCCGTGGTGCCGCTGTTGACAGTCAAGTTCCCGCCGAGCACCACGGCGTTGTTGTTGCCGCTGGCATTGCTATAGTCGAACACAACACTCCCCAAAGTCGCTCCGCTCAAGAGATCGTAACGGGAGCCTGTCCCACTGGCTGTAAGGGTGCCCCCCGTCAAAGTCGCCGAGGACATAAGCAAGTTGCCGCTACCCACATTGACACTGCCTCCCGACATCGTGAGCGACGCAATCGTATTGGTCCGAGTGCCCACATCGAATCCACCCGAGGTCATCGTGATGTTGGCGGTCGACGCGATCTGGTTGTGAGCCGTGTTGGTGAAGCTCAGTGTCCCACCGTTGATCAGGATGTCGCCCGCAATGGTGGTGCCGCTTCCCGCGAGGCGCAGGTTGCCTCCGCTGATCGTGGTGAGCCCGCTGTAGGAGTTGTTGCCTGAGAGCACCAATGTGCCAGCGCCCATTTGTGCGAGGGTGCCACTGCCGGAGATGTCACTCGAGTTGGTATAATTGTTGGAACGGTCGATGACCAAGGCGCCATTGTTCGTGACATTTCCCACGCCCAGTTGGCCCGTCGTGCCACCATTGCCGACCCGCAATGTTCCGCCTGAGACGAGCGTGCCGCCGCCATAGTTGTTGGCCCCGGTGAGCGTGACAGTCCCGGCGCCCGTCTTGGTCAGCGAGTTGGACACCGCGCCGGTGAAATTCGTGATCGCACCGCTGACCGTGACGGCCGCATTGGTGCCCGCCTCCAAGGTGATCCCGGCATTGGCAAGACCGATCGGACCGCTGTAGGTCGCACTCGCCGAAGAGCCTTGGTCCTGCATGCCGATCACACGGGCCTGCTGGTTGGTGGTGCTCACATAAATGGCATTTGAGACCGTGACGCCATTGCTGACGTAGAGCCGCGAGGCTGCATCCACGATGCTGCCGTTCAAATCGACGCCAAGGTCGATGCCGTGTCCGAGTCCAGCAACGCCCGTCCGGGAGATGATCGTCCCCGAACCGATGATGAGGGTGCCGTTGCCGATGCGCACCTGATAACGGTCGGAGCTGGAAATTCCGCTGCCATTGTTCGTCACGATGAGCGTCCCGCCCCCGTCGATGGCCAGCCTGTTGACACCCCCCACGGAGGTGTTGACGGTGATGCCTCCCCCGAAAAGCATCGTGCCTCCCGAGGCGACATTGATCGCCATGCTGTTGGTGTTGAGCGTGATGGATCCCAACTGTGTTCCCGTCCCGGAATTCGCCGCATAGGAGAGCGTCCTGGTGCCCGTGCCGCCGCCTTCCACGGTGATGGCATTGCTGTTGATGATTCCGGAGCCGATCTGCAAGGCCGAGGTGGCCGCATTGGTCGTCGCCCCGATAAAGATCGTGCCGGCGGAACCCATCGCATTGTTGTTGCTCAGCACCACGGTGCCCTCACGAATGTATTTGTTTCCCGCCCAGGCGTTACTCGCCATCAGGATGGCCGTCCCGGTGTTGGTCTTGACGAATGCCGTGCCGCTCCCGCTGTTGGTCGCGCCGCCGGCAACGGTCGTCGTGCCCGCCCCGACAACCCACCACTGATTGGTTCCGGCCGAGACATTGCTGATGGTCAATTGCGCCCCGGAGTCGGCCCCTACATAGGCCGTGTTCGTCATGCTGATCAGTCCGAGGTAGGCATTGTTTCCACTGGCAGACACGAGCGCACCACCATCTCCCACGCCGGTGCCGCCGAGCGACAAGGCTTCGCCGGACACCGTGATCCCGTTGCTGAGCCGGAGCGTGGCGCCCGACCTCACCGTCGTCCCCGAGTTTGTTGACCCCAAACCGCTGTTGTGGGCGACAGTCAAAACACCCGCATGGACCACGGTGGCCCCGGTGTAGGTGTTGCTCCCCGCAAAGACAGCCCGCGTCGACCCCATGCCGGTGTCGTTGCCGTTGAAACTGTTCGTGCCGACCACGATGGCATTGCTGCTGGAACCACCGATCGACCCGTTGAACGTGATCACGCCGGCGGTGTTCGATCCGCCGATTCCAAGGAATGTGGCGCGGTTGGTCACCTCGACGTCACCGCCGAATGTCAGTCCTCCGGAGCCCCGGGTGAGGATGAACATGGGTGCATCCGCATCCGTGCGGCGGAAGGAAACATTCAGGTTGATGCTCTGCGTGGCGGAGGAATCGCTCAGAATGCCGCCATTGGTGCCGCCGTAGTCGAAGAAATTCACCTGACCGCCGCCCAAGGTGTAGGCTTGGCTTCCGCTGAAATAGAAGCGCCACTGGCTTTGCGTCCCGCTGTTGTTCCAACTGGTCTGGTTGCCGCCACCCGTCCACTGCAATTGGCCGTAGCCGTAAGCCGTGCTCCAATTGGCCGCATCACTCCAATTCGTCCCGCTCCCCTGCCATGTCGGGAAGGATTGCGCGGAAAGATCACAAAGCGAAAAACTTCCGACTGCAACCCAGGCAAGAAAGAGCCGCAAAAACAAGAAACGACCGCCCCCGCCGGTTGCATGCCGGCAGCGGACGCAAACAGAGTCGTCGCCTGTGCGTTGGTTCAACAAAATCTAAGGAGGGTCTTGTATCTGAAAGGGTCTCAACCATGGGGGGCAGTGGCAAGGATATCTTCCGGTCGGAGCTGCCAACCCGCTCATGCACGAGAATTTATTCGCAAAAATGCAAATCTCTTGTCAGCAAACAAGTTGCATCAACTTCAACCCACTCGGACAGCTGGTGTTCCGAAATGATCGTTCGGCAATCCACTCTCCGATGTCGTGAAATTCGACGCCTATTCCCGCAGTGCCGCCGACAGACGCGACTCCACCAAACCCTCAATATGGCCGCGAAGTTGCTCGTCGGGCAGCCGGTCGAGCACCGTGTTGAAGAAGCCCATGACAAGCAATTGCCTCGCCTCCGCCGGATGGATTCCACGCGCGAGGAGGTAGAAAAGCTCGCTGTCATCCACCTGGCTGGTGGTGGCGCCGTGCGTGCAGCGGACGTCGTCGGCCTCGATCTCGAGTCCGGGCATGGAGTTGGCCTCGGCCTCGTCGCTGAGCACGATGTTGCGGACCTTCTGGTAGGCGTCGGTCTGGTGGGCGCCGGGTTCAACGCGGATCACGCCGGAGAATATCGTCCGCCCCTTGCCGGTCAGCGCGTTCTGGTAGAGCAGATCGCTGGTGGCACGTGGCTTCGCATGGTCTTGGAATGTGCGTTGGTCGATCATCTGCTCACCGGCGGCGATGTTGACCGAGAGCATGTCGCTGCGCGCGCCCTCGGCCACCATGCGGCTGTAGCTTTCACCCCGCACAAAGTGTCCGCCGAGGTTCATCTGCATGCCGAGGCAGGACGCGTCGCGCCCGACCGTGGTCGAATTCAGGTGGAATGCCGTGGCATCGAGGCTCCACTGCTGGATGGCGACGTAGTTGAGCCTGGCGCCGTCGCCCACCACGAGGTCATTCACCCCGCAGGCCAGTGCGGGCGCGCCATCCGCGCTGCGGAAGCAATCCACGACCGTCGCTTTGCTGTGCCGCCCGCATACCACGAGGGTGTGCGGGAACACGGCGGAGTTCCCGCCCTCGACCCAATGGAAAATTTCGATCGGAAGCGGGACCTCGAGGTTGTCCGGGACGCGGACAAAGACCCCGGCCACCGGGCCCGAACGGTGGAGCGCGGCGAATTTGCGCGAACCGAGCTTCGCCTCCTGAGCCATGAAATGCTCCTGCACAACGTCCGCGTGCGCGACCGCGGCCTCCTCCAGACTCATGACCACAAGCCCGGCTGCGACGAGGTTCTCCGCGGGTGCGGTGGCTGCGAGCAACCGGTTGTTGCCGAAAACAAAACGTGCCGCCGCCTCACCCAGACCAGTCGAGCGGGCGACAAGATCGCCGCCATCAGTCACGGCGCCGGGATAGCGGAAGGCCTCCAAGTCGAGGGCCTTGACGTTCGAGAAGCGCCAGGATTCATCTTTGATCTTCGGTAGCGGGAGCGATTGGAACTCTTCCCAACCATGGCGCCGCGATGCGGCAAACCATTCGGGCCAGGAACCCTCGACAAGGGAGCCCTCCATCAGGGGGACGCCGGGGATGGATGTCATGACGTTGTGCACGGTGTCTCCTTTCATCAGCCGACCGAGCCCTCCATCTCCAAGTCGATGAGGCGCTTGAGTTCCACGCTGTATTCCATCGGGAACTGGCGCACGAGGTCGTTGACGAACCCGTTCACGCTCAGGCTCATCGCCTGCCCCTCGGTGAGCCCGCGCTGCTGCATGTAGAAAATCTGCTCGGCACTCACCTGGCTCACGCTCGCCTCGTGCTGGCAGGCGTTGCCCGTGCCGCGCACGGTGATCGCCGGATAGGTGTCCGTGCGGCTGCTCTGATTGATCAGCAACGCGTCGCACTCGGTGTTGTTCTTGCACCCCTTGAGGTGCTTCGGCACATGCACGAGGCCTCGGTAGGTTGCCCGCCCCGTGCCGACGCTGATCGACTTCGACACGATGTTGCTCGTGGTGTCGTCGGCGGCGTGGATCATCTTCGCCCCGGTGTCCTGGTGTTGTCCGTCGCCGGCGAGCGCGATGGAGATGACCTCGCCGCGCGCCCGGGCCCCCTTCATCACGACGCCCGGATATTTCATCGTCAGGCGCGAACCGATGTTGCAGTCGATCCACTTGATCTCGGCGTCCTCCATGGCCAGCCCGCGCTTGGTCACGAGGTTGAACACGTTGTTGCTCCAGTTCTGGACCGTGATGTATTGGATTTTCGCGCCCTTGAGCGCCACCAGTTCGACGACCGCGCTGTGCAGCGTCGCCGTGTCGAACTTCGGCGCGGTGCAACCCTCCATGTAGGTGACCTCGGCGCCCTCGTCGGCGATGATGAGCGTGCGCTCGAACTGTCCGAAATTCTCCGCGTTGATGCGGAAGTAGGCCTGGAGCGGATGCGAAACCTTCACTCCCGGCGGCACGTAGATGAACGACCCACCGGAGAACACGGCGCTGTTGAGCGCGCTGAATTTGTTGTCGCCGGTGGGAATCACCTTGCCGAACCACTTGCGGAAAATCTCCGGGTGGTCCTTGAGTCCGTCCGTGCTGCCGACGAAGATCACGCCCTGCTTGCCCACGGCCTCCTTGATGTTCGAGTAGGCCGCCTCGCTGTCGAACTGCGCCTCGACGCCGGCGAGGAACTTGCGCTCCTGCTCCGGAATCCCCAGGCGCTCGAAGGTGCGCTTCACGTCCTCAGGCACCTCGTCCCAGCTCCGTTTCGGCGTCCGGCCCTGCGCGAGGTAATAGCGGATGTTGTCGAAGACGATGTTGTCCAGGTCGTGCGACGCCCAGTGCGTGGGCATCGGCTTCGCGAGGAATTTTTTCAGCGCGTCCTTGCGGAACTCGCGGATCCAATCCGGCTCGTCCTTGACGTCGCAGATGTAGTCGATTGTCGCCTCGGTCAACCCCGTCCCGGCGTCGAACTCGTAATCCACATCGTAGCGGAAGTTCCCCTTCTCGCGGTCGATCTCCAGTTGTGTCTGCGTGTCGCTCATGGCTGTTGTCCCCGGTTCGTGTTGTCCGAATATCAAGCCACCACGGGCTCGGCCTCCTGTTCGTTGGCCCAGTCGTAACCCTCGGCCTCGAGTTTGAGGGCCAGATCCTTGGTGCCGCTCTCCACGATCCGGCCATTGACCATCACATGCACGAAATCCGGCACGATGTAGTTGAGCAGCCGCTGGTAGTGGGTGATGACGAGCATCCCGATGTCCGGGCCGCGCAGGGAGTTGACCCCGTGCGAGACGACCTTGAGGGCGTCGATGTCCAACCCGCTGTCCGTCTCGTCGAGCAGCGCGAAGGAGGGCTGCAGCATCGCCATCTGGAGGATCTCGCAGCGCTTCTTCTCGCCGCCGGAGAAACCCTCATTGACCGAGCGCGAGGTGAAATTGCGCGGCATCTGCAGGAGGTCCATCTTCTCGTAAAGCTTCGCGTAGTAATCCGTCGCCTCGAGTTCCTCGCCCTCGGGCAACCGCGCCTGCAGGGCGGCGCGGAGGAAGTTGGCGATTGTCACACCCGGAATCTCGCTCGGGTATTGGAAGGCGAGGAACACACCTTTGCGCGCGCGCTCGTCCGGCTCCATTTCGAGGATGCTCTCGCCGTTGAGCAGGACATCGCCTGCTGTGACGGTGTAATCGGGATGGCCGGCGATGACTTTGGCCAGCGTGCTTTTTCCGGAGCCGTTGGGCCCCATGATGGCATGCACTTGGCCGGCCGGAAGGTCGAGGGTGAGGCCCCGCAGGATCTCGCGGTCGCCGATGCTGGCATGAAGATTTTCGATGCGGAGGTTTTTCATAGGGATCTCAGTGGTGGTGCTTGCGGCACGTTGCGCAGAGCCCGTGCAGGGACACTTCCTGCTGGGTCACTGTGTAGCCGCGTGGCAGTTGGTGGAGTTTTTCCAGTTCCGCGCCCGGAAGCAGCGGAACGTCGAGCACCGCACCGCACGCCGTGCAGGTGAAATGCCCGTGTTTGGAATTGTTGGCACAGTAACGCGTGGAGCCGCTGTCGAGGTGGACTTTGCGCACCAGCCCGCGGTCGGCGAGGGTCTCGAGGACGTTGTAAACTGTTGCGAGGGAGAGTGATTTCATGTCCGGCCTCGCACGCAAAAACACCTCCATCGCCGTCGGGTGATCCTGCTGCCCGAGCAGGACCTCGTAAACATGCTTGCGCTGGCGCGTGAGCCGCAAACCATCCTGCGCAATCGATTCCTCGTAGCGCTTGAGCTGGCTTTCGGAATTGGCCCTCTTTGTGTGCATCCCTTTGCAAGATATCAACCCCGACGAATTGTTTCAAGAATAATTCTTAATAAGGGGCTGCTCAGCCGCGGCAAATCCGGCGCCGCAGGCGAGTCCTTGTTCGTGATTTCGCCGGGTTCGTGCCTTAATCGGGGAATGTCCGCGGTGAACTTCGCCATGCTGCTGATCTTCGCCTGTGCAGGTCTTGCGCAGGGCGCCGATCCGCCCGCCCGTGTCGTCAGCCTCGCCCCCAACCTGACCCAGATGGTGTTGTCGCTCGGGGCGGAAAACCGCCTCGTTGCCGTGACGCCGTTTTGCGAAGCACCCACCGCAATCCCCCGGCTCCCCGGGGGCATCCAACCGGAGGCGGAAGCCATTGTTGGCCTGTCCCCGGATCTTGTGCTGGCCACGCCCCTGACACCATCCATCATCCGGACCCAACTCAAGGCCCTCGGGTTTCGCGTGGAAATCGTGGACGCCACCTCCTTGGAAGGCATCCGCTCCTCGATCTCCCGCTTGGCCGGAATTCTCGGGATCGCCGCGCCGGGGAATCCCGCGCCAACCGCAGCCCAGACGGGTTCAACCGCCGTCCTGCTCTTCGGGGCGAACACCGGTTACAGCGCCGCGCGGGGAACCCACGCCCACGAAATCCTCGAGGCGGCCGGACTGCGCAACATCGCTGCGGATACCGCCGGTCCATGGCCCCAACTCGGGGAGGAGGTGCTGCTGGCAGCGGACCCGGACTACATCATCGTGGCGGACTACGGAGCAGCGACCTCGCAGGATGTCCTTGCCAACTTGCGCTCCCAACCGGTGCGGCGCCATTTGGCGGCGGTGCGCAACGACCGTGTCATTGTGTTTCCAGCCGAGGCATTCAGCATCCCCGGACCGGAAGCCCTACACGCGGCGGAAAAATTGCGCGCCGCCATCCACAGCCTCCCCGCTCCCTCGCCGCGCGGGCGCAACTCATGAGCACGCCGATGCTGCAGGCAACGGATGTCCGTGCGGGCTACGGAGCCGAAGACATCCTCCGCGGGATCGGTTTCGAACTTCGCGCCGGGGAGGTGCTTGGCGTGGTCGGTCCGAATGGCAGCGGCAAGAGCACATTGCTCCGTGCGTTGACCGGACTCATCCCCCTGCGGGCCGGGAGTGTCCTCATCAATGGCACAAACCTCTCCGAACTCGGATCGCGCCAGCGCGCACGCCTCTGCGCCGTGCAGCCGCAGGTCGAAGCGCCGCTTTTCGACTACACCGTGGAGGAATTCGTGCTGCTCGGACGCCACCCGCACCGCGGTCCCCTCACCCCTCCCGGCACGGGCGACATCTCGGCCGTGAAAAGCGCCTTGGAGCACACCGATCTCGAAAACCTCGGAAGGCGCAGCATCCGTTCTCTCAGCACGGGAGAATGGCAGCGGGCACTGCTCGCCCGGGCCCTGGCTCAGGACGCGCCCCTGCTTTTGCTCGACGAGCCGGCCGCCCACCTCGACCCGGGGCACCGCCATGCCACGCATGTGCTCCTGCAGCAGCTTTCCCGCGGGAAAAACCTCGCCGTGCTCTGCATTTCCCACGACCTCAACCTCGCCGCCGAATTCTGCGACCGGATGATGATCCTCAGCCACGGGGAAATCCGCGCCCTCGGAACCCCGGAGGACGTGATGACCGAACAACTGCTGCAGGATGTCTTCCGCTGCAGCTCGCTCCGTTTGGCCGCCAACCCCTTCACCGGGCGCCCCGGCACCGTTTTTTCCCCATGAAACCGGCACCCCGGCTTGCCATCCTCGGCGGTGCAACCGCGGCGCTGCTCGTCACGGCGGTGTGCGTCGGCCCCACGCACCTGCTGGATTTTTCACGGCTGGTCGAGCTGATGATGGCGGGACCGTCCACGCCCGCATTGGAGAAAACCTCGATCGTGCTGTGGGAACTGCGGTTGCCGCGTGTGCTGCTCGCAGCGGCTGCCGGCATCAATCTGGCCTTGGGCGGCATCCTCCTGCAGGCCATCTTCCGCAATCCGCTGGCCGAGCCCTATCTGCTCGGGCTCTCTTCCGGCGGCGCCTTGGGCGCGGTCGCCGCCCTCGCGGCGGGAGCGACAGCCGTCGTGTGGCCCGCGCTTGCCGGCAGCCTGCTCATGGCATGTCTCGTGCTGCTGCTTTGCCGGCGGAGGATTGCCTCCGATCTTCCATCACTTCTCCTCGCCGGGGTCGCCCTCGGCGCCCTCGCCCAGGCGTTCACCACGGCATTGATCCTGCGCTTCGACCCCGGGGCGCTGCGAAGCATCCTATTCTGGCTCATGGGAAGCTTTGCCGGGCGCGGATGGTCCGAGGTGTGGCTGGTGGCGCCCGGGGCGGTGATCGGATTTTTCCTGGTCATGATATTGCACCGGCCGCTCGACCTGCTGGCCTTGGGTTCGGAAAGCGCACACCACCTCGGAGTCCGGGTGCTCCTGCTACAGACCGGCGGCATCGCCTTGGCCGCGGTGCTCGCAGCGCTGACGGTCGCCGCATGCGGGACGATCGGATTCGTCGGTCTGATGGCACCGCACATCGCGCGTCGGCTTGCGGGGGCGCCGCACGCGGTTTCCGTGCCCGCCGCCGCGATGGTCGGAGCCATGCTGACCGTCGGGGCGGATTTGGCCGCGCGTTCGTTGCCCGCCGGCACGGAATTGCCGGTCGGGGTGATCACCGGCGCGCTCGGCTGCGCCTTTTTCCTCGCGCTGCTGGTGCAAAAGCGCTGATTTTTCCGCATGGTCAAAGTCCAACTTCGCTACGACGGGGATTTGCGCTGCACGGCGGTGCACGGACCATCCGGTCAGGAACTCCACACGGATGCTCCCGTGGACAACCACGGTCGCGGGGAGTCGTTTTCCCCCACGGATCTCGTGGCCACCGCGCTGGGAAGCTGCATGGCCACGCTGATGGGCATCGCCGCGGCACGCCACGACATCGACCTCCGCGGCATGACCGTCGAGGTGACCAAGGAAATGTCCGCCGCCGCGCCGCGGCGGATCGCCCGTCTCCCAACCACGATCCGCGTGCCATTGCCCGCGACCCACCCGAAGCGCGTCCTGCTCGAGAACGCCGCACTCACCTGTCCCGTCCACCACAGCCTTCATCCCGACATCGAAAAGCCCGTGGATTTCCAGTGGACGGGCTGAGCCCGGACTGCGCGCCCGTCTTGTGATTTCCCGGAGGCGCATCCATCATGCGTCCGACATGCGCATCGTCCGCCCTCGCGACAAAGACTACGCCCGTTTTCTGGCCTCCCTCGACCGCCGTGCCGCACCCGCGCCCGAGGTGGAGAAAACCGTGCGGGAAATCATTGCGGCCGTCGAACGGAAAGGGGATGTGGCCCTCCTGAGATACGCTCGCAAATTCGGCGGTCCCGCGCTGACCGCGCCCCGGCTGCGCGTCCCTGACCGCGAACTTGCGGCCGCTTGGAAATCCCTCGATGCCCCGACACGCCGCGCCCTGCAGGCTGCCCACCGCAACATCTCCGCTTTTGCAAGGAAGAGCCTGCGCCGCAACTGGTCCTCCCGCAACACACAGGGAGCCAAGGTGGGCGAGCGTTTCGATCCGTTCCAGCGTGTCGGCATCTACGTTCCCGGCGGGACGGCCCCGCTGGTCTCGACGGCGCTCATGACCTGCACTTTCGCCGCCGTCGCGGGCGTTCCGGAAATCGTCGCGGTGAGTCCTGCCGGCAAAGATGGGAGCCTCAACAAGGCGCTCCTCGCCGCGCTGCATATCGCCGGAGCAACCGAGGTCTATCGGGTGGGCGGAGCCCAGGCGGTCGCTGCCCTTGCCTGCGGCACCAAGTCCATCCGGCCGGTGGCAAAAATTTTCGGCCCCGGCAACAGCTACGTCGTCGAAGCCAAGCGCCAGTTGTTCGGACGCGTTGCCATCGATCTTCTGCCCGGACCGAGCGAGGTTCTTGTCATCGCCGACCGCACCGCCCGCCCGTCCTGGGTCGCCGCCGACCTGCTGGCGCAAGCCGAGCACGGACGCGACAGCATTGCGCTGCTTGTCACAGACTCCGCAACAATGCTGGAGGCCGTGGCCCGGGAAATCCGCGCACAGGCCGCAACCCTTCCCCGGGGTGCCATCCTGCAGGAATCCCTGCAGGGAGGCGCGCTGGTTCTCGTGCGGAGTCCCGCCGAAGCCGTTGAACTGGCGAACAAATTCGCCTGCGAACACGTCTCCCTGCAGGTGGCGAAACCCGCCTCACTCGCCGGGGCGCTGCGCACGTCCGGCGCCATATTTCTCGGCGGCTGGTCGCCGGTGGCGGCTGGTGATTTTCTCGCGGGCCCGAGCCACGAGCTGCCGACCGGCGGCGCGGGGAAATCCTTCGCCGGCCTGACCGCCGACCAGTTCCAGCGCCGCACAAGCATCGTCGAATTCGACCGGCTCGCCCTCGCAAAATCGACGCCGCTGATCGAGGCATTCGCGCGTGTGGAAGGGCTGGCTGCCCACGGATGCTCGGCGCGCATCCGCCTCGAATGATCTGGCGCACCAGCCGCCGCACATTCGATCTCACCGACCACGGTGCGATCATGGGGGTGATCAACGTCACACCGGATTCCTTCTCGGACGGTGGAACATTCGCCGACGCCCACGCCGCCATCGAACACGGAATCCGCTTGGCGGATGAAGGAGCCGCCATTCTCGACATCGGCGGCGAGTCCACACGACCCGGTGCGGAACCAATTCCTGCCTGGGAAGAACTGCGGCGCATCCTGCCGGTCGTGAAGGGTCTTGCCGGGAAAACGTCCGCCGCCCTGAGCATCGACACCTCCAAGGCGGAAGTCGCCCGCGCCGCCATGGATGCCGGGGCGGAAATCATCAATGACGTGACCGCGCTGCAAGGCGATGCCCGCATGGCTGCCGTGGCGGCGGCGACCGGGGCGGCCGTGGTCCTGATGCACATGCGCGGAACGCCCCGCACGATGCAGAAAAGCCCGGACTACGCCGATGTCGCAGCGGAGGTTCTTTCCTTCCTCACGGAGCGCCTGGTCTTCGCGCAGGCGGCCGGCATCGAATCCGACCGGATGGCCGTGGACCCGGGCATAGGCTTCGGCAAAACCACGGAACACAACCTGCAACTCATCGCCTCCCTTCCGAGGTTTTGCCCGACAGGGCGCCCTGTCGTCCTCGGGGTCTCACGAAAATCCTTCCTGGCCAGCGCCGCCGGCTGCCCGGATCTTCCGGACCGGGACGCCCCGACCGCGGCACTTACAAGCCTCGGCCGAGAGCTTGGCGCCCGTATCTTCCGCGTCCATGCCGTCCGTGAAAATGCGCAGGCGTTGCGGATGACGGAAGCCATCCTCGGAGCAACCCCGGAGAACGCCTAATTGCTGCGGCGGTTGTTGCGCTGGACAACGTAGGAGTTGTTGATGATGTCCAGCATGCGCTGCGCCGGGAGCACGCGATCCGTGGCCATGTCGATGTTCCCGTCCCTGCCGAGGATGAAAACGGCGAAATCCCCGGAGACACCGTAGGAGGAGGCGACCGCTGCCGGGTTGGCTGCGAGAACAAACGGGATATTCGAGCGGATGACACCCGGCTCCTGGGTGAAGGCCGCGATGATGACCGCCCGTTGGTTCCCGAACAGCTGGTAGAGCCTCTGCAACTGCCCCACCTGCGAGCGGAAGATGCGCTGCCTCGGGGACTGGGCCACGATGAGGATGACCGGCTGGCCGCGCAGGGATTTCAGGGATGCCCCTTTGGCTCCGGATTTCAGCCACACGAAATCCGGCGCGGGCCGCACCACGTCGGCGGAGGTGAAGGCGACGGACAGAACGAGGAGAACAAGGATGGGAAAAACTCGGTGCATGGTCGGTGGCTGGGTTAGACGCGCATGACGTCGGCCTCCTTGGCGGCAACCTGCGCATCCACATCGGCGACGAACTTGTCGGTCAGTTTCTGAATCTGGCTTTCAGCAGACTTGAGGTCGTCCTCGGTGATCCCGCCGTCTTTTTGCATTTTCTTGGCTGCATCCATGGCATGGCGGCGCGCGGCACGGATGCGCACGCGGGTTTCCTCAGCCATCCCTTTGATCGTCTTGACCAGATCCTTCCGCCTCTCCTCGCTGAGTTCGGGTATGGGCAGGCGGATGAGTTTGCCGTCCACCGAGGGCGTGATGCCGATCTTGGACTCGTTGATCGCCTTCTCGATGGGTTTGGCGTTCGAGAGATCGAACGGCTGGATGATGAGAAGCCGCGGCTCGGGAGTGGTTATCAGCGCGAGTTGCTTGAGCTTCATGGTCGATCCGTAGGCATCGACATCGATGCCCTCGACGAGAGCCGGGGACGCCTTGCCCGTGCGCACGCTCGCAAATTCGTGCTTCATGAAATCAAGGGCCTTCTCCATGCCCTCCTCGGCGTTGAAAAGAATTTCGTCCATAAATTGTCTCAAACGCCGCTCACCAGCGTGCCAATCGGCTCGCCCAACACGGCGCGCTTGATATTGCGCGGTTCGCCGATATTGAAAACCACAATCGGCATCTTGTTGTCCATGCAGAGGCTGAAGGCGGTGGAATCCATCACCTGCAACCTCCTCGTGAGCGCCTCGGCGTAGGTGATGCGGTCGAATTTCTTGGCGTCGGGGTTGGTCTTCGGATCCGAGTCGTAAACACCATCCACCTTGGTCGCCTTGAGGATGGCATCGGCCCCGATTTCATTCGCCCGCAGGGCCGCCGTCGTGTCCGTGGAGAAAAACGGGTTCCCCGTGCCTGCGACAAAAATGACGACGTGCCCGCGCTCGAGATGGTGCATGGCCCGGCGCAGGATGAACGGCTCGGCGACATTGTTCATCTCGATGGCCGTCTGCACCCGCGTGGTGACACCGATGTCCTCCAGCCCGCTCATCAGCGCCATGCCGTTGATGACCGTGGCCAGCATGCCCATGTAATCGGCCGTCGTGCGGTTCATCCCGCGGTGCGATGCCGCCAGCCCGCGCCAGATGTTCCCCCCCCCGATCACCACCGCCACCTGCACGCCTTGGGAGAGAACCTCTTTGATCTCCAAAGCCAGGCGGTTGACGATCTGAGGCGAGATGTTGTCCTTGCTGCCCGGTTCCCGCAACGCCTCGCCGCTGAGCTTGAGGACGATGCGACGGTATTTGGGCGATTCGGGCATGGCGCCAACGCTACCCAAGCCACCCGTGCCTCTGAAGCGAAAAAGCATGTCCCGGCACCACGCCGGGCTCCGGCCCCGCTTGTTCCGTGCAATCGCCGCAGCCGATGGGCTAATCTCCACGCCAAGATGCTGGAGTTCCCCGCTGAAAGGTCCGCCCCCCCGCGGAAAGAACCGTGGACGGTCACCCGCCTCAACCGCGAGGTGCGCTCCTGCCTTGAGAGCCGCCTCGGTGCCGTCTGGGTTGTCGGTGAAATCTCCAACCTGCGCCGCCAGCCCTCGGGGCATTCGTATTTCAGCCTCAAGGACGAGTCCTGCCAGGTCTCCTGCGTGATGTTCCGCGGCGCCTCGCCCGGTGCGGGCGCCTTGCGCGACGGCATGCAGGTGGAAATCTTCGGCGAAATCGGCGTTTACGAGCCTCGCGGACAATACCAGATCATCGTCCGGCGCGCCCAGGCACGGGGGGCGGGCGAACTCGAGGCCAAACTTCGGGCGCTCCACGAGAAACTGCGCAACGAGGGGCTCTTCGACCAGGACCGCAAGCGCGCCCTGCCTCCCCACCCCGTGCGGGTCGGCGTCGTCACGTCGCCTGCCGGGGCCGCCATCCGCGACTTCCTCCACATCCTCGCCCGGCGCGCACCGCACATCGAAGTCTTCATCGCCCCGGTGCGCGTTCAGGGCAGGGGCGCCGCGGCGGAAATCGCCTTGGCCGTCTCGCAGTTCGCAGACCCGGTGGACAGCAGCTTCCCGGCGGTCGATGTCATCGTCGTCACACGCGGCGGCGGCAGCTTGGAGGACTTGTGGGAATTCAACGAGGAGGACGTCGCCCGCGCCATTGCCGCAAGTGCCGTCCCGGTCATTTCCGCCGTCGGACACGAAACCGATGTCACCACCTCGGATTTGGTTGCCGATGTCCGCGCACCCACTCCGAGCGCCGCCGCCGAGATCCTCAGTTCGGACCGCGCGGAAATCTTCAATCGTCTGGCCTACCTGCTCGGGCGCATGGAGCGTGAAACCTCCTCGCGGCTCGAATTGGCCCGCGAGCAACTCCGACGCCACGCCACCTCGGGTGCGTTTGCGTCGCCTCGCCGCCGGGTCGCGGATCTTCGGTTGCTGGCCGATGATCTCTCCGAACGTTCCACCCTCGCGGTCGGGAGGCGCCTCGCCCTGCTGCGAGAGGGTGCCTTCCGGGCCCGGTCCATCCTGCGCGCCCGCTCGCCCGCCTCGCAGCTGGCCACACTGCGCGAGCGGCTTGGGGCGCTGGACATGCGCCGCGCGAAGGCCGTCGCCTCGGCATTGCAAATGAGGCGTCAGTTGCACGCCCGCCTGCGCCACGAGCTCGAATTGCTCGGCCCCCGCCAGACACTGGCCCGCGGTTTCACGGTCACGATGGACGCCTCACGCCGGGCCATCACCTCGTCGGAGACCGCCGCAAAACAACCGGAACTCATCACCCTTTTCGCCGACGGGGAGGTCACATCGCACCCGGAATAGGCACGGGTGCGGCCGCGGCTGCCGTGGTCACCGCGCAAGAAGGCGACCGTCCGCCGCCCGGGTGCGCATCCCCGTGATTTCCGCAGGCTCCCCTCCGGGGAAAGCCCTCTGCTGCCGCAAGGCTTTGCGCAGGATTCCCAGGTAAACATCCCGCCTCACCTCCACCGCACCGAAACTCGCGAGATGGTCCGTGACCCATTGGATGTCGAGCAGCGTGAATTCCTGAGCACGCAGGATGCCGACCAAGGCGAACAGCGCCAGCTTGGAGGCATCGCTGGCGCGCGAAAACATCGACTCCCCGAAAAATGCCGCTCCCAACTGCACGCCGTAGAGGCCCCCTTCCAGACGGCCGTCAGCCCACACCTCCACGCTGTGCGCGGCACCCTGGGCATGGAGCACCGAGTAAACCGCGGCGATCGCCGGGTCGATCCACGTCTCCCGGCGGTCAGCACACCCTGCCACCACCTCCCCGAATGCCGCGTTGACCGTCACCGTGAACGCCGATCTCCGCAACGACCGGCGGAACCCGTGCGGCAGGTGGAATCCGTCGAGTGGCAGGATTCCCCGCGGATCCGGCGAAAACCACCTCAGCCTCCCGTCCCCGCAGCCCATCGGGAAAAACCCGTCCCGGTAGGCACGCAGCACGGAAACCGCGGTCAGGCGCTCGGGGTGGAAGGATTGCGAGACCAAATCCGACATGTCAGGCCCAACCTTTTACGCAATCGGCGCCGCGGTGCAACCCGCTCCTTCGGGAGGACCCGGCCCTCCACCGGAAGGCTTTGATTTTCACCGCTCGGACGTTAGGTTGTGGGGCCTTTATGACTATGCGCCGCCTTGTTTTCATCACCTTGGGGCTGTCCCTCGCTTGGAGCGCCCCGCAGGCGGGAGCCGCCCGCAGCCACATCGTGGTGGATGCCGAAACCGGGCACATCCTGACTTCCGGCAACCCCAACCAGAAAGTGCAGATCGCGAGCCTGACAAAAATCGCCACAGCCATGGTGGTGATGGACTGGGCGGATGCCACCCGCAGCTCCCTTGCCACCACGGTCACCGTGCCTGCCGGCATCAGCGGCGTCAGCGGGGTCAACCCCTGCGGACTGCAGCCCGGCGACAAGGTTTCCCTTCGCGATCTGCTCTATGCGGCGATGATGCAATCCGACAACCACGCCGCCTACACACTCGCGCACAGCGTCGGTTCGCGCCTGCCCAACCGCCAGCAACTGCCTCCCGTGGAGAACTTCACCGCGCACATGAATGCGCTCGCGCGAAAACTCGAGATGAAGCGCACCCTGTTCCTCAACCCGCACGGCCTCGACAACATGGAGACGCCCCCGCACTCCACCGCGGCGGACCTGGCGCGGCTCACCCGCTACGCTTACACCCACGCGGGCTTCAATTTCTACGTTTCCCAGCCGGCACGGGAGATCAGCATCACGGGCGCCGATGGCAGCCCGCGAGGATTCGTCCTGCGCAACACCAACGAATTGCTCGGGCAGGAGGACATCGACGGTGTCAAAACCGGACGCACTTCGCGGGCCGGCGACTGCATCGTCCTGTCCGCCGACCGCGATCCGCTCGTGGTCGAGGCGGCCGGCGGCGGAAAAGTCGCCGTCCCTCGCCGGGTGATCCTCGTCCTTCTCGGATCGAACGACCGCTTCTCCGAGGGACTCTCCATGATGCGCCACGCATGGGATCTCTATGGACGATGGGTGGCACAGGGGCGCCCCGTGAGCAAGCGCACCAGCATCTGACCCCATGCCTGCGCCGCGCTTGGGCATCCTGACCGCCGGCGGTGATTGCGCCGGCCTCAATGCCGTCATCCGCGGCATCGTCTGCGCGGCGGCAAGGCGCAACATCGAAGTCGTCGGCTTCACCGAAGGTTACGAGGGGCTTCTTCACCCCGCCTCCACCCGCATCCTCACCCCGGCCGGCACCCGCGGCATCGAATCGACCGGGGGCACCGTCCTCGGCTCGACCAACAAGGGTCGCTTCCAACTCCGCCGCGGCCCGGGAGGGGAGTCGATCTTGTCCGACGCGCTGGTGCGGGCCGCGCGCCAGGCGCTCGACCAGAACCGCGTCGATGCTCTCATCGTCATGGGCGGCGACGGATCGCTGCGCACCGCCCTTCAACTGTCGAGAGCCGGACTGAGGGTGATCGGGGTTCCGAAAACCATCGACAACGACCTCGATTCGACCGACGTCACCTTCGGCTTCGACACCGCGGTCGCCCGTGTGGCCGGCGCGGTGGAAAACCTGCGTTCCACGGCCGAAAGCCACCGCCGACTGCTGGTGCTCGAGGTCATGGGTCGCCACACCGGGTGGCTGGCCCTGCACGGCGGGGTTGCCGGTGGTGCCGACATCATCCTGCTGCCCGAGATCCCGTTTGACGGGGACCTGCTCACCAAATTTGTCCGGGAACTCGAGCGGCGCGGCCAGCGATCGCTTGTCGCCGTCGTGGCCGAGGGTTCCCGCGCCAAAACCGGGCGTCAAATACGCCGCCAGACATCCACGGGCGACAGCCGCTTGGGCGGCATCGGAAATTACGTCGAATCGCTGGTGGCTTCGCGCACCGGCCGCGAAACCCGCACCTGCTCGCTGGGCCATCTGCAGAGGGGGGGGGCGCCCACCGCTTTCGACCGGGTGCTGGGGCAGCAATTCGGCGTGCGGGCCGTCGAACTGGCGGGTGATGGAATGTTCGGGCGCATGGTCAGCTACCGCTTCGGATCGGTGACCGATGTCGCGCTCGCCGATGCCGTCAACCGCCGCCGCGTCATCTCTCCCGACACCCAGATGCTGCGCCATGCACGCGCCCTCGGGATTTTTCTCGGCGACTGACGGCGCCTCCCCCGGAAGCACCTACTTTCTCACAACAGATGCCAGTGTCTCCTCGTAGGCGGACACAATCTTCCCGAAGTCGAACTTCCGCGCGATCCCCAAGCTCTCCGTCTGCCGCCGCCGAAGTTCCTCACGATCGTTCATCGCCTCCTCCAGTGCAGACCTCCACGCCTCCTCATCATCGAGGGGCAACACCCACCCGTTCGCACCGTCCGCAAGCACATCCCGCAGACCGGGAATGGCACTGCCGCAGATGGCCAGACCGTGCGCAACAGCCTCGATCGCCGCAACCGGAAGCCCCTCGGAGAGGGAAGGCATCACCAGCAGGTCGGACTCCTTCATGACGGCACGCACGATGCCTTCGTCAACCCATCCGCGGAACTCGCATTTGTCCCACACACCTCCTCGGCGGAGTTCATCCTCCAACGCCCCGCGCAGCGGCCCGTCGCCGAGGAACACCGCCTTCCACGGCCTCCCGCGCATGGATGCCAGCACGCGGCCGAGAAATACGGGATTCTTCTGCACGCTGATGCGTCCGGTGAAAAGCAGGCGCAGAATCCCCCCGCCATCCGGAGCCGGCGGTTCCGTTTCGCGGACGGGTGTGCCATTGAGAATCACCCTCGGCGAAACCCCGTAGGCCTGCCCTGCCAGCGCGGCAACATGCGAACTCACGGCCGTCACGGCTGCAGCATCCCTCCAAACCGGCCGCGTGAAAGGTTTGACCAATCGGAACAAATGATCGGTCTGCTCCGGCGCCCCGCCGGGGACATCACCCAAATGCACTGTCAGCACATAGGGCACCCCGGTCAGACGGCTCGCCAACCACGCGACCGGCCCGGTCGGCACCGCGAAATGCACATGCATCACATCCGGCTTCCACGTCCGCGCCGCATCCCACACCGGCAACGCATTGGCCAGCACATATCCTCCCATCTCCGGCACGCTGCATGTGTCCGGTTTGCGGCGGAAGGCAAACCGGCGATGAACATCCACGCCCTCGGAGGACACCTCGTGGGAGGGAAGTCCCGCAACACGCGATGTCTGCACCCGCACATGGTGCCCTCGCCGCGCCAATTCGGAGGCGAGTTGCGCCGCCACGCGCCCGCCGCCGCCGCCCACCGGTGGATACTCATAGTTGACGACCAGAATCTTCATGCGATCCCGGTTCTCCGTTTCCATTCCCCGTAAACCCACGCGTTCCACAGGAACAGGCGGTGATTGCGGATCCCCGCGGAGTGCTCGGAAAGCAAGCGCGCCGCAACGGAAGGGCACGGCATGGCCGCGGGATCGATGGACATGTCGCCCGACCGGAACCACGCCCCGACCGGCACGCCGAACCCCTTCTTTTTCCGGTCGATGATCTCATCCGGGAGCAATCCCCGCGCCGCCTCCTTGAGCAGATACTTCGTGCAGCCCCCGCGCAGCCGCCATGCGGATGGAATCCGGCGCGCGAGATTCACCACATTGATGTCGAGGAATGGCGCTCGCACTTCGAGGCTGCTCATCATGCTGGCGCGGTCCACCTTCGCAAGGACGCTGTCCTGCAGGTAGAGGCGGATGAAGAACCCCGTGGCCTTCTCCACCGGGTCTTCGCTATGGATGCCGTCCCACGCCTCGATGGCCTCGCTGAAAACCTCCTCCATGTCCGCGCCCCCGAAACAATCCTGCAAATCGGGAGCGTCCATGCCGGCCATCCATGTCGGGATCCATTGCGAAGGCGGACGGGCGGCGCCCCGGACGAAACGCTTCAGTGCAAAGTCCAGACTCAGATAGCGGTGCGAAACCGGCAACCGGTCGGCCAGCGAGATGATCGCCGGATGCAGCGCCTTCGGAACGAGGCTCCTGTAGAACGCGGCGGCGTGGAGCGCCCGGAACGGTTCGTAGCCTGCGAAAAGCTCATCTCCGCCGTCCCCACCCAGCGCCACCGTCACCTCCCTGCGGGTGAACTTGCTCAGCAAGAAGGTCGGCAGGAGTGAGCTGTCGCCATTCGGCTCGTCCAAGCGGCTGTAGATTTCCGGTAACAGACCGCGCGCATTCGCGAGGTTGAGCGTTTCCGTCCTGTGGCGCGACCCGATCCACTCCGCCACCCGCGCGGCGAACGGAAGTTCGTCGTAGGTCGGCTCGTCGAAACCGATGCTGAAAGTCTGCAGCCCCCCCCTTGGCAGGTCCTTCGCCGCCAAGGCCGCCACCAGCGACGAGTCAATGCCTCCGCTCAGGAACACCCCGAGCGGCACATCCGCCACCATGCGCCGCCGCACGGCATCACCCAGCACCCCGCGCAATTCCTCCCGCCATTCCGCTGGTGAGCCTCCCGCGTCCGGTTCGGGCTGGTAATCCCAGTAACGCCAAACGCGCAGCTCCGAGGTCTGGATGTCGACGCTCAAGGAATGCCCGCCCGGCAGCTTCTTCGTTCCCTCGGTCATCGCCAGCGGCGCCGGCACGTAGCCGTAGGCGAAATATTTGCGAACCGCCGGCGCCGAAACCCCGCGCGGCACCCCGGGATGCTCGAGAAGCGCGTTCAACTCGGAGGCGAACACAAAACAGCCGCGGTCGGCCGAATGATGGTAGTAGAACGGCTTCTTCCCGAACCGGTCCCTGCTCGCAAAAAGTCGCCGGCGTCCGCGGTCGAAGATGACGAACGCCCACATGCCGTTGAGACGGTGCACCATTCCGTCGCCCCATTCGGCATACGCCTCCAGCAAGACCTCCGTGTCCGAATGGTCCGTGCGGAACACCCGCCCGGCGGCAGCCAGATCCGCGCGCAACTCCGCGTAATTGTAGATTTCGCCGTTGAACACGATCCCGCAGGATTCGTCGGCACTCCACATCGGCTGTGCGCCCCCCTCGAGGTCGAGGATGCTCAGGCGCCGATGGCCGAGCAAAACACCATCACCCTCCCAATCTCCCGCTGCATCAGGGCCGCGATCCACGAGCCGCCGCGTCATCCGTGCAAGATCCTCCCGCGTGCCCGGACCGATGAATCCTGCGATGCCGCACATGAACGGAAGGACGGACTCAGCGATCCGCGCGGTCGAAATTGCGCTTCGAGCGCAGCATGTAGGTCGGCTTGTCCTGCGCCTCGTAGAATGTCCGCGTGATCATTTCCGCCAGCAACCCCATGAGGACGCAAATGATGCCGGTCATGAAGGAGAACACCGCCATCATGGGAAGCGGCGTGGCGGTGAAAAAATACCCCTGTGCCCGCATGTAGAACGTCCAGACTGTGAACCCGAGCGCCGCAGCGAAGAAAAGCAGGCCCCAGAAACCAAAGAGATACATCGGCTTGAGCATGAACTTGTCCATGAACTTCACCGTCAGCAAGTCGAAGATCACCTTCATCACGCGCTCGAGTCCGTATTTCGACGAGCCTGTCTTGCGCGGATGGTGGTTGACCGGGATTTCGGTGATGCGCGCCCCGTGCCATTTCGCATAGATCGGCAGGAACCGGTGCATCTCGCCGTAAAGGCGCACCCCGCCGATGACGTCGGCGCGGTAGGCCTTCAGCGAACATCCGAAGTCGTGCAGGGAGACTCCAGAGACGCTGGAAATCAGACGGTTCGCCATGATGCTTGGCAGATTGCGCTGCAGCGCATTGTCCTGCCTGTCCTTGCGCCAACCGCTCACGACATCGAACCCCTCGTTGATCTTTTCGAGCATGGCCGGGATGTCCGCCGGGTCGTTCTGGTTGTCACCATCGAGTGGAATGATCACAACACCGCTCGCATGGTCGAACCCGGCCATCATCGCCGCGGTCTGGCCGAAATTGCGCCGGAAGTGCAGCACCCGCACATTCGGGTCGGTGGCCGCGATCTCATCGAGCTTGCGGTCCGACCCGTCGGTGCTGCCGTCATTGATGAAGATCATCTCCCAGGGACGCCCCAACCCCGTGAGGACCCTGCGCGTCGCTTCGTAAAGCGGGCCGATGGCCTCGACTTCGTTGAACACGGGAATCATCACCGAGACGAGACCGGTGGCTGTGTCGTTCGGCGGCATGTCAGCGGGCGAAATGGCCTGTGATGGCCTCGACCAATCCGGACACATCGTGCCGGACGGCCTCAACCGCCGGCTGGGCGCCGAATTCCTTGAGGGTCTGGGTGGTCACCGGGCCGATACTGGCAAACTTGAGGCCGCTTGGCAGCGGTAATTTCAGGGCGAAAAAATTGCGCACGGTGGACGAGCTTGTGAAGACCGCGAGATCGGCACCCTCGGCAATCAGACGCCTGCGCGCCCCGGTGCGGTCCCCGGTTTCGGGAACCGTCCGGTAGGCGACAGCTTCATCGACAATCGCTCCCATCTTCGAGAGCTCCGCAGCCAACTCCCCGCTCGTCTCCTCCGGGCGCACCACGAGGATCCTCACATTCTCGACATCGGTCTTCCCGCGGAACTCGTCCACAAGCGACACCGCATGGAAAGTCGCCGCCATCAGGTCCACGTGGAAGTGGTGGTCCTTGATGCGCGCCTCCGTGGCGGCTCCGACCGCGGCGAACTTGGCGCCGCCGATCTCCCGCGCATCGTCGTAAAGCTTGAAGAACACCTCGAAGAACGCATCGACGCCGTTCGCACTCGTGAAGACGATCCACTCGTAGCAGTGCGCATCCTGCACCAACTCCCCGAACTCCCGGAGGTCCGGCGGAGGGTCCCGTCGGATCAGCGGCAACTCATACACATCAGCCCCGAGGTCGCGCAGCGAAGAGCACAGCTTCGACGCCTGCACCCGGCTGCGCGTCACCACGATGCGCCGCCCGGACAACGGACGGACGGGCGAAAGTTTCCCGGCCAGGGCTGCAACCTCGCCGAAGATCGTGACAGCGGGCGCGGTCAGGCCGGCCTCCGCCGTGCGCGCGGCGATGTCCCCCAGGACTCCGGTCACCATCCGTTGGTCGCCCCGCGTGGCATGGCTGACCACCGTGGCCGGGGTGGATGCGGGGGTTCCTCCCGCTTGGAGCTTCTCCGCGATTCCCTTCAGGTGCTCCATCCCCATGAGCAGCACCTTGGTTCCTTCGGCGGCGCCGACACGCCGGTAAACCTCCGCCGCCGCGGAATCGGAAGGATCCAGATGGCCGGAAAAAATCGTCAGCACCGAGTTCACGCCGCGCTGCGTCACCGGGATCCCCGCGGCGGCTGGCGCGGCAAGGGCCGAAGACACGCCCGGCACGACCTCGAAACGCAGGCCGGCCTCGATCAGCGCCAT
This sequence comes from Chthoniobacterales bacterium, assembly GCA_014879535.1. Lineage (GTDB taxonomy): Bacteria > Verrucomicrobiota > Verrucomicrobiia > Chthoniobacterales > JACTMZ01 > JACTMZ01. The sequence goes on from JACSRX010000052.1 coordinate 27,388, forward strand.
GCATTCTTCCGCTCCGCGCGCCAGGACGAACGGATCCCCGCCCTTCAACCGCACCACGCGCCGCCCTGCCGATGTCTTTTCAACCAGCAGGCGGTTGATCTCCTCCTGCGCCATCGCGTGCTCTCCGGATTTTTTTCCCGCGTAGATCAACTCGGCCTCATCCGGCGCAAAGCCCAGCAGTTCGCCATTGACCAGGTTGTCGTAAACCACGGTCTCCGCACGCTGGAGCACCTCGCGACCGCGCAGGGTGAGAAGCCCGGGATCGCCCGGACCCGCGCCGACCAGATAGCATATGCCGCCTTTATCCGCCATGGAGCTTCGCGGCGAGGGTGCGCCCGAGGGATTCCGGATCATCGCAGCCAGCCGCCAGCGCTGCATGTTTCGGTGCGCCGCCCGAATCGTCAAACACAACCGCTTCGAGGTGCAGGATGGAACCATCCACCCGTCCCCGCGCACCCAATGCCAGATGGCAGCCGCCGCCGAGGGCCGCCAACACCGCACGCTCGGCCCGCACTTCCGCTTCGGATTCCGGATGGTTGATCCGGCCTGCAATCTCCCGCGCCCGTTCGTCGTCCACGCGGACCTCCACGGCGATCGCGCCTTGGCCCGGCGCCGGGAGAAATGTTTCGAGAGGAGTCGCGTGGAGCATCATGCCGTCCACTTCCAGCACCCCCTTGGTTGCCAAGTCCAGGCGCTCCAGACCCGCCGCGGCCAGAATCACCGCATCGTAGTCGCCACCAGCCACCTTGCCCAACCGCGTCGGCACATTGCCGCGGATCGCCACTACCGAAAGATTGTTTCGCAGGGCCAGCATCATGGCGCGGCGCCGGGGGCTCCCGGTCCCGATCGTTGCACCCTCCGGAAGCCCGTCCACCCCCCCCGGACGCGCGCTCACGAGCACATCTCCCGGGTTCCCGCGCTCCAACACCGCACCCAGCACAAGACCCCGCGGAAGTTCCACCGGAAGATCCTTCAGGCTGTGCACGGCCGCCGCAGCGCGGCCATCCATGACCGCCTGCTCCAATTCGCGGGTGAACACACCGGAACTTCCCATCGATGCCAGGCTCTGCTCCGAGTGCCTGTCGCCGATCGTGCGGATGATCTCCTCGTGAACGACCAGGGCCCGGCATGCCGCCGCAAGCTTTTCCGCGACGATCCTCGCCTGCACCCGGGCCAACTCGCTACCACGCGTGGCCAGCACGAATTCGCCTGTCATGGATTTGCTAGGCGGCGACCGGCAATGCCTCGCCGGGCATCATGCGGCGCATGAACCCGTCCGCATGCGCCGCCACCAGTTCTTCACCACGATGCGTCTCGCGCACGCGTCCCTCCAATCCCTCGCGGGCCAAGGCCTGCAGGGAGTCCACATCATGCCAGTCCACACCGGGAAGGTTGCGGATCTCCGGGTCGAAGTCCCGCGGCACGGCCAGATCGAGGACGAAAAGCGGACGCTCCGGGCGTCCGGCCATCACTTGGGCGAGTTCCACGGCCTGCAGCAGGCGTGACGGCGACGATGCACAGGCGACCACGATGTCCATCTCCGGCAACAGCGACTGCCATGCCGCGAATTCCACCGTCCGTCCTCCGAGTTCCGCGGCCAAATCCGAAGCGCGCGACGGCGTGCGATTGACTATCACCAGATCCCGAATCCCGCGGGCCTTGAGACTCCGGGCAACGACGCCTCCCGCTTCTCCCGCCCCGAGCAGCAGCACGCGGCGCTCGGACAAGGAACCCAGAGCACGCGCGGCCAGATGGCAGGCAGCCGACCCGACCGAGACAGATCCACGCGTGATGCCCGTTTCCGTGCGCACCTGCTTGGCGCCCCGGAAGGCCAGCTGGAAGAGCCGATTCAGCACGGGGCCGGTCACGCCCGCACGCCAAGCGAGGGCGTAGGCATCCTTCACCTGTCCGAGGATCTCGGTCTCCCCGACGACCATGGAGTCCAAGCCGGCGGCGACGCGGATGAGATGACGCGCGGCATCCAAGCCGTCCAAACGGTAAAGATCAGCCTTGATCCCTGCATGCTGCTGCAGGCGCATCGAGCAAGCGGCCGCCGCCAGAACCCCATCACGTGCGGCCCCGTAGATTTCCACGCGGTTGCAGGTCGAAAGCAGCACGCACTCTGCCACCCCCTCCTCCGAGCGCAGGCTGCCGAGAAAAGCCGTCATCGCCGCCTCCGGCACGACGAAGCGCTCGCGCAACGAGACGGCCGCCGTGTGATGGCTCAGGCCGAGGCAGAAAAGTTCCATGACAGGAACCGGGAGTCTAACCTTGGCCACGCCCCGGCGCAAGGCGGTGGGAAATGGCTCGCACGGGCAGCCTCTCCCGTGCCATGAGAGACCATGCACCGCACCTTTCTCCCCGCGGCGGTCTTGGCCGGACTCCTGTTGGCCGGCTGTGCGACCGGCCGCAAGTTGCCCCCCTACGAGAAACCCCTCGCCCGCACCCCGGTGCAGAGCGTCCGCACCACCGCCTACACCCACACCGAATCGGATCACCGGAAATACGGCGCGCGCTCGGCCGCCGGCACGCCGCTCCGCCGTGGCGGCGTCAACAGCGCCGCGGCCGATTGGTCGCGCTGGCCCCTCGGCACCCGGTTCCAGCTCGTCGAGACCGGCGAGATCTACGAGGTGGATGACTACGGGTGGATGCTTGCCGGAACCAACACCATCGATCTCTACCAGCCGACCCGGGCACAGATGAACAAATGGGGCGTGCGCCGCGTCACCATCGAGGTCCTCGAATGGGGCGACCCGCAGCGCAGCTACGCAATGCTAAAGCCCCGCTCGAAACACCGCCATGTGAAACGCATGGTCCGGCAGCTCGAGGATCGCTACGAGCTGTGAAAAAAGGCGTCTGGTCCGATCCCCTCCGCATCCTCACGGCCCTGGCCCTCGGAGCCACCGCCGGGGCGCTCATCCCCGCCACCGCAGGATTCGGCACGCTCACCGCTGGCGCGGTGTTTTCGTTTGCCGGCGACCTTTTCCTCCGTCTTCTGCAGATGGTCGTCGTCCCTCTCGTGGCAACCTCCATCATCGTGAGCGTGGCCAGGCTCGGTCGCGACCACGCCTTCGGCAGACTCGGGCTCAAGACCGCGGTCTACTACATCGCGACAACCCTCCTCGCCGTGATCACCGGCTTGGTGATTTTCAATCTGGTCCAGCCCGGCCGGGTCTCCCCCGAGGTGTCCGAGCAATTGCTCGCCGATGTCCCCGCCAGCGTCGGCGATGTGCGCGAGGGGCTCGGAGAAAAATCCACCGGGGATCTTGCCGACGTCATCCGCCGCGCCGTCCCGGTGAACATCATCGCCGCCGCCTCCGAAAACCGCGAGATGCTCGCCGTCATCTTCTTCAGCCTCCTTTTCGGGTTTTTCGCCGGAAATCTTCCCGACGGGAGACGCGAGGCATTCGCCGCATTCTGGGAGAGCGCCAACGACGTGATGCTCGCCATCACCGGCGGGATCATGCGGATCGCCCCCTTCGGCATCTTCGCCCTCATCGTGCAGACCGTGCAGCAAAGCGGGGGCTCCGCTCTCGGACCCCTCGCGCTCTTCTTCGCCTGCGTCGCCGGCGGCCTGGCGTTCCATCTTTTTGTCACGCTTGCCGTGCTCATGCGCGTGCTCGGCGGATTTCCCCCGTGGCGCCACTACCGCGCCATGGCGCCCGCGCTCCTCACCGCCTTCTCCACGGCCTCCTCGTCGGCCACCCTCCCCGTCACCATCGAATGCGTGGAGAAAAATGCGGGCGTCTCCCCCCGCATCGCCGGATTCACCCTCCCGATCGGGGCCACCATCAACATGGACGGCACCGCGCTCTACGAATGCGCCGTGGTCCTGTTCATCGCCCAGCTCTACGGCGTGAGCCTCGATTGGGCGCAGCAGGTCCTCGTCGTCGTGCTCGCGCTTCTCACCTCGATCGGCGTGGCTGGCATCCCGGCCGCCAGCCTGGTCGCCATCGTCATCATTCTCCAGGCGGTCGGCCTCCCCCTCGAGGCGATCGCCATCGTCATGGCCACCGACCGCGTCCTCGACATGATGCGCACCACCGTCAACGTCTTCAGCGACAGCTGCGGCGCCGCGATCATCGCATCCTCCGAGGGGGAAACGATCTACCGCTGACGCCGCCCGGCTCCGGCCGCGATCACGTCACACTCCGCGCGCCTGCTCGCCCAGCTCGCGGCGGATGAACGTGCGGTTGATGGCATTGAGGTAGGCTCGCGCGCTGGCTTCGACGACATCGGTGCTCGCGCCCTTGCCGGTGATGAGCCGGCCGTCGCCGAAGTCCACCTTCAAGGTGACCTCCCCGAGGGCGTCATGCCCCTGCGTGACGGCCTGGACGTTGTATTCCACCAGGTTCCCCGAACGGCCGACGACCGCATCGATGGCGCGCATGCTGGAATCCACCGCCCCGTTGCCCTCGGCATCGCCCGTGCGGGTCTCCGTGCCCCGGACGAGGACCACCTTCGCATGCGGTTTCCTTCCGGTGGCGACGGTGACCTCGAGTTCCCGCAACTGCCAGCCCTCGGCCTGCGGCATCATGGAATCGTCCACGATGGCCGACAGGTCGTCGTCATAGACGAACTTCTTCTTGTCGCCGATGTCCTTGAAACGCGTGAAGACCGCGTCGATCTCCTCATCGCTGAGCTTGTAGCCCAGGTGCTCCAGCCGCGCGGCCATGGCATGGCGCCCGCTGTGCTTGGTCAGGGGCAACTCGGTGCCCCCCCAGCCCACCTCCACCGGGTCCATGATCTCATAAGTCTCGCGCTTCTTCAGGATGCCGTCCTGATGGATGCCCGAGCTGTGGGCGAAGGCGTTCTCCCCCACGATCGCCTTGCTGCGCTGCACGTGCAGCCCGCTCATGCGGCTGACAATGCGTGAGGTCTTCAGGATTTCGCGTGTGTGCACGCCGGTGCCCAGCGGACCGAAGACATCGGGGCGCGTTTTCATCGCCATGACGACCTCTTCCAAGGCGACATTGCCGGCGCGTTCGCCGATCCCGTTGATCGTGCCCTCGATCTGGCGGGCGCCGTTCTGCACCGCCGCCAGCGAGTTGGCCACCGCCAACCCCAGGTCGTTGTGGCAGTGCACGCTGATCACCGCGTCGTCGATGTTGCGCACGTTGTCCTTGAGATACCTGATCAACGCGCCGAACTGCTCGGGCACGGCAAAACCCACGGTGTCGGGAATGTTCACCGTCGTCGCGCCGGCCCCGATGGCGGTCTCCACCACCCGCGCCAGGAACTCCGGCTCGGTGCGCGAGGCATCCTCAGGCGAGAACTCGACATCCCGCGTGTGCGACTTCGCCAGCCTCACGCCCTCCGCGGCCAGGCGCAGGATCTCCTCGTGCGCCTTCTTCAGCTTGTGCTCTCGGTGGATCTTCGAGGTGGCCAGGAACACATGGATGCGCCCCCTTTCCCCGGCCGGCTTGACCGCCGACGCCGCGGCCTCGATGTCCTTGGTCACGCAGCGGGCCAATCCGGCGATGATCGGACCCCGGACCTCGGTGGCGATGCGCTGCACCGCCTCGAAGTCACCGTCGCTGATGACCGGGAACCCGGCTTCGATGACATCGACGTTGAGCCGTGCGAGCTGGCGGGCGACCTCCAGCTTCTCGCGCAGGTTCATGGATGCGCCGGGGCATTGTTCGCCGTCGCGCAGTGTGGTGTCGAAGATGATGACTTTGTCGGACATGGGATTGAAAAAGGTTAGGTTATGGAAAATGGAAATGACAGCGCTCCCTCGCACGGGGAGCACGGAGAATGAGGCGCGTCCGCGAACGGCGGACGGCTAACTAAGTCGAAGCAGCAAGGCGCGCAGGATGTCCTGCCCGAAAGATGGCGCGTTGCTGGTCATGCAATCACGTTAGGACCGCCCCCCCAGTCCGCGCAAGGGGAAAGTCACTCCGCACGCATGAAGACCCCGCCCCCGAGCAGGCGCGGACCGTCGTAGAAGGCGCAGACCTGCCCCGGCGCGATCGCCCGCTGCGGCGCGGCAAACGTCACCCGCACCCGGTCCCGGCCGATGCATTCCACCCGTGCGCCCGTGCGCGGTGCACGGTATCGCGGGCGCACCTCGATGTCGGCGCGATCCGGCAAGGCACCCTTGGACGGACTCAGCGAGCCAACCTCCCAGCTCGCGGTGTAGAGTCCCGGGGTCTCGGGGCTGTCGAAGCCCACCACCAACTCGCGGGTGGCGCGGCGCTTCTCCACCACCACGTAGGCCTCATGCGGCGTGTTCGAGGCGATGCCGATGCCCTTGCGCTGGCCGAGCGTGAAGTAGTGCAATCCCCTGTGCTCCCCGAGCACCCGGCCGTCGATGCCGACGATCGACCCCGGCTCGTCGGGAAGGTATTCGCGCAGAAAGTCCTGCATGCGCACCTTGCCGATGAAACAGATGCCCTGGCTGTCCTTCTTCGCCGCCGTGGCCAGCCCGGCCTCGACCGCCTTGGCGCGCACCTCGCTCTTGAGCAGCGTCCCGACCGGGAACCAAGCGGATGCGATCTGCTCCGGCTGCAGCATCGCCAGGAAATACGACTGGTCCTTGCCGGCATCGGCCCCCTCGAAAATGGCGCGCGTGCCGTCCGGGGCCGCGCCGGTCCGTGCATAATGACCGGTCCCGATGCCGTCGAAGCCCTCCGCCCGCGCAAGATCCAGGAACACGCCGAACTTTATCTCGCGGTTGCAATAGACATCGGGATTCGGCGTCACGCCCTCGGCATATCCGCGCAGCAGGTAATCCACCACATGCTCGCGGTAATCCTCGATGAGGTTGACCACGCGGAAGGGAATCCCGAGATTCTCCGCCACGGCGCGGGCGTCGGCGACATCCTGTTCCCACGGGCATTGGCCGAGAGGATCCCACTCGGCCATCCAGTTCTTCATGTAGGCGCCCTCGATCTCGTGCCCCTGCCCGCGCAGAAGCAGGGCGGCCACGGAGCTGTCCACCCCGCCCGACATGGCGACCAGGATCCGGGCCATCGAAATTTCAGCGCGCCGCCGCCACGGCGCGGGCCACGGCCTGCACGCGCGCCAGTTCCATCGGACCCGACCATTGGCCGCCCGCCTTCAAGGCCGAACCGACGATGAGTGCATCGGCATGGGAGAGCATCGCGGCGGCATTCTCCACCGTGACACCCGAGCCGACCACCACAGGCAGCTTTGTCGCCGCCCGCGCGGCCGCAAGGTCGGCCGCCGCAGCCTCGCGTCCTGTCGCCTCGCCGGTGACGATCACGCCGTCCGCCCCGAAAAATTCCGCCGCCTTCACGGTCTCGGCGAGACTGACATCCGCCGTGACCGCGTGGGCGGAGTGCTTCTTCTTCACGTCGGTCCACACCGCGATGCGGTCCGCGCCGATCTGCCTGCGATAGCGCAGCAGCGGTCCGGCACAGGCATCCATCCACCCCTCGTCGGCCACATGGCCGAACACGAAAGCCTCGGCCCGGATGAAATCCAACCCGGCGGCCAGCGCCACGGCCAACGCCGCCTCGTTCGCCCCGGCCAGCACCTGCACACCGCAGGGAAGCGTCGTGGCCTGACGCACTGCGGTGCAGATGGCCGTCATCGCCGCCACCACCTCGGGCCCGACCTCCCGCCGCAGGTAGGGAAGGTCGTGCATGTTCTCAACCAGGATCCCGTCGCATCCGCCTTCAGCCAGCACCCATGCCTCCTGCACCGCCAGACGCACAAGTTCCTCCACCGCGGCCGTGTTCCCGGGCGTGCCCGGCAACGCGCCGGCATGGACCATGCCGATGAGCGCCTTGGGAGGAAGCGGGATCTGGATCATCGCGCCAACAATGCACATCCCGGCGGATGTTTCACAGGGATTTTCCGGCTCCCTCGTTCCGGAGTGTCAGGGCTCCAGACGGACCGCCACGCGGTAAAATCGGCCGCCGCGGCCGACCGAGGTGGCATCCGTGAAATCCTTGCGGGTGCCGTCACCGGGGAATGTGCCCCCCGGGACGCCGTCCCACGCCGAGTCGAGGCTGTCTGTGGATTGCACCTCGTAAACACGCCCGGCAATCGTGCTGAAGGACACCGTGAAGCCGGAGGTCCCGTCTCCCGCGATGGCCGTCCCGAGCGGATGCCGTCCGTTGGGCACCTTGGGGTCCCCGCCAAAAATCCATTCCTGCCCGTTGGTCAGGCCGTCACCATCAGGATCGGCCCCAGGCCGGCGGTCCGCCTCGGGTTCATCCGCCGTGAAATGCCGCGCAGCCCAGTTTTCGTAGGTGCGCGGCAGGATGGTCACCTCCACGACCGCCGGGTCGGAGTCGAACCGTGTGTCGTTGACCGTCAATTGGAACACCGCCGTCTGTGCCTCCTCCGGGTTTCCGGTCACCTGCACCACCGGATGTTCAGCCTCATGATTATCGATGATGCAGGTGGGTCCGGAAATTTGCGTCCACGAACGGGTCAGCGGCAACCCGCTGGGATTGCGGGAATCCGAGGAATCCAGCGTGATGCTCTCCCCCTTCTCCGCGACAGAGCACGAGGCCGAGGCAATGGCGACGGGCAGGTCGAGGGCGAGACTGCGCGCGTCGAGGGCGAGATATTCGTCGGCCTCGATGTCGCCGTTGCCATTGCCGTCGGGTGCCTGGCCGCTGGGGATGAGCGCGCCGCCGTTGCTGTTGCCATATGCGGCCGCGGCAAGGTGGATGGTTTCGGGGATCTCCCCCCACAGTGCGCGCATGTCCACGATCCCCTCGAGCACTCCGTCGTTGGGCGTCCCGTTCTTGGGGAGCCCGGGTGTCACGGCTTGGAACGCCACCACGTCGCCGATCACGGCTTCGCTGGAATTGAACCAGCACGCATAGCCGTTGTCGCTTTCGTCGGCAAGATAGGCATCCCACGCGGCGATGCCGCCTGCCTTGGCCCAGTTGGCGGACCGCAGGGCGCCGGGCTGTCGGCTGACATAAAGGAAATGGTCGTTGCCGTAGGCGGCATCCCGCGTGGCGACATAAAGCTGGTGCCCCCGGATCGCGGCGTGGAGACGCCCGCCCGCCGGCGAACGCACGGGCACCGCATCGAGGGCACCGTCCATCACGAAGGAATCGGCGAGGTTGAGGTAAAGCTGGTCGATGAACGCGCCGTCCCAACTGCGCATTTCGAAGTGGAAAAGCGGACCATCCACCTCGAAGCGGCCGAGGAAGGTGGAATCATTCTTGAGGAATGCCGAATGCACCTTGCGCTCGTTGATCGGATACGTGGAACAGGTCGTGCCGCCCACCGTGAGGTAGCGGATGCCGTTGATCGGCTGGCTGCGCTCGTAGAAATGGTTGTGCCCTTGGAAGACGATCTTCACCCCCGCCGCCTCCATCACCGGGCAGATGTAGGACAGCACCCCCGCCTGCGGCCCGTGGTTGCCCAGGCTCGTGTAGGGGGGACGATGCAGGATCACGACTTTCCAACGCTGCTGGGTGGCGGCCAGATCGGCCTGCAACCAGTCGCGGGTGGCCTCCATTTCGGCCGTCATGTTCTTGGCGAAGACCTCGGTGTCGATGACGGCGAAGTGCACGCCGCCGTAATCGAAGGAATAATTTTTCTCCTTCATCCCCGCAGGTTCGGAAGGTCCGTTCTGCGGCAGCGTGAAATACTCCTGGAACCAGTAGCCGTTGCGCGCGGGCCAGTCATGGTTGCCCAAGGCCGGCATCACCGGCGCGTAGCGCATCACCTCGGCAAACGGACGGAACCATGTGGGATCATAATCCCCGGGCGCCCCTTGGTTCTGGTTGTTGTCCCCGACGGTGAGCTGGAGGTCGGCATTGACGCCGTGAACTGCGAGACCGAGCGCCCGGTTCGGCGTCGCGTGGGTTCCCCAGTCCCCGCAGATCACCGCCCTCCACCGCTGGGACGCCGTGCGCGGTGCGCGCAGGGCGACGCCGTCGGCCAGCACGCGATCACCGCAGCGCACTCGGTAGAAATAATCCCGTCCGTCATGGGGGACAGGCAGATGCGCGGTGTGCCGCAGGGAAAGGGCGGAAGCCTCCACGGTGCCATCCGAACAGGAAGGATCGGAGCCCCAATCGACGGCTCCATCCACCAGCGCGTCCGTGCTCCATGCCACCGTCACGCCGGTCGTCCCGGGGAGTTGCAGGAAGGGACCGCGGGTGAGGTTGACGCCTTCGTTGAGCTGGACGGAGATGAAAAAGTCGCTGCTGCCGAGCGAGGCGTTGTGTCCGGAAAATGCAAGCGTGTTCGCCCCCGCAACGAGCAGCGCCGGATCAACATGGATGTATTCCGGCTCCAGGGGATCGGAAGTGGCGTCCCCGCAGGAAGCCTCGCGCCCTTCCGGCGCGGCGGTGGAATGCGTGATGCTTCCCGCAGGCATGTTGCGACGGGCGATCTCAACCCCGTTGAGGTAGGCGACAAATCCATCGTCGTAATCGGCAACGAGTGTGAGTCGTTGGATGGCCGATGGATCGGAAACATCGAACACTTGGCGCAGGAACACCGAGAGGTAGCCGTTGAGCATGTCGGTGAGTTCCGTGCCCGGATAATGCGTGTAGTAGCCGTAGTAGTAGGGCTCCGGCCTCGGGGAACCGAAGACCCCTGTGTCATTGTAGCCCGGATCCTTCCACGCCACGGAACCCTGCGCCGGCGGGGAGGAACGCCCCTTGTAGTGTGTCCAATTCGACCCGGGGCCGACCAGCACCCCCGCATGGGCCGACGCCGCGAGAACGACCGCAATCGCCAAGACGGCGGAAACTCCACCCCCCCCATGTGCACCCCCCATCGCGCGGGGACAACCGGGATCACGTCCGAGGGAGGCTGCCATCACACCCAACAGTCGCCCCGGACCAGGGGAGTCCCAACACGGGGGATTCTATCCAGAATCGAATCCCGCCCTCTGATGCCCCCACATCTCAGCTCGGAGCGGCGCAGGGATTCGCGGCGCGGCGCCGTTGGCAGCCCTCCGAGTTGGCAAACGGACACACCAGTTCGATGAGGCACAGGCCGGTGTATTGTTCCAAGTCCACCAACCGGGCCGGGGTTGGAAAATGCGCGCCTGTCTCCCAATGCCCCCATGTGCTCACGGAAACCCCGAGTTCCCTTGCCGCCGTGCTGATCTTCATCTTCCGCTCCGTGCGCCAGCGCCGCAGCGCCTTGCACAGCCAGAACCGGCGGAAAGGATACCTCTGAACAGCCACGGGGGAATGGTAGCGACGCCTTCCCCCTCACCTCAAGACACGCCGCACTCAGATCCCCTCATGCCCGCCGAACCCGTCCGTGCAGCGCCGACGCAGGGTTGCCCCCTCGTTCCAAACCCCGTCGATTGTCAGCGTCACCGGATGCGCGGGAACTCCTGTCTCGCCGCGCTCCACGAGGTTGATCAGCTTGTCGATCGCAAGCACCCCCATGAGCCGGACGTTCTGGCGGATGCCGGAGAGCATGGAGCCCGGCTCATGAACCGAGAGGCTGATCGCTCCGAGGTCGCGGGGGATGCGGATGCCGTGCTTTTTGATCTCCGCGAGGTGATCCTCCCTCAGAAGGGAAATGAGCACGTCGGGTTTCTCCCGCCGCAGCCACCGCGCCGCCGCCCGGGCATCCCATGACGTGAAAAAATACGGTTCCACCCCCTCATCGAAACCCATCCTGGCCCGGCCCACCAAAAAGGCGGCCTCCCACCGGTATTCCAACCGCCCCCCCAAGGGCCCGTCCATCGCGAAGCCGGGGCGCCGGTAACCGCGGCGCCTGGATTCCTGCAAGGCGAGCATCATCGATTGGTAATGATCGTTCGATGTCCGGTGGAACACGGGATGCGCCACCGTCAGGCCATGGGACACGACGGAAAATTGCGGCCACGCCATGTCGATCCGCTTGTCCAGATCCGGAAATGGCGGAAGCATCACGCCCCGGATGCCGCGAGCGCGCAGCATCTCCCCGAACCGATAAGAGGACATCCCGTCCTGATGCAGCCAGAAATGCTCCAGCTTGTAACCCCTCTCATCCGCCCGATCCATCGCACCCGCATGCAGCAACCGCACCAGCGGCGACGGAGCCTTCCTCCATCCGTCCGGCTCGGAGAAAGCAGTCACAAATGCCAGCACCGGACTCGACGCCCTGCCGGCCCGTTTTCTCCTGTTCCGCATGAGGGCCGATATGTAGGGATGCGGCCGGTAGCCGAGCCGGGTCGCCGCCAGCTTCACCCGCTCGCGCGTCGGCGCCGAGACACCCGGGGCGTCGCGGAGACATTTGGAAACCGTCGCCGTGGACACCCTCGCTTTTGCCGCCACTTCCTTCATTGAGACAGGCATGCAACCTTGGTGGTGGTAACGATGTTCGTTGTCAAGGGAGGATTCCAGCGAACGTCAACGTCGGCGCTGAAATGCCGTCAAGGTAACGATATTCGCAAAAAACAGCTTTCGCGGTCACCGCGGCACGCCGATGTTGCGCGCATGGCAACCCCTCCCCCCCCGGGAGTCCGCACGGCTCTCGGCTGTGCGGCCGCTCTCGCGCTTTCCTGCTCCCCGGCATCCTCGGCGGGATACGGCAGCTACGTGCTGAACGAGAAATTCAACGGCATGGCGGCCGACTCCGCGCCGGCCGATTGGACAACGACGGCAACCAGCGGATCGGTCGCCGTGAAGGAGGTTCCATTCGCGCAGGACAAGAGCGTCCGGATCCAGAAACTCGCCGCCAGCGGGGAATCCAGCCTGTCACGCACCTTCCCGGCGCAAGGCGGCCGCGTGGTCGTCGAGGCGAAGGTGATGATCCGGGAGACCGCAGGCTTCAAGGCGCTTCCCTACATCTACGGTCCCACCGGCGGCGCGGTGGTTTCCGTGGGATTCCAGAACGGCCAGATCGTCCACCACAACGGAACGTCCTTCGTGAACGTCGGCGTCGAAGCCGTCGCCGACGACTGGTATATGATCCGCATCGTCATCGACACCACGACGAACAAATACGACCTCTTCGTTGACGGTGTCCGCAAAATCGTCGGTCAGACGGTGCGCAACGTCTCGCCGACAATCAGCCGTGCGTCCTTCTATCTGGACGGCTCCAACACGGGCACCGTGTATGTGGACAACGTCAAGGTCTACAACGAGGCGGAGTTCATCGGCCCCCCGCCGGAACCTGTCTTAGATGTGCGCGACTTCGGCGCCACCGGCAATGGCACGACCCTCGACACCTCGGCCATCCAGGCCGCCATCGACGCATGCGAAGGCACCGGCGGCTCGGTGTATCTGTCGAATGGCACCTTCCTCTCCGGCATGCTGCGCCTCAAGAGCGACATGACCTTCTTCATCGACTCCTCGGCGAGCCTGAAGTCCTCGCAGACAGACAACCTTTTCCCGAAGCAGAGCCCCCCGACAAACAACAACCAGCTCCTCAACTGCCGCCGGGCACTCCTTTACGCCGAGGGTGTGAGCAACCTCTGCATCGACGGCGGGGGAAGCATCGACGGCAGCGGCATCAAGACCTCCTCCCCCTCGTGGGTGGATTGGGGCGTCAAGGAAGCCGAAAAACCGATCAGCATCTGGGCCGTGTTGTGCAGCAACGTCACCATCCAGAACATCTACATCCGCCTCTCGGCCATGTGGACCGTCGTCGGCATGGAAACCGACAACCTCGTGATCCGCAACCTCCAGCTCAACGTCGATCTCGAGCCCACACGCGACGGCATCGACATCGTCGACTGCCACAACGGCATCGTGCAGGATTGCACGGTGTATTCCGGCGACGATTCCTTCTGCTTCAAGACCGGAACGCGGCGCGGGGTGGACAACTTCGTCATCCGCGACTGCTTCGTCGGCCACACCGGGGCGAACAGCTACAAGTTCGGCACGGCGAGCTACGGCGCTTTCCGGAACATCCTCATCGAGGATTGCTACGCGAAGAACGTCCGCTATGGCGCGATGGTCCTCATGTCGCGCAACGGCGCGGAGATCGACAACATCAACTTCCGCCGCGTCGAGTTCTCCCGCGCCGGCTCGGCTTTCTACGTCTTTCTCGGGCAGCAGCCAGGCCATCCCGCGGGCGATGTGGACAAGATGGGCACGCTCAACAACGTCCATTTCACCGACATCAAGGGCCTTGTCAGCTCCACGTGGGGCTCGCTCATCACCGGCCACCTCTACCAGAGCACGATCTACCGGATCACGAACCTGTTCTTCACCGACTGCGACATCAGCTTTCCGGGCGGTCTCGGCTCGGTTCCCGGCCAGCCCGCCGAATGGAACAGTTCGCAGTATCCCGAGGCCAACATGTTCGGCAACCTCCCCGGTTCGGGTTACTACCTGCGCCACGTCCACGGTGTCACATTCTTCCGCTGCACCTCGACCGTCCGCAACGGTGACGCGCGGCCCGTCATCGCCACCAATGACGTCTCGAACCACCTCTCCCGGACGGACACCGACGGCGACAGTCTCCCGAACGACTGGGAGACACTGCATTTCGGCGGCTCCACCGCCGCCGACCCGCAGGCCGACTCCGACGGCGACGGATACGGCAACCGTGCGGAATATCTCGCCGGGACGAATCCGCGCGACCCCGCGGACCGCCCCGGCCTCGTCGAGGGAGCGCGCAATGGCGGGGCCTTTTCGGCCGTCTTCCGCTCCGTGCCCGGCAAACGCTACCAGGCAGAGACTCTGGACGATCCCGGAGCCGATTCGTGGCAACCTTTCGGCAGCATCCGCGCCGCCAGCGGGAACACGCTCACCGTTTTCGATGATTCCAACCGCGACAAACGCCTCTACCGGCTGCGCTTCCTCGAGGATTGAAGACAAAAAAGGGCGCCCTTCCGGGCGCCCTTTGTGATTGGGGTTGGAGTCAGGCTCAGTAGCCGCCGCGATCCCCGCCACGGTCGCGGTATCCGCCGCCGCCGCCGCGATAGCCGCCGCCACCACCTCCGCCGCCGCGGTATCCGCCGCCGCCGCCGCGACGCTCGTATCCGCCACCGCCGCCACCGCCGCGCGGACGCTCCTCACGGGGACGCGCTTCGTTGACTTGGATGGTGCGGCCTTCGAGGTCCGTGCCGTGGAATTTCTCGATGGCTGCGGCCGCCTCCTCGTCGGTCGAGAAGGTGACGAAACCGAAGCCGCGCGAACGGCCGGTCTGGCGGTCAAGGGCGATCATGACGTCCGTCACGGTGCCCACCTGTCCGAAGAGGTCGCGGAGCGAATCATCGGTGCTGCTGAAGGGGAGATTCCCCACGTAGAGTTTGTTACCCATGGTTGTGTTGTGTTTGGTTTGTGGTTTTCTGCCAGGCTCCAAGCGATTCGATCATAATTCCCGTGGACTTCACGGTGCCTGCGCTTTGACTCACGAACGTAAACTCAACCCGTGATTGCGCTTTCTCTGACCTGAACTTGTCGACTGTCGCCGGTGACGATGGACGGTTTGCGCGCCAGAGCAAGCCCAAATGCATCACTGCACGCCGATCACGCGGTAGAATCCGCGCGATCCGGGGGTTTCTCCCTCCGGCGGCACGGCATTCAGCGGCTGGTCATCGAGGCCGCTGCCGATGACGACGCTGCCGGTGTTGGTCCACGATGCCGGACTGAGCGTCGGCGTGTATTGCACCTGGTAACGGACACCCGGCACGGTGGGCACGCCCAGGGAGTAGCCGCCGGTGATGGGCAACATGCGCACCAAGCGCAACCTGCGCGCCGGGTCGAGTCGGTCGAGGGTATCGCTCCCGGCGGAATCGCGGATGGATTCCACGGGCACCGCGAGGAATTCGGAGGGATCGAGGTTGCCGTTGGCCGGCGCGGCGGCCGGCGCCTGGGCGGCCAGCACCCCGCCATCGGCCGTCTGGTAGGAGGCGGCCGCGAGGTAAAGCGTCGTGGGCATTTCCCCGAAGGCCTCCACGAGGTCGATGACCCCCTCGAGCACGTTGCCGGAGGAACTGGCATTGTGCGTGGACCCAGCCGGGGCGTTGAACCAGCCTCGCCACCCGCCGGTGCTTTCCTGCGCGAGGTAGGGCTTGGTTGCGGCGACGGCCATGGTGCCGGCCTTGGCCCACACCGCGGGCGCGGTCGCCGACGGCAGAAGCTGGTCGCTGATGAACAGGAAGTGGTCGTTGCCGCCCGCCTGCGACGCGAACCACGTGGCCACGTAAAGCTTGGTGCCGCGCACCGCGGCATGGATCTTCATCCCCGGCGCCGACAGCAGGTAACCCGGACGGGACTGGCCGGCGAGTTCGAACGGGGGCACCTCCACCGGCAACGCGGGGATGGTGACCGAAGCGACGGACGAGGGCGGGGAATCGCCCGCAGCGTTGGTCGCCACGACCGAGTAGCCGTAGGTGCTGGACGGAGAAACGGTCATGTCCGCATGCGAAGTCGAGGAGGCCGTGGCGATCTGCACCCCGCCGCGCAGGATCTTGTAACCGGAGGCTGTGGCCGAGGCGTTCCAGGAAAGATTCACGCGGTTGTGCGCGGCCGCCGTGGCGGACAGCCCCGTCGGCGTGGCCGGCGGCTGATCCACCGGCACGCTGTCCACCGTGATGTTCCAATCGGCACCGCCGTTGTTGTCCCAAGGCTGGCTGTTGGACCCTTCGGCGTTGCCGGTGAAGACCATGCGAAGGACCGTCGTTCCCGCGGGCACATTGTAGGTGTAGGTCCACTTCCCGTCGGCCGCGGTCATGGCCGGACGCGGCGTGATCCGGTTGGTCCAGGCATTGGGAGCCATGTGGATGTAGACCGGCGAAGCCGAGGCGAGAGCCCGGCCTGCGGGATTGTAAGTGATTGTGACCGGCTGGCCGGCGACCGGAACCGCGGGCGAAAGCGTGACAGCAGGACCTCCGCCATCCCCCCCTCCGCCGCTGGCTGCGCCGACCCAGACATGGACGATGTCGCTGCGGGAGATGTTCCCCTTGGTGTCGGTCGCCTCGACGAAATAGTCGATGAGCACGTTGTTCTGCCCGTTGATGGCGCCCATGTAGCGCTTGGCGCGGTTGGTCGGGTCGGGCACCTGAGGCCCCTTGACCGGCGGATAGAAGTCGCCTGTCATGTCCACGGTGCTCCAAGCACCGACCTTGGCCGGATTCTGTGCGTAAAGCTCGTTGTCGTATTCGTGGATCGGATTCTCACCGTCATTGTCCACGCGCCAATGGAGCTTGACCGAGGTGAGGCCGCTGACGTCATCCACGAAGGTGAAGACGTTGAAGTTGTTCGAGGCGGGGGCCGCCTCGTTGTATTGCAGGCCGCCGGGATTGTAGATGTCGCGCTGCGGGGGCCAGATGGTCGGGCCGACCGTGTCCACGCCGGTGTGACGGTTGATCACCTTGTTGGCCTCGGTGATGGCGAGGTTGGCTCCGCGGGTGGCGTTGCCGTCCCAAGGGTTGGCGCGGTCGAAGTCCCAATACCAGTGGCACGACGTCTCGGCCTGCAGGTAAAAATGCCATGCCTTGGCGGTGTCCGGGCCGATGCCCCAGCGGACGTCGTTCATGGAATAACTGTTCTCCAGGCTCTCCGCGTGGATCACGCGGTTGGCCGCGGCCACCAACACCGACCACGACCAGAGGTCCGGGTGCTCGCCGTCGCGCGCGTTGTTCTCCCGCCATTTGTCGAAATAGGGCGTGCCGCCGTCGATGCCCACCCACGAGCCGGGCTCGACGTGGATCACGTCGTTCGTCGGGACCGGATAAAGTTCGAGGTAGTCCTGCACCGAGGTGTGCTCGAAGTTGGGATTCGCGCGGACCATGTTGAGGAAGCTGCCGTGCTGGCCGTTGTAGGCGTCGGCATTGAGCATCCCGAAGTTGTCGCCGTCACTGTGGCAGAGCAGGAGCATCGGGCGCGCCGGGTCGTTGTTGCGGGCGATGTGCGTGCTCCACACGTTCTCGGGCTTGAAGGCGCCGTAGCCACCGCGCCCGTTCTCGTTGCCCTCGTAGCGGCCGGCAGGCACGGCGACGATGCGTTTCACAACGGGGGCCGACGGACTGCTGTTGGGATCGACGTATTGCACGTAGTGCGGTTGGTAGCCCCATGGCGCGGAGACTTTCGTCGGTGCCCAGACGTTGTTCAACTGGACCCACTGGCTGCCGATGGTCGCAGGGTCCGGGTTGAGCTGGTCGGCCTTGTTCGGGCGGATGCTTGAAGCCGGCGCCCACGGGTAATTCTGCGTCGCCCGGTCGAAATGGCCATTGTCCACGATCACCCACTCAAGCCCCTCGGCCACGAGGGCCGGGATCATATTGACGTCAAAGGCGCACTCCGGCGGCCAGAAGCCCTTGGTGTAGGAACCGCCCGTGTCCCAGACATCCTTGTAGGCCTCTTTGTGCAGCTTGATCTGCATGCGCATCGACTCTTTCGTCGTCAGCGGCATGAGCGAATGATGGTAGGCGATGCCCACGGGGTCGAGGCGGGGGTTGTTGCGCACCGTGCGCAGGCCGTTGCGCCCCCATCGGTAGTGCTGACGCCAGCCCGTCCCGTAGAGGCCGTCCATGTTCTCCATCAGGGAACCGGAAAAACTCACCTGGACGCCGGCGTGCGGCAGGTCGGTGCCTTGCTGGACGGCATTCTTCGGCCATTCGCCATAGGAGCCCGTGCGTGCGTCATGCACGCCCTTCACGCTGAAATTGAAGCGACCGGCGCCATCCGTCGCATTCACCGATTCGTAGGGGTAATAGATCGGCTGGTGCATGTGCCACAGGTAGGTCACATGGATCGGGTTTTGGGAGACGGCAGGGGCCGTGAATCCGGCGACGAATAAACAAAAAGCGGCGCTCATCATGGCGCCGCGGGAACGGGCGGGGGTTTGGGGGAGCATGGGGTTCCCTAAAATTAATCACGAACCCACGCAACGCAAGTCGCGGCGAAACGAAAATCCGCCGCGACTGCGGAATCAATCTCAGGGCACCAACCGCACGCGGTAGAAGTGCCGGCCGTCGGCCGAATGGGTTGTCGAGGTGGTCGGTCCGCCCGCGGTGATGTCGGCACCGACGTCGGACCAGCCGCCTTCGGACAGCGACGGGCGCGCCTGCAGGCGGTATTTTTTGCCGGCCACGGACGACCACGTGATCGTGACGGTGCCGTCTTCGTTCGCAGTCTGACGCACTTCGAACCGCGAAGCCGGTTGGGAAGGATCGGTGCCGAGGGCATACTCCTCGGCGCTGGTGAACCCATCGCCATCCGGATCGTCCGCCGCAACCCAGTCCGCCGGATTCGGGAAGTGGCTCTCCCACCAATCATTCGGGATGCCGTCGGTCATTCCGCCTGCGGTGCGGGTGACGGTGGGTGCATTCGTCGTCGCGGTGCCGGAGTCGTTGACGGGCGCGGTGAGCGACATGGCACCGAGGTAGACATTGTAAGGAGTGTCCGGTCCGGCGCTGTTGTTCGAGGCGACGACCTGCGAGATGGCGCCCCCCGCGCCCAGGGTGCCGGTGAAAATGTTCGTGCCGACCGTGAGTTTGTAGGCGTTCGACGCCGTGAGCTCGAAGACGGCATCCAAGCCTTCGGACGTGTAATGGATGGCGGTCTGGCGGGCATTGGTCGCATCGGAGACGCGGTAGAATGTCTCACCTCCCACGAAGTAGAACGCGAAGCGGTTCGTGTTCGACGCATCCGCCAAGGCGAATCCGGCGCTGCTGCCGGTGTTGATCCAGTTGTTGTCGAAGCGGAGGTTGAACTTCGAGCCGACCGCCATCGGGGCGTTGAAGGTGCGCCGCGCGGTGGAAACGCCGCCTCCGTTCGCCCAGAGGCCGAATCCGCTGCCCAGGGCGGTGCTCATGTTGCTGCTGGAATTGCCGGCCAGGAAATGCCCGGAATTGGTGGTGGAGGCGAGAGTCCAAGGACCAAACCCGCTGCCCCCCGAGGAGCCGTTGGTCCAGCCTCCGCCGTAGGAGGCGTTCGTCGGCGAGTCCACCGCGTTGGTCTGGTCGCCGGCGAGCAGATAACCCGCGGAGAACGTGACATTGTTCGAGCCGCTGCCGAGCGGAACGTTCACTGTCCAGTCCCGGGCCCATGCGAAGGACCCGCCCTGGCTGGTGAGCGGATTCGTCCAGACGATCCCGTTGGTCAGCGAGGCGCCGGCCTGTCCGGTGAAGGTGTAGGATGTCGTGTCGGCAGCGACCGTGGTCGCCCCGGACGGCCCGGTGACGAGCAGCGCGGTCGGATTCAGATCGATGAACGCAAGCGTGCGGCCCGTGATGCCGGACGAGGGGGAGGCATCGCCCGCGGAGTTCGACGCCACGATCGTGTAGGTGTATTCGGTGTCCTCGGAGAGGCCGTTGTCATCGTAGGAAAGGTTTCCGGTGCTGCCGACCTGGTTGCCGTTGCGGAAAACCTTGTAGTTGGTCGCCCCGGAAGCAGTCGGCCAGCTGATGCGGATCGCGGACAGCGAAATGCCCTGCGTTGTCACGCCCGTGACCTGCGAAGGCAGCGTCGGAACCTCGCCGTCATCCTCGACGAAGACATGCTGGATGTCGGATTTGCTCACGTTACCCCGCGCATCCGTCGCCTCGATGTAGTAGTCGAGGAGCTTGCCGCGGAACCCGGGCATGTTGCCGCTGGTGATCTTGGCGAAATAGTAGTCCGCGACTTCGTTGGTCGGCAGGAAGTAATCGATCTGGCCGTTGGCTGCGGCCGCATTGAGCGCCTCGCGCGTCTTGGGCAATTCGCGCTTGGTCATCGGAATCGACACCCATGCCCCCACCTCGCCGCCGCCTGCGTAAGTTTCGTTCTGGTTGCTTGCGAGGGGGTTCATGCCGTCGTTGTCTATGCGCACCTTGGCGGTGACGCTGGAAACCCCCGAGAGATCGTAGGCATGCGTCCAGATGTAGAATTCGGACGGCATTTTCTTGAGGAAGCTGGTGTTGCCGCCGGGGATGCTGTTGAACCAACCGAACGTGTAAGCGCCCGGGTTGTAGGGGAAACGCTGCGGCTTGAGGACGGTCGGCGGCGTGCGGTCGTTGTCGCGGCGCGTCTGCGTCATCCACGGCTGGAGCTTCTCGATGGCCCGGCGGGTGGCGAGACCCGGTTTGACTTCGTCGTCATTGCCGAGTCCGCCGTAGTAATTGAAGCCGGAGTCGAGCCCCTTGAGGTAGATGTGCCATGCCAGTTCGACGTCGTTCGGACTTGTCCATGTGCCGTTCCAATCGTAGGGCGCCTGGATCTTCCACGCCTCGACGCTGCCCCCCTCGTCGCGGAGGATCTGTTCGGCGGTTTCACACCAGTTCGCGCCGGCCATGAGTGGGGCGTAGCTGTAGAATTTGAGCGCAAATCCCGGCGTCTCCATGTCGATCTGGGTCCCGGGGTAGGTCGTTATCCCGCGGTTCGCGACCGTGGCCACCGGCGGCTCGATCCACTTGAGGAAATACGGCGAGCCGTAGTCCATCTCGGGGAAAATCCATGCACCATCCTCGATGTGGGCCATCGGCGCGGCCGCCCCGTGGGCATTGACGAAGTCCTGCGGCGTCGAGGGACGGTAGCCGGCGCCGGCTGCCTCGCTGAACAATTGCGGCGTGGCCTCCATCCAGGAACTGGAACCTCCACCCCACGCGTTGTCGCCGTCGGTCGCGGGCATCACGATGACGGGGCGGCTGGAATTGGTGGCGAACGGCGAAATGAACGAGCCGATCTTGCCGGTGCCCTCATTGGCGTAGCCGTAGCGGTAGCTCAGGACGTCGTCCGATGGCACCGCGATCATCGATTTTTCCGCACCTGTCTCGGGGTTGACGTATTTCACCCGGTGGAGCTGGTAGGCATAAGGCGACACATTCCATGCCGCATTGCCTGGGTTCGGCTCGCTATACCACCATCCATTGGTGACCACCGGTCCGATCTGGTCGGCTTTGTTGGGAGGGCTGGAGTAAATGTTGTAGGATCCTTCAGGGTTGGCTTTGGTGTTGTAGGAAGGCGACGTGCGGCTGATGTGGTGGCTTGCCACGATGACCCACTCGTATCCCTCGTCCACGAGCACATCGATCAGGTGGCGTGAGTAAGCCATCTCGGTGGGGAAGAAGCCCTTGGAATGGTCGCTGAGGTCGCTGTTGCCGTTCCATGCCTTCCACCATGCCTGTTTGAAGATCTGGAGTTCCTTGCGGAAGACCGACTTGGGAAGCAGGGGTGCAAGTGAGTGGTGATAGGTGAAGCCGACAAGGTCAAGGCGACGCGCCCCCGCAGGAGTGTGCCACCCTCGGGCCTCACGGTTGCCGTTCCACCAGTTGGCGCCGTAGCCAAGCTGGTTCGCCGAACCGAGTTGGCGGATGTTGTCGATGAGCGAACCGGAATAACTCAATGCAAAGCCGCCGTTGCTGTTCACATTGGCCAAGGAATTGCGCGGGCCCGCCTGGTAGGCGTTCCTGCGGTCGTCGAGTCCGAAGATGTCAGTCAGGTTGTTCTCAGGGTGGTTGGCCGGACTGAGGCCGCCATAGTTCTGGCCAGGCTTGAGGACGATGGAGTCCCATGCGTATTGCACGCGGCTGGTCTGGGAGCCGTTGCTGTTCCATTCCGGCCAGTAAATCGGCTGGTGATTGTGCCAGAACCGCGACACATACACGTTGGAATTGGCGGCAACCGGGTGGACCATCAGCATCAGGCCAAGGAGGGAGCCGAAAACGGCGGGAATGTGACGGGAACTCATAGGGGGATGGACTCTGGCGATATCCAGTTTAGACCGCGAAACCTACGGGGCGTTGCGGCTCAACTGGAAATTATTGAAGAAAAAATCGTGGGTCTCGGCATTGCGGTTGAAGAACGCGAGGCTGTTGATCTTCGCCCCCGGCTCGCCGCCGAACTTGCGCCCTTCGAGAAGGCGGCGCGATTGGTCGCGCAGATTGATCACCTCAAGGTCGTAGGTGTCGGCATCCACCACGGTGACCGTCAGAGCCAAGGCCTCCTGCGTGATGGGAATGCCCGTGTCGAACTCCGTCTCGGAATCCGTGATCAGATAGTTCGGCGAACCCTCGCGGGCGAAAAACCGCAGGCGTGCGCCGACATTCACATCGTCCACAGAGCCGTTTGCATTGTCCGTGCGGTAGCTGACCCCGACCTCACCGGGTGCGGGATCGTCACCGTCGCCCTTCTGCTCGAAGGGGCCGTGCAGGATGTCGAAGGAAAAGTTGTCACCCGGCTCCAGCGGAACCGCGATGCCGCGGAAGGCCACGGACTCCTCGTAGGCGCGCCCGTTGGAGAAAAGCGCGAAGGCCCGCCCCGTCGCGATCGGCCCGACCATCGGGTGATCGCCTTTGGAGGCCAGATAATGCCCCGCGAAACTCCCCTCCCCGTCGGACTTGCTGATCATCTTCCACGCGAAAAAGCCATTGTCCCCGCCGGACCCGTCGTTCCACCCCCCTCCATACATGCCTTGGTCGGCGTCGTCGTCACCGATGTTGACCTGATTCGACGCCACGGCAGCGGATGCGCAGAGGCAGAGGGCGAGTGTTCGGGGGAGAAGCCTCATGGATGAAACAGAAATTACACAATACCGGCGCAACGGAGGGCTGTCAAACGACGAGCCCCTCTGGAGTCCATCAATCGCCCGGAGCATCCCCGAAATGCCGCCGCGGGATCAGATATCCCGAGACATAATCCAGCACGGCATCGCGCAAAGGCGTCACCCCGCCATGGTAGCCGGTGGACTTGAGTTTGGTGATATCCGCCTGCGTGAAGTATTGGTATTGCGAGCGCAGCGACTCAGGCATGTCGATGAACTCGATCCGCGGCTCGCGGCCCATCGCCTCGAAAATCGGATGGACCAGATCGAGCCATGTGTGCGCCTCGCCCGAGCCGATGTTGAAAAGCCCGCCGGCCTTCTTGGTGGCACCCAGGTGCAGGGTCATGGCCACGGCATCCTTGACGTAGAGAAAGTCCCGCTTTTGGCCGCCGTCAGGATACTCGGAATGGTAGCTCTTGAAGAGTTTCACCTGCCCGGTGTCCTCGATCTGCCGCCACGCCTTGCTCACGACGCTCCTCATGTCTCCCTTGTGCTCCTCGTTCGGACCGAAAATGTTGAAATACTTGAGGCCCACGATCCGGCGCAGATACCCCTCGCGCTGCGCATGCCGGTCGAAAATCTGCTTGGAGTAGCCGTAGGCATTGAGCGGGCGCCACGCCGCCAGATCCTCGGAAAGATCGTCCATTCCGGCCGCGCCGTCACCGTAGGTGGCGGCGGATGAGGCATAAACGAACCGGATGCCCCTCGCCAAGGCCCACCCGGCAAGCTGCCGCGTGCAGCCGAAGTTGTTCCGCATCAGGTAGGACGCATCGCGCTCCGTCGTCGAGGAACAGGCCCCGAGATGGAACACATGGGTGAAATCGCCGAACACGCCGGCCTTGCGGGCAAGACGCTCGTAAAAATCATCCGCCTCGACATAGTCCTCGAACCGCAGCGGCGAGAGATTGCTCCACTTCCCGTCCACGCCGAGTTGATCCACCACCACGATGCGATCCTGTCCGTGGATCCTGTTCAACGCACCCACCAAGACACTGCCGATGAACCCCGCGCCGCCGGTCACCAAAATGCGGTGCTTGCCGGAATAGTCGGCACCTTCCGGTTTGGCGCCCCCGCGCTTCGGCGCCCGTTTTTTTGCCGGCACTTTCGCTTTGCCCATGGTGGAACGCACCATATCCGCAGCCCACCGCGGGAGGCAATCCCTTCGCATTGCCACGCTTCTTCCGCTTCCGTAGGATGTGCGCCATGTTGTCGCCCCGATGGGAACCGCGAAACCCCGCCGATCCCATTCTGGCCGACACGCTCTCCCGGGAGCTTGGCATTTCCCGCCTTCTTGCCTCGCTGCTCGTCGCCCGTGAACTTGCCGACCCCGGTGAGGCGGAGAACTTTTTGAACCCGCGGCTCGCCTCGCTCCCCGATCCGCTCGCAACCCCGGGCATCACGACCGCCGCCCGGCGCATTGCATCGGCAGTCGAGCAAGGGGAAAATGTCGTCCTCTATGGCGACTATGACGTGGACGGCGTGACGTCGCTGGCCATTCTCCACCGCTTTTTGGCAGCCATCGGACTGTCCACAGGGTGGTTTCTTCCCCTGCGCGAATCCGAGGGCTACGGCCTCAGCCGTGACGGCTTGGACCGCGTGTTCTCCACCCGCCACCCCTCGCTCATCATCGCCCTCGACTGCGGGACTTCCTCCTGCGCGGAAGCCGGATGGCTGGCGGAACGGGGGGTGGACTTGGTCATCGTGGACCACCACGAGCCCAAGAACGGCCTCGCCCCCTGCGCGGCGCTCGTCAACCCGAAGGCCTCCGGAGGAAACACCGACCTCTGCACGGCGGCCTTGGTCTTCAAACTCTGCCACGGCATCCAGAAGATCACGGGACGCCGCGACCCCGACCTGCGCGACTTTCTCGACTTGGCGGCGATGGGCACCATCTGCGACCTCGCTCCGTTGCGGGGCGAAAACCGCGTGATCGTCCGTCACGGACTCGCAAGGCTCAGCCAGACCCGGTGGAAGGGACTGCGGGCGCTCATGGAGGTCGCCTCGGTCGTCCCCCCCGTCACCACGGCCGAGGTGGGCTTCCGCCTCGGGCCACGCCTCAATGCAGCCGGACGTCTCAACACCGCCGAGGCCAGCCTGCAGTTGCTGATCACGGAGGACGACGGCGAAGCCCGGCGCCTCGCCAAGGAACTCGACGTCTGCAACCGCGAGCGGCAGGACCTCGAACAGCAGGTGCTTGAGGCGGCAATGGCCGCATTGGAATCCCATTTCCAACCCGAGCGGGATTGCGCCGTGGTCGTCGCCGGCGACGGATGGCACAGCGGCGTGGTCGGGATCGTGGCCTCACGACTCTGCCGAAAATACCACCGGCCCGCCATTGTCATCGGATTCGACGAAACCGGCGAAGGACACGGCAGCGGACGCAGCATCGAGGGGCTGTCCCTTGTGGAGGCGCTCGGTGACTGCTCGGAAGTCCTGGGCACGTTCGGCGGACACCACATGGCCGCGGGCCTGAACATCCAGCGCGCGAATTTCGAGGCATTCCGCAAGGATTTCGTCCAAGCCGCCGCCCGTCGCCTCTCGGCCGAGGACCTCGTGCCCCGCCTCAAATTGGACACCCGCATCGAGGTGGCAGACCTCGACCAATCCCACCTCGAAGAGCTCTCGCTTCTCGAACCCTGCGGCATGGGAAATCCTGCCCCCGTCTTCTATGCGCACGGGGTCGCTCCGGTTCACGGGCCCGACATCCTCAAGGAAAAGCATGTTCGCTTCCGCGTCCGGGGACGGGACGACCTTCTGGCCGCCATTTATTTCAACGGAGCCAGCGGAGATTTCCCGCGCGCTCCCTGGGATGTCGCCTTCAAACTCGTCCGCAACGAATACCGGCAACGGGTCAGCCTCCAACTCGAAGTCCAGCATCTCAAGGCCGCTGCCGCCTGAGTGGCATCCGATCACACGCTGCAGCGCCTGAAGCCACAGGCTTTTCGACACCAGAAAATCTCCGCCACAGATTTATTTTGTCTTTCTGCAGAATATAAATTTGCATATGGTTCAAGCCCTATGGCAAACACTGATCGAGGCAGGGCGATCATCGCCGGGGGATTGGCCAATCACCGGAGGATCGAAATCATACGATTGTTGCAAACCCGCGGCAATTTGTGCGTCAACGAAGTCGCCACGGAATGCGGCATCGATGTGGCCACCGCTTCCGTGCATGCAAAACGCCTCCACGAGGCGGGATTGATCAAAAAGCGGGCGGAAGGGCGCAAGGTTCATCTTTACCCGACGCGCCGCGCCGCCACGTTGCTCGGCACAATCGACCTGCTCTGGGAAGCTCCAGCTGACTGAGGCTGACATCCATAAAAGGATGTTCTGCAGAAAATTCATTGATAGGGCACTGAACAGAGACATGATGCCCCTGCAGTTGGAATCCCCGCTGGCGACGCTGCCGCGAATGACAAATGCGCGGCTTCGCGCCTTGCAGGAAGAGGGACTGGATACCGTCCAAGATCTTCTCCACCACTATCCAAGAAGGCACGAAGACCGGCGGAAGTTCCCTGCATTTCCAAGCGGGGCAACGACCGACCTTGTCTGCCTGCGGGGCACGGTGATCGAGACCAAAATGACCCGTTTCGGGCGGCGCTGCCAGTTCACACTGACATTGGCCGAGGGACCAAACACCGCATTGGCGGCAACGGTCCGCTGCCGCTGGTTCAACCTCCGATATCTGGCAAAGGTGCTGCAGGCAGGACAGGACCTCGTGATCCATGGTCGCCCGCGTCCCCTGAAAAAGGGCGGCCTCATTTTCGATCACCCGGAATTTGAAGTTCTGGAAACGGGCGAGCCCGACAGCGAGTTGATCCACCTCAACAGGATCACGCCAATCCACCCCTCCATCGGTCCATGGAGTCCGCGCATGGTGCGCAGGCTGATCTTCGAAACGCTGGCCCAACTCCCCGCGGCAAGCCCGGGCGAACAGGCGATCCGCACCATTCATTTCCCGGAAACGTGGGAAGCCCTGGAAAACGCCCGCGCCCTGCTGGCCAAGGAGGAACTCTTCGAGATGCAGTGCATCCTGGTGCGCCAGCAGCATCGCCAAGTCTCGGGGGGCGCCCCCGTGATCCGCCGCCGCAGTGCCCTGCTCGCGCGTTTCCTGAAACAGTTGCCGTATGAATTGACCGGTGCCCAGAAGCGCGTCCTCACGAGGATCTTTGACGACATGGGTTCCGGGCGCCCGATGAACCGTCTGCTTCACGGCGATGTGGGCAGCGGCAAGACCGTGGTGGCCGCCACCGCCATGCTGGGCGCCGTCGCCGCCGGCCACAATGCCGCGCTCATGGCCCCCACCCAAGTGCTCGCCCATCAGCATTACGGAACATTCCGGAACTTCTTCGAGCCTCTGGGGATCCCTGTCACCCTCCGCACGTCGGCACACCGTGAAACCGGGGAAAACCCCGGACCCCGCATCATCATCGGAACCCACGCGCTGTTGTTCGCCCCGGAATCCGTCGGCAATCCCGCACTCGTGGTCATCGACGAGCAGCACAAATTCGGCGTGCGTCAGCGCGCCCGGCTTTCCGCGCAGACGCCCCACCCGCATGTGCTGGTGATGTCGGCCACGCCCATCCCCCGGACATTGGCGCTGACACTCTACGGCGACCTCGATCTTTCCCTGCTCGACGAAGCGCCTCCCGGACGGCAACCGGTGAGGACCTTGGTGCGTCCCCACGCCAAGCTCGCGGAGGCCGCGTCGTTTCTGCGCGATCAACTCGACAAGGGGCGGCAGGCGTATCTGGTGTATCCCGTCATCGACGAGGGCAAGCGTGCGGATCTCAAGGCGGCCACCAAGGAATACCAGCGATGGACGGCGCTCCTCGCCCCCCACCGGTGCGCCTTGATCCACGGACGCCTTGCCGCCGCGGAGAAGGAAACCGTCATGCAGTCATTCCGCTCGGGCGAAGCCCGCGTGCTCGTCAGCACGACCGTCATCGAGGTCGGTGTCGATGTGGCGAATGCCAACGTTCTGCTGGTCGAGAACGCCGAGCGCTTCGGGCTGGCACAACTGCACCAGTTGCGCGGACGCGTCGGACGCGGCACGGAACAAGCCTGGTGCATCCTGCTGTCGGGGGAGGACGCGGAGGACAAACTCGACCGGCTCAAGATTCTCGAGAAGGCGGCCGACGGCTTTGCCATCGCCGAGGCGGACCTGGCCCAACGCGGCCCCGGCGACCTGCTGGGCACCGCGCAGACGGGGCTCCCACCCGTGCGCTTGGCGCGTCTCCCGCAGGACCTGCCGTTGCTGGAGGAAGCACGGGAGGCCGCGCGGGCGATGCTGTCGGAAGATCCGGCCCTCGAAAGCCATCCTGAACTCCGCTCCCGATTGGGCGCCTGGGAGAAGCGTCTTTTTGCCGGGATCGCGTGATCAGGGAACAGGAGGCGCAACCGCCGCCTCCGGTTGGGCGGCATCGCCGCCCTCGACGCTCGTGCCGCCGGAAGCAACCGCAGGATCGGGCACCGGAGTTGCCCCTCCAGCCGGTGCGGGAGTCGGCGAAGGGCTCGGGGTTGGCGTGGGCGTCGGCCACGGAGGCACCACGTTCTCCCAATGGTGGAGGGGGGCATCCGGGATGCCGAGCTGCCCGAGCAGCTCCACGCAACGGGTCCGCCACAACTCGAGATCCGGGGCGGAGCGCTTCTCCTCGGCTGATCCGGGAAAGACGAGGTAGGTGACGCCAAGATCGCTGACCGGTCGCGCCAACGGCGTCCCGGTGTCGTTGATCTCATTGCAGAGCCGCAACGAGGCTTCGCCGACTTTGTAGGATGGCCCCGCATCACCGACGATGGCCGCATACATCTTGTCCCCGTGGATGACCACCGCATAGTCGCCCACCCCCGGGACATCGGGCCCCTCGCCGCGCATCATGAAACCGGGAAGCACGATCGTGGGATCGGCCTTGGAGACGAGGAAACTGGACGCCTTGAGGTCGCTGATCTGGCGCTTGGCCTCGGTGACGCGGTCTTGAAGTTCGCCCTTGCGGACACCCGTGGTCGTCGTGTCGGCCAGCTCCTTGGTTGCCTCGTCGATCTGCTTCTGGAATTTGTCGAGGAAGGGATTCGCGCGATCCGTGGTCTTCGGCCAGCGGTAGCTGGTCTGGGGCTGGAAGAACTGCCCCGAGCCGTCCACCTCGACATTGCGATCCCCGTCGGAGCCGTCCACGTTCACGTCCATGTCTCCCTGCACGAGAAGCGCGCGCCGCCCGGTCTCCGGATGACGCAGCCGCAGCATGGTGTCGCAGTCGTAAAAATTGTGGCGCGAAAGAATCTGCTCGATCCGCTCGAGCCGTCCCTTCAGCCAGTCCAGCTTGCGGCGGTAAAGTCCCTCGTAATCCGGGGAAACCTCGGCCGTCTCGAGCAGCACAGGCAGGGACGGCAGCATCTCCGGCAACTGGGGATTGCCGACCATCACGTCTTCCAAGGTCGTCGCAGGGCGCGGCACGCGGAGCTTGAGGTTGAGCTCCATCCGGTAGGCGTCATCCTTCCGGCGATCGCGCGCCGCCGTGTCCCCGGGCTCGGTTGTCACCGACCACTTGTATTGCAGCCCGTTGAAAAGCATCCCCGTATTCATGGGCTTGCGCGCCACAAACGGGGTCGGTTCCGGTGTCGGAGGCGGGGCCGGCGTTGGCATGGGCGACGGCGTCGATGTCGGGGGTGGAGCCGGTGGTTGCGCCGGCCCGCAGGCGGCAAGGGCGGACGCGCAGGCCACGGCGGACCATCTCCCAAAAACACACCGGATCATCGTTCCATCACTTCATGGCACTTTCCGCTTGTCCAGCCCAAGCGGAAATTTTTGCGGGACGTCGGCCGCTTTCGTGCTAACGTCCATCTCCCGTCACGGGCTGTGGCTCAGCTTGGTAGAGCGCTTGAATGGGGTTCAAGAGGTCCCGGGTTCAAATCCCGGCAGCCCGATTCCTAACAATCCCCTTCGGATCAAGGAATTACGGAAGATTCCGACGACAGAAAGGCAATAAGGGCAATCGCCATTGCCTTAATGTTGCCTAAACAAAACCACCATCCGCGCCGTCATGTCACGCCCGGATGAGCGGGGAGCGGATACCCTGCCGGGAACTCTACTTGACCCCCCTCCCGTCATTCAGGTGCACGAACAGACCATCTCTTTTTCTGTGAAAACCCCCAAAAAACATTCTGTCCGCGATGCCGGAACGGACGCGGAAAAACTCGCCCGGTCTCGTGGCATTTCGGAGAGGACCGCCCGCCGCTGGATCAAGCAGGGAGCGCCCTTCGCGGACGACGCGGCTCTGGATACATGGCTTTCCACGAGGAAAAATCTGCCGCCTCTTTTGAGGCCCGGACAGGCGGACACCGCGGACACGTCGGGAAACATTGTGTCCGCGGCATCGTCGGGGGCCGGGGCGGCGCTGAAGCGGCTTGAGGGCAATCCGTCAAGCAATCGAAGCCCCCCCCGGTGCCCGGTCTTGCCATTCGCGGAACCATTGCCGCATCATTCTGGCGCAATGACCCTCGCCGAAGCCATGGCCGAATCCGGTCTGTCCGCCTACACGCTCAAGGTCGAGGCTCGCAAGGGCAGCTTTGAGGCCGACCTGCCACGCGGGAGGCGCGGCGGCTACGTTTTCGACGAGGCGACATTCCGCCACTGGCTGATCCGTCGCCGCCTCAAGACCGGCAATCCCATTTCCCGCGCCCGCGCCCGTCGGCAGTTGGAAGCGTTCACTTGGGGCACGCCATAGCGCAAAAAAACCGCCGCCCCGGTTTCCCAAGGCGACGGGTGCGGTGTCTCGCGTGCTCTCAGGCCACGAGGGGCCGGTGCTCCCTCAAGTGATACTCCATAGTGGCGTGTGGATCACAGCGAATGTCGAAGTTTGCCGCCTTGCGGAATATCCGCATGGCTTTTGTGCGTCCGCCGATGTTGCGATCGGCGATTTCAAGCTCGCAGACGCGGCCACCGTGGAGGTCGTCGAGGTATTCTCCAAGAATCCGGTTTGCGAAGGCTTCCGGTGTCGTTTCGAGAATCTCCGCGATGACGAGGAGCCTCTTTTCGTTGGTCGGGGTGATTTTGAATGTTTTCATGGCGCTATTCGGCTTCCTTGAGGCTAAGATTTTGGAACACCGGCAAAATCATCTTTGCCAGTTTTGGGGCCGAGATATCGGTGTTGTGGCATTGGTTGATTGCCAGCGCCCATGCGAACGCCTGATTTCCGGGGTCGTCGTAGTCGTCGTCGGGGCTCACTCCGGTAACCGTGGCCATCAGCGCGTGTCGGCCGAGGATGCCGGGTTTCAGCCGTGCGGCGTGCTCCATGGCGGCAAGTGCCATCATGCTGGACATTCCAGCGACCATGTAATCATCAAGAGACGGTCTTGCGACCGTCGGGGTTTTTGTAGTGCTCATGTGTTGGTAATCAAAAAGTCCAGCCCCCGCGAAGGCTGACACCTTGTCGCGCCGGAGATGAAGCCGACGCTATCGCAGAAGCTGGACTTGATTGGTTTTGTTTCGCCGCTCCGGGTCATTACTCCGGGCTTTACCAACTGGCGGTTGCCGTGTCAGCGGCAACGCAGTCACAGTGCGCTCGCCCCCTCGTGACCGCAAGACGAATTCTCAGTTTTTCAACAGGGCCGAGATGGCCAGCTTCCCCCTGATGGCCAGCAAAACGCACAAGGTCTTGTAGAGATCAAGTTCATGCGGTGCCAGCCGGGTCTTGGACGCGGCGACGGGCTCGACAAGGCGTTTGTGGAGGTCAAACCAGAGGTCCGCCGCAAGCTCTGTGTCGATGTAGTTGTCGCCCGGAGCGCCCATCACTCGCCCCCGCTGCTCCAGCCTTCTAAAATTTGATGAATTCGAGTAAGCGCCATTGCCGCCGAGACGGGTGGTTGATCCTTCTTTGAAGCCGTCGTGCGGTTGGCATCATCGGCCAGCCCCTCACGTTTCCTCTTGCGCTCACCTTCGCCGAGGCGGTGATTCATCTCGCGTGAGGCCTGCTGCCCCCCAAGGTTCGTGTTCCGAACGAAAAATGAATCAACCGCGTTGTCCCGCCCGAGTCCTCCGCGATGCTCGCGTGTAAATGCGTTCCCGGTCTTTGGGTCAATGTTCACCCGCCGCCCGCTCAAGAGGTCGAGCCCGCCCGTAATGCGGCCCTGCATGTCGCGCTTGGTGTTCACGAGATACCCGTCTCGCTCGTAACGGTCCAAGGCGCGATTAACCTTCTTGGCCTGCTTCTGCTGTTCGCGGAGGTCGTTTTTGATCTCGCGGGATGACTTCAAGCTGCCGTTGGGGTTTGTGATGATGCCCCGCATCTGCTCGCGGTCGTCGATGCCGCCGCCTTTCTGAAGTTGCTGCGCCAATGCGCTGTTCCCCTCGCGCAAGGCCCTCGTGATGGCGGCTTGCTGGTCTGCCCTGCGCTTGGTGACTTCGGCAAGCCGTTCCTCGCCGTTCAGCGCCTGCACCCGTGCGCGTTGGTCGGCTTCGATGGCGGCCATTGTGTCCCCCTTCGCCCGCTTCACGTCACGTTCCCATCGCGCGAGTTCCGACTGTGCAACGCGGAGCATGTTCCGCGCGGATTCCGCATCAGCGGCGAGCCCCTTGTCGCCGGGCTGTGCGTTTGATGCCGCCTCGGCGACCTCGAAATTGCTGCGAGCAGCTTCTACTCGGAGTTGTCCGGATGCCCGTTGCGCCTGCTCCTCTGGAAGCGTGACGCCAAGCTCCGAAATTCCTGCCGCCATGCTGCCAATGCGGGCGTGCTCGTCTCGGGCAAAAGCGCGAACGCCTTGTTGCGCTTCGGCGGAAGCAATCTGCGCCTCCTTCTCAAGCTTCAACTGCGCCTGAAGTTTTAAATTCCTCTGCGAGATGGCCGCTTGAATCTTCTCGGCGTAGTCGGCTTCTATTTTCATTATCTCGGCGGACTCTTTGCCGCCGCGAAGCCTCTCCGCTTCGATGGCCCAAATCTGCTTTTGCTTTTCGGCAACTCTATCAAGCGCCTTTTGCTCCGCCTCTCGCAATGCGTCCTCTCGCTCCGCCGGAGACATCACGCGGATTTTACTCCCGCTGATGGCCGATCCCGTCCGGGCGAATGCCTGCGACAGTTCGCTTCCCGCCGTCTTGAAGTAGTTCCGCGACGTTCCCTCAAGCTCCTTTTGATTCTCCTCGCGGGCCTTCTTGATGGAGTCGAGAGCGGATTCCAGTTCTCCGAGACTTCGATTTTGCGCGCCCCCCAAGCTTCCGCGCTCGATGCGGCGCAACTCCTGATCAAATTCTGAGGCGCTCGCCGTAGCGTCGTAAATCCCCTTGCCGATGGCTGCCACAAGCCCGATGACACCGGCAATCTTGAGCCCGGCCCCGATCTTGGACAGCCCAAGGTCAAGCGCCCCGGAAAGGCTGGTCACGCGGGACAAGTCCCCGGCAATACCGTCGAGGTCGCCCTTGATCTTTGCCTTTCCCTTGAGTCCTTGCGCTCCGGTCTTGTCCAGTTCGGCGTTGACCTTCCGCGTGGAATCCTTGGCCTTCTGCTCGGTGTCGTTCAGGACGGCGACGAAACCCTTGTTGTTCCCGCCGATTCCAAATTCGATGGCTTCGCCGCTCATAGCTTAAAAAGTTCCCGGAGTCTTGGGGCGTGCCGGGTCACGCGAAGACGCGCCCCCCAAGACAGGGGCTCCAACTTGTGCGCGGCCGGTCGGAGCGGCTTTTCCCCTCACGCACGAGGTCACCACACGTCCAAGCATGGCAAATTTCATCGAAAAACCTCCGGGACGGCGCGCTCTGACGCCTCGTCTCCGTCGAGAATCCTTGAGGTCACAGAAACGGCGGCCGCCCATGTGCCCAACATCGCAACATCGATGAGCGCAACCAAAGAGCTTGTCCTCACCGAGACGACTTTTTCGATTCCCAGGGCTTCCGCGCTGGCGGCGTCCTCGGCCTCTGATGCAGAACGCATCGGGTGCAGAAGATCCACGACAGCCTGACAAAGTTGGTTGGCCGTCTGTCGCATCTCGGGATGGCGGCGTTTGATCGGACCATCGAAAAGTTCATCACGGGTCCAGTAGCGCACTGGCGAGGCATCAAGTGCGAGCGTCTCAACGCGAATCGCCGCCAGCGCCCTCATGGTATCCATGCCGGGGAAATTTTGGGCGTTCGCGGTGGCAGCAAGTGCGCGTTGTTCGAGGTCCTGCCGGTGGGCGATCACCTTCGCCACACCAGCCCCGTAAGCGTCGGCCTCGACAACGATGTCTCGAACCTGCTTGGCGAGGTTGCGGATTTCCGGCGTGGCAATTTCATCCAGCCGGATCACGGTGTTTTGCTGCGCGATCACTGTTTGATGAACTGGGCGTGAAACTCGTCCTCTGAGCCTTGCCAGAAGTATGCGGAGTTTTTCGCGCTGTGCGTGCGGAAGTAACCGTCCGGCTCGTGAACAGCGAGAACGTAGGGCAGCCCATCCTTGCGGTTGATCCATGTTCCGTGCGTGAAGGTTTCGTCCGGCGGAGGATTCGCACGCGGATCGTCGGGAAGTTCGATTTTGACGGGGTTGACTTGTGGGATTTCGATGGCTGGCATGGTGTGTGTGGTTAAAATCGGAGCGCCTCTCGGGCGGCGTTGTAAATCCGTGGGCTATCGGCGGCCATTTTGGCGAGTCGGGCCGCTCGCTTCTCGGGCGGCACGGAAAGCATGATTTTGTCATACAGGGCCACGTCAGCGTTAGGCGCGGCGGATGGCCTCGCGGCGCTTGTCGGTGGGGCAATGAAGCTCTCGCGGTATGCGCCATAGAGTTTCGGATTCCTTGATACCGCCGCGAGGATGGGATTGACGCATCCCTCTGATTCACACTTGCGGACAAGAGCCTCGAATTCGTTGGCAGCAGACGAGCCCGCGGAGGGCTTTGGGACAAATGCTTTAGTCATACTAATACACCGCCGCCTTGCAAAATCCGCTCGGCAAAAGTCCGTGGATCAAGCATTCAAGCGGCCTTGCGGGCGAAATGCCTTTTTGCATTTTTGCGGATGCGGGAGATTGTCGCCGCGTCACAGCGGGCGATCCGTGCGGCTCTCTCAACGGTCACCTGTGCCGCGACGATCAAAGAGGCGGTGGCAGCGGCCCGTCGCGCAATGGCCGAGGGGGTCATCGGGCCTCCGCTCAGGACGAAATTCAAGAGGTCCGCGGGAGCCTCGACAACGGGATGGTGCTGGTCGTGAGTCCCGTAATCTACGACTTCGACTGCGCCTTCATGTCCGACCGTGGGCACAACCTGCCCCGCCCCATCGAAAGCGGCCCCATCGCGGAGGCGGCCGGACGGACGGCGGATGTTCTCGAACATGGCCGCCCCCTCGTCTTCGCCGAACCTCTCGCGCAACCGGCGAGCGAGACTCCGGCGTTTCCGCTGGCGTTCGATGCGCGTCATTGCTGATAGCACTTCCCCATCGCATTGTTGAGATTGCGACAAATCGCATCAATCAAGGCATCAACCCGCCGCTCTATCTCGACGGCCTTCATGCCCTCCCATGTCGGGCAATCGGCTTTGAACCGCATGAGTTCGCTTCGAGTCGCGCTGCCGATGCGTCGGCCCTGCTCTCGAATGCTGTCGTTGTGGGTGTAGTTCCCGCGTTCTACGTCCAACCGAAAGCGGGCGCTCTCAATGTCAATGCAGAGCTTTTGCAGCTTGGCGGCCTGAAGGTCTGTGGGCGGCTCCATCCCGCTCACGCGTTGTTGACCGGCGAGGGCGTCGAGAAGCTTCTCGCGGTCGTCAAGAGGATAGCCTTTCTCCCGCCACATCCGAACGGATTTCACCGAGACGGTGAAGCCAAGTTGTTTCGTGAGTTTCCGCGCCAGAGAAGCCAAGCTGTCTTGCTTCGCTGGGCGGCCGGTGGGTTTTGCTGCGATGGTCATAGATAATTTCGTGCCCTAGTTTTTTTACCCGAATCGACGCAGAAAGAGGTCGTCTGTTCGTTCACCTGAATGCCAATGGGCGCGGTGATAGCTTCCTTAGTGGGGTATCCCCCTCCATCTCCCGCCCTTCCTGATGCCGTTTCATGGCTTCAAAGCCTCGTGTTGGCGCTCGATGTCGCGCACCTGTGCTGCCATCGCCCGGAATGCGATTTGTGCAGCGGCTCCGACGCCCCCTGCGAAGATGAACGGGCAATACCTCACCGACCACGCGGCAACGCTGCCGAATATGGCGCTGAGGCGAAGTCCTGGGGATGTCCGGCACACGGTTTCGAGGTCGGCCTCGATGACAACGATGAACCGCCCGACATATCGGCTGCGCTTTAGCTCCCTCTCGAAACGCTCTCGCTCCTTACCGATGCACCCGCAGAAGTCGGAGGCGGTCTTGCGTTCGATGACAACGCCCGCGGGCAACCGGGCAATGGCGAGGTCACCGGTTTCCAGCGTTCCACGCTCCATGTGCCAGCCCTCGGGCAGAAACTCCTGCCACGGATGCGGCCACGGCTCTCTGGTGTCGCAAAGGATTTTCATCCGTCCTTCCGCCCCTCCCATTCAGAGCGGTATCGCTCGCACCTGAAGGCCACGCTCGGCGCAACGGAGAAATCGCCGTCGAAGCCTGCGTGCGGGTGCTGCTTCCACCATTCTGTGAATCCATCGGGAATCGCCACCTTCTCGGTGACCGCCTTCTTCGATGACCGCTTCGGGAATCCTCCGTTGTCTTTCATCCGGGCGAGATACCGACGCCAGCCTTCTTCTGTCTGTGGCCAGCCCTTTGACTCACTCAATTCCATCCATGCTTGGAGCATCGCGGACAGATCGGCGTCTTGGCCGTGCAGTTGGAGCGTGAGGGCAAATGCGTTCATTCGGCACCTCCTGCAGGAACCTTATTCTTAGAATGGATTAGAGATTTCTTAGAGACTTCTTGGGAATTCTCGGCCCTTGTAGGAATTTCCGTCACGGGACGAACGTCCGTTTCGGGTGTTCCTCCAAATTGGTGCAACGTGTAGAGGCTTGGGGCTCGCTCATTTGAACCTTTGACGGTTTGGCTCTTTACGGTGCATAGACCAGCGGCAACCAAAAGGTCGATTGCCTCGGCCGTGTGCCTATAGGAGAAGTCCATATCGCGCCCGATAGACGAGATGGCTCTCGTGAAAGTTCGTGACCGCTCCAAGTTGGCGATCCGCTCAAGGGTCACCAGTGCGGCCTTTGCCTTTCGGCGTGCGCCCTGACGGTCGAATGTTCTTTCGATGATCCGAAGTTGTTCCTCGTGAATGGGGAACCATCCGGCATGGACCTTGACACCATCCGTTGAATGTGTAGCCTGTGCTACAACTTCGCCTCTCCCGGTGAATGTGGGCGTCCCTGACCGGACGCCTTTTTCTTTTGGGGGAGAGGTCATTTCGCAATCTCCGTGCGCGAGGCGATGAACGCCTCCACGGCGGCGCGAGGAATGCGGCACACCTTGTAGGAAAGCCGCACCTTGGGCAGCTTCCGGCGGGCCAGAAGTTGATTGATGAAGCTAACGGAAACCGGCTTTTCTCCGCCGATCATTTCCGCTGCTTGTTGCTTCGTGATGAGATTGGCACTCATGGTGCCAATTCATTTATACGAATTCGTCCGCAAGCATCAGGGCAGTAAATCGAATTTCTGCCCTCTGCGGTTAGTATCCAATCGTCCGGAGGATGCGACGGATGGCCCGCGGATCGTAACCGCCTTGGACCGGCCTCCACGCGCGGTCTAAAGCTGCAGCAACGTTCTCACCCGTTGGTTTTTCCCCTCGCTCCTCGATTATTTCAGCATGAAGTCGCACGGCGAAGGCCAGGGGATCATTTATGGCTCCCGTTTTTCTGAGTTCTGCCATTCGCGCGAACGAGTTCAGGAAGTCAGCGTCATTTTCGGCCACCGCTTGAAACAGTCGGTCTACCACAATCTTCTTGAGCTTCCTCCATGCTTGGAATTTTTCCGGGTGCTTGTTCGCAAAGTCGATTGAATCGTAGAGCGCCGCAGCGTCAGGACGAATGTCGCCAAGGGCCAGCATGCCCAGAACGTTGTCGCTTGATGCGGCCTTTGCTCTCGTAGATGGCCGCCCGCGTTTCTTCGGCTTGGATGTCGCTTTCATGTGAGACTCTCCGGGATGTTCACCCCGCGACCTTCTTGAACGCCACAATCTTCCCGCCGCGCTTCCGCTTGGGAACAATGCCCCAGAACGCAGCGGCCTCCCGCTTGGTCGCCGCCTTGGCGTAGTGCTTGAAAGTCATGTCCGGGCTCTCGTGGCCCAACGCGAGGCACAGGCGGTCAACGTCTCCATGTTCGGCGAGCCAATACGAGGCGAACGCATGGCGCGGGCCGTGTTTGATCACCGGCACCTTGTGCGCGCCTGCAAGGGCGTGCATGCGCTTGTGAAGCACATTAGGCGAGCAAGGAGCCACGTTGCCGGTAGTTCGGACAAAAGGCGAAAGCCATGCTACGGCATTTTCTGAAAGGTCAACGTGCCGCGTGCGCTTCGTTTTGGTGATCGCTGCCGGGAGCTTGAGGAACCGTTCCTCGATCTTGATTGCGCTCCAGTCGAGCCGCTGCACCTCGGACAATCGAATGCCGCAGAAAAACAGGATGGCCAGCACTGGAACAAGATCGGGCTGATGCTCTGCGGCCGTGTGCATGATCGTTGCCACATCCCTTGGGGAATAGACGGCAATCTCCTTCGGCTCCCGCTGCGCCATATCCACGCGCCTGCAAGGGTTCTCTGCGCACCAGCCGCGCTTGATACCGAGCATGAAAAGTCCTCCAAGGATTCTGATAGTAAGATTGCGAACGGACGGCTTCATGCCCGCGATGGCGTCCTCGATTGCTGCCGGGGGGATCGTGTTGAGCTTCTGGCCATGCAATGCCACGAGGCGGTTTCTCGTCTGACGCAGGCTCCGGGCGTAGCTGGGGCTTCGGCGGCCGGTGTTCTGGAAAGCCTCGAATGCCTGCTCAAACGTCACGCTCGCCTCGCTGGCCTGCTTCCGGGAGATCCAATCATGGACAACCTCGTTGAGCGTTACGCCGTAGGGCTTCAACAGCGCAAGAGCGTTCGCCGCCTGATCTTGGTTCGCTGGCGTCAGCAGAGCAGAGCCGGAAACGCCAAAGTTCCGAAGTCGTGTGCGCTGTTCCTCGCAGTAGTTCTCCGCGTCCTTCCGCGTCTCAAAAAAGTGGCGCTGGCGCTTGCCTCCAATCGAAAGACTCGCGGGAACCTCGACCTTCCATTGACGGCTTCCAGCCCACGATGCGCGCAACGGGGTGAGCTTGGGTTTTTTGGGCATGGGGCATTCATTGCCTCATATTGCCCATAACACAAGCACGAATGTGCATGATTGAAAATAAATAGGCCTGCATTTATCAGTGTTCGCGGGCTTTGAACCTGTGCGGGGTCTTGAATGGGGTTCAATAGGTCCCGGGTTCAAATCCCGGCAGCCCGATTCCTAACAATCCCCTTCGGTGTAGCGGGCGTTCCCCGGGCGGCGGCTGCCCGGAGGCAACGATTCCCCTGAACTCCCGATGCTTGTGCTTCCGGTTGCCTCAATGCTATGAAGCGCGCCTTATGGCAGATTCTCCATCCAAGGGCTCCAAGGTCGTCAAAATCATTTCAACATCTCTTGTGGTCATCGGCATCATTCTCAGCCTCCTGATCTTCGTCGGCCGCAAGCAAATGATGGGTCAGCGATACGAGGTGACGGCAATCGAATCCGTCAACTATTCCAAGGGCGCCACGGAGGAGGATGCCAAAAAACTCGGTGAGGTCCTGATAAGCCAAGGCTACTTCAACGGGAAGGGAGCCAAGAATGTGCTTTTGATGAAGGATGAAAATGGTGTTGTCATCTCCTTCATCCTGAATACCCGCTGGGACGACCCCAAGGTTGTAGGCGCCCTCAGGAACATGGCTGCCGCCGCCGCGCAAGAGGGGATCGGAAATCCCGTGACCCTGAAGTTGCTGGACGACAATCTCAACACGAAGAACGAAATCGTCATCGAGTAGATCCGGCCGGTCGGGTCACCCGCTCTTCACTCCTCACCCTCCGTTTTGCGCAGCCTGTAACGCTGGGTTTTCCCGCTGATGGTTTTCGGCAACCGTTGGACGAATTCGATCTCCCGCGGGTATTTGTAAGGGGCGACAAGCGTCCTGCAATGCTTCTGCAGCATGTGGCGCATCGCATTGTTGGGCTCATGCCCTTCCTGCAGCACGACAAAGGCCTTGACGATCTGGCCTCGCAGTTCGTCCGGTTTCCCGACCACCGCGGCATCATGCACCGCGGGATGGGCATGGAGCGCGGTTTCAACCTCGTAGGGCCCGATGCGGTAACCCGAGCTTTTGATCACATCGTCCTTCCGGCCGATGAACCAAAAATAACCGTCTGCATCACGCACGGCACGGTCGCCCGTCAAATACCAGTCTCCCTGGAATTGTGAGGCTGTCTGTTCCGGGCTCCTCCAATACTCCCGGAAAAGACCGGTCGGCCGCTCGGGCGCGACGCGGACGGCTATCTCGCCTTCACGCCCGTCCGGCACCGGCTCCAAATCATCATCCAACAGCGCAATGCTGCACCCCGGAACCGCGCGCCCGAGCGACCCCGGAATCACCGGATGTCCGAGAGGCCTGCAATGGCCGATGAGGATGACGGTCTCCGTCTGTCCATATCCCTCATGGATCGAAAGCCCGGTGGCCGCATGCCAAGCAGCGAACACATCCGGGGAGAGCGGCTCGCCGGCCGTGACACATTGCCTGAGGTGCGGAAAGGTGCGCCCTTTCATCTGACCTCGCACCATCATGCGGAAAGCCGTGGGAGGGGAACAAAGACTGGTGACCGGATAATCGGTCAGGACATCCAGCGTGAGCCCCGGAGAGAACTTGCCCGGGGCATCCCATACGAAAAGGCAGGCGCCGCAATGCCACGGACCGAAGAAACTCGACCATGCCGCCTTGGCCCATCCGAGGTCGGAGGTGTTCCAATGAACATCGTCCGGCCCGAGGTTGAGCCACATTTTGCCGGTCACCTCATGGCCCAGGCCGTAGCTGGCCTGGGTATGGAGCACCATCTTGGGATTGCCCGTGGTCGAACTGGTGAAAAACATGATTCCGGGCGCGTCGGCACGCGTGGCGGGAAGGGAAAAACTCCCGGATTCGGTCTCCATGGCACGGGCCAGACTGGACCATCCGGGCGGCTCGCCGTCGCCGACCAGCCACCCGGCCCCGTCGAATCCGGCAAGCTTGGCTGCACCCTTCTGATCAGAAACCACGGCGCGGATTCCGCCCGTCCGCAGCCGGTAGTCCAAATCGTGCGCCGTCAGCTGCGTGGTGGATGGGACAGGGACGGCACCGAGACGGATCAGGCCGAGCATCACGATCCACCACTCGGGCACGCGCGGCAGCATGATCAGGACCGGCTGACCCCGTCTGATGCCGGCGGCGTGGAACGCCGCCGCGGCGCGGCAACTCAGCTCGCGCAATCTTGCGAAGGAGAACTTCTTCTCGGTGCCCCGGTCCTCGCCAACCCACCACAAGGCGCAGGCCTCCGGCCGATCCGCGGCCCATCGATCGAA
The DNA here is from genome assembly GCA_014879535.1 of Chthoniobacterales bacterium. Lineage (GTDB taxonomy): Bacteria > Verrucomicrobiota > Verrucomicrobiia > Chthoniobacterales > JACTMZ01 > JACTMZ01. The sequence goes on from JACSRX010000052.1 coordinate 69,251, forward strand.
AACATCGGTCGCAAAATTGAAATATTCCGGCAAGGCGGACATTCAAAAGCCCCCGTCGTGTTGCACGATGCTCATCATTGCACCGGCCCCGCCAAACGGCAAACACTGCCGCTTGACGCATGGAGGCTTCGACTCAGCGGACGGCGCTGCGGAAATTTTTCCGGAAGGCAACGAACTCCCCGAACGTCACGTAACCCGTCCGTTCGGTGTCGGCCTCATCGAACGGCTTCACCATCTGGTTTCGCACGATCGGGCTGGCCTTGGCATCGGCGAGGGTGACCTTGCCGTGTCCGCTGCGGTCGATTTTCCTGAACGTCTCCTCGGTGCCTCCACCCGCGACATACTCTTCGAGCGTCACGTAGCCGTTGCCGTTCTTGTCGTAGAGTTCGAAGCTTTCCGTGATGAGAAAGTCTGTGAACTCATCGCGCGACACCTTGCCGTCGCCGGACACGTCCGCCTGCTTGAAGCGTTTGAGCAAGGCCTCATCGCCCGCGGCGCCATCACGGTGGGCACAGCCGCCGAGACCGGCCAAAGCCATCGCAGCCAGCACGGGAACAAGAAGGAGGTTTCTTCGCATATGGATGGATGGGAGATGACTCCAGCGCCGCGGACCGCGTCAAGGCATTTCCAAAAGCCGCGGCGGATCAGGCCTCGTTCGGTTCGCAGGCGACTCCGACGGGCTCGTCGTCCGCCATCCGGAGCGGATCCCTCCTTCCCTCCCTGGCCAGCAGGATGTAGAGGCAAGGAATGATGAAGAGGGTGAAAATCGTGCCGATGGTCATGCCCCCCACGAGGACGAGCCCGATGGAATTGCGGGCCGCGGCACCGGCACCCGTGACCAGAACCAGTGGGAAGTGGCCGGCCACCGTCGCCGTGGTGGTCATGAGAATCGGACGCAGACGCACGCGGGCGGCCTCGCGCACCGCCTCCAGCTTTCGAAGGCCTTCCTGCTGCCGGCGATTCGCAAATTCGACGATGAGGATTCCGTTCTTTGCAATCAGGCCGACCAGGGTGACCAGCCCGACCTGCGAATAGATGTTGAGCGTGGTCGTCCACCCGTCGGTCCAGAAGGGGACATCCGGTGCCGGCATCTTGAGGAAAGTGAAGACGAGTGCGCCGAACATCGCCAGTGGCACCGAGCCGAGCAGGATGATGAACGGATCGCGGAAGCTGTTGAACTGGGCGGCGAGAACGAGGAAAATCAACACCAGCGCGAGAGCCAACGCGGGGAGGAACTTGCTTCCCTCCGTCCTCAGCTGGCGGGACTCGCCGGTGTAATCAATGACATAGCCGGGCGGCATGATCTTGGCCGCCTCGTCCTCGAGGTATCTCAGCGCCTCTTCGAGCGGCCGGATGGCCACGCCGCTGAGCTTGACGGCATTGAGCTGCTGGAAGCGGTTGAGCGAGCGGGGTTCGGCGGAGGATTTGATCGTCGCCACCGATCCGAGCGGGATCAGCCGTCCCTCGGGACCGGTCACGTAGATCTGCTGCAACTGGTCGGGGTTGAGGCGGTTCGCGCGGCGCACTTGCGGGATCACCTTGTAGCTTCGGCCGCCGATGTTGAAACGGTTCACGTAGTTGCCCCCCACCATGGCGGAGATGTCCTCGCCGACCTGGCGGAGATCGAGACCGAGAGACGCGACCTTGTCCCTGTCGAGGATGAGCTCGCTCTGCGGCTGGTCGATTTTGGTGTCGATGATGGGCGGAAACGCAAACATGCCGCTGGCCGCGGCCTTCTCCTGGAGCGCCCCCGCAATTTCAAGGATCTCCTGCGGCTCGGCCGTCGAGGCGATGACGAACTCGACGGGGAAATTCCCGCCCCCGGGCAGCGCGGGCGGTGTGACGGGAAACATGTTCACCCCGGGAAGCTGCCCCAGTTGTGCCGCCACCTCCGGGATGATCTGCTTCGGTGTCCGGGTGCGCTCGCCCCACGGCTTGAGGACCATCCCCCCGAAGCCCGATGTCGGCTGGGTCAGCTGGAACGTGTAGGCCGACTCCGGAGTGTTGAGGAAAATCCTCGTCGCCTCGTCGGCATACCGCAGGGTTTCCTCGAGCGTGGAATTGGCCGGCGACTCGATGATCCCGAAGACAACGCCCTGATCCTCATCGGGGGCCAGCTCCCCGGGCGACATCAGGAACATCGGCACGCACAGCGCGGCGATGACAAGCCACACCGCGTAGACCGCGGGACGCGAGGCAAGGACCTTGTCGAGCACCCCGCAGTAGACGTCGCGCAGGCGGTTGAACACGCGATTGATGACGCCGGCGAACCCGTGGTCCTCCATGCCGGGCTTGAGCAGCTTGGCGCTCATGGCAGGTGAAATCGTCAACGCCACGATGCCCGAGACGAAAACGGCGCCGGCAAGCGTGAAGGCGAACTCCCGGAACAGCGAGCCGGTGAGGCCGCCCTGGAGGCCGATGGGAAGATAAACCGCGGCGAGGGTCACCGTCATGGAAATGACCGGACCGACCAGTTCGCGCGCGCCCTTGATCGCGGCATCGAACGGCGAGAGACCCTCCGCAAGGTGTCTTTCCACGTTCTCCACGATGACGATCGCGTCGTCCACCACCAGGCCGACGCAAAGCACGATGGCGAGAAGCGTGAGAAGGTTCACCGTGAAACCCGCGGCCTGCATCAGGAAAACCGCTCCGAGAATGGACAACGGAATGGCCACGACTGGCACCACGACGGCCCGAAGCGAACCGAGGAAGAGGAAGATGACAATGACGACGATGAGAAGGGTCTCCGCCAGCGTCTTGAGCACCTCGCGGATCGCGTCGGTGATATACACGGTCGAATCGTAGCCGATGCCCGCGTCGAGACCGGTGGGCAGCTCGGCCTTGATCTTCTCGAGTTCCTCGCGCACCGCCGCAATGACATCGAGGGAATTGGCGTTGGGAAGCACCCACACGCCCATGAAGACCGCCTGCTCCCCGGAGAAACGCACCGCGGAATCGTAGTCCTCGGCACCCAGCACCACGTCGGCAACGTCCTTGAGCCGCACGACCGCGCCGCCGCTTTCCCGCAGGACCAGTTGCTCGAACTCCTCCACGGTGCGCAGGTCGGTGTTGGCGGTGAGGTTGACCGTGACCAGGGCGCCCTTGGTCTGCCCGACCGCGGCAAGGTAGTTGTTTCCGGCGAGGGCCTGCCGGATGTGCGCGGGGCTGATGTTGAGGGCCGCCATGCGGTCCGGTTTGAGCCAGATGCGCATGGCGAAAGTTCGTCCGCCGAGGATCTCCGCCCGCTGCACGCCGGGCACCGCCGTCAAACGCGGCTGGACCACCCTGGCGAGGTAGTCGGTGATCTCGTTCGGCTCGAGGATCGTGGAGACGAACCGCAGATAGGCCGCCGCCCGCTGGGAGTCGGCGCTCTCGATGTTGATGATCGGAACCTCCGCCTCGGGCGGAAGATCGCCGCGCACCTGGTCCACCTTCGCGCTGATCTCCGACAGCGCCTTGGTCGGATCGTAGTTGAGTTTGAGCCGGGCGGTGATCACCGAACGCCCCTGCGAACTCTGCGACTCGATGTAGTCGATGCCGTCGGCCGAGGCCACGGCGCGCTCGATCGGTGTGGTGATGAACCCGCGGACCAGTTCGGCATTGGCCCCGATATAGACCGTGCTCACGGTGACCGACGCATTGTCGCTGCGGGGGTATTGGCGGACGGTGAGGCTGAGGATGGCCTGCACGCCGGCCACGAGGATGAGCAACGCCACGACGACGGCGAGCACGGGGCGCCGGATGAATAGATCGGTGAACGCGCCGGCGCCGTCCCCGCCGCGCCGCCGGGCCAGATCGCGGAGACTCATGTATCGGCCGGCTTGGGTTGCAACTGCGGCTGCGGGGCGAGATCGTTGTTCACGCTGACGGGTTGCCCGTTGCGCAGCTTGAATACGCCCGCTGAAACCACGGTCTCACCAGGCTTGAGCCCCTCCGTGACCGCCACGAAATCCCCCTGAGACCGGCCGGTGCGCACGAAGCGCTGCTCGGCGACCAGCGACTTGGTTCCGTCCTCCCCGGCCTTTTCGACAACGACGAAAACCGAGTCTCCATAAGGCGCGCGGAGCAGCGCGGTGGCGGGGATGCGCACCACGTCCTCGGCATCCCCCAGCGACAGAACCACCCGGGCGAACATGCCCGGCCGCAGCGCACCATCATGGTTGTCCAGCGTGGCCTGCAGCCGGATGTTGCGCGTGACCCGGTCGATCTCCGAGTTGATCGCGGTCAGCTCCCCCTCGAAAATCCGGTCGGGATAGACGTCGGTGATCACCTGAACGCCCTTGCCGATCCGGAGACCGGCGATGAGCTGCTGCGGCAGGAGGAAGTCCGCGTAGATCGGATCCAACGACTGCAGCGTGACAATCTTGTCCCCGTGGTCCACGAACTGCCCGAGGTTCACCTCACGGATTCCCAGACGTCCGCTGAAGGGCGCCACGATCTGCTTCTTGCTGATGTTTGCTCGCAGTTGCTCGACGAGGGCGGTCATCTTGCGCAGCTGCGATTCGGCCGTGTCGAGATCCGACTGCGGCACCGTGCTGTTGGCGCGGAGCCGCTGGGTGCGCTCGTAAACCGTGCGCGCCAAGTCCTGCTCGGCCTCCGCCGAACGGAGGTTCGCCTGCTCGGATTCGGTGTCGAGCTCGAGCAGCAGATCGCCCTGCTTCACCTCGGCACCGTTCTCAAAATGGATCCTCGAGACCACGCCGGTCGATTCGGTGCTGAGGTCGGCCCCCTGCACGGCCCTCAACGAACCGACCGACTCGACCGACCGCTCCCAGCGGTCGGCCTCGACCTTCGCGGTGCTGACAGCCGAGGGCGGAGGACCGCCATGGTTGCCGGCGGCGACGAGCGTGCCGATCTGCAGCGCCTTGATGCCGGCGATGGCGCCGACCAGGACGAGCAGGATCAGGCCCGCAATGAGGAAGGATTTGAGCTTCATGGCATGAGGCGGCCGAAAATTTAAACGAGTGTTCCACACTACGCGGTTCCGGGCCGATGTCACGAAGCAAGATGCTCATGCCCCCAGATCGGGGCGCCGTCGGCGCGTCCTTTCAAGGGCCTGGTCCCGGCGCCAGGCGTCAATCGCGGCATGGTTGCCGCCGAGAAGCACATCCGGAACCCTCCAGCCGTTGAAATCCGCAGGGCGGGTGTAGTGCGGGTATTCGAGCAGTCCGTGCGAGAACGACTCATCCTCCGCCGACTGCGCGCCACCCAACACACCGGGCAGCAGCCGCACCACCGCGTCGGCGACGACGAGCGCAGCCAGCGTGCCGTTGGTCAGGACGTAATCGCCGAGCGAAATTTCCTCGTCGACCAGATGGTCGGCCACGCGCTGGTCCACTCCCTCGTAATGCCCGGAGACCAGGATGAGGTGCTTCTCGGCGGAAAAACGCCGTGCAGCCGCCTGATCGAAGCGCCTGCCTTGGGCGGACATCAGGATCACCCGGCTCCGAGGACGCCGGAGGGCCTGGAGCGCGAGGAAGACCGGTTCGACCTTCAGCACCATGCCCGCCCCGCCGCCGTAGGGCGGCTCGTCGGTCACGCGGTGCCTGCCGGGAGCCCAGTCTCGCAGATTCCGCATGCGGATTTCCGCCAGCCCTTTCTCCCGCGCAATGCGCAGCATGCTTTCGTCGAGAATCCCCTCGCCCATGGCGGGAAAGAGGGTGAGGATTTCAATTTCCACCATTTCCTTGCTATCATAGGGCATTTCCGGTGCAACCAACCATCCAATGAACCGCCGCTTCCATCCCCTCCTGCCGATCCTCCTGCTGCTTGCCGCGCTTCTCCCCCGTCCCGCCTCCATGGCAGGCATGCTCGACGAGCTTGACGCCGAGAAGCTTGCCAAGCTCGAAACAGGGGAGAATGTGCTCGTGACCCGCGAGGTGCCCGGGGCCGTCTGGCCGGAGGTGCTCATCTACCGCAAGGTCGCGGCCACACCGAAAAAGGTGACCGAGCTTTTCCTCGATTACGAGAATGCTGACACCTTCATTGCGAACCTCGAATCGGCCAAGGTCGAGAACGAACCCGACCCGAACACCAAGGATGTCCGCTACACGGTGCGTCTCCCGGTGCTGTTCACGATCAGTTACCTCGTGCGCAACCGCTACGAGAAGACCCGCGGCGGCTACACCGTGCACTGGAACCTGCTGCATTCCGTCTTCGCCAAATCGGCAGTCGGCGCCCTGCGTGTCGAACCCCACGGTGAAATCGCGGTGATCTGCTACGCCAACCATGTCGAGCCCGCCACCAAGCTGGTCGCGGGACTCCGCGGACTCGCCCTGAAGGAAGCCTCCAAGACCGTGGACGCCATCGTCGCCGAGGCGGAACGCAGGCACAAGGCGGACGGCGGGCAGTGACCGGCGTCACCCGTCCCGGATCGTTCGCTGGGCACCATGACTTCCCCTTGTGAGTGCCGGCACTGCGGTTCGCTGATCGACCCGGTCGACACCAGCGGTTCAACAGATGTCGCCCGGTGCCGCCGGTGCGGCCGGACAATGCCGCTCTCAGCGCTTGCATCGCCGCCGGATGGAGCGACGGACCTTTCGTCTCCTCCGCGGGGGGTGAGGGTCGGACGCAGCCTGATCGACGGCATCGACATCACATACCGCAGGTTCCACGCCGTGGTCCTTTTTCTCATCCCGTTCACCGCGGTGTGGTCGGGGATGTCGCTGTGGACCATCTACTGGCGGCAGGTGGCCGATGGAAAATTCAATCTGGCGGCGAGTCTGTTCGGGCTGCCGTTTCTTTTCGGCACCATCATCCTGCTTTCGTTCATCGCGTTCCATCTGTTCGGCTCAACACGCATACGCATCGGCCGCGGGACATGCGAGGTGTCCATCGGCATCGGCCCACTCGGCCGGCATCGCAGCATCAAGATCACCCCCGCATCGCGGGTGCGCATGGAAACCGGCAATGTCACCGTGAACCGCGTGCGGCAGAAGCACATCGTGATCACCACCGGCGAGGAAACCTTGAAGTTCGGGACTTTTCTCGCACCCGAAGCGCGCGATTTCATCGCGGCCGTGCTGCACAGGGCCGTCGCCGCCCAATGACCGACGGGGTTTGACGCACCCTCCCGCGCCAGCCACTCTCTCGCGCGATGAAACGCCTCCGGACGCTGCAACTCCTGCTGGCCGCCTTGGCATCCTCCGCCGTTGCCGGGGAATGGCCCCACGCCGTGACTTACGAGATCTTCGTCCGCGCTTTCGCCGACAGCAACAAGGACGGCACCGGGGACCTGCGCGGGGTGACGGAAAAGCTGGATTACCTCAAGGACCTCGGCGTCCAAGCCATCTGGCTCATGCCGATCCACCCTTCCCCCTCCTACCACAAATACGACGTCACCGATTACCGGGAAATCCATCCCGAATACGGCACGATGAAGGATTTTGAAACCCTCATTGCCGAGGCCCATCGCCGGGGCATCCGCATCATCATCGACCTGGTGATCAACCACACCTCAAGACAGCACCCGTGGTTCGAGGCCGCCGTGACGGATCCCTCCGGCCCGTATCGTGATTACTACGTCTGGCGCCACGCGGACGAGATCGACTCGATGACCGCCTCCTCCGCCGGACCCGACACCGACAATTTGCGCCGCTGGCACGAGGCCGGAAAAGACACCGATTCCTTCTACTACGCCTACTTCACCGGAGGGATGCCGGACCTGAATTTCGACAACCCAGAGGTGCGGCGTGAAATCTACGACATCGGGCGTTTCTGGCTCGAAAAGGGCGTGGACGGCTTCCGCCTCGACGCGGCCATGCACATCTACCCGGATGAGCGCGAGGACGACAGCGTCGCATTCTGGAAGGAATTCCGCCGCGAGATGGAAAAGACAAATCCGGATGTGCTGCTTGTCGGCGAGGTGTGGACCGAAGGCGACAGGGCCAAGAAATACCTGCCGGGCCTGAAATCGGTCTTCAACTTCGAACTGGCGGGCTCGATCCTCGACGCCCTCCGTTCCGGGAGGGGCGACGGCCTCGCCGCACGCCATGCCGATCTGCAGCGAAAATACCACGGCGTCACAGGCGACTTCGTGGATGCGACATTCCTTTCCAACCACGACCAGAACCGCGTCATGAGCGTGCTGGACGACGAGGACAGAGCGCGCGTCGCCGCGGCCATCCTGCTGACGTTGCCGGGATCCCCCTACCTCTATTACGGCGAGGAGATCGGGATGCTCGGCACGAAGCCGGACCATTTCATCCGCGAGCCGATGCTCTGGCAGAAACAGCCCGATCCGTGGAGGGCGCAGACCGGCCGGGTGCGTTTCAACAAAAGCAGCGCCGTGCGGCCCGTGCAGCAGCAGTTGGAGAATCCCTCCTCCCTGCTCAACCACTACCGCAGCCTCATCCACCTGCGGAACAAGACCGCCGCGCTCAACCGCGGCGATCTGCAACCGGTCGGGGACCTCCACCCCTCGCTCGTCGCGTTCATCCGCAGGCAGGACAACGAGCGCGTTCTCGTCGCGCACAACGTGTCCGGCAAGAGGGTCGTGATCGACCTGCCTGAAACTTTCAAGGGATTCACCGAGGTGCTTTGGAAGTCCTCGGACCGCGTCGCGGGCAAAGGGGCAACCATCACGCTGCCCGCGCACTCCTCGATCGTGCTCCGCGCGCGGGCTTCCTGAGCCGGACGCCGCCCTACGGCGTCCTGTGGATGATCTGCTGGCGTCCCAGCGTGATCACCCGTTGACCCGATCCGCCGGAGTCCTGCACCCGCAACGACACCTGGGTGTTCGGCGCCCCGCGGATGAGATCGACCACCTGCCCCAGCGGAAGCCCCCTCGGATCCACCCAACCGCCCTGCCCGTCGCTCACGGCAAGAAGTTTGTCCCCCGGGCGCAACTGCCCGCTCATGCTCGCCGGACTGCCGGGAACAAAATCCGTCAGCACGGGAAAACCGTCATTTCCGGAAACCACGCGCGCGCCGATCCCCACGGGGGCCGCGCGCTGGATCCCCTGCAGTGCCGCGGCCTGATCGGAAGGGTCAGCCAGACTGGAGGCCCATTGCATCGCCGCAACCGTGTCCTTGTTCGCCCACGACTCGGCGATGCTCCCGGCCAGACGCGTCCGCGACTCGGGCGCGCCGGGAGGAAACTGCGTGAAACTGCGTGCGGCGGCGGCGGGGTTTCCGGCTGCCTCTGCCTGGAGGATGCTGGTTTGCACCCGTGCCCGCAACTCGGGGTCCGGAATCTGGGACGCCCACTGGCGGGCCGCGTCGGGCGCGGAGGCTCCCCATGCCCTGGCCAGCGACTCGTAAAAGCGGTTTTGCTGCCGGCCCTCAAAACCGCTCCCCATGGCCACGGCCGCCGCGGGATCGGTGGTCACGAGCTTCGAGGCCACGCGCGCCAGCAATTCGGCTTGGCGCCCCGCCCCGCCCTCCTTCGCCAAGGCGGCGGCCTGGGCGGGCGAAAACTTGCCCGAATCCATCAAATACAGGGCCAGAGCCCCCGCGACACCGAACCTCGTGACATCGCGGTTGCGCACCAAATCCAGTGTGGTGGCGCCCGACCATTGCGCAAGCAGTGCGAGCATCAGCATGTCGCGCGCCTCCGCATCCTGCAACAGTCGCACCTGCTCCAGCGCCTCCTCCGGGCGCAGTGCCGCGATCCGTGAAACCATCCCGGCCAGATAGGTCTCTCGGGCTTTTCCGTCCTTGAGTCCCTCCATCCCGGAGAGGAGTTCCTGCTTGCCGCGACCAGCCATCGTCACCCCCACCGATCTGCCGGTGGCCGCCGGGGCGTCCTGACCATCCTCAACGCTGGCGATCCCCTCCCCGGGGACCTTTGCATCCGCACGACGGCCGGTTTCCGTCTCGGACTGCGGGACATGCTCGAACAGCACGAACACCACCAGAGCCGCGACAGCGAGCCCGACCAAGGCCAGCGTGAGGAATTTTCCGGACACCATACCCGGCTAAGGTGCTCCCGCACCGCTCCCACGCAAGCAATTGTTTCGCAGAATGCAGGGACGTCTGGGACAATGGCCAGCCACCCCACCGCACGATGACCCATCCCCGACTCGTCGAGTTTGCCAAAGGCCAACTGGCCAAGGGAATGCCGGTCCCCGACATCATCGCACACCTGCGCGGGCAGAAATGGGAGGAGTCCGTCATCGACGAAGTCATCACGGCCGCCACTGCCGGCACCGAACCTGCCGCGGCAGTGGGCACCACCCCCGCCACCGCACCGCAGCCGTCGAACGGGATGCTCGTGAAAATCGCCCTGCTGCTTCTCGCCGCTCTCATCGCCGCGGCCGCCATCGCAGGCTTCTTCGGCTACCAGCAATACTCCCGGGCGAAAATCATCCGCGAAAAGACCAAGTTCGTGGAATTTTCCGGCAACATCACCGGGCAATACCTGCCCGGCACTGCGGACGCGGGAGCCACCGCCGGGAACTTCAGACTGTTCGATTTCAACGGCGTCGTGGACAGCTCCCAGATCACCGAGCCCCGCGCCGCCATGAAAGCCATCCTCGATCCGGCGGGAGAAACCATCACCACCCTCCAGACCATCTCCTCCGGCACGGATGCGCGTTACATTGCCGCCACCCTCCTTGCGGCAGCGGGCGGGAGCCGGCTTTTCGGCGGGGCGGACTTCCGCTGGGGAGGCGACAGCGTTTTCATCCGGCCCGAGAGGACCCCGTGGTCCAGCCTCGCACCTGACAACCTCGTCAGCGGCCTGCTCGGCGCGCTGATCGGCCCCGACCTGCTCTCCAACCCCTGGGTGCGCGTGGCCGTTGGCAAACCGGATACCGGAATCGGCGCCGAGCAACAGGTCACATGGGCCCTGCTTTTCCGTCCCACCGACCAGGTCTTCGGCAACAGCAAGGAACTGTCCTTCCTCGGCCGCGAGGACGGCGGCGACATCCACGGAGTCCCCACCGAAATCCACCACTACTCCCTCAACGGCGAATGGATGACCAAACATTTGCGCGAGGCGCTTCGCGACAGTTCAGCGGACAAGAACATGGCATGGCTCGGCCAGTTGCAGGCCATGATCACCGGCGCCACGCCCGACACCGGCTCCATCGGAACCTTGGAAGTCTCGGACGCCGAGATGTCCGTCTGGGTCGGCAAACCGGACACACTGCCCTACCGCATCGTCATCAAACTCGACGTCAAGGAAGGCGCCAAATCACCCGCCACCCTGCGCCTCGAAGGGGAACTCACCGCCGCCTACGGCCAACCGGTCAAGATCGAACTCCCGCCGGACTCCGTCGGCATCGAGCAGATCCAGAAGCAACTCGGAGCCCTGCAGGGCATCGGCAATTCCTTCCGATAGGCCGCCGGGCTGCTCGGGAGGGGAGTCGAACCCCTACGGATTTCTCCACTGGATCCTAAGTCCAGCGCGTCTGCCAGTTCCGCCACCCGAGCGTCGCCAGTTCCCGAAAGCTCGCAGATGCCCCCCGCGTTGACAAGGAGCCGGAGCGGCAACTCGCCGGTTGCTTAAAGCCTCGACTGCATCTCTACTGAGCGTGATGGCCACACGGCACCGCATCGGCATCCTGCACACCGAATCCTCTCGCAACCTCGGGGGCCAGGAGCTGCGCATCCTTCTCGAAATGGAGATGCTCACCTCGCGCGGTTACGACTCCGTGCTGGCCGCACGAGAGGGATCAGCCATCCTTGACGAGGCCGAGCACCGCAGCCTCCCCTCCTGTTCGCTGCCCCTGCGCAGCGAGTTCGACCCCGCGTCGATCGTCAGGATCGCCCGCACCATCCGCAGCCACAAGATCGACATCGTCAACGCCCATGGATCCAAAGACGCGTGGAACGCTGCCATCGTGGCCCGTGCACTCGGACGGAAAGTCGTCCGCTCCCGCCACATCGGCAACCCCATCCGCCGCAATCCCCTCTCCCGTCTCATTTATGGACCGCTCTGCGACCGCGTCATGGTGACCAGCCGGGCCATCGCGCGGGGGATGGTGGAGCGTGGAGTCGATCCCAGACGCATCGAAAGCATCCCCACAGGCGTGGATATCGCAAAGTTTTCCAACGCCGCGGCCTCCGGCGAACTCCGCCGGAGCCTGGGCTTGGCGGCGCATACTCCACTCGTCGGCATGGTGTCCATCCTCCGCGGCGACAAAGGTCCCCAGTTCTTCGTGCGCGCTGCCTTGCGCCTGATCACGCAGGGATGCATGGCCACCTTCGTCATCGTGGGCGACGGCGACATGCGCGACCGCCTCACGGGAATGGCCTCATCCGCCCCCCCCCAACGCATCCATTTCACCGGCTACCGCCGGGATATCCCCCAACTTCTCAAGGAGTTCGACGTTTCCGTGGTGCCCTCGAAATCGACCGAGGGCATCCCCCAAGCCCTGCTGCAGGCCTTCGCTGCCGGTGTCCCCGTGGTCGCGGCCGATGTGGGAGGCGTCAATGAGGCTGCCATCAACAACCTGACGGCAAGATGCTTCCCCGTGGGTGACGAGGTCGCCCTTGCCGGGGCAATTGATGAGCTCCTTGCAAATCCCTCGTCCGCACGCACCCTGGCCGATCGTGCCTTTGACTTGGTTGCTCGGCATTACTCCCTTCCCGTCATGCTCGACCGCATCGATGCCCTCTACCGCTCCGTGCTCGGCGCCCCTGCCCCGGGCGCAGTCGCATCTGCACCTTCCCGCGACGCCATCCCTCCCTCATGAAAACACGCCTCCTTCTGCTGGCCTTCATTCTCGTCCTTGCCACGGCAGCCTGCATTGGTTGGTTCATCTGGTTCCGGGGCTCCATGACGGACGGAACATTGCCGCTCTACCTCACGTGGCATGACGACCCCACCACGACCATGACGGTCTGCTGGCTGTCCGGAACACCGGACTCCCCGCAGCCCCACGTGTTTTATCACGCCAAGGGCGACGACACATGGCACAGGGCCGTGGGCAAGGCACGCCCGTTTCCGCACACCGGCCAGACAATCAACCATGTCGATCTCACCGGTTTGCAACCGGGAACCCGCTACGAGTTCCTGACCTCGGAGACCGGGGAGTTCTTCACGTTCGAGACATTGCCGGCCACCCTTGATGCCCCGCTCCGGTTCGTGGAGGGCGGCGACGCCGCCGACGATTTCGAAATCACGGATCGCATGAATGCGCTCGCCGGAAAACGCGATCCGGCTTTTGTCGTGCTGGGTGGCGATCTTGCCTATTGCAACGGGGAACCGGGCAGGGCCAACCGCTGGACAACCTTTTTCCAATCCATGCACCGTCACCTGCGCGCACCCGACGGACGGCTCATCCCCGTCATCGTCGCCATCGGGAACCATGAAGTGCGTCTGCGTGACAAGGCCCGTTGGCCGGAAAACCTCCCTGCGGATGCAAAGACGCGGAACGACCTGTCCGCCGCCTTCCATGCCGCTTTCCCCTTCCCCGGAGATCCCGCCTTCGGCGTCATCGATGTCGGCGACTATCTCAGCCTGGTCTTCCTCGACTCGAACCATCTCACCCCCGTCGCCGGCGCCCAGACGGAATGGCTTGCCCGCACGCTCGAGGAACGACGGGGACGCCCCAACGTGCTTCCCGTTTACCACGTTCCCGCCTACCCGTCGAAAAACGACTACGACCATTACACCAGCAAGGACATCCGCAAGAACTGGGTTCCCCTCTTCGAGGAGGCCGGCCTCCGCCTGGCTTTCGAGCACCACGGCCACACGTTCAAGATCACCCACCCCATCCGCGACGGCAAAGTGGACCCCGACGGCATCGTTTACGTCGGCGACGGCGCGTGGGGGGTCAAACCGCGCGAGGTGCATCCGGTGGACCAGACGTGGTATCTCTCCAAGGCCGGCAACATCCAGCACCTGCACGAGGTCACCCTCGAACCCGGGCGCCGCACCGTGGAATCCATCTCCATCGACGGCGAAACTCTCAACACCTTCAGCCAGACCGTTCCCTGACCCCCATGAGCGCTCGGGAGACATCGGCAGATTTCTCCGCGGACATTGGAAAAATCTAACACGGCCGGAGCACCGTTTCTAACCAGCACCTCTTAGCGTTGGGGGTGATATGAAAACCATCACCATCGCGCTGGCGGCGGCTTTGGCCCTGCTGGCACCTCCGGCTGCGCGCACCGAAGTTCCGGCCCCGACCATCAAGAACCTCAACGCCGCGTTTCAAGGCGAGTCCAATGCATCCAATCGGTATGCGATCTTCGCCGAGAAAGCCGACGCCGAGGGCCACCCGGAAGTTGCGAAACTATTCCGGGCCGCCTCGACATCCGAGGCGATCCACCGCGACAACCACAGGAAGGCGATCCTGGGTCTCGGAGGCAAAATCGAGGCATTCGAACTGGAAACGGTAGCGCCCGGCAGCACAGCCGACAACCTCGAGGCCGCGATCAAGGGCGAAACCTATGAACAGGAAACGATGTATCCGGAATTTCTTGCGGTCGCGGAAAAGGATGATGCCCGGTCCGCCATGCGCACGTTCAAGTTCGCCATGGAGACCGAGAAGGAGCACGCAAAGCTGTATCGCACCGCCCTCGACAGCCTCGGAAAACAGGGACCGGTTGAGTATTATGTGTGCCAAGTCTGCGGAATGACCCTCACCGGGGTTCCCGGGAAAAAGTGCCCGGTGTGCCGCAAGAGCCGCGACGAATACAAAAAAATCCGTTGAGCCCGCGTCATGATTCCGATTCCAAGCCCCCTGCACCCGGCGGTGGTGCATTTCCCCATCGTCCTCATTCTCATCGGAATGGTGTGCGCCGTCGTCTCGGTCTTCATTCAGCGCTGGCATCTCCACTTGCTGGCTGCCGTTGTGCTTTCAACCGCCGCGGTTGGTGCGGTGGTCGCCACCGTGACCGGGGGACAGGATGAGGAAATGGCGGGTGAGTTGTCCGGGCCAGCCGAGCATGCTTTGGAGGAACATGAGCAGTGGGGGGAGAGAACACGCAACCTCGCATTGGTCGCGGCCGCCTTCGCCATCGGGGCCGCAGCCCTGTCGAAGGTGCGGCTTGCCGGACGATCCCTGTCCGTGATCACGGCCGTGGTTTCGATGGCGGCGGCCTACAGCGTCGCGCAGGCCGGCCACTACGGCGGTCAATTGGTTTACCGCCACGGCCTCGGCATCAACACTGCGGGAGCCTCCGACGGGGACACCGGTCCGGCGGAGACGCAAGAATGGGCTCACGGCCACGAGGACGACGATTGAACGCAACCGGACTTGTCCTCGCCAACACCCGCAGACGATCGATAGGCTCCGGACATGCGCGTGCTGGTCGCCGAGGATGACCCGAAGGTCCGGCGCCACTTGGTCCAGGCCCTCGTTGCTGCCGGGCACGCGGTGGACGAAGCTTGCGACGGCGATGAAGCGCTCTGGCTTCTGGGCGAGGCGGACTACCAGGCGGCGGTCCTTGATGTCGGGCTTCCGGGACGGGACGGGATCAGCGTGACCCGGTCCATGCGTGCGATGGGCCGGTCGCTGCCCATCCTCCTGGCCACGGCCCGCGGTGATTTGCGGGACAAGATCACCGGGCTCGACGCCGGGGCGGATGATTATCTGGTCAAGCCGTTCTCCACCGAGGAACTGCTGGCGCGCCTGCGCGCGCTGCAACGACGAGGACGCCCGGATGCCGAGCAGATTTTGAGGGTGGAGGACCTTGAAATCGACATCAGGGCACGCACTGCAAGCCGGGGCGGAATCGAGATCAGTCTCACAAACCGGGAGTTCGCCCTGCTGGAGGTCTTGGCCGAAGCCTCGCCGCGCCCCGTGTCCAAGACAACACTCGTCGAACGCGTCTGGGACCGCCACTTCGACTCGGGAACGAACGTGCTCAATGTTTACGTGAATTACCTGCGCAACAAGATCGATCGCCCCGGCTCCCCCCCATTGCTCCACACATTGCGCGGGATCGGCTTCGCATTGCGGCTGGAACGACCGTGAACCTGAGATTCAAGCTGGCGGCATGGTTTGCGCTTTCATTCGTCCTGCTCGCCGGCCTGCTCGTGGTCACCGCGCACACCCACCTCGACGAGGAACTTCGCAAGGACCGTTGGGACAGGTCACATCCG
Source organism: Chthoniobacterales bacterium (assembly GCA_014879535.1). Lineage (GTDB taxonomy): Bacteria > Verrucomicrobiota > Verrucomicrobiia > Chthoniobacterales > JACTMZ01 > JACTMZ01. Next base: position 85,251 of record JACSRX010000052.1, read on the forward strand.
AAATTCCCGGGCTGGATCATTCACGGCAGCTACACCGACGAGGAAGTCCATGACATCTTGGGCGAGTTGCTGCGGGTCTGGGTATGGGTCGGGGTGCCGGCCGTCCTCGGAAGCTTGGCCGTAGGTTACCTCATCGCGCGGCGCTCGATGCAGCCGGTGGCAAGGATCAACCGCGAAATGGACGCCCTCCAAACGGGTGACCTCCGTCGGGGCGTCACGGTTCCAGATAGGGACCTGGAACTGAGCGCTCTCGTCTCCCATCTCAACGGTCTTCTCCGTCGCGTGGCGGACTCCTTCGAGCAAATGAGCGATTTCTCAGCCCAAGTTGCCCATGAACTGCGCACACCGCTGTCCATCCTCCGCCTGCGTCTGGAGGCTGCGGCACCAGAGCTTCCGCCGGACTTTTCCGAGGAAATGGAGGAGGAACTGCACCGGCTTTCCCGCCTCGTGGAAAGATCGCTTCTCATGGCAAGAGCCGAAGGGCAAAAACTCGACGTGGATGCCGATTCGGTGGATCTGTCATCGTTGATGGAAGAACTGCGTGACAGCTATGCTGTCGTGGCGCGGGAAAAATCCACGGAGCTTCAGTGGTGCATTCCCAGCGGTCTGCAATGCTTCTCTGACCCTGATTTGTTGAGGCAAATCCTGCACAACCTGCTGGACAACGCCGCCAAGCATGGTCGCGAGGCCGTCCGGGTCAGTGCATACGCCGACGGACAGGATCGTGTCATCGTCAAGATCAGCAACTTCGCTCCGCCGGAAGGGGCTCCATCATCGGGCGTCGGCATCGGACTTCGCCTGAGCAATGCTCTTGCATCCGCGCTGCAGGGAACCGGGTTGCGCTTGCGATCCACGCATGGCGGCTTCTTCGCGCGTCTGACAGTGCCTCGGCAAAATGCAGCCTGTGACCCAACCTGAGCATCCTGTCATCCCACCAAGAAACAGCGGGCAGAGGGAATCGAACCCTCATAGCCAGCTTGGAAGGCTGGAGTTTTACCACTAAACTATGCCCGCGGACTGCGTATAGGTTCTCCGCGGGGGCTTGCGCGTCAAGGCGGTTTTGCGGCACAAGGTCGGATCGCTTCCGGCATGACCACTTCCCAGACCACCCCCGATCCCCGCGCTCTTTGGGCCTACGCGCTGCCCTTCGGCGTTTTCATGGGCGGCCTCGCACTCGTTTCGCTGGTGCAATCCTTTGCGCCCGGGGAAGGCGGGCCCCTCTGGCTGGCGGACCCGAAGTATTGGGTCTATCCGCTGCAGGCCGTCGTTTGCGGCGCCCTGCTCGTGCATTTTTGGAAGCGATACACATGGGGCGCGCATTGGCATGTCGTCGCGGGACTGCTGGCCGGCCTGCTCGTGCTGGCGATCTGGATCTCGCCGCAATGGCTCTTCGGAGTCGCCCCGCGCACGGAAGGCTTCAATCCGGACACCTTCAACGAATCCCCCGCGCTGTGGTGGTCGTCGGTGTCCCTGCGCTTCCTGCGCCTGGTGATCATCGTTCCGTTGCTCGAGGAAATCTTCTGGCGGGGATTCCTGTTGCGCTACCTGATCAAGGAGGACTTCACCAGCGTGCCGTTCGGCACGTTCTCATGGTTCTCCTTCGGCGTGGTGACCGTGATGTTCGGGCTGGCCCACTGGGGCGCGGATTTCGTTCCGGCTCTCATCACCGGGGCGACTTACAATTTCCTCGCGGTCAAGACCCGCAGCCTCGCAAGCTGCGTGATCGCCCACGCGGTGACCAACCTCGGCCTCGGCATCTACATCATGCAGACGCGCCAATGGGGATTCTGGTGATCGGCGGAGGAGGTTGGCAGAGTCCTGATTTTCAGTCCAGACTGCCGTCTCTTTCTCAACCCTCATCCCTCAACTCTCAACTTCCGTGAACCCCGGCATCGCACAAATCAACACGACCGTCGGGGATTTTGCCGGGAACACGGACAAAATCCTCCACGCCTACCGCGAGTTGGTCAAAGCCGGCGCGGATTTCGTGATCACGCCGGAATTGGCCGTCTGCGGCTATCCGCCCATGGACCTCGTCTTCCGTTCCGGGTTCATCTCCTCGGCCGAGCGCCATGTGCAGGCCCTGGCCGCCGAGGCCGGGGATGTGCCGCTGATCGTCGGAACGGTGGAGCCAAGCACGGCAAAACACGGACGTCACTGCCACAACAGCGCGGTGGTCCTTCAAAACGGACGCCGCACCGCCACGGCGCACAAATCCCTGCTGCCGACCTACGATGTGTTCGACGAGGGCCGCTACTTCGAGCCGGGAACGGACGTGACAGTCGTCGAGATCGCCGGTTGCCGTGCAGGCCTGACGATCTGCGAGGACCTCTGGACTCCCGAATACCTGCCGAGGGATTATTACGGGCACAGCCCGATCGAGGCCCTGCAACGCGCCGGAATCGACCTGCTTCTCAATCTCAGCGCGTCCCCCTTCGAGGCGGGCAAACCGGCCAAGCGCCGCGCCATGATGTCGGGCATCGCGAGGCGGTTGGGGGTGCCGCTGGTTTACGCGAACCTCGTCGGCGGCAACGACCAGTTGGTCTTCGACGGCCATTCCCTCGCCATCGACCGGACCGGTGCGGTTGTGGCGCAGTTCCCGGGATTTTCCGGGCACTGTGCCGTGGTGGAAATTCCGGCGTCCGCGCCATGCACGCCTCCGGAGCGCCCCGATGTCGCGGATATCCACGATGCCCTCGTGCTGGGCTTGCGCGACTACATGGCCAAGTGCGGCTTCCGGCAGGTAGTCATCGGTCTGAGCGGGGGCATCGACTCGGCCGTGACCGCGGCGCTGGCTGTCTCCGCCTTGGGAACGGAGAACGTCCTCGGCGTGACGATGCCCGGGCCGTTCTCCTCGCGGGGCAGCGTGGACGATTCGCTCTCCCTCGCAAAAGCGCTCGGCATCACCTGCCACACGGTCCCGATCGGCGGCGGCTTCACGGCGATGGAAAAGCAGTTGGCGGATGTGTTTGCCGGGAAAGCCCCCGACATCACCGAGGAGAACCTCCAGGCGCGCCTGCGCGGCGTGACACTCATGGCCATTTCCAACAAATTCAACCGCATGGTCATTTCCACCGGCAACAAGAGCGAATTGGCGGTGGGGTATTGCACGATCTACGGCGACATGGCAGGCGGACTCGCCCTCATCTCCGATGTGCCCAAGACGGTCGTTTACCAGTTGGCGGACTACATCAACCGCGAGCGCGAGATCATCCCGCGCCCGACCATCGAGAAGCCGCCGAGCGCCGAGCTCCGCCCGGACCAGAAGGACCAGGACACGCTGCCGCCCTACGACGTGCTTGATGAGATCCTGCGCCTCTATGTCGAGGAACAGCTGACCGCCGGGGAAATTGCGGGCCGTGGATTCGAGGCGGATACCGTGCGCTGGGTTGCCGCCAAAGTGGACGCGAACGAATACAAGCGACAGCAGGCGGCTCCGGGGATCAAGGTGACCTCGCGGGCTTTCGGCATCGGACGCCGCGTGCCCATCGCCCAAAAATTCCGCGCCTGACCCATGATCTGCGTGCTGTATCTCCTGTTCACCGCGCTCGGGGCGTTTGTCCTGGGATCCTTCCCGACCGGGTATGTCGTCGGGCGGAGCAAGGGCGTCGATATCCGGGACCATGGCAGCGGAAACATCGGCGCCACCAATGTCTTCCGCACACTCGGCAGGCCTTTCGGCATCCTTGTTTTCGCCATCGATGCCCTGAAGGGCTTCGCCGCCGTGCGCATCGCCCTCGTCGCGGGACCCCCGGAGATCTCCACATGGCTCGGCATCGTGGCCGCGGTGGCGGTCATTGCCGGCCACAACTACACGCCGTGGCTCGGCTTCCGCGGCGGCAAGGGAATCGCCACGTCCGCCGGTGTTCTGGTCGCCCTGATGCCGCTCGCTGTGCTTTCAGTGGCCGTGGTCTGGTTCGCGGTGTTTGCCTTCTCCCGCTACGTCTCCCTCGCGTCCATCGCAGCCGCCGCCGCATTGCCCGTCGCCGTGGGGATCTTTTGGCTGACCAACCTCGGCGGCAACGCACCACTGCTCGGCTTCTCGGTTCTGATTTCCGGGCTCGCCATCTGGCGCCACCGCTCCAACATCGAGCGCCTGCGTCACGGCACCGAATCCCGCTTTTCCAAAACATCATGAAACCCCCTGCGAGCATTTCCGTCATCGGCGCCGGCGGCTGGGGCAGCGCACTCGCACAGTTGCTTTCCGGACACGGACTTCCCCTGGCCCTCTGGGCGCATGATCCCGCTCAAGCCGAGGAGATCAACACGCTCCATACGAACGCCAACTTCCTCCCCGGAGTGACCCTCGCGGAAAACATCCGGGCCACCCCTGATCTCACCGGGGCGGCACAAGGCGACCTCCTCGTCATCGTCACACCGTCGCAGTTCCTCCGCGGCGTCGCGGGGCAGCTCAGCCGTTCCGGCGTGCAGGAGGGTGTTCCCCTTGTCTGCTGCACCAAGGGGCTGGAGCACCACACCGGGAAACTCATGACCCAGATCTTGGAGGAGTTCTTCCCGCACAACCCGGTCGCCGCATTGTCCGGTCCGAACCATGCCGAGGAGGTCTCTCGGGGGACCCCGGCCGCGGCGGTGGTTGCCGCGGGCGACCACGACCTTGCCGTGCAGTTGCAGCAATTCTTCTGCACCGGATCATTCCGCGCCTACACGAGCGACGACGTGGCAGGCGTCGAACTCGGTGGCGCGTTGAAGAACATCTATGCCATCGCCGCCGGCATCTCCGACGGCCTCGGGCTCGGCGACAATGCCAAGGCGGCGCTGGTGACACGGTCCCTCGCCGAACTCGTGCGTCTGGGAACGAAATGGGGCGGAAAAAGGGAAACCTTCTTCGGACTGAGCGGCCTCGGCGATCTCATGGTGACCTGTTTCAGCGTCCTCAGCCGAAACCGGGGCGTGGGCGAACGCCTGGGACGCGGGGAGAAACTGGACGATATCCGCAACTCGATGGTGATGATCGCCGAAGGTGTTCCCACCACGCGCAGTGCGCGGGAGGAGGCGCTCAAGCACGGACTCGACGCCCCGCTGCTCGAAACCGTCCATGCAGTGCTCTTTGAAAATCTCGCCCCGCGGGACGGGCTGCTGCGCCTGCTGGCCCGCGAACCCAAACCCGAACTGGATCGCCACCCGTGATCGGCAAGCACTTCAACGACGCACGGCACAAATGGCGCTGGTATGCGGATTCGGATCGCGGATTGGCCGCGCTCCTCATCTTCCTCGTCCTCTATATTTTCGTCATCTACCCGGTGTTCGGAGGAGAGAATGCCGCCGGCGGACCTGTCAGCATCGTTTTCTCGCTCATCCTGGTGGCGGGTGTCGTGGCAACCTCGGCCCACCATGCCGTCCGCACGGGCGTCGTCGTGCTGGCCATCACCGGCATCGCCTCGCATTGGCTGAACGTGTTCTTGAGCGGCCGCGTGGACCATATGGTCTCGGCGGGTGCCGCCGTGCTCTTTTTCGCGCTGCTCACCTGGTTTCTGTCGGTGCGTGTCTTCGCCTCCCCGGGGCCGGCGAACATTTACCACATCATGGGAGCGGTCGCGATCTACCTGGTGCTCGGTCTCATGTGGTCGGACGCCTACCTCTTCATCTATCTGGCAACACCTTCCGCTTTCCGATTCGATCCGGGAGCACCGGTTTTCGAACCTCCCGCCTCTGAAATGCTCTACTTCAGCTACGTCACGCTCACGACGCTCGGCTTCGGGGACATCACGGCGGTCCGTCCCGTCGCCCGCTCCCTGGTCATCATGGAAGGTCTCGTCGGGCAACTTTACCCGGCCATCGTGCTGGCCCGGTTGGTTACAAAATATCAGGGGCGGGCCGCCAAGTAGTCTGCCATATTCGCGGTTGCACCCGTGGGTCCGCGGACTTAGCGTCGCTGCATGAGTCCCATTCTCGCTCTAAGCACTCCGGGTTGGCCGGAGATTTTGGTCATCCTCCTGATCATCCTGGTGCTGTTCGGTGCCAAGCGTCTTCCGGAACTGGCCCGCGGCCTCGGCCAAAGCCTCAATGAGTTCAAGAAGGCCCGCGAAGAACTCGACCGCGAGGTGAAGAAAACCACGGAGATCGTCAAGACGACCGAGGCTCCCGGCAAGGAGCCGCACAACCCTGCCTGACCGGCGGTGAACCTGCGGCGCGCCATCCTAGCGGCCGCACTGGCCTTCGCGCTGCCCGCGATGGCTTCGGACGGCAACGGCAGGGTTGTCTTCACCTCGTGGAACCTCCGCAACTACCGCCTGCAACCCTTGGTTGCCGAGGGGGGGCAACCCGCCATTCCCGCCAAACCCGCCTCCTCGATCGAGGCCGTGGTGCAGACCTTGGTTTCGATTTCCCCGGACATTCTCGGGCTCTGCGAGGTCGGCTCGCCACGCGACCTCAAGCACCTGCAGCGAAGTCTCCAACGTGCCGGACTCTCCCTCCCCCACAGCACCCTGGTCGAAGGCGAAGACCAGCACCGCCGGATCGCGCTGCTGAGCCGCTTCCCCCTCCGCCAGATCAGCCATGAAACCCTCGGGACCTTCAGGACGGGGGATGTGCCGCACCGTGTCCAACGCGGCTTCCTGGATTGCGTGGCGGATGTTCGTCCGCACTTCCAACTCCGCATCCTCGGTGCCCACCTCAAATCCCGTCGCATCGTCCCCGACTTCGACCAGGCGGAAGTCCGGCGCGCGGAATCCCACCTGCTGCGGAAGCGGATGGAGAAAATCCTCGGTGAATACGCCGACTCCCCGCTCCTTGCCTTCGGGGATTTCAACGACACCAAGAACTCCCCGGTCATCCGCGGACTGCTCGGACGCCGCGGCACACGCGACGCCATGAACCTTGTCCCCTTGTCCGACAAACTCGGCGACCAATGGACCTACCATTGGGCGGAGGCGGACGAATACAGCCGCATCGACTTTGTCATGGTGAGCAACAGCCTGCGCCCGCACATCGACACCCGAGCATCGCGGGTGCACCGGTCCCCCGACTGGCGCATCGCGAGCGATCACCGCCCGCTTGTTGTCACGTTGAATATCCCCCCGAACCCATGAAGCTCTTCCCTCTTTTCCTCTGCCTCCTCCTGCTCGCGCCCGCCCGAGCCGACACCTCCGCCGAGGACCGGGCATGGTCTGTGGTGCAGGCCCTGCAGAAAGGACCGGGCGTCCCGCCGGATGATGCGCCGGAGGAAGCCGTGCGGATCGCCCGCGCCCATCTCTTGGCGCAGGAAAAGGCCTTGTCGGATTTCCTGACCCGCTTCCCAGGCGACCCCCGGCGCTTCGAGGCGGAGTTGGAGTTTGCCGGAGTGACATCGGCCCTCGGCGCCTCGCTCTCCGACCGCAAGCGTGTCGAAAAATCCATCGAGCGCCTCGCCGCACTTGAGCGCGCCAAGTCCACACCCTCCAAATACCGCGCCGATGCCGCCTTCCTGCGCATCACCACCACCATGCAGACCGTGAACCTGGCTGCGGCGGCGCGGCCGGGAGAGACAGCCGGCGCGCGCAACACCATCGTCGAAGCGGCCGCCAATTTCGCCTCGCGCTACCCGGATGACCTGCGGGCGGCGCGGTTGCTTGCGGAAGTGGCGACCATCCTGGACGACCAGCCGTCGCGCAAACGGAAACTCCTCGAGCAGGCCTCCATCCTTGCGGGCGATGATGGCACCAAGCAGCGGATCAAGGATGATCTCCGGCGACTCGGTCTGCTCGGCCAAGTTTCGGATTTCTCGTTCGCCACCGTGCAGGGACCGGCGTTTTCACGCGCGGCGCAGCAGGGAAGAATCGTGGTGCTCGTGTTCTGGGCCGGATGGTCCCCTCCCTCCGTGGCGTGGCTGGCGGATTTTGCGGACTTCGCACGCGGCTTGCCCGCAGGTCGCGTTGCGCTCGCGACAGTCAGCCTCGACAAGCTCAAGGCGAACTGCGACCAGACGCTGAAGGTCCTCGGCCTCGCCGATTGGCCGACCTCCTGCAGCGGCAAAGGCTGGGAGGATCCCGTCGCGCGTGACTTCGGGATCAATGCGCTGCCCACCGTGTTCATCTTCGACGCCGCGGGGCGCCTCCGCGCTCTCAATGCGCGCGACACCTACCAATCGGTGCTGCGGCAGCTTCTGGCCGAAAAGCCCCGGGCGAACTGAACCGGCGACTCAGACGCTGAAGGCCCAGAATTTCCGCGCTGCATTCGGCCAGCTGCGATCCTCGACACGACAGCGCGACGCCTCCGCCATGCGACGGCGCAAACCCTCATCTTCGCAAAGCTTGCGCACCGCATCGCAAAGCGCGGCCTGATCCCCGCCGCGCGTCACGAATCCATCCACGCCGTCCTCGACCAACTCGCGCGGACCGCCCTGGTCGGACACCACACACGGCAGCCCGCAAGCCTGCGCTTCAAGGATGACGTTGCCGAAGGTATCCGTCGTGCTCGGGAACACAAACACATCCGCCGAGGCATACGCCGTGGCAAGTTCCTCTCCGCTGAGATAACCGGTGAAAATCGCCTCATTGAACTGCGCCTTCCACTCGTCAGCATAAGGTCCGTGCCCGACCACCAGCGCGCGGACCGGCAGCCCGTCGGCGCGCAGCTTGCGGATCACAGAGGCAAACAAATCGAGCTTCTTTTCCTTCGATACGCGCCCGGCATAGAGCAGGCCGATCTCGCCGTCCGCCAGCCCGCGCACCTTCCAGAATGACGGATTGCGCCGCGCCGGGGTGAACAGCACGGTGTCCAATCCCCGCGGGAGGATGTGGATCCTGTCGCCCTTGATCCCGCGCGCCTCCAACGCACGCCGATAGTCCCCGGAGTTGACGAAAACGACATCCATCTGCTCGTAGAACCACTGCATGAAGTTCCACGTCAGCGTCTCCATCCACGAGTCGTCGGTGAGAATCCGGACATATTGCGGGAAATCCGTGTGGTAGATCCCGCTGGTCTTCAGCCCGAGGATCTTCGCCGCCAGCAACGCACTCAGACCGATCGGACCCGGCGTGCTGATGATGATCTCCGTGTAGCCGCTGCGCTGGATGTGGTCGATGATCTCGAGCACCGGCGGAAAACTCAGCTTCTGCAGCTCGTATTCCGGAAGCTCGAACTCGCCGACCGGCTGGAAATTCACGATGGGAATGTCGCTCGGGGCCACCTCCCCTCGCGAGGTCAGCACCGTCAAATCAAACCCCTCGGCCCGCGCGGCGGCCGTCATCCGCCGGATGGTCGTCGAAACACCATTGACGTCCTCCAGCGTGTCGGTGAACCACGCGCGCTTGCGGTTTTGCAGCTCGTCGGGCGCCTCCCCGCAGGTCGCCTCGCACAGGGCCTTGAGCTCGCTGCGCCCCGGCGTGCGGAACGCGTAGAAATACGGCGCAAGCCCGAACGCGAGCGGGACGAGCGAGCTGACAAACTGCAGGCTCTCGATGAGACGTCCGGCCTGAAGTTGGGTGATGAATTGCGAAAAGAAACGGAACGCAAGCTGGTTGACCAGCAGGTTGGCCGTGAGAAATGCACGGCGCTCCGGTTCCGCCACCCCGGCCGTGGCGCTCTCGATGGCCGAGCGCATGCCCGGTTTGCCCACGGCGTCCGCCAATTCCTTCCAGAGCGAGGCATTGCCCGGCAGCGCCACCTCCCAGATCTTCCCCGTGGCGATGCCCTGAGCAAGGAAGCCGAGCTTTTCGGAAAGCGTGAACCGCGTCGGGTCCTTTCCCTCCATGAAACGCCCCGCCATTTTTTCAAGAAGCGACGCTGCGGCTTTCTGCGAGCCCTTCGTCAGCCGCTCCTGCGCGAACTCGAAGATCACGCTGTAAAGGCTGTGCGCCATCAGCAGCGGGCCGCCTCCCTGACCTCCGGGACGGCACCTCCCTTCGCGGATGCCGGCAAGGAAGTCCTCCGGCGTCCGCGCCTCATCCGTCTCCGTCCACGCACGTCCGGGGAAAATGCCGCCACGGTCGTCCGATCCCCCCGTGAACACCTTCCGCCACGGCTCGTCCCACAGCGGATCGAGTTTCCGCTCGTCGGAAAAGCGCGCGATGATGTCGGGAGTCAGACGCGACAGGGCGAACTCCGCCGTCGTCCCGAACAACGGGTCACGCAGGCCGTTGATCGTCTCGAAGTGGCGGAAAAGCAGGACGAGCCTCTGCCAGTGGTCGAGTGAAAGCCGCTCGTCCACCGGCCACAGCGGATGCGCCACGGCATGCGCCACGCTCTGCTGCTTCAGCCACGCCGCAAGTTCGTAGATGTTGCGGCGCAGGGACTGGATCTCCGCGTGCTGGGTCTCGGTGATCCCCCACGCGAGAAGGTGGACCTTGACGTCATCCTCGGGAAAGAACGCCGTGACCTCCTCGCTGAGGAACACCCCCGGCTCCCCGGCGATCTCCAAGCACCCGTCGATCGTGTCATGGTCGGTGAAGGTGACGAACCCGAACCCCCGGTCCGTCAGGGACCGGTAAAGCACGCGCGGATCGGAACAGCTCGCCGGAAAGTCCACCTTGCGCATCAGCCAGTCCGTGGCCCGCGAGCTGTGCCGCGTGTGCAGGTGAAGGTCCGCGCGCGTGGTCATGGGTGCCGAGTTTAGACGACCAGCACGTCCATTCCAGCAGGGATTCATAATGTGCTCGCGCATCCCCGGATGCTGCCGTATGCGTTGCCATCATGGCTTTTGCGACCCTCATCCTTCTCGCCATTGCGGCCCTCGTCGTGTTCTACGTCATCGGCGCCTACAACGGCCTCGTGCAGCTGCGCAACCGCTTCATGAACGCCTTCGCGCAGATCGACGTCCAGCTCAAGCGCCGCTACGACCTGATCCCCAACCTTGTCGAAACCGCCAAGGGCTACCTGCAGCACGAGCGCTCCACGCTCGAGGCGGTGATCGCCGCCCGAAATTCCGCCTCCGCCGCCAGCGGCAAGGCCGCCGCCCATCCCGAGGACCCCGGCGCCATCAAGGGACTCGTCGGCGCGGAAACCGCGCTCACCGGGGCCATGGGCCGGTTCTTCGCCCTCGCCGAGGCCTACCCGGACCTCAAGGCGAACCAGAACATGATGCAGCTCACCGAGGAACTGACCTCGACGGAGAACAAAATCTCGTTCGCGCGGCAGGCCTACAACGATGCGGTCACGGCCTACAACACGCGGCGCGAACAGTTCCCCACCGTGGTCATCGCCGGGATGTTCAACTTCGGACCGGCCGAGCTCTTCGTGGTCACCGACGGCGCCGAGCGCGAACCGGTCAAGGTCAGCTTCACCTGACATCCCGCCGGACATGGCGATGGATTTTTTCGCCGCACAGGATGCCGCACGCGCCCGCTCGCGGCGCCTGGTCTGGCTCTTCTTGGCCTCGGTGGCCGGCCTGATCGCCGCCATTTACGCCGCCGTCGCGTCCCTGCTCGTCCTCGGGGGACACGAGGGGGGCTGGTGGGATTCCCGCGTGTTCTCCGCGGTTGCGGGCGTCACGATCCTCATCGTCGCCATCTCCTCGCTCTGGAAAATCTCCGCCCTCCGGGCCGGGGGCGGCAGCGTGGCCCGCAGCGTCGGCGGACGCCCCGTGGCTCCGACCACGCAGGACCCCGACGAGCGGCGGTTCCTCAACATCGTCGAGGAGATGGCCATCGCCTCGGGGCTTCCCGTGCCGGAAATCTACGTGCTCGATGCCGAGGACGGGATCAACGCCTTCGCCGCAGGCTTCACCCCGGATGACGCCGCGGTGGCGGTGACGCGCGGAGGCATCACCAAGCTCAACCGCGACGAATTGCAGGGCGTCGTCGCCCATGAATTTTCCCACATCCTGAACGGCGACATGCGGCTCAACATCCACCTCATCGGGCTGGTGTTCGGGCTGCTCGTCTTGTCGATCGTCGGCCAGGGAATCCTGCGGTTCTCTCTGGAGAGCGGTGCCCGCCGCCGCGGGGGCAAGAACGACGCGGCGGCCGTCGTCCTCGCCATCGCGGCCTTCGGCCTCATCCTCCTCATCGCCGGATGGATCGGGGTCCTTTTCGGACGCATCCTGCAAAGCGCCGTCTCGCGCCAGCGCGAATTCCTCGCCGACGCGGCCGCCGTGCAGTTCACACGCAACCCCGGGGGACTCGCCGGGGCGCTTCGGAAAATCGGGAACGCCGGTTCGCGCGTGAAGAATGAGCACAGCCAGGATGTCGCGCACCTGTTCTTCGCCAGCGGCCTCCGCTTGGGCTGGGCCGGGCTCTTCGCCACGCATCCGCCCCTCGAGGAACGCATCCGCGCGCTTGATTCCTCGTGGGAGGGATCGTTCGAGGCCCAACCGCCGCCGCTTCCGCCGTCCGCCGCGGAGTTCACCGCCGGCGCCTCGGCGATTGCCGCAGCGGCACCTCAGCTCGCGCGGGCGGAGGCCATCCATGGCGAATTGGAGGCCATTTTCGGCAGCGATCTTCGCGACCCGGGCGCGGCAAGAGACATCGTGCTCGCGCTTTTCCCTCCCACTCCCGACACGGCGGAGACCATCGGCGTGGCGGAAGCCCGGCAGAAACTGCACGCGATCAAGGGTGCGGACCGCACGGCCTTGGCCGGAATGCTCATGCCCGCGCTCGGACGCCTCCCTGCAGACGAACGCCGCGAGCTTCTCGGTGCGCTCGACCGTCTGTCCGACTCCAGTCTGGATGCCTTCACATTCGGAACATGGTGGATCGTGCGGCGCCACCTTCAGCGCACGGAGCATCCGACACAAACACCCGGCAAGCTGGACCCGGACCCTGCGCCCTTCGCCAAAGATGCATCCATCCTGATCGCATCGCTGATCCACATCGGCAGCGGGAGCGAAGACATCCCCCGTTTGTTCGAGGAGGCCATGACCGCGAGCCCATCCTTCCAGCCGTTGTGCTCCTATCCCGAATCTCAGCCGGACGTGGCGCAGTTGGACTGCGCCCTGCGGAATCTCGGGGGCGCCTCGTTCGCCCTGCGGAAGGAAGTGATCGATGCCGCGACCCGTGGCGTCATCGGCGACGGAGTCGTCACCGAGTCCGAAGCCGCCCTGATGCAGGTCGCTTCCCTGGCCCTCGATTGCCCCGCACCTCTGCCCGCAGGCGTGGCTTGAGAGCGACAATGCAGTGTTTTGTGGTAGGGGCGTGTGGCCCTACACGCCCGAGGTCGGCTGAGGCCAGCCGACCCTACCGCCCGTGGGAAAATGGGCTATGACATTTCCTAAACCGCTCTAAACAATCATCCCCGCCGCCACCGTCTCGTGCGACCCCGGATCGACGAGGACGAACGACCCCGTGAGCCGGTTGCGACGGTAATCGTCATGGAATAGCGGCACCGCCGCGCGCAGCGCGATGCGCCCGATGTCGTTCATGCCGAGCGTGGACGCCCCCTCCTTCTTGTGGAGGGTCTCGATATCCACCTGATAGCGCAAATCCTGCACGATCGCCTTCGTCTCCCGCGTGGTATGGCGCAGCAGGTATTTTCCGCGCACTTCCATCGGCCTCTGCGAAAACCAGCACACCATCGCCTCCACGTCCTGCCCGGTCCGCGGCGGATTGTTCGCCTTCACAAGCATGTCGCCGCGCGAGATGTCGATCTCGTCGTCAAGGGTCATCACGACGGATTGCGGGGCGAACGCCTCCCCGATCTCCTGTCCCCCGGGAAGGTGGATTTTTGAAATCTTGGTGGAAAACCCGGACGGCAGCACCGTGACGGCGTCCCCCGGCTTGAAGACACCGCCGGCCACGCGCCCGGCATAGCCGCGGAAGTCATGATGCTCGTTGGATTGCGGACGGATGATCCATTGCACGGGAAAGCGCGCATCGACATGGTTCTCCGTGCCGCCGGTATAGACCGTTTCCAAGTGGTAGAGCAGCGACGGCCCCTTGAACCAATCCATCGACGTGGATTTCTCCACCACGTTGTCGCCGTTGAGCGCGGAAAGCGGGATGGCTGTGATCTCGGCGATGTCGTCGAGACGCGAGGCGAAATCGTGGAAGTCCTGCACGATGCGGTTGAAGACCTCCTCGCTGTAATCCACGAGGTCCATCTTGTTCACCGCCAGCACGAGGTGGCGGATCTTCAGCAGGTTCGAAACGAACGAATGCCGCTTGGTCTGCTCGATGATCCCCTTGCGCGCATCCACAAGGATGATGGCCAGGTCCGCCGTCGAGGCGCCGGTCACCATGTTGCGCGTGTATTGGATGTGCCCCGGCGTGTCCGCGATGATGAACTTGCGCTTCGGCGTCGCGAAGTAACGGTAGGCGACGTCGATGGTGATGCCCTGCTCGCGCTCGGCCCGCAGGCCGTCGGTCAGCAGCGCGAGATTGACGACCGCATCCCCGCGGCGGCGGGAACTTTCCTCCACCGCGCTGAGCTGGTCCTCGAAAATGCTCTTCGAATCGTAAAGCAGGCGCCCGATGAGGGTGGACTTGCCGTCATCGACGGAACCGGCCGTGGCAAAACGCAGGAGATCCATCAGAAATAACCCTCCTTCTTGCGGTCTTCCATCGCGGTTTCGGACCGCTTGTCGTCGGCACGCGTGCCGCGCTCGGTCTGGCGCGCCGCGGCGACCTCGGCGATCACCTCGTCGAGGTCCGAGGCGGACGACTCGACCGCGCCGGTGCAGGTCACGTCGCCGATCGTGCGGAAGCGGACGGTCTTCCGCTCCGGCTTCTCGGTCTCCAGCATGGTGATGAATTCCGACACCGCCAGCAGCGAGCCGTTGCGCGCGAAGACATCGCGTTCATGGGCGAAATAGAGCGGGGGCAGTTCGATCCCCTCGCGCTTGATATACATCCACACGTCCATCTCGGTGAAATTCGACAACGGGAAGACACGGAAATGCTCGCCGGGGTGGTGACGGCCGTTGAAAAGGTTCCACAACTCGGGCCGCTGGTTCTTCGGATCCCACTGGCCGAAATCATCACGGTGCGAAAAGAACCTCTCCTTCGCGCGCGCCTTCTCCTCGTCGCGGCGACCGCCGCCGAGGCACGCCGTGAATTTGTGCTCCTCGATCGTGTCGAGGAGGGTCACCGACTGCAGCGCGTTGCGCGAAGCGTAGGGACCCTTCTCCTCCTTGACCCGGCCGGTGTCGATGGATGCCTGGACCGAGCCGACCACCAGGCGCGCCCCGAGTTTCTCCACGAAGGCGTCCCGGTAGGCCAGCGTCTCCCCGAAATTGTGGCCCGTGTCGATGTGCAGCAGCGGAAAAGGGATCTTCGCGGGCCAGAACGCCTTTGCGGCGAGATGGGCCATGACGATGGAATCCTTGCCGCCGGAGAAAAGCAGCGCGGGGTTCTGGAACTGCGCCGCCGTCTCGCGGAGCACGAAAATCGCCTCGGCCTCAAGCTGGTCGAGATGGTCGAGATGATAATACGGCATGGCGGAATGAAACTTGCTGTCGGCCCGGCAACGCGGGTGGCGCCCTACGCGCCCGACCGGCCGTCCGCGATGGACCGCCAATACCCGAGCAAATCGGCCGCACATTCGTCCACAGACCGGGTTTGCGTGTCAAGAACGAGGGCGGCCGCCTCCGGTTCCTCGAACCCGCTGTCCTTCCCCGTGAACTGGCCGATCTGCCCTTCCCGGGCCTTGGCGTAAAGCCCCTTGGGATCCCGCTGCGCACAGGTGTCGAAATCCGCCTTCACATAGACCTCGTGGAAATCCGGACCGATGATCTCCGCCGCCGCGCGCCGGTGCGCCCGCAACGGCGTGATCACCGACACAAGGACAATGACCCCCTGCCCGGCCAGCAGCTTGGCCGTTTCCGCCACCCGGCGGACGTTTTCCGTCCGGTCTTCGTCGGAGAATCCCAGGTTGCGGTTCAGTCCCGTCCGGAGATTGTCCCCGTCGAGGATCACGGTCATCCGCCCCTCCGCATGCAGCGCGCGCTCCGCCTCGTTCGCAATTGTCGATTTCCCGGACCCGGAGAGCCCGTAGAGCCAGAGAACGGCCCCTCTCTGACCGAGCAGGCGCTCCTTCGAGGCGCGGTCGAGAAACCGGCGGGTTTCCGGATGGATGTTGGTCATGGACGCGGGATTCGCGGTTCCTGCGCGGAATGCACCGAAGCGCGAACCGGGAAAAATACAGGCCGTGCGGCCCCAAGCCAAGAGCGCATTGGCCAGAACGCTCCTCTCTTTGGACTTCCTTGCCGCGGGGGTTTGCGAGACAAAAACGGAATGCCCCAGAATGCCAAAAGAAGCGGTTCCCGGAGCCGTGCCCTCAAGACCCGCGAAGACATCGTCGAAAACTGGCTGCCGCGATACACGGGCGTGGAATTGAAGGAGTTCGGCGACCACATCCTCCTCACAAATTTTTCCAACTACGTGAAGCTTTTCGCCCAGTGGCACGGGGTGAAGGTCCGTGGACGCGACAAGCCCATGCCCAACGCCACCGCCGGACGCATCAGCATCATCAATTTCGGCATGGGCAGCGCCACCGCCGCCACGGTCATGGACCTGCTCACCGCCATCCATCCGAAAGCCGTGCTCTTCCTCGGCAAATGCGGCGGCCTCAAGCACCGCGCCGCCATCGGCGACCTCATCCTCCCGATCGCCGCCATCCGCGGCGAAGGCACCAGCAACGACTACTTTCCGCCCGAAGTGCCCGCCCTGCCCGCCTTCGCCCTCCAGAAGGCCATCTCCACCACCATCCGCGAAGCCGAGCGCGACTACTGGACCGGCACCGTTTACACCACCAACCGCCGCGTGTGGGAGCATGACATCGCCTTCAAGGACTACCTCCGCAAAATCCGCGCCCTCGCCATCGACATGGAGACCGCCACCGTCTTCATGACCGGCTTCTACAACGAGATCACCACCGGCGCCCTCCTCCTCGTCAGCGACCAGCCCATGCTCCCCGACGGCGTCAAAACCGCCGAGAGCGACGCCGAAGTGGATGCCTCTTACGTCACCGACCACCTCCGCATCGGCCTCAACTCCCTCAAACAACTCACCAACCAAGGCCTCACCCTGAAGCACTTGAAGTTCTGAGTGAAGTTTGGCGTGATGAAACCTCAGATCATCTTCCCCTAAGTCACCCAAGACCTCCAATATCTCGACTCCATACCTGCCGTTAAAACGACGCAGAGAGACAAGAAAGTCAGTCCCATGCCAAAGGGAACATTCATACCTCTGATCATTGGATTTGCGATGGCTGGCATATGCCGTGCAGATGAAATAGCAGTCTTTTATGCATTAGAAGCTGATGGACGAGCCTTAGCACAAAGTTCTGAGGTGGCTCGGCAACCCGTCAGAGTTGGCCAGCGATCAATATCTATTTATCAGATTGCAGGCCATAAGGTCTATGCCGTGAAAATGGAATCCGGAGTTGTCGAGACGGCGGTAAGTGCCGAAGCCCTACTATCAAGGTTTTCAGTAGATTTTGCTTTATCCTTGGGACCAATCGGCGGTCTTACTTCTGACATTGTGCTCCAAAAATGGTATACGGTTCAGAGCATCGTCCCCTATCAGAAAGGAATGCATCGAGAAAGCGGGTTTCAATCAGCTGAGCCGATTACCCTGAGAGCACTTGACATATTGGATGAAAGTGAACTGCCTCCACTTTTCCGGGATGCCCCGCTCATATCAGTCGCTTCTGGAGAAGTATTCATCGCATCCAGTTCATTCCGGGAGCAACTTGCTGCACAAACCAAAGCTTCAGCAGTCGATATGAACCTTTTTGGCTTATACGCAGCTTGTCGTAACCATCAGGTTCCACTGCTCGCGTGGAGGATATGCAGCGACAATGCAGACCCTTCCGCTTCAGATGATTTTCGAGCGTTTGTTGAGAAATATGACGGCGCTGGAGGTCGGATGCTTAGCGAATTGATCAAGTTATTGCCGCCAAATAAACAATCCCCGGAAGCCTATGACAATCTGAGGAAATTGCTGATGGAGTAATCCACTGTTGAGTTTTTTGCTTGACGGTTGCAACGAAGCGCTGGATGCTGCCAGCAATGGGCGAAGCTGGGTCAACCCGAAGGGAATTTCTGCGGCGGATCACCGCAACGGTTGTTCTTGGTGGAGGTGCTTCATTACTTATTGCCGCTACAGCTCAAGGCCAATACCGGATTGCTCCTCTTCCCGGCTACAAATACGGGCCAGGTTTTGCAAGAATATGCCGCCGCCGATTCAACTCGGCTGATGAGGCTGTGCTGAGTATACGCAATGAAACGGTTGAATTCCTTGTTGTTCGTGAATGATTTGCATGCCGACGGGACGTGTAGCTATCAAGTCTGCACGCCCTCGGCTTACGTAGCAGCGGGAGCCGGCAAATGTGACCGGCTCCCGCTGTTCTTTTGAATAAGCATGAAGCAGAAATTCAAAAAGCAAAGCGCACCTGCAAAATTCAAGTCGCCATTTTCTGCCCGTCTTGCTGAATCAAGAAACATGATTCAGTCCGGTGATTTCACTGGCGCCTTCTCTTTGCTGAATTCTTTGGCAAGCACTGAAGATGCTGCCTCCAAGCAGAGGATACATGCCTTGATAGGTGATGCTGAGAAAAAGCGGGGGCGTTTTGAGAAGGCCCTGCAAATTTATCAATCGGTTGAAGGGAATATTGGAGATCATCGAAGAGATTGGGTCAGGCCGTTTTTCGGAAAACTGGTCGCTCTTCTGAAGTTGGCCCGCATATCTGATGCGATGCAGCTTGCCCGGAATGCAGCCGAGAAGGCCGAAGCGCTGGAGCAGGCATTTCGACAGCAGTTAACGCAGCTTCGCAGCAATCTTTCCTCGGGACAAAGTGTCGCGATCGTTAAACGCCCTGTCAGAGCAAGCGTTGTAATTACAAGAATCGGACATCTCTTTCTGCAGGAAGGAGAGTTTGCGTTTGCTCAAGAGATGTTCCAAAGAGCCATTGGCGGAAATCCCAAAGGTGGATGCCGTGCCCGTCTTGGCATTGCTGAAATAGCTTTGCGCTCAGGAGAAAATGACACAGCCGTAAAATGGGCGAGCGATGCTATTATTCGGGGCAAGTTTCAAGCGAAGACACTTTCCGGGTGGCCGATTTTGATTGCCGCCAACTGCAGGCAAGGGGTGTCGGGGGTTGATTCAACTATGTTGGATGCTTTGGCGAAAATGCCGCCGACAGTTCGGTCACGGGCAAGTTTGTTGATCGTTCAGAATCTTCGAAAATTTGGCGATCCGTCATGGCGCAGTTTGGCTGAACAATGGAGCCGCCAATCCGCAGCATCCGATCCCATTGCTACTGCTGAATTGAGAAAACTCATTCTCTCATCGGCCAAGCGAAAAGCTGGAGGCACGAATAAGGAGATCGCTGCTCTGGCAAATTCATTGTTGGAGGTTTCAAAACTCGCATTCCATGAGTGGAAATCTGCCATAAAAGAAATCATCGGCGCCTCCTATGCCGAAAAAAGCAAACCCGACTTGGAGTCATTGATTGGTGCAGGGATAACACGATTTGGCGCCGATGCCGCGCCCCAAGTCATTCATGGAGTCGCCTTGGCGTGCATCAGTGCTGGAGACCAAGAGACAGGGAGTGCGCTCCTTTCTCGTGCGCTGGCAGTGGCAAAGCCGGATACAGAAGAGTGGGGAAAGATTACTTGGGCACTGGCGAAGTGCAAGACCGTAGAGGGAGATCACATGGCGGCTGCAGGGTATTACCAAGCCTTCAACAACTCAATCAATATGCCGGTTCAGTTGCGAATGTTTGCTCTGGTTGAATGGGTCCGCTGCCTCACCCGCGCAAACAAGCCTTTTAATGTTTCCGCGACTATTCCGCAGTTGTGGGCGGCACTCGATCAAATCAACGATTACAATATTTTACTCGATGTCGCCCGACAGCTCGGACGCGCCGCCGTGGATGATCCAAGCATAGCAGAGGCTTACCGCGCCAAGGGAGAGCGCCTTGCCTTGGAAGCCATTAATACAGGGGCACACCCGTCCCACGCAGTTACGGCACTTTTTAAACTTGCGAGGAGACAGAATGACTTCGGCGAGTTTTCCGGAACCATTCAACTGTGGGAAAGTCTGTCGCAGCAACGACGAGATTGGTTGTGGACAACCAAAAGCGAGTTTTGGGAGTTTGTATCGCTAGTTATTATGGCTTATGGCCTAGAAGGCCGATTGGATGAGGCCGAGAAAGTAGCCTTGGCATACGTTGACGATGCCGCTACACCGATATCCGAGTGGGTCCGCTTACATGCAGTCTTGGCTATCCAGTTTGTTCGTTTGAAAAGAACGCGAGACGCGATCGCGATTTTCAGTGAGATTATCACGGCAGATCCACAGCATGAGATGTGTTCCTATGCGTATTATTGGCTTGCCATTGAATCTCTTTCTCGCGGCGATGAAGAGACGGCTCGTCATTACGCTCACAGGATCAGGCTTTGTCTGAGTGACTCCGCGCGTCTTGGGTGGCAACGGCGCCTGCTGGACCTTGCCTCTATCATTAGCAAGGGTTTGGAGGTTGCAGACAAAAGTAATTCGCTGACACTGTTGATATATAGAGACATGCAACGACTTTTATGATAGTGCGAACGAATTTGCTGTTTTTTGCCATGGGTTGCCTTTGCCTGTGGCTTTCACCCCAACTCGCTTCTGCAAAAAGCCCCATTGTAGAAGTCAAGCCACCGGATACCCCTCCTTCTGTTGGCATCTGGGATACAATGAGCGGAACATTTGCTGAAATGAACGAAGTATTCAGACAACATGATGAAGTTGGTCGGGCTACAATAAAATATTCGATTAAACCTGAGGTGGGAGAACCCGCAATTGCAGATTGTTTGGACTGCAACGGAAATCCCAACGGTCTGGTCAAGGCCAAATTTGAAATTGAAAATGTTACATTAACGGTATCTTGGACAGAATCTATCGACCTTCCAACATGGCCAGACAAGGCAAATCATAGCAATACTGCACAGCAAGAGTGGGATCGCTTTCACAGTAAGGTTTCTGCTCATGAAGGTGCTCACATTGCTGCAAATCGCGCGTGGGCTACTCTGGAAACAATAAAAGCATTTTTTACAGATATGGAGGATTTGGAGACTATATGTTTCGACCCTTCAAACAATGAAGAGTTTGAGAAAGCGCAGACAGACTTTAATAATGCATTAAAAGAATCGTTAGACGCTAAAGCCGAGCAGATTGCAAATGCCTCGGAACTGGCCGACATGACCGATAGGGACGATCCACCTGGCATGACATTTTTAGACGAATCAAAATGGGATGATTAACAACCATATGCGAGCCCTTGAATTCATCACAGCAGTCGGAGCCGCCCGACATTTGCTGATAGCAGCTTACCTGATAACCCTGATGACCTTTCAGGTTCCATCGGCATCGGCTCTTGCAGATTCAGCAGCTTCAAGTCCGCTTGAGGTTTCGAGCAAATTTGACCCAAGAGAGCAGACGTTCACCATTCAGCTTAAAAATATTTCTTCGTCGGTCGTGAGAATCGATGGGCTTTCATTACGACGACCGACCGTTCTCCTATCCACCATGAGACCCAACTCTTGGAATGCTGTTCGAGATTTCCATCTGTTGAGCGACAATCATATAAAGCGCAGCACGAATAATGTGGGCTTGTCGGCAGGGTCCACTTCTATTCTGGCGCTCGAACCATCCGAAATATTTACAATAGATTATGATTTGTCTGAAGTTATACGGGAACATAGCAAAAAGCTTCCAGAAGAATCAAAAAGGCGGACAACATCTCTTTATTTTGAACTTAGTGATCTGACCAAAAATCTGAAGCCGATCGAAGGCCTTAAGGAGCAAAAAATTGACGATCCTGTGAGAATCGAACTTGAGTTTATTATTGATGAGCTTGAAGCAAAATCTCCGTAGGGTCTATCTGACCGGCTGAGGTAGTCGCCGTGTTTGGGCACGTCGGGTCAAAACATTGACAACGTGTTGCAAACGCAACATGCTGTTGGCATGAAAACCGCCGCAGTCCACAGCCGCATCAATCCAGATATCAAGGAACGCGCCGAGGCCATCCTCGACCAACTTGGCTTGAGTCCGACCGAGGCCATTCGGATGTTTTACACACAGATCACCCTCCGGAATGGGCTGCCATTTGCCGTCGAAATTCCAAATTCCGAGACCCTTGCGGCCATTGAAGACTCGCGAAAGGGCCGCAGACTGCAAAAGCACAACTCGCTTGAGGAGCTTTTGAGGAGCTGGGACGAGTGAAGGCAATCTACGAGACCAGCCAGTTCAGGAAGGATCTCAAGAAACTCAGAAAGCAAGGGAAGGACATCGACAAGCTCAAGGCGATTGTCAGCCGTATCACCGCGGGTCAACCCCTTGAGGCGCGTTGCCGGGATCATGCTTTGACCGGTTCATTGAAGGGATCAAGGGATTGCCATATCGAGCCTGACTGGCTGCTGATTTATCGGGTGGACGACGAGTCATTGTTTCTTGAGCGCTCCGGCACTCACAGTGACCTCTTCAAAAAATGAATCCCAGCGGGACGTTTGTGGCGCTCGACCAGCCTTCCCCGGTTGTTCCTTGCACGGCGGCGCGCGGAGGCCGAGATTCTCCCGCCATGCGTTTCTGCACCGTTGCCATCGCGCTGCTGTTCCTGCTCCTCCCGCAGGCGGCGCTGCATGCGCAACAGGAAATCAAGGCGCCGTTCGGCATGCAGTGGGGCGAGTCGCCGGAGCGCATCAAGCAGGTCATCACCAATGCCAAGGCCAAGGTCATCGAGGAGCGCACCTCGGGGACCCGCAACGTGATCGTGGTCGAGGGGATCGTGCAGGAGGGACTCAAGCGCACGCTCTTCTACTTTTCCAACGGCGGACTGAGCGAGGTGGAGCTGCAATACGACCGCGAAGGGTGGGACGAAGCCCGCGTGGCCTCGTGGGTTGCGACCATCAAGCGCCAGGCGGACGTCAAATACGGCCCGGGGCGCCTTTACGCGGACGAACGCGGCGACCAAAGCGGTCTCCGTCACACCCTGCGCGGATGGATGTGGGTGCAGAATTTCGTGTCCCTCCGCCTCGTGCATTACGCCGCCCAGCAGGGAGATCAGAAAATGCGGCGCGTCAGCCTGCACTACTGCGCCGAGTAGGCGGACCCAATCCTTTGTGGTAGGGACGCGTGGCCTCACGCGCCCAAGGTCGGCTGGGGCCAGCCGACCCTACCGTCCACGGCGAAGAAGCCGGAACGCCTCTTGAAATGCTCAGAGCATCTCCGCGGCGAATTTCTTCGGATCAAAACGGGCGAAATCCTTCTGCTGCTCCCCGGTTCCGATGTAGCGCACGGACACCCCCAGCTCCTGCTGCAAGGCCACCGCCGTTCCTCCCCGGCCGCTGCCGTCGAGTTTCGTCAGGATCGCACCGGTCAGTCCGGCAGCTTCCTTGAACTGCCTCGCCTGCTCCAAGGCGTTCGAGCCCGTGGTGGCATCCAGCACGATGAGCACCTCGTGCGGGCTCTCCGGATCTTGGCGCCCAAGGACGCGCTTCATCTTCGACAGCTCCTGCATGAGGTTGTGCTTGGTGTGAAGGCGCCCCGCCGTGTCGCAGAGCAGGAAGTTCGTCTTGTTCCTCAATGCCGCCTCGTAGGCGTCATGGCACACCGCCGCCGGATCGCCCTGATACGCCCCTTGGATCACGGGGATGTCCAACTTCGCTCCCCATGCGGCAAGCTGCTCGATCGCCGCCGCGCGGAATGTGTCACCGGCGGCCATCAGCACGGAGCGCCCCTCCCTGCGGAGCATCGCGGCCATCTTGGCGATGGACGTGGTCTTTCCGGTGCCGTTCACGCCGACGATGAGGATCACCCGCGGGCGATCCGGCAAAGGCAGCAGGGGCGGATGCGGCGGAGGCAGCAACTTCGTGAGTTCCTCGCGGGCTTCGCGTTCGACCTGATCCGCCGTGGCGGAATACCCCGAGACGGCGCGCAACGATTCCACAAGCTGCATCGTCGTTTTCACGCCGAGGTCGGCTTGGAGCAGCATGGACTCCAATTCATCCCAATCGACGGGACGGCCCCGGAAACGCTCGGTGATGCTGCGCAGGAATCCCGCCATGGTCAGGACACCCCCCGGGCGTCGCGCCCGATCTCCTGACGCACGCGGTCGAGCACGCCGTTCGCAAACCGCGCCGACTCGGTCGAGGCCAGACTGCGGGCGATCTCGATGGCTTCGTTGATCGTGACCGCCGCCGGGATGTCCTGCCGGGTCAGCAATTCCGCCACGGCCACGCGGAGAATCGCCCGATCCACGGCGCCCAGACGCCGGAGATCCCAATTCTGCAGCGCGGATTCGAGCAGGCGGTCGATCTCATTGAGGCGGTCGAGCGTGCTTCCGACAAGTTCACGGGTGAAGGGAATCCCGGCGGTGTCCGGAAAATCCCCCGCGTCGGTCTCCGCGGTGCGCGGGGCGAGCACGCCGCGCATCTCGCAGCCGTAGATCTGCTGCACGGCCTGCACACGGGCCAATCTCCGGTTTTCTTTCGGCGCGGACACGGCTTGCAATTTCAACGGCCTCCCGCCGCCGCCTTCACCTGGTCCCTCGCGCGCAGCATGGCGAACACCGCGCGCGCCGCCTCCACGCCCCGGTTGAGTTCCTTGTCGAGGCAGCGCTCGCGGGCCTCCTCCTCGCTGCCCACGAGCAGGACTTCGTGGATCACCGGAACCATGTGCTTGAGCGCCACCTGCTGGAGCGCGTGGCTCACGCTGTCCCCGATGAATTCCGCATGCTTCGTGCGGCCCTGCAATACGACGCCGAGCGCCACGATCGCATCATGCCTGCGCAGCGACGCCACCATTTCCGCAACGAGGGGGATCTCGAAGGACCCCGGGGCGCCGAACAGCTCGATCACGCAGCCGCGGTCGATGTGGTAAAGCTCCTTGCAGGTGTTGTTGATCAGCCCCTGCACGAACTCGGGGTTGTATTCGCTCGCCACGATGGCGACGCGCGGCGCCGTGGTGTCGTGGATCTTCGCCGGCCGTGTCGGGAGCTTGGTGGACATCGTGTCTTTGTCGCAGAAAGCGGCATCGCGCCGCAATCAGAGAAGGTGCCCCATCTTGCGCTTCTTCGTCTGCAGATAACGCGAATTGTGCGCGTGCGGCTTTGATTTGATCGGCACCCGCCCCGTGATTTCCAACCCGTGCCCGGAGAGACCGACCATCTTGCGGGGGTTGTTCGTCAGCAGGCGTATCTTGCGCACGCCGAGGTCGGACAAGATCTGCGCCCCGAGGCCGTATTCGCGCAGATCCATGGGGAAGCCGAGCCGGTTGTTCGCCTCCACCGTGTCGAGGCCCTCCTCCTGCAGCTTGTAGGCATGGATCTTGGCAGGCAAACCGATGCCTCGGCCTTCCTGACGCATGTAAACGAGAACCCCGGTGCCGTGCTCCGCGATCTGGCGCATCGCCTGGTGCAGCTGTGTCCCGCAATCACATCGCCGCGAGCCGAACACGTCGCCGGTGAGACACTCGCTGTGCACGCGCACCAGCACCGGCTCCTTCGGGTCGATCTCGCCCCGGACAAGCGCCAGATGATGCGCGCCGTCGGTGAGCGATCTGTATAGGTAGAGGTCGAAGTCGCCGAAGTCGGTCGGCATGCGCACGCATTGCTCGCGCTCGACCAGCTTTTCGCGCCGGCGCCGATACGCGATGAGGTCCCGGATGCAGCAGATCTTCAGGCGGTGCTTGCGACGGAACTTCAGCAGGTCCGGCAACCGCGCCATCGAACCATCCTCCTTGAGAATTTCGCAGATGACACCCGATGCATCGAGCCCGGCCAACCGAGCCAGATCCACGGCCGCCTCGGTGTGGCCCGCCCGCTGGAGCACGCCGCCCTCCCGCGCCTGCAGCGGGAAGACGTGACCCGGCTGCGTGAGGTCATCCGGTCCCGCTTTCGCGGATGCCAGCGTCTTGATCGTGCGCGCCCGGTCCCGCGCACTGATGCCCGTGCTGATCCCGTGCGAGGCGTCCACGGAGACCGTGAAATCCGTCCGGTGAACCTCGCGGTTGTGCGCCACCATCCTCTGCAGGCCGAGGTGCTTCGCCCGGCCGGTCGTCAGCGGGACGCAGATCAACCCGCGTCCGTGCCTGGCCATGAAATTGACCGCTTCCGGAGTGACCTTCGACGCCGCCATGACCAGATCGCCCTCGTTCTCCCGCTCGGCATCGTCGGTCACGATGACCATGCGCCCGGCCCGGATGTCCTTCAGCACATCCTCGATGGAATCAAACAGACGCTTGCTCACAGTCCTCCAGTAAAGCAGCGGCCGGACTTTTGGGCAATCGCCTCCGCGGTGGAAGATGCGGCCCTTGGGACGCTGAGAATGGAAAATCCCCAGACGCATGCCCTGCCGGGGCCACGCGAGGCACAATCGGCAGTTGCCCCGGACGTGACGGACCCTTATTGATAAAAGGCCAATTTTTCGCCAATCCATGACCGCCGACAAAGCCGACCCGAAGCCTTTGAGCAAGGTGGAGGAAATCAAGGAAGCCAGCCATTACCTGCGCGGCACGCTCGCCGCCAGCCTCGAGGACCGTTCGACCGGGGCGATTGCCGACGCGGACACCAACATCTCGAAGTTCCACGGCATCTACCAGCAGGACCACCGCGACCAGCGCACGGAGCGTAAGAAGGCCGGACTGGAGAAAGCCTTCATCTTCATGATCCGCATCCGCGTCCCGGGCGGGGTCTGCACGCCGGAACAATGGCTCAAGATCGACGCGCTGGCCGACACCTACGGCAGCCACACCCTCAAGCTGACCACGCGCCAGGCATTCCAGCTCCACTTCATCACGAAGGACGTGCTGAAAACCACCATGCAGGGGATCAACGCCGCGCTCATGGACACCATCGCCGCCTGCGGCGACGTGAACCGCAACGTGATGTGCAACCCAAACCCGTGGGAGTCCGCCCTGCACGCCCCCGTGCTCGACGATGCCCGGGCGGTGAGCGTCCACCTCACCCCGCGCACCACCGCCTACCATGAGATCTGGCTCGACGGCGAGAAGGTCGGAGGCGGCGAGGAGGAGGAACCGATCTACGGGAAGACCTACCTTCCCCGCAAATTCAAGATCGGCTTCGCCATCCCGCCGAGCAACGACATCGACGTGTGGACGCAGGACCTCGGCTTCATAGCCATCGGCGACGGCGACCAAGTTGCCGGCTACAACGTCACGGTGGGCGGAGGCCTCGGCATGTCCCACAGCGACACCAAGACCTACCCCCGGCTGGCTGACATGCTCGGGTTCTGCACCCGCGATCAGGTTGTGGATGTCGCGGAAAAGGTGCTCACCGTGCAGCGCGACTTCGGCGACCGCACGAACCGCAAGCACGCGCGCCTCAAATACACCATCGAGGACCGCGGGATCGATTGGTTCCGCGGCGAGGTCGAGCGGCGCCTCGGCTACAAGCTCGGCGAGCCCCGTCCATTCCGCTTCGACGACTCCGGCGACCGCTACGGGTGGACCCGCGGCACCGACAACCGCTGGCACTACGGACTCTTCATCCAGAACGGCCGGCTGCTCGACACTGCGGAGAGCCCCGCCAAGACCGGTCTTCGGGAAATCGCCAAAATCCACACTGGCGACTTCCGCCTCACGGCCAATCAGAACCTCATCATCGGCGGCGTCACCGACGAGCAGAAGCCCCGCATCGAGGCGCTTCTGGCCGAATACAAACTGGATGCCGACACCCGCGAAACCGGCTTGCGACTCAACTCGATGGCCTGCGTGGCGCTCCCCACCTGCGGCCTCGCCCTCGCCGAGAGCGAGCGCTACCTGCCCGACCTCGTGACCGAACTCGACAGGGTCATCGAGGAATGCGGATTGCGCCAGGATGCCATCATCATCCGCATGACCGGCTGCCCGAACGGCTGCGCCCGTCCCTATCTCGGGGAGATCGGCTTGGTCGGCAAGGCACCGGGGAAATACAACATCTACCTCGGCGCCGCCTTCGACGGCTCCCGCCTCAACAAGCTCTTCAAGCCCTCGGTCACTTCAGACAAGATCGTTGCCGAGCTGGCCCCGGTCATCCGCCGCTACGCGACCGAGCGCGAGGAAGGCGAACGCTTCGGCGACTTCGCCATCCGCGCCGGCTTCGTGAAGCCCACCACCGAGGGGCGCCTCTTCCACGAAGACATCATGGCCTGAGACCCGGGAACACTCGGGGCTACAGCCGCAAATCGAACGTCAGCAGTCCCGGGTTGGCCCGCTGGCAGGCGGCGCCTGCACGGGGCGCAGGCACCTTAGCCGTGCATGGCGAGAATTTCCCGCTGCGGGCTGTCATCCGGAACCTGCGCGTGCGCGTGGGTCCTTCGAGTTCAAGCACCAGCGGCAACTGGACCGGCAGGCCCGGATGCAATGACGGATAAAGCGCCGACTTCCGGAAGCGCAATCCGGCCAGATGGACGCCGCTCTTCCATTCCCGGAGCGGAAGCGCGCGGCCGTTGATCCTCAACTTGTGCCGTCGCGCAAAATCGCGCCCGGCGACGAATTCGATCCGCTCCATCGAGGTGTCCACGAAGCGGCTCGTTGATCCGCCCTCGAGCGGCGTCTCGCACAGCAGCGGCCATGCCTCAAGCCCGCGCCGCACCGTCAATCCATCGCCGGTGTCCAACACCACCGGGAACCGCCACTCCCAGATGCTCCGGAAGTTTTTGGCATCCGGTTTGAACCCGGACTCCCGAAGCTCCCCGAGCACGGCATCGAGATCATCCCACAGCACCGTCGGCAGGAAATAGCGGTCGTGCAGCGTGTCACCGAAATCCCTCAGGGCCGACCGGAACGGCCGCGCCAGGAGATGCGCCGCCAAGGCGCACCAGAGCAGGGCCACGGACGATGTCCACGAAACCTTGGGCAACGACTCGATCGCGCGGAATTCGATCAGTCCGCGCATGCCGCCCGGGAACCTCGTGTTCCAGAATTTGTCGAAGCTCATCTCCGCGCGGTGCGTGTTGCCGGAGGAATCGCTGTGCAGATGGATCAGCGTGTCCGTGATCATGCTCCGGTGGTCGCGTCCCGCAGGCAGTTCCTCCAGCCACGAACATGCCATCTCCAAGTCATGCAGGCTCTTGCCCGACTCGTCGGGCCTCGGCGCCTGCGAGGAAGCGCCGACGTAGCATCCCGTGAAAAGGTAGGCCAGTGAAGGATGGTGCTGCCAGAACCTCAGCATCGAGGCAATCCAGCCGGGCCGCGTGAAGAACGGATTGGTTTCCATCGTCTCCCCACCGAAGAGAAGGTGGTGTCCACCCCCCGTTCCCGCGGACTGCCCTTGGGCCCCGCGTTTCCATGTCCGCAGCCCCGCAGCCTTCTGGGCCTTGTCGAGAACGCGCAGCCATTTGTCATACGCCGCCACATCCGCACAGGGCGGAAGATTGATCTCCAGCACCCCCGG
This sequence comes from Chthoniobacterales bacterium, assembly GCA_014879535.1. Taxonomy (GTDB): domain Bacteria; phylum Verrucomicrobiota; class Verrucomicrobiia; order Chthoniobacterales; family JACTMZ01; genus JACTMZ01. Next base: position 114,498 of record JACSRX010000052.1, read on the forward strand.
ATCCGCGGCAACCACCACGCAACGCCACACCTCCGCCGTATCGTCGGGAACGTAGCCGCAGTAGGAGCAGCCCACCCCGGCCGGAACCGCGGCATCCACGGCTGCCAGCAGCCGGGACCAATGCTCCTGGATGAAGGGGGGCAGGAAAACCTCCAACCGTCCGTCACGGATCTGCACGGTGAAGGCCCGCCGCGCACCCTTCCCCCGCGCGGCATCCCATGGCAGGCGAAGACCTGCCGGACCTTCCGCGTGCAGCAACTTCGCGCTGCGCGGCCAGCGCAAGGCGGGGGAAATCCACCGGCGGCCGTCGTGGTCCAAGGGAACCACCCATGCATCCGATCCACCGCGCAACGGATCGGCGAGTTTCTGCACGCGGGGCGCCACTCCGAGGATTCCCGCGAGCTTTTTGAGAAACGCGGCAACATCCGCCACCTTGGCCGCGCGTCGCGCTCCGCGGGCGCGGGCCATCGGCCGGCCGTCGCGGCGGGCGACCACATGGAGGGCCCAGCGCGGATTCACCTCGCCCGGATACAGCTTCCCCGGGGAGAAAAAAATCGCACCGCCGTGCAGCGACTGCCCGATCAATGCCTCGGCCAGACGCCGGGCATATCCCAGTTTCGTCGGCCCCGTTGCGGCAACCGACCACTCCGCCCCCGATGGTTTGACGGGAACGCATGTCGGCTCAGCGCCGAGGGTGAGAACCACGCCGTGCGAGCGGAGGGATTTTCCGATGGCGGCGACGGTGCTTTTCATGAACGTTCGATTTTCAAGGAAGTCGTCAGGCGCCCCGGAATGCTCCGGTCCCCGAAATACGTTCCCGCGACCGGGGCGATGTCCTCCGGGAGCAGGCCCACTGCGGCTGTGAGGTAATGGTGGTCGGCCAGCACGCCGTTCGAGGGGTCCATGGCCAGCCAGCCGGCCCCGGGAAGATACACCTCAGTCCATGCGTGAAGGGAGCTGTCCGCCTTGCGCTCCGCGGGATCCGTGGCGCTCTCCCACAGGTAGCCGCTGGCCAGTCGCGCCGCCATCCCGCATCCACGCAGGGCCGCCACGAGCAGGACGGCCGTGTCCCGGCAGGCGCCACGGCCCGCGCGCAAAGTTTCCGCGGGCGTGAACGCCTCGCCTTCCTCCCGACGTTCGTAGGCGATGTTCCCGTGGATCCATTCGTTCATCACCACCAGCGCCTCCACCGTGTCCCCCCCCTCGCCCGGAGACAATCCGTCCGGAAAATCCCCGTCGCGTCCGCCGAAAAACGGGCCAAGCAATTCCCGCTCCCTCGCGTCGTAGCGGACCGGGAGTTGCAGCGCGCGGGATTCGAGCAGGAAGCCGAAGGGGTTGCGCTCCGTCACGGAGACCTCCATCTCAAGGGCGAACACCAGCTTGTCCTCCTCCTGCGGATAGAAGCACCGGGCGACCAGATTGTCGAAAATGTCCCCGCGCCAATGGACGTCGGCGGAGGCGTTGGTCGAGAACCGGAAGTCCTCCATGCGCGCATGGAGCACGTCGCGCGGGAACAGCCGCACCACATGCGGCGACAGGCTCACCGGCTCGTCGTAGGCGTATTCCGCCCGGTAGGAAACTGACAGTTTCATGCGTCCCCCTCCATGCGCTTCATTTTCACCTTCACCGACATCTTCTGGCCGCCGCTCCCCTTGAATGTCCCGCGCAGGGGCGTGGCGTCGGCAAAATCACGCCCGAATGACACCGCCACATGGCGCTCACCGCACCATTGGTTGTTCGTCGGATCGAGCGCCACCCACTCCATGCCCGGCACCATCACTTCCACCCACGCATGGGTGGCCACCGCCCCGACCAATTTGCGTCCGCCCCGCGGGGTGGCGGCCTCGATGTAGCCGCAGACATAGCGCGCCGGCAGCCCGGCCGTGCGAAGGACTGCGAGCATCACATGCGCGAAGTCCTGACAAACACCCGCCTTCTCCTTCCAAATCGTTGCGAGCGGCGTCCAGTTGTCGGTCGCTCCCTTCGTGTATCGGAACTCGCGATGGATCGCCGCATTGAGATCCTCCATCCCGGCCCGCAGCGTCGCATCGGAGCGCAAAAACCTCCGCGCCCACTTGGCCGCCTCGCCCCCGGTCGGCACGGCCGCCGAAACCCGCAGGTAATCGAACACCTCGGTCGAAACCGAAGAGAAGATCTGCCTCGCCTCCCCCACGGTCAGCGCAAGCGCCTCGTCCGGCAACACCGGCGGCGCCGTCTCCACCTTCAGCCGGTTCGTCACCACAAGCTGCTCGTGGCGCTTCACCATCGAATAGAAGACCGTCGGGTTGCCGAAATAATCCGTGTAGGATGACACCGGTGCCGCCGGATCGAAAACGATCTCATGCCCGAGGATTTTCTGCGTGGGGCGCCCCGGCGGAGTCAACCGCGCCTCGACATACGCCTCGCTGGCCGGTTGTTCGTAGCGGTAGTCCGTCGTGTGCGTGATCTCGAAGCGCATGGCCTTAATCGAGCAGAATCTGGTGGTTGATGAATCCGTCGGTGATGACGTCGTGGACGGCGTGGGTGCGGTTCATGATGCCATCAAGCACCTGCACAAGGATCTCCATGCGCTCCGGATCGAGCTGCACGCCACCGCCGGCCTCTGCCGGGGCGGAGACCGTCTGCTTGAGAAACGAACCCCAGTCGGCATCGGAGATCAGCTCCAAGACACCGTCCAGCGCCTCGCGCGTCCTCACGAGGCCGGGTGAGTCGTCATCCTCCCCTCCGAGGAGGCGCGCGCATTCCCCAAGGCATCGCCGGACAGACCGCGGCATGTCCCCGTGGTCGTAGAGCAAACGCAGCACCGGCACGGGCTCGGCGCGCATCTGGTAAACGCGGCGGTAAACGTCGCGCGAGCCGAGCATGCGCAGGAAGGCGGAAAGCTCGATCTCGATCGCATGGTCCGGAATCTCGGGGGATTTATCGAGGCGTCTGGCGATGGACTTGAAGATGGTGCTCCCCGCATTGCAGGTGATCGAAGCCCGCTCAAATTGCTGGCCGAGCCGGCAGAAATTCCATCCAAGGTCGGCCAGCATCGTCGCCTCCGCCATGCCGAAGAACTCCGCGATCCCCGCGGTCGCCTCCCCGCACATCCGCTGGGTCGCCAGCGCGAGGGAGGCCTCGTCCTGGCGCGGCCTGAACCGCGCCCGCGCGAACCTCGACTCGAGGTTGTTGATGACGCCGAACGCCTCGACGCTCAGGCATTCCATGATCTGGCCGGCATTCCACGCCGCGCGGCGCAGCGTGCTCAGCACCGACCCCTCCTCTCGGCCGTCCAGCACGAGCTGGTAGCGCCCCACCGGCGTCGTGATCGTCCGCCGGCGCCCGGTTTCCGCCTGTTCCAACGGCGGCAGCATGCGGTTCCAGACCGGACGGTAAAGCTGCTGCTCGGCGCGGTTGAGTTCCTCCGTCTCCAGGCTTTCCACCACGCCGATCATGTAGGCGAGACTCTGCGCACGTTCGAGATAGCGCCCGAGCCAGTAGAACGCATCGGCCACACGACTCGTCACCGGCGCCTCCGGGGCGTGGGACTCGGCGGGACGCGCCGTCACCATCGCCCGGGGCCCGACCTCGTCGTCGGTCGCCAGAACCCATGTGTCCTTGCTCCCGCCCCCCAACTCGGAGGCCGTGAAGATGCTGTCGTCCTGCGACACGCGGGTGAGCGCGCCGGGAAACACCTCGTAGTCCCCATCATGACACCGGAGCGCAAAGACGATGTGGTCCTGCCTCCGCTCATCCATGGCCCCGTTGCGGTCGAGGCAAACCGTCGTTGCACCGGCCAATCTCGGTTGCGCCACATAGCCCCGCGGTTCCTCGAGCAGCGCCTGGCGCAACGCCGCGATGCCTTCCTCCGGGTTTCCCTCGTGGTGAGCGATCTTCTCGCCGTAAAGCGGGCGGACATCGAAGTCGTCGAGACGGTCGAGCACATGGTCCCGCTGGTCGAGATCGCCGAGCCACCATGTCCGCAGGGTCGGCAGCAACTCGGCCTCGCCGAGGTAAAAATTGATGATCTGCGAGCTGAAAGGCAGCAAGGCACGGTCATCGGCCAACTGGCTGCCCATGGCATTGGCCACCGCCACGGTCCCCTGCCGCACGCACTGCGCAAGGCCGGACACCCCGAGCAGCGAGTCGCGCCGGAACACCATCGAGTCGAGCCACGCATCGGCCACGCGCGTGTAGAGAACATCGATCCGCTCGAGGCCCGACACCGTCTTCAGGTAAAGACGGTCGTCGAGCACGAGAAGATCGCCGCCCTGCACGAGGGGGACACCCATGCGGCGTGCAAGGAAGCTGTGCTCGGAATACGCCGGACTTCCGGCCCCGGGGGTCAGCAGCGCCACGGTCGGTTCGTCCGACCCGCGGGGCGCGAGGCCGCGGAAGGTCTCAAGGATCGAGACGGGCGCGTCGGCGATGCTCTGCGCGTTGTGGTCGTCGAACACCTCGGCGAACACCCGCGAGAGCGCCCGCCGGTTCTGCATCATGTAGGAGATGCCCGAGGCGTTGCTGAAGTAGTGGTGCGAGACAGCCATGCGCCCGTCCGGCATCCGTGTGAGGGCCGCCCCGGCGAGGTGCAGGAAGGCGCCGCCCGGACGCGGAAGACCCACCGCCGGACGCTGAAAATACGGGCTTCCCAGCACCGGCTGGGCCGGAATGACATGCTGGCGCAGGATTTCCTGCGGTCCGTGGATGTCCTGCAGGAACATCTCGAACGCACGCAGGCGCTGGCGCAGCCCTGCGGCCAGCAGGGACCACTCCCCGCCGCCGAACAACTCCGGCAGCACGTCGCAGAACCACGGACGCTGACCCCAGGGACGGCTGCGCTTGATGTCGAAGGTCACCCCCATCTCGCGCATCGTGGCCTCCAGCCTCTCGATGATCAGCTTGATCTCCCTCCGGGGCATGGACAGGACGCGGTCGAGCAGCGGGCGGTAAAGCTCCCTCGGCATGCCGTCGGGACCGAAGACCTCGTCCCAGAGCGTGGTCGCTCCATCCTTCCCTGGAAGTTTTTGTTCCACCGGGCAGACCGTTCCCGCCCCGATGGGCACGGTCAAGAAGATACAGGGGATCAGGCCTTGGACGACACCCGCGCACCGCGGGGACGACTTCGCAGGCGGAACCAATTGTTCCAAGTCTTGCGGATCGTCTGCCGCGTGCTGAGATATTGCTGCTCGAGTTCGGTGCCGTTCTTCATGGCGGCCAGGATGCCCTTCACCGAAAAATCGTCCGTGTTCACGATCGTGCAGGCGACCCCGACCGCGCCCGCATGGTGGGCGTCGCTCCCGGCCGTCATGGGCAACCCGCGCCTCCCCGCATACTCGTAGGCTTTGCGGTTGTGCCTCTTGAGCGTGGTGGCGGCATTGAAGACCTCGAGCCCGTCCAAGGGCAGCGTGTCGAGCACACTCTCGCGGATCCCGGCCCGGAACAGGTCGTAGGGATGTGGCGCCACACAGATGCCCCCGGCCTCGTGTGCCAGGCGGCAGACCTCGAGGGCGGGGCGTCCCTTGAGTGACGGCGGCAATTTGCAGCCGAGGCAGAGCAGGTGCCCGTCGGCCGTGGTCACCTCGACGCCGGGAATGATGAGAAAACCGTCAACCGGCAGACCATCCGCCCGCATCATGCCCCGTTCGATCATGTAGTCCACCGCCTCGCAGGTGTTGTGGTCGGTGACGGCGAAGCCGTTGAGCCCGGCGGCGCGGGCGGCCGCGATGATGTCCTCGGGGCTGCTCACGCCATCCATGGAAAAGAACGTATGGACGTGGAAATCGAGCCGGAGGGACATGAGGGGAAGTTTCCCGCGGACGGCTCGGTGTTGCCAAGTGGAAACGCGCCAGCTTTCGCCCTTGCCCGCATGCGGCGCCTGTTGTGCAATCGCCCGGGATGAACGTTCTCGGCATCGACATCGGCGGCTCGGGCATCAAGGGGGCTCCTGTGGACACCGGCAGCGGCACACTCGCCGCCGAGCGCCTCCGCATCCCCACACCGACGCCCTCGACCCCCGATGCCGTCGCGGAGGTGGCACGCAACATCATCGAAAATTTCAGCAGCACCCCGGGCCCCGTCGGCATCACCTTCCCCGGCGTGGTCAAGTCCGGCCGGGTGCTCACCGCCGCGAACATGGACCCGATCTGGGCGGGGTTCGAGGCGGCGACATTCTTCTCCGCCAAACTCGGGCGCCCGGCCATCGTGCTCAACGACGCCGATGCGGCCGGTCTGGCCGAGATGCGCTTCGGCGCGGGCCGGGGCATCCGGGGCGTCGTCATTCTCATCACCCTCGGCACCGGCATCGGAAGCGCCCTTTTCTGCGAGGGACGGCTTGTTCCGAACACCGAACTCGGCCACATGGAAATCCGCGGCAAGGACGCCGAGGCGCGCGCCTCCGAGCGCGTCCGCGAGGAAAAGGACCTCGGCTGGCCCGAGTGGGGCGAGCGCGTCGGCGAGGTCGTCGCGAAGATCGCCTTCCTCTTCAACCCCGACCTTTTCATCATCGGGGGCGGCGTCAGCCGGAAGGCGGAAAAATTCCTCCCCGTCGTCCAAGGCATGGTCAAAGTCCCCGTCGTCCCGGCCCAGCTCCAGAACCAGGCCGGCCTGGTCGGCGCGGCCCTCGTGGCCGGGGAAAGCGCCTCCCCCGCGTGAGCACGGAAGAAATCATCGAAGTCCCGGTCTCCATCCCCGGGTCTGTCTGCCGCATCCTGACCGGCCCCGCGTTGCTTGCCTCGACCGGGGCCCTGTGTGCCGCCGCCGGACTGCGCGGCGCCTGCGCCATCATCACCGACGAGAATGTCGGGCGGCTGCATGGCTCCGCCGTGCAGGCATCCCTCAAGGAGGCCGGCCATGCCGTGCAGGTTCTTGCCGTGCCGCCCGGCGAGCAATCGAAACGCCTCGGCACCGTGGAAGACCTCTGCGACCGCATGATTTCCGGGGGATTCGACCGCAAGTCGTTCGTCGTCGCCCTCGGAGGGGGCGTGGTCGGCGACATCGCCGGTTTCGTCGCCGCGATCTACTACCGCGGCATCCCGTTCGTGCAGATCCCGACCACCATCGTCGCGCAGGTGGACAGCGCGACCGGAGGAAAAACCGGGGTCAACGCCAAGGCGGGCAAGAACCTCATCGGCGCCTTCCACCAGCCGCGCCTCGTCCTGGCCGACACCAACACCCTCTCCACCTTGCCGGATCGCGAATACCGCGAGGGGTTCGCGGAGGTCATCAAACACGCCGTGATACGCGACGCCGCCATGCTCGACGCCCTCGATCCCGCAGCCCCGCGCTCCTCCCTCGCCCCGCTCATCGCACGCAACATCGCCATCAAGGCCGCCATCGTGGAAGAAGACGAACTTGAGGAAACCGGCGTCCGCGCCCTGCTCAATTTCGGCCACACGGTCGGCCATGCGATCGAGAATGTGGCCGGCTACGGACGCTACCTCCACGGGGAGGCCATCAGCCTCGGCCTGGCTTCCGCACTGGAAATTTCGCGGCGCAAGCACGGGCTGTCCGCGGACGCGTCCCGTCGGGTGCTCGACAAACTGGCAGCCTACGACCTTCCCTTGCTGCTTCCGGACGACCTGACAACGGATGACCTCCTCGCCGCCGCAAAACGGGACAAGAAGTTCCTGAACGGGAAAATCCATTTTGTGGTGAGCCCCCGTCTCGGAGAGGCGTTCGTCGCGAAGGATATCACGGAGGGCGATCTTCGCACGGCCATCGAATCCCTCCGCTGAACACTGAACCGCTGAAAACTGACAGCTTGGTGGTGCGCGAAGCGCACCACCTCTACATCCACATCCCGTTCTGCCTCCAGATCTGCCCGTATTGCAGCTTCTACAAGGACATTGCCGGCCCGGGAAAAGCCGACCCCTTGGTCGATGCGATCATCCGCGAAGCGGAACTTTTCGGACACCGCGCCGCGCCGAGGACGGTCTTCATCGGCGGCGGCACACCGACCGCCCTCTCCGTCATCCAGCTTGAAAGATTGTTCGCGGGGTTGCGGCGCCACATTGACCTGTCCGCCGTCGGGGAATTCACCATCGAGATGAACCCGGCCACCGTCACCGCCCGCAAAGCCTCCCTCCTGCGCAAGGCCGGCGTGAACCGCGTGAGCATGGGGGTGCAATCGTGGGACCCCGACCTGCTCCGGTTGCTCGGCCGGGTGCATGATGCCGCCCAGGTGCGTTCGTCATTCGCCATCCTGCGGAGCACCGGATTCGACAACCTCAACCTCGACCTCATCTACGGAATTCCCGGACAGACCCCCGCGCAGTGGGAAGACAGCATCCGCCGCACGATGGAGCTCGAACCGGACCACATCTCCGCCTACTGCCTGACCTACGAGGAGGACACCGATTTTTTCCGGCGGAAATCCACGGGCGAGTTCCGCGAGGATGTGGATCGCGACGCGGTGTTTTTCGAAACCGCCGCCGGGTTGCTCCATGACGGGGGATACTCCCAATACGAGATTTCAAACTACGCCCGCCCCGGCAGGACCTGCCGCCACAACATCGCCTATTGGGAGGGAGCGGATTACCTCGGGCTCGGTCCGAGCGCATGGTCCACCGTGGGCGACCGCCGATGGCAGAACGTGCCGGACACCGCGGCCTATGTCCGCGCCGTGCAGTCCGGCGTCCGCCCCCTCACCAGCGAGGAAATCCTGCCCGCAGCCGTGCGCGAGGCCGAGAAGATCGCCTTCGGGCTGCGCATGAACGCCGGGGTCGATCCGGCGCGCCTTGCCGCCAACCACGATCTGGTCGCCAGCCTCCGGGCGGAAGGTCTCCTCGAGGACCACGGGCCGCGTGTCCGCCTGACGGAGCGCGGACGCCTGCTGGCCGATGAGATCGCCGCCGCGTTGATGCCCTGAGGACCTACTCCACCACCACGCGGTAGAATTTGATCCCCGGATTGAACGGCTCGGTGTGCTGCCCCCCGGTGATCCCGGTTGCCGCGTCGGACCATGAGCCGGAGGCAAGACTTCCGCGCGACTGGATCTTGTAGGTGCGTCCGGGCACCGCATCCCAGGTGATCACCACGTTCGCACCCGAGCGGTTCACCACGGCACGCAGCACGGAGGCGGGGGACAGCGGATCGGTTCCGGCCAGCAGCTCCGCGGCATTCTTCATGCCGTCGCCATCATGGTCCCCGGCGGCGGAGAGCGAGAACACCGGCGCACTGACGGGCGACGTCGCCGCCGTCTTGGACTGGTCGTTCGGATTGGCGGACGTGACGGTGAACGTGTAGGACGCGCCTTCGGGAAGGTCCTCGATCTCCAAGGATGTCGAGGTGGTGGTGATGGTGTGGATCACATTGCCCTGCGCATTCCGGATGGCGACCTGGTAAACCGGAACCAGCCCCGCGGGATCGGCCACCGGACTCCAGGACACCGAAACCGCGCCATTCACGGTGACGGGAACCGAAACACCCGGCGCGCCCGCGACCGCCGGCGGCGTGGTCACGTCGTAAACGCGGAGATACTGCGCCTCGAAGGGTGCAAACCCCCACGCCTCGTCCGTGCCGGGCACGGGGAACATGGAGACCGGGACGCCGCTGGCGACAATCTGTTCGCGCGTGCGGCCCTCACTGCCCCACTGGAAGGTGTCACGCCGCGTCGGATATTCGTTGTCCGGGCCGAGATACGCGGAGATGTTGCGGACATTGTAATGGCGCCCGCTCGCCAACCCCAGCAGGTCGGCCAAGGTCCCGCTGATGCCGAAAGTGTTCGTCCGCTGCAGGGTCTGGTCGAGATTGACGAATGCCAGCACCACGTCGGACGTCGCCGGAGGCGCCCCGGCGGCCTCGTATTTCGCCACCGCGAAGATGTTCGGATCGGGCTCGCCGCTGCCGACGGGATTGAGGAACCAGCGGTTCGACGAGCGCAGGGCCTTGCTGGACTCGCGCGCCTTGCCGACCCCGGAATAGGCTGGGAACAGGTTGCGTGCCCCGAAGCTGTTGGTTCCCCATGCGGTCCATTGGGGCTGCATCGAGTTCCAGCGTTTGAAGTGCGGGATCCATTTCCCGAAATTCAACTCGTAGTTGTCGAAACTCAGCAGGTCGGATGTCCCGATTTCCTGCCCATACATGATCATCGGCGCCCCGTCGATCGTTCCGCCGACGGCATGGCGGATGAACGCCTGCCACGGATCGGCGTAACCCGCCTCGTCATGCGAGGTGTTGTTGAGCAGCACCAGCCCCTGGCCGTAGGCCGCGCGCCGGTCCTCGAATATCTGGCGGTGCATCGCCGTGTTCGTGGCGGACTGCCAGGGGAAGACGATGTTCTCGTTGAGCACGTCGAAATGGCGGTTGGAACGGTAGGTCACCGCCCCGCCGTCGAGGGATTCGGTCATGAACACGAAGCTCCATTTGTGCGAGCGCGCAACATTGATGCAATACTCCCAGAACTGCGGGGGCATGCCCTGGCCGAAGTCGGCACGCAGCCCGTCGATGCCCTTGGTGGTCTGTTCCACAAGCGTGCTCCCTGCAGGAAGGCCGGTTTGCTCCAGCCAATAAGGCACGTAGGACGCAAAATACCGCCAGACGGCGCGGGTGACGGCGCCGGCGGAGTTCGGGCCGCCGGTGAGGTCGTCCGTGTTCAGCCAGTCGCCCTCATTCTGCACGGTGGCGCGGCTGGTATCCGCATCGGGATTGCCGATGACCAATGTGGCGTAGCGGCCGAAGAACACATCATAGACGTCATACCACTTGCCGAAGTCGTTGCGGTCTGGCGCGATGGCGATGTTCCCCGACGAGCTGGCCGGACCCGAGTAGGCCAGGCTGCCGTCGTTGCGCGAGAAGAAGCGCGCCTCGCGGTTGCGCATCTCGTCGGTCGCGGACCACCCGGCGGTGTTCACGCCCGCCGCCCCGAGCAGTGCGAGGCCGACGGACGACACCTCGACATCATGCGAGGTGTGGTTGAACGGCGCGTCGAGCATGACGTTCACACCCTCGGCATCGGCGACCTGCACGAACTGCTGGAAGGCGGCCATCGAGGCGGCGCGGTTCGCCGCGATGGCGTTGGTGCCGCTGTAGTTCGTGGTCATGAGTTCATTGACCTCGAAGAAGTTCTTCACGGCGTAGGGCGAACCCGGATCGTAGGGCGGGGTGTTGGTGCTGCCCCATCCCCCGGAGGGCTCGCGACCCGAAATGCCGTTCGGGTGGATCGGCTGGAACCAGAGGGTGTTCGCCCCGAGGTTCTTCAGCCAAGTGAGGCTCCACCGGGTGTTGTCCGTGAGGCTCTCAAGCGTGCTGCGCTGCGCAAACGTCGGCCCGGAGGCGTCCACGTTGAATACGTTGATCTCATACACGCGCATGTCGCGGGACGTCTTCGGGGCGACGGTGATGCAATGGTCGCGGTTGCCCGAGGATCCATACCAACGCCAGGCGCTGTCGCCGCTCACGCGATAACGGGCGGAGAGACGGTAAGCCCCGGTCTTGGTCGCGGGAAGGGTCAGCGTGTAGTTGCCTCCGCCGGCGGACGTCATCGGAACCGCCTGGAAGTAACCGTCTGCCGGATACGGTCCGGACACATACCCGGGTGGCTTTTCATTCGGCGCCGGGGGGCCGAGGATGCCGTCGTGGATGCCATCCCCGTTGGCATCGAGCCCGGCACGGTCGCGGTTGTTGAGATTCGTCCAGATTTCGGCCTCCACGGCATTCGTGGCGCCCGTTTGAAGCGTGATGGTGACGGGGATGGAATCCGCCGCCACCTCATCCACATAAAGTTTGCTCGTCGTGTAGTTGGCGTTGAGGGTGCCGGTCGAAGGTGTGCCCACCGTGAGCGTCATGCCCGACACGAACGAAAACGGCGTGGCTTGGGCCGTGGACTCGGTGAGCGTCGTCCCGTTGTTGTGAAGGAACGTGGTGGATTGGTTGCTGAACGTGACCCGGAAGTAATACTGCATCGTGCGCCCGCCGTCGGGCGCGGCCACGGTCGCCTTCCAGAACTGGTTGTCGCCGCTGTTTGCATGGAAGGTCAATGGCACTGACAGCCATGTGCCGCTTGTGCCGTATCGGTAATGAAACGTTCCATCGGCAGTCTGGTTGTTCGCCCCGCTGTTGCGCCAGACGCCCTGATAGAACGTCGTGCTCTGCCCGAATGTCGGCGACACCGGATCGCGCATGGGGATGTTGCCCGGCACCTCGGAATAGCTCCCGGGGATGTGCCACAACGCGCTCACCTGGGCCCAAGCGGCGGAGGGAAGAACTGCAACCAGAATCAAGGCCGCCAAAGCGGATCGCAAAGCGCGGGAAATCGGGGGGCAACACATCATAAGGAAAGTCGCCGTCCAAGCGGCGTGCATCAATGTATCGACACTTTCGGGGCCGCGCCCGTTCAAAACGACGAACGGGCGCAAACCCCGGTTTTCGGCCCCAAACTACGGGACCAAAGTGACTGTGTAGAAGGCCTTTGTGACTTCCGGCGGGGTGGCGATGGAGATCTCCGTCTCGGCCGAGTCCGCCGAAATCATCCCACCATTCACGTCAGACCAACCCGAACCCAGGTCGTAGGAGTAGCGCACCTTGTAGATGGCCCCCGGAACGCTCTTCCAACGCAGGGTCATGCTGCCCGCATCGGGTGCGAACTCAAGGACGCGCAGGGCGGAGCTCCGGTCGTCGGCCTTGGACCCGGCCATGAACTCGACGTAGTTCGAATAGCCGTCCCCGTCGTTGTCGGCCCCGGCGCCATCCGCACCGGCCGTGGACCGGGGATTCATGCCGTTGGCCTCCTCATACCAGTTCGGGATGCCGTCCCCGTCGATGTCGTCATCGACCATGTCGTAGATGCCGTCGCCGTCGAGGTCGGGGTAGGCCGCGGGATCCTGGTCCACAAGGCGCAGGTAGTGCGCGTGGTAGGACGCCGAATTGGTCGTCGGCTTGTAGGGGAGTCCGACATAGAACCCGTTGTCGAGGATGTCCGCGCCCGTGCGGTTGGTGCTCCACACATTGTTGGTCGGCGTGTCGGAGAGGAGATCCTTGATGTTGTAGGTCTTGCCGCGCTCGATGCCGAAATAGTTCGCACTGCTGTTCGGCGCAAGGGCGTTGAGATCGAACACGTCGGCGATGTTGGTCTGCGACCGGTAGTTGTTGTTCACGAAGACCAGCATCACATCCTGCTGCCCGGCGGAAAGCCCGGGTTGCTGGACCTTGCCCACGGCGAACATCCCGGCGTTGAACCCGCCCCCGGCGGCCTTCTTGTTGAGGAAGTAGACGTTCTGGCTCTGGAGCGCGGGTGACTTCTTCCGTGCGTCGTTGACGCGACCGTAGAAGCTCTGCAGTGTCCAGTCGCGGGTGGCGCCGTTCCAGATGTTCGTCATGTGGTTGTAAACCTTGAAGTTCGGGATGTTCTTCCCGAAGTTCACCTCGTATTTGGCGAAGTTGCGGTTGGTGCTGATCGCGCCGAAGTTCGTCTCGCTCGCCCCGTAGCCCGTCTTGCTGTTCTGCGCGCCGGCCTCCTGCCCGTAGAAGAGCATGGGAATCCCGTCGAGCGAGCCGACCTGCGCGTAGGCATAGGCGAGGCTGAAGACGTCGTTGTGGGGGAACACCTCGTCGTGGCTGACCAGGTTGTTGAGCAGCGTGATGTTGTCGAACGCCTGGCGCCGGGTGTCGTAGGCGTTGAAGGTTCCGCCCGTGCTCGGGGTCGCCGGGGTGCCCGCCCCGCCATTGGCCGGGTAGCCGAAGAAGCTGTCGCGCCAGTAGAAGACGATGTTCTCGTTGAGCACGTCGAAGTGGCGCGCCGAGCGGTAACCGACACCGTGGCGCCTGCTGCCCGCGACCTCGCGGAAGCCGTCGAGCGACTCCGCCATGAAGAGGAAGTCCCACTTCACGCTGCGGGTCTTGTTGATGCAATACTCCCAGAACTGCGAGGGAAGCCCTTGGGCGAAGTCGCAGCGCAGGCCGTCGATGCCTTTGTAGGACTGCTCCTTCGGCGTGCCGCGCGGATGCCCGGTCTTCTCGAGCCAGTAGATCGGGTAATGGGCGAAGTATTCCCAGACCTGCCGCGTCTGGGCGGTGTGGCCGGAAAACTCGTCACGCTCGAGCAGGAATGCCTGCTTGTAGGCATTGTCGGGGTAGGATTTGTCCAGGTTCTGCGGCCCCTTGGCCTTGACCAGGGTGTCGTAGTCGCCGAAGAAGAACTCGCGGACATCCGTCCAGTTGCCGAAGTCGTTGCGGTCGGGCGCGATGGCGATTTCACCGAGGGTCGCGGCGGCCTGCCCGGGGAAGCCTTCCTTGGCATACCAACGGGTGTCGAAGTTGCGGATCTGCGTCGAGGGGGTCCCCGTGAGACCGAGATCCACGGCGCCCTGACCCATGATGGCATCCGGTGCGCTGTGGTTGAAGGTGCCATCCATCATGACGCCGACACCCCAATCGTCGAGGCGGCTGACAAACGTCTGGAACTCCGCCATGGCGGTGGCGGCGCTGGTTCCGGCGCCGCGGCCGAGCATGGGCGCCACCGACCAGTAATCCTGGACCGCGTAGGGGCTGCCGGGATCGAAGGGCGCGCTGGTCTCGGGATTGACATCGCGACCCTCGACGCCGATCGGGTGGATCGGCTGGAGCCAGAGCATGTTGATGCCGACACCGCTGTAGTGATGCTTGTTCAGGGCGTCCGGACGCCCGTCGTAGCCGCCGCTCTCGCCCGGGAGATCGGGATCGTTCACAAGGTCGAGGAACGTGCTGCGGCCGGCGAAGGTCGTGTTCTTGGCTTCGACGACGAGCGGATTGACCTCATACATGTTGGATTGGAGGGCCTTCTTCGGCGAAACGACGATGGCGCAATCGCGGCGCTGGGCGTTGTCCGTGTAGTAGATGTAGTTGCCGCCATTGACCTTGTAGCGGGCCTGCAGGCGGTAGGCACCGCACCGGTTGACCGGAAGGGTCACGGTGTAGAAGCCGTTGGCATCGGGGCCGGTCATCGGGTAGGCACGGTAATACGTGTCGGCGCTGGCGGTCGTGACCGTGGAGGGGTCCTCCTCGAGCACCGCGAAGTCGCGGCGGTTGAGGTTGGTGAACGCCTCGACGTTCGAGACGATCGCGCCGGGCGACGTGTTCGGTTTGAACTTGACTGTGATCTCCGCGGTGTCCTTGAGCAGCTCGTCGATGTAGAACCGGCGGAGGCCGTAATTGGCATCAGCCTCATTCTCGCCGACCACAGTCCCGAGGTAGGGCGCCCCGACGTCGAAGATACCGTCGAGATTCTCGTCGCGGATGGAGGCCGTGCTCACGGGTTGGAACTCGGTGATGTTGACATCATCCCCCCCGTCCCAAACCGCGGGCGCCTGGGACAGGATGCTTCCGCCATCGGCGCGCGGGTAGGCGATGGTTGAGAAGTAGAGGACGCGCGGGACGGAACCGAACACCTGGACGAGGTCGAGCTCGGTTTCGAGCGCCTTGCCGGCGGCACCCATCGTGCTCTTGCCCGCAGCGCCGAAATTGTTGCGGTATTCGTTGGTGGGGTTGGCCCCGACCCACGGCTTGCTCTGGGCCGTGAAGTCGAACTTGCCGTAAACCTTGCCGGCCTTGGCCCAGGGATGGTTGAGCGGATCACCGAACGCGTCGGTGATGAAGAGGAAGTGGTCGTTGTTGCCGCCTTTCGTGGACCACGTCGCGGTGTAGAGCTTGGTTCCGCGGATGGCCGCATAGACACGCATGCCGTTGTCGGCGACGAGGAAGTTCTGGCTGTCAAACTCGCCGTCCATGTTGAACCCGGGCGACGTCGAGGCCACCCAGTTGGCACCTCCCGTGGTGTCGTTGGTGGCCCCCGAGGTGAAGTTGAACGACACCGAGGTGGCCCCCGGGGGAATCGTGTAGGTGTAGCTGAACGAACCGTTGCCAAGCGGGGTCATCGCGAAACTCGCGGGTGATCCGCCGCCGGCCGGCGTGAGGTTGACCGTCACCCCCGACTGCCCGGCCAGCGGACCTTCGTTGGCGTTGTAAACAACGGTCAGGGTCAGCGCCTCGCCGTCCACCCCGAGGGTGGCGGTGGCCGAGGACGCCACAAGCGGCGTGGCGATGTTCCAGCTTCCGCCGCCGGTGGTGTCATTGACCGAGCCGTCGGCATTCGAGAACGAGTAGGCCACCGAGGTGACTCCGGACGGCACCGTGTAGGCGCAGGTGAACTGATTGCTGTTCACCGGGGTCATGGTGAAGAACTGCAGCGACCCGCCGCCGGTCGGCTGCACGCGCACGCGCACCGGCGTGATGCCCTTGAGCGGCCCGTCGTTCGGGTTGTAGGTGACCGTGACGGTCTTGACGCCGCCGACCGTCCCGAGCACGGCGGAAGCCACGGAAGCACTGCTGGCCGGCGGTGTGCTGTTGGCGTCGTAGATGTTGTAGCGGTAGGGATCGCCGGTGAGGCGGTAGCCGCGGATGACCTCCTGGAGGTTCGTCACCCCGTCGCCGTCCCAATCCTCGTCGCCGTCCCAGCTTCCGCTCGCGCCTGCGCGCTGGACGTAATCCGTGTCGGCCGCCATCGGGTTGAGGCGCGTCCATGTCTCTCCGTAGTTCGGGATGAGGTCGTAGCTGTTGTCGCCGGGCCACTTCTGGTCGGGGCCAGGATTGGTGCCGTTGAGGAAGCCGGAAAGCTCGATCTCGTCGGGAATGCCGTCGCCATCGGAGTCGTGCAGGTTCTGCCCGAAGAGGTTGAACACGACCTTGCGGGCGACACGGTTTTCCTGGCCGCTCTTGGTCACAACGGCCTCGAAGAAATGCGGTCCGTTGACGAAGGCCCCGGTGAACTGGCGCGTCACGCCGTCCATGACGTAGCGCCCGTCGAAGGTGGACTCGAAGTTGCCGTTGCCCGCATCGACGAGCGGGGGTTGCTCGTAGCCGTTCCAATAGAGCTTGATGTCGGACGCGGTGATCCCCTGCCCGGTCGGCACGGTCACGATCGTCTTGAAGAACGGCTCGGAGATGGTGACACCGTTGGCGTGGTTCATGGCGATCGCCTGCCCGGCGGTGTCCACGGTGAAGTTGCGCGTGAGCGTGGAGGTGTTGATGACCGCACGCGTGCTCCCGTAGTCGGCCTCGGTGGCGTTGAGCGTGATGCTGTGGGCGCCTGCGGAGAGTCCGTCGAGATTGATGCGCCACTTGCCCTTGATGACCATGTCGGCCTGCTGCGAGGCGCCGCCGTCAACCGTGTAGGTCAGGTTGTAAAGCGTGCGGTCGGGGTTGTTGACCGTGAGCACGCGCGCGCCCTCGATGGTGGCGCCCTCGTTGAGGTTCTCGAACTGGAGGTCGGGACCGCTGCGGTCCACGTAGACCGTCTCGGAAAATGTCTGGAACAACGCAGGCTTGCCCGAGCGGCCGTTGAAGACGCGGGCCTTGATGTTGTGCAGGCCCTCGGGGACGTTGGTCAGGTCGGCCACGAGACGCCAATGGCCCGGGGCGATCTGCACGGCCTGCTCGAAGCCGCCCGTCACGACGTCCTTGCCGTTGAAGTCGATGCCGGCGTTGCCGTTGACGTTGCGACCCTGTCCCCACTTGACGAGGACGTTGTCCACATTCTCGCCGTTCTGGTTCGGTCCGGCATTTGAAAAATGGACGTCGATCTGCACGGAATTGCCCGTGAGGCGCACGAGGTTTCTCACCGGTTTCGCCGCGCCGTCGCGGCCGGCGGGGATGACCCAAGGCATCGTGGTGGCGCCCGCACCGTTGAATTGGAGGGGATCGACGCCGGACGGAGCCTCGGCATTGAAGGGCGCGTAGCACACCCATCCCTGGCCGCCACCGCCGGGCACCCTGATGTTGACCTTGCTGTCGGAGCCCACCGTCACGATGTCGGGATTGCGCCCGGAGTAGTCCTTGAGCTTCGTCCCGGGCGAGAAGGCGGTCTGGATGCCGTTGCGGGTCTGGTCGCTGCCGGAGTCGTTGAGCGCGACGAGGATGAGCCCCTCGCCGGCGTTCGGGCTGTTGTTGCTGTTGAGGTCGTCGTAGCGCTCGTAGGCGAAGAAATCATTCTCGGTCCAGCGCGTCCACTCCTTGCCTCGGCAGAACTGGTTGTGGATGTAGATGAGGTTCGGGATGGCGCCGGTCTGGAAGCCGTTGACCGTGTCACCGAGGGCGTAGTCGTAGCCCTTCTCCATCCACGTGTTCTTGCCCTGCTGGCGCCCGATCTCGGACTGCTTGAGGTTGTTGCCGGAGAAATACACGACCGGCACACCCATCCGCGTGAGGATGTAGGCGTAGGCGAGTTCGAGCTTGTTCGGCGGACCCTCGTCGTGGCTGTGCGCGAACATCACCCCCTCGGTCGGATCGAATCCCGAAAACCCGGCGAGTGCGCCGAGGTTCCCGTTGTTGAAGGCGTCCTGCATCATCCCCTTCTTGCGCGGGAAATCGAGGTAGCGGGTCTGGATGCCCCAGTTGCGGTCGGACGGACTGCGCCAGTAGTCCACTTCGCCGATGCCGCCGATGAAGAACTCGGAATACACCATCGCGTCATCCCGGCGGATGTCATTCGCATACATGTCGTCAAACGGGTTCGAATCGCTGAACCCGCGGCGTTCATTGAAGTTCTTCTGGATGTTGTAGATGAAGGTCTGGTCGCGCAGGGACTGTGTCTGGTTCGGCAGGCCGAAAAAGTCCTTGTAAACGTGCTTCGGCGCATCGAGACGCACACCATCGTAGTCCATGGCGTAACCCAGCCAGTTGATCCAGCGGACGATGAACTGGCGCGAATTCTCCGCCGGGAGCGTGCCGGTCGGGTTGTAGGGATACTTGTCGCGATCCCCGGGGTGACGGATGAACGGTGTCGGATCCGCCGCAAACCCCTGCGAGGAGGATCCGCCAACTTGGAATCTGTTGTCAAATTCCAGAACGATGTCCATCAAACTCACCAACTCCTGATAAAGCGTCCCTCCCGTGCCGTTGTTCGCATCCCACTGGAACATGCGGGGCGGACGGCGGTAGCCACCGGGTTGGCTTCCGTCGATCGTGATGTGGAAATCCTGGGGGTGCATCCCCGGATAGGTTCGGAAGTCCGGTCCGTTGCCCGTGTGGTTGAAGACGATGTCGGGATAGATCTTGATGTCGTTCTGGTGGGCATTGTCCACGAGGTTGCGCAAAGAGGTGCGCGACCCGTAGCGTGTCTCCCAATTCCCGCGTTGCGGCATGTCACCCAAGTCAAAGCGGTCGAAGGAGTTATAACCGACGTTTCCTCCATAGGCGAAGGGGTAAGGGCCGCCGATCGGGGACTTTCCGGGGGGGGGAGTCCAGATGGATTCGTAGCCGGTTTCCGCGATCTCCGGCAGACGTTGATACATCTCGTCCCACCGGGTTTCAAAATATTGGATGACGACTTCGGCGCGAGCGCTGGGGCAGAGGAGAAGACCGGCAACGAGGAGGAGGGGGCGCAATCTGGACATAGGGGGGTAAAAAGAGGGCGGCCGAGATAGCCCGACCGCGAGGGCGTCAAATTAAACACAAAAGCACCGCCGCGCAAGTTGATCTTTATCCCAACCGTCATGTTGACCGGACGCCCCGCGCTGCGCATTCTGCGCACCATGGCGGTGGCGGCATCACGACTGGTTCTCAAGAAATTCGACGAGGGACAGGTGCGCGCGGTGGCGGAAGAATTGCGGGAGGAAGTCGGCTCACCCTCGCTGGCCCTCGCCTTCGTGTCCCCCGGCTACGTGGCCCGCTTGGAGGAATTCCAGGAAATCGTCACTGTGCACGGTCATGTTCCCCAGCTGGCCGGTTGCACGGGTTCCGGAATCATCGGCACGGGCTGCGAGGCCGAGATGGCGGAAGGGTTCTCACTGATCTTCCTTTCTCTCGGGGCGCACCGGCCACGGATCGTCCCGCTCGACCAGTCCCAGGTGGAGACGTCCCAAGGCGACGCATTCTGGCGCGAGGTGGCCGGCGAGGAGGCCGAAACATGGCTGACCCTGGCCAATCCCTACAGTTTCGACACCGACACATGGTTGCAGGAATGGAACCGCACCTTTCCGGGAAGCATCTGCCTGGGCGGCCTTGCCAGCGGCCACCGCGGCAATGAAGACGTTGCCGTGTTCGGCCCCGACATCGGGAAACAGCCGGGCGCGGTGACCATCGGCCTGCGCGGTGTCCCGTTTGAAACCGTCGTCAGCCAAGGCTGTCGTCCGATCGGCGAGGCGCTTTCCGTGACAAGCGCGGACGAGCAACTGCTGTTGGAACTCGGCTCGCGCCCCGCCTACGAGGTGCTCGAGCAGGCTTTCGAGACGCTGGCCGATGCCGACAAGCAGCGTGCACGCGGCAACCTGTTCGCGGGGTTGGCCGTGGACGAATACAAGGAGAGCCTGAAACGCGGCGACTTCCTTGTCCGCAACATTCTCGGCGCCGATCCCGCCACGGGTGCGGTGGTCGTCGCCGCGCGCCCGCGTCCGGGCCAGACCGTGCAATACCAGCTTCGCGACGCGGCCAGCGCCCACGAGGAAATGGCCTCCCTGCTGCGCGCTTTCTCGGAGAAGGCGGAGAAGCCAGCCGCCAGCCTTCTTTTCTGCTGCAACGGACGCGGAAAAAACCTCTTCGGCGCACCCCACCACGACGCCGCAACGCTCGCGGATTTCGTCGGCCCGATCCCCTCCGCCGGATTTTTCTGCAATGGCGAAATCGGTCCCGTCGGCGGGACGAATTTCCTGCACGGCTACACCGCGTCGATCGGGTTGATCTACTGAGCGCCCTGGCCTCGCGCCCGACGCGCTTGATCGGTGCCATTTCCGCGCGTCCGGAAAAACATGATGACGCCGCACCCGGCAAGGATCAGGAGGTTGCGCCCGATGAGGAGCGGGTAATTCGCCTGCACGTCGGACCTGCCGAAGCATCCGCAGGAAATGTCGAGCCCCCGGATCCACGCGCTGGACAACGCCACGAGGAACACAGCGGTCAGAGCCGTGATGATCAGGCAGGACTCCAGGCGGAAGCGGCCCGAACACAAGCCCGTGGCGGCCGCGATCTCGAGGGCCGGAATGAAGTAAGCCGCCGCCAACGCCAAGGGATAAGGCAGGAGGTGAAAGCTCTGGATGTCGGCCAAAAAGGCGCCCGGTTGCAGCAACTTGAGCGCTCCCGCACAGAAAAACAGCGCCGCCAAAATCCAGGACGCACCCACTTCGATCAATGTTGCCCTGCCAACCATGCTTCCCATCCTCCCTTCAACACATGGACATCGGGAAGTCCGGCTTCCACGCGGAGGCGCTCCGCCACCTGATGGCTGGCACGGCATCCCTCGCTGCCGCAGTAAACCACAAGCGGTCGGCCCGGCATCCACGCCTCCAGCACCGCCGGCAGAAGATCATCCCAATGATCCTCATTCAACAGCATGGCGCCGGGGACGTGACCTCGGTCGAACTCCGATTGCGGGCGAGCATCGATCCAAAGGACCGGACTCCGCGATGCCGCCGCGTCCTTGAGCCGGATTTCACCCTCCTGCAATGCGTCCTCTGCGGCGGCCGGCCGGTTGGGATTGAAGACAAAATTGGCGGCCGCCAGGAGCGCGGCCGCCGACACGATCGCCAAGAGGCGCCATGCCTGCACGCCCCCGCGATTCAGAAGCTCACTTGACGAGGACATGGGCTTCGTAGGTGCGGGGCTTGTCCTTGGGGGTGTCTGTCCTGATCTTCAGGCGGACTGTTGCAGGTCCGGCGGTGCTCGCGGGGGTGAGGTTCACGCGATAATGCCTGCCGGCCACGACCTCCTCAAGCCGGACATCGAAAGCATCACCGCTCGACTCCACCCCCACCACCCGCACCGGGTCATCCTGCTGGACAAGGACGTTGATCGCCTTGGAATCCGGGGCGGCGCCCCTCGGCCACCAAACAACCGTCGGCCGGATCCTGAGCACTTCGGGGATCAGGGTCTTCATGATCAGGGTGACCGGCTTTTCGCCGTCATTCGTGGTCACGGTGATGGCAGTGACCTGAAGTCCTTGGCGGTTGCCGATGTTCAGGGTCGCCGTCACCTCCCCCGACTCTCCCGGCGCGTAGATCCTTTTGCCCGATTGGGCGGCTGTGCATCCGCAGCTCGATTTCACGTCCGAGATTTCCACGCTTTTGTCGCCGGTGTTCTTGAATCTGAACGAGGCGCTGGCCGATTCCTCCAGCGGGCCCGGATACAAGCTGGCTTCCCTGGCTTCCCAAGCCAGCATGCCCCACCCCGGTTGGGTGAACCCGAGGATCAACACCGCGACGACCGCCCCCCTGCACAACCCGCCGCGGGGATGCGCCCACCCCGGGGCAAAACGCATCCCATCGGTGGAACTGATGTCATCGGGCATAGGCTTGTTCCCTCCGTTTAGCACGGGAAAAGACCCGAGTCCACGGGAGCCCTCACGGCGCCGACCCACGCGACTCAAGGTTCCGGGCGAGCAGGCCAGGACAGCATGGCTTGCCGGGCCGCGCGCCGCAGGTCGATCCCTTTCGCACCGCTCGCCGCCAGCACGGACAGACCCTGTGTGACCGTGGAAACATACAGGGCCAACGCCCGGGGATCGGCATCGTCCGGCAAGTCGCCTTCCTTTCTCGCGCGGAGGAAACGCCGCCGGAGCGCTTCGATCACGGCAAACCGCCGGGCAGCCATGTCGCGGCACACGCCCCGCGTCCCGTCACCGCCCACCACGATGCCGTTGACGCCGAGGCAACCCGGCGGATGGTCGGGATTGCCCAGCAACTCGGCCGTGCCATGGATGCAGCGCTCGGCCACCTCGCGCGCCGTCGGGGCCGCCAGCGCCTCCGCGATGTGGCCGGCGGGCCCCCGGCCGTAGCGGTCCATCACCTTGCGGAAAAGCGTCTCCTTGTTGCCGTAGGCCGCGTAAAGGCTGGGACGGCTGATCCCCATGGCACGTGTGAGGTCGGTCAGCGATGTGCCTTCGTAGCCCTTGCGCCAGAAGACCTCCATGGCCCTCTCCAGCGCCGCGGCGGCGTCGAACGCCCGCGGACGCCCCGGACGGGGCCTGGAAGCACCGGATTTCATACCGACTGATACAATAAGCACTTGACGGGCGCTGTCCACCATGGTGAATTCAATACCGAACGATACATAATATCATGAACACCTCATCCAAACTCGGCGGCAAGGCCGCCATCGTCACCGGAGCCTCCAAGGGCATCGGCGCCGCCATCGCCACGCAACTCGCCGCGGACGGCGCGTCCGTCGTGGTCAACTACGCCTCCGACCGCGCGGGCGCGGACAGGGTGGTGTCCGCGATCACCGCCGCGGGCGGCAAGGCCGTGACCGTGCAGGCCGATTTGTCAAAGAAGGCTGACATCGGCCGCCTTTTCGACGAGGCAGTGAAGGCTTTCGGGCGTCTGGACATCCTGGTCAACAATGCGGGGGTCTACGAGTTTGCCCCGATCGAAGACGTGACCGAGGAGCACTTCCACCGGCAGTTCAACATCAACGTTCTCGGCCTCCTTCTCGCCACCCGGCAGGCGGCGGCGCGTTTCGGTCCGGAGGGCGGGAGCGTGATCAACATCGGCTCCATCGCGGGCACCTCCGCGCCCCCCGCCGCCTCGGTTTACAGCGGCACCAAGGCCGCGGTGAATGCCATCACCCGTTCGCTCGCCCAGGAACTCGGACCGCGCAAGATCCGCGTGAACGCGGTCAACCCCGGCATGGTCATCACGGAAGGGGTCGTATCGTCCGGCATCGGGGAGAGCGACTTCCGGAAGCAGATCGAGTCACAGACCCCGCTCGGCCGCATCGGCCAACCGGAGGATGTCGCGGCCCTCGTGGCCTTCCTCGCCTCCGGGGAGGCGTCCTGGATCACCGGGGAAACCCACCACATCTCCGGCGGCTACCGCTGAGCGTTGCCCGCCCCTTCGACGGTCCAATCCCCCGCCCCGGGCAAGGTCGTCGCCGCGATCTCGTGCGCGGCCTCCCCGGCGGGGACGTCGAAGGTGACAGCGCGACCGCGGTGGTGGATCTCGAGCGTGAAGGGTTCCCTGCTGCGGGTCTCGAGCACAATCCGTCCGCCGGGCCCCGGGGTGGCGAGGAGATCGACGGAACGTCCGCGGAACGGGAGGTTCCTGATGCCATGGCGGTCGGAGCGCGTGATGGTCCAGACGATGCGGTTGTCTGCGCCGCGCAGGTCAAGGCCGAGGATGTTCTCGTAAAGCATGGCGATGGGGCCGAGTCCGGTCCATCCGACGAAATCCTGCCGCGAGAGGAGGATTCCATCCCATCGCGTGGCGGGCCCGCCTCCCTCCGGGGCGTAGCATTCCCAGAGCGTGTGGTAGCCGTCCTCGAACCGCTGCTCGTAGGCGAGTTCATCCGTTTCCGGCTCGTAGTCGCGGAAGATCCGGGCGATGTGAGCGACGTGGTTTTCGGCGATGGCCCGGGCGAGTTCCCCCCGGCCTGTCTCCGCGAGTCCTCGCGTGATCATGTAGTTGACGGGTGCCCAGACTCCGCCCAGCCAATAATGGCCTCGCGGCGAATAGCGAGAATCGTCAGCGGAGAGGGTGGGAACAAGGTGCGGACGCCAGAACCACGCGGGATTGCGCAGGGCCTCGAGGAGGCCATCGCTCCCGGGCTCATCCGCCGCGCCGGCAAGCAACGTCCAGAAGGCGCCGGCATGCTTGACCGGGCTCAGTTTCCCGCCGGTGGTGCGGTCATGGAAGAACCGCGTGTCGGGGTTCCAGCAGGCTTCGCGGAGGCGACCGGCAATCTCCCCGTGTCTGGCGTTGAAGCGCTCCTCAAGTTCCTTGTCACCCGTGACCCCGGCGAGCCGCGCGATGCAGCGCGCGGCGAGGGCCTGCTGCGCCGAGGCATCCACCCATGCGCCTTGGCGGACATCCGGACGCGGAGTGTTGTCCATCCCGCTCCCGAGGTCGGTCTGGTAGTAGAGCCCGGGAACGGACGGCGAGCGCGTGTTGTTTTCGAGCCATTCGAAGTAGCGGACGAGATGGGGCAACACGCGGTTGATGCGCGAGGCGTCGCCGGTGGTTTCGTAATAGCGCCACTCGACCCATGCGAAGAGGGGCGGATTGATCATCGGTTCCTCCGCGGTGGGCTCCTTGGCGGGTTTGCCGTCGCGCTCCCAGTAAACACGCTGGATGTAGCCGTCGTCGCGCTGCTTGCCGTAGAAGTTGTCCAGTGAGGCCATGCCGGGAAACGCACCCTGCGGGGCATACACGGCGAAGAGCGCCATGAAGCAGGTGTCCCACTGGTAGATCAACTCGTTGAAGGCCTCGTCCATGTAACGCGGGGCGAACCCGTTCCCCGGTGTCCCGTGCTGGATCTTGCTCCAGGCGATGCGCCACGCGGCATCATGCGCGGCCACCCAATCGGGATCCGCGTCGAGGATCACACGGGGCACGCAATCCGCGGGGAACGGTTCGGGATTCCTCCGGCGTTGCGGCGTCCCCGGATCGCCGGCGCGCAGCACGGAATTGAAGCTGTCGCCGCCGTCGGGAATGCGCTCAGGGTTCCCCGGATCGGGAATCCATGTGTCGTGTCCGTCCTTGCGGACCACGAACTTGTAGTAATACCACCCCGGTTCGAGGGGAACGGTGGCGGACCAGATGCCGTCATGACGCTCGAGCGGATGCGCCCCGGCATCCCAGTTGTTGAAGCTGCCGGCAACCGAGACCCTCTCCGCGTCCCTCTGCTCCATGCGGAATTCCACACCGACCGTGGCCCCCGCTCCCTGCGTCCCCCGCCCGGGAGAACACACGAACACCGAGGTCAGGAGGATCACCGCCCCGGAAAGGATCGCTGGGAACGGGAAATTGCATCGGGTCATGCTCGCCTCGAATCCTATCCTGCGCGCACTGCGCTGGTCACGTCCGGCTTCCACCATCCCCGTGAAGCACTCCTGCCGAACCGGCTCCATGCTCAGAGGCAACCGAATGTCACCGGCGCAACAGCAGCTCCGCGAGGTTGGACTTCGATTTGCGCCCACGGCGCAAAGTTCCTGCGCGATGAGAAAACCATGGTTTGCTTCCCCACCGGCTTGGTAAAAGACGCCGATGTCCGGTCGGAATGAATCCGCGAGGAAGCGACGCCAAGCGGTGAGCTCGTTCCTCATCCTCCTGCCATTCACCCTCGTCTTTCTGGGGATGGCATTCGCGCTTGGGACCGAGCCGCGCATCCTCATGGAGCGGACAGGGGAACAGACGTTCCGCGTGACCGGCTCGAACCAGATTTTCGGTTTCCGATTCTATACCAAGACCATCGGGGGCGTGGACCGTGTCCAACTCGCCACCGCCGCGCGCAACGATCGGACCGAAAGCATCCAAGAGCGTCAGAGACGACTGGACCAGGTGCGCCTCGACTTCATGGCGACCGACGGGTCGCGGCTGAGTTGGGGCCGCGAGGGGGACTCGCGCATGATCGATGACTTCATGCGCAGCAACGCCCCGATCCTGCAGCTTGTGGAGCCCCCGCCGTGGTGGCGAACCGGGTTGACGTGGCTCTGCCTCGTCCTTGCGGTGCTCATCTTCACCGGCACGATCCGGAACTGCTTTTTTGCGAAGCCCACCGGCTTCTCTGCGGTTCGCTGAGCAGCACGCCACCTTTGATGGCGCGGAGCTGCAGACAGGATTTGGCGGGAGTCAGGAATGCACCAAAGGATGCCATTGCCCGAGCCTCGACGTTCTGCCAAAAACTCGGGCCCATGAGAATCCTCCCACTCCTCGTCGTCTTGGCACTCGGTGCAGCCGCCGCGTCCGCCATGGACATGCCGAACTACCACACGAAAGGTGTGCCCACCGGCAAACCGTCCGGACCCCTCAAGCCGGGCGAATACTGGTGGAATCCCGCCCTCTCCCCGACCGGACCCGTCGTCGCCCTTGTCAGCATCCCGCTCCAGACCATCAGCGTTTACCGCAACGGCGTCCTGATCGGACGCTCGAGCGTGAGCACCGGTGCCAAGGGCCACTCCACACCGACCGGCGTCTTCAGCATCCTCGAGAAGAAGCGGGAGCATTACTCGCGGACCTACGACGACGCCCCCATGCCCAACATGCAGCGCCTCACATGGAACGGCGTGGCCATGCACTCCGGCAACCTGCCCGGCTTCCCGGCCAGCCACGGCTGCATCCGCATGCCCTATGACTTCTCCAAGCTCCTCTTCAGCATCACCGCCCAAGGCGGCACCGTCATCATCGGCGACGACCGGTCCCCCCAACTCCGCCTCGCCGGCAACCCGGGCCTGCTCCTCGCACCCCGAGACTTCAGCCGGGAAATGGTCCGTCCCTTGGCCAAAGGCGAATACCAATGGCGCCCCGAGCGCAGTCCGTCCGGACCCGTCACCCTCGTCGTCTCGCGTGCTGACCGCACCGTCTATGTCTACCGCAACGGCGAGCCCATCGGCCGCGCCCCCTTGGAAATCCGCGGGACCGGGCGGTTCGGACAACAGGTCTTCACCCTCCTCGAAGGGACCACCGGCAAACCCAGTTGGTGGGCCCCCGGACAACCCAGCCGCAAATGGATGCGCGTCAGCAATGCCCGCGGCCCCCGCCCCTCCCCCGACAAGCTCGGACGCATGATCCGCGTCAACCCCGAGTTCCCCTCCAAGGTCTATGCCGTCCTCCACCCCGGCACCACCGTCCTCGTCACCGACGACCCCATGGTCCGCACCAAAATCCGCGACCTCACCATCATGACCAACTGACCCGCCCCCGGGGCTGCAACAGGGACGAACCGACGCCCACCTCTCCAGATAACCGTGGACGAAGCCCGGCAATGTGCGAAGCTCCCCCTCCGACTTCCACGGAACCATGACGCGACTCCGCCCGCCGCTTGCAGCCGCCCTACTTTTCGCCGTCGCCATGGGCTGGTTGGCACCCGCGCGGGCCGGATTGAACATCATTGCGCATGTGGGCGACATAGAACACCCGTCGGAGAACATCGTCGGCGGCGGAAATCTCACCGCGATTTTCAACCAGGCCGTCCTCAACTGGGAACTCGCCTACCCGGATCCCGACCAGGAATGGACGCTTGATCTGACCTACCACTGGGATGAGTTGGACGTGAGCCTCGTCGCCCAGTTCTCCTTGCTGACCGTTGACGAAAACACCGGACGCATTCGCTCCGGATCAATCGCTTTCAACAACCTCAACTCTCCGCAGATTTCCTGGTTCGCCGATCCCAACCCGGAAATCGTCATGGGCAATCCGGCGTTCACCGGCGGGCTGGTGATCAGCAACCAAGTCGTCGTGGTGGGCGGCGTCGATACGGAGCTCAACGTCGGCATCACGTTTGCAGCGGCGCCCGACAGTCCCGCCTACGGAAGGTCGGACATGCTGACCATAGCCATGCACGAAATCGGCCATGGGCTCGGGTTGCTATACGATCCTCCGCACTATGAACCCACCAACCCGCTGGTCGTGACAGAAGCCGTGTCCCCTGCCTATGCGGGATATGAAATTTATGTCGATCGGGGCGAACACCTTGCCCGTCCCTCGTTGATGGAGGACAAAACAGACTTGGGAACCCGCGTTTACCCCTCCGTGAACGACATCCTCGCGATGGCCGTCATCGCGTCCTACGACAACCCGGTTTTGAATCCCCAGAACATTCCGGGAGTCGCCGTGCCCGAACCCTCGACCCTCCTCCTCAGTCTCACCGGCCTCGCGCTCCTGCTGTGGCGTCGGTTGGGCGGCCGTTAAACAGTCGCTTTCCCCCGGACACCGGCTTCCGCTCGAATCAAAGCCGCCAATCCCCGCTCACTTTTCTTCGAGCGCACAGCGCTTGGCTTCCAACTCTTCCCACCGCGCGAAGGCGGTGCGGATCTTCGCTTCGAGGGCGGAGGACTCGACCTCGATCTTCGGCAAGGCTTCAGGATTGGTGCGATAGAGCTCCGGATCCTGCAGCTGCGCAACCAACTGCGCCTGCTCCGCTTCCCATTGTTCGATCTGCGCGGGCAGCTCCTCCAACTCCCGGCGTTCGCGGTTGAGGAATTTCTCCACCCGTCCCCGGCGTTCCGCTTTCGGGCTCTCCGCCCTCTTGTCCGGAGAGGGCGCGACGGCGGGAGGCACCGCGGCACCACGGGCCGACCACCTCTGCCAATCGCTGTAGCCGCCAGTGACCTCGGTGATCGTTCCGCCGCCCTCAAAGACCAGCAGGCTCGTCACCACCGCATCCAGGAACGCACGGTCGTGGGACACAAGCAGCAGGGTCTGATCCCAATTGACGAGCAACTCCTCCAGCAACTCCAGCGTCTCGGCATCGAGGTCGTTGGTCGGCTCGTCGAGCACCAGCACATTGGCCGGTTGGAGAAACAGGCGGGCGAGCAGCAGGCGGTTGCGCTCGCCTCCGGACAGCAACTTCGCCGGCATGCGCACGCGGTCGGAGCGGAACAGGAAGTCCGCGAGGTAGCTGTGGATGTTGCGGTCGCGCCCTTGGAAGCGCACGGACTGGGAGACGCCGGCCACATTCTCCGCGACCGTCTTGTCCAGATCGATCTGGTCCCGCAGCTGGTCCAGATACACCACCTGAAGGTTGGTGCCCGTGGTCACGGTGCCTGCCTGCGGTTCGAGCCGTCCGAGCAGCAGCTTGAGCAGCGTCGTCTTGCCGCACCCGTTCGGTCCGAGAATCCCGATCTTGTCCCCGCGGTAGATCTCCGTGGAAAAATCCCGCACCACCGGCTCCGGCATTTCCGGATGCGCGAAGGTGACCCCTTCCGCGCGCAGCACGCGCTGACCCGACAACGCGCCCTCTTGGATTTCGATCTTCGCCTTCCCCGAGCGCTCGCGCCGGCGGGCGCGCTCGCGGCGCAACTCAAGCAGGGCCCGCACGCGTCCTTCGTTGCGCGTGCGGCGGGCTTTGACCCCCTGACGCAGCCACGCCTCCTCCTGCGCCAACTTTTTGTCGAACGCCTTCCATTGCACAGCCTCGGCTTCGAGCCGGTCGGCTTTGCGTTGCAGGAATGTGTCGTAGTCGCAGGCCCAGCCGAAAAGCTGCCCACGATCCAACTCGACGATCCGGTTGGCCAGCCGCCGGAGAAACGTCCGGTCGTGCGTGACAAAGAGCAGGCTCATCGGATGCCTGAGCAGGAAGTCCTCCAGCCAGAGGATGGAGTTCAGGTCGAGGTGGTTGGTCGGCTCATCCAGCAGGAGCAAATCCGGCTGCCCGGCCAGCGCCCGGGCCAGCAGCACGCGGCGCTTGAGGCCGCCGGACAGCGACCCGAAGTCCGCCTCGGCGGGCAGTTCCATCTCGGCCAACAATTCCTCCAACCGCACATCGATCTCCCAATCCTCCTCGTGCCGCGTCGGCGAAATCCCGCCCCGCACCACGGAAATGACCGTCCCCTCCACATCCTGCGGAACCTCCTGGTCAAGCCGCGTCATCACCGCGCCCGGCGTGCGCAGAATCTCGCCCGCGCTCGCCCCCTCCTCCCCCGCGATGAGCCGCATGAGACTCGTCTTGCCGCACCCGTTGCGTCCCAAGAGCGCCACCCGCTCCCCCGCCTCGATGGAAAGGTCCGCCCCTTCCAGCAGGTAGTCCCGCCCGTAGTGGAGCGAGACGGATTTCAACTGCAGCAACGCCATGGGCGCGCAAACCTGCCGCAATCCCGCCCGGGCGCAATCTCAAAGTCGGTCCAAGAGCAGATCGTCCCACCCCGGAACGAGATAGCGAGCGCAAAGCTGCCGAATAGCTGCAAGGTCGATATCGGGGTCCACCAACACCGGTCCCTTCACCGCCCGAAAGCATCCATGTGCTTGGAATTCGTCGCAAGGTCGCGCGGCAGTCCCTTGAGCGTGCCCGCGAGATCTGTCGCCAGGCCATAACAGGTTTCCTTTCCCCCATGAACAGGGGCCGCAAGCGACTCTTCGAGGCACGCACGAACGACCGCCGACTTGGTCGTGCCACGGTCCTGCGACACTTTTTCCCGCTCGAGAACGTGATCCGGCAACCTGAGCGAAACCGTGGTCATCATGGAGAAGCAATACACACCGTATCGGTGCGCGATACCGGCGCCATTCCGGTTTTGCAAGACGATGTTGGAGCAACTTTGGGCAAAGCCTTGTTTTTGCGACAACGCTTCTACCTTAGATATGGCTGGATGCTTGGTAAATGAGGATCTTCTTCTGCAATTTTTTGTGCAAGTTTCCCCGCAGTAATCCGATCACCGGCCTCGACAGCCGCATAAAACTTCTCGCGAATAGCAACTGGAAGAAAGTCTTCAGAAAACAGAGACCAGTTATCATTGAGCAACTGAATCGCATCCGCGAACTGCCCTTTTGCACGAAGCACCACAGCCGTTAGTATTATGTCGCGCTCACTCATGTTGCTAATTCCGAGGACTCCTTGAAACATTTCTTATCCGGGTGAGTCGCGCCGAAGCAGTCAACGCGCCTGCAATTGCGATTAAGGTTACCACAGACGGCTCTGGAACTACTGTGATGGTGGCAGTTCCGTGAAGTTTGTCCGGCACAAGGCGCCCGACGGTATCCGTCACACTGATCCCGTCAATTACCTCGGGAGGCAGATAGTTGCTTCCCCCTCGGCCGTTGAACAGGCCCTCAGCCCCACCGTAATAGCCGCCACCTCCACCACCCTTCCAAGAATCGGACCCCACACCCAAGGTCGTGTTGAAGGGGCCGAAATTGCCTCCGCCACCGCCGTAACCAAGCGCTGAACTGGCACCACCGCCTCCACCGGCTACGGCGATTCGATCCAACAAATCACCAACTCCGCCACGCAAATCGGTCGCCCCACCTCCGCCGCTGCTACTGCCAACTGAGCCAGCGCCCCCTCCATTATAGCCACCTAATGCGGTCGTATTGGAATCATCCCCAAAGCCACCCACCACGATGTAGAGCGTCGATCCCGGAAGAACGGGAAGAATCCCACTTACCGACCCACCATATCCGCCATAAACGGTGTAGCTTCCGAACGCGTTCCCACCTGTGGCACCAGTGAGGGTGAAGGAAATATGAGTAACGTCAAGCGGCACGACCCAGGTTTGCACTGCTCCAGTGAAATTGAATGTCGTTGTCTGCGCCAAGGCCGCGCCGGTTCCGCAAGTAAGAAGCGCTGATGCACTGATTATCGCTGCGATGTATCGGGTGTGTCGTTTCATGAGGTTTTTTGCGCGCCTGCTGTTCTCTAAACGTTGCTGTCAAAAGTGGCGTGCGGCCTTTTGCCGAGCGTTGTGCGTGTCCCGAAAGATGGAATGAGCAGGTGAACCTGATGAGGGAGCAGCGTGCGCTCGTGGTTTCTGTGCGCGATTTGTGAAAGAGGGGCGGCAGATTCGCGAATGTGTGCCCTGACTCACGTTGCTGCGAGTGGCCTTGGCAGCGCGGCGAATCCGCCGCGCTGTTGAGGCTGATGAGTGACCTTCCCATGCCCATGGACAAGTGCTCATGGATTCACGAGGTAATACACACATAACCCCTCAGTCAAGGTAATACCGGTATTAAATCGGGGTGCCCCCACGCATCACCCCTACAAAGCTTGCGCCCGGGCAACGGAACCTCTTGGGCCCGCTATTGCGTTCGCTGCGCGAGGAGCAGGGACTCACTCAAGCGACGATCGTGGGCAGGCTTCAGCGGAACGGTTGGGACATTTCTCGGCATGTTTACGGATTCATCGAAGACGGGTCCCGGGCCCTGACAGACCTCGAACTCTTCGCTATGCTCCAAGCGCTGGGGCGGTCTCCGAGGGATCTGGAGACTGGTTTCCGTGCTTTCTGCGCAAAACCGCAGCCTTGAGGCTGCGACGACGACCGCAATCATCCTCCCTCCCCCTCGCTCCGTGCGAGGAAGCGGTGGAACATTTCGTAAACGACATCGCGGGTGTTGGCGTATTCGAGGCGGATTTCGCGGGCGGACATCTGGCGATACAGGATGCGGATGCCTCCGATGCGGAGGCGGCTGAAGCCTTCAAGATCGCCTTGCAGTCCCTTGATGTCGCCCCGCCCCCGCGTCAGCGCGCGCAGAGCGGCGCGCACTCGCTTCTTCGTCTGCGGAGGGAGGGCAGAGAGCCAGGCGGCAACCTGGTCAGAGGCCGAAATCTTCATCCGCCAGATCCAAGGTGCGATACTTGGCCCGACCCGAGCGGGCCGCCTCGACGGCCTTGAGGGCGGCTGGGTCGGCCAAAACATCCAACGTTTCCATCAGCGCTTCAAAATCCTCCACCGGCATGGCCACCACGACCGGGCGGTTGCGGTTGGAAATGACGAACCGCCGTCCCGAGCGGCAGAGTTTGGTCAACTGCGCCTGCGCTTCCCGCATATTGTAGGTAGCAATCATGAATGTTGTCTATACGACGGGGATACCTGCAACGCAAGCGCTCCAAGGCGGCGGCACTCGGAGCGGTCGCGGTGGACGGCTCGCTGCCAAAGCCCGAGGCTGTGACGCATTTTGACAGCCGCAATTGAGCGACTCCTCATGCCAGCGTGCGAACAACGGTGACCCTCGAAAAGGACGTCGAGCGCCTGCTGCACGATGCGATGCACCGCTCGCGGAAGTCGTTCAAGCAGACGCTCAACGCGGCACTGCGGACCGGACTGAGCGTCCAGACCCAACCGCCCCGGCGGAAGCGATTCGTGGTGAAAGAGCGCCCCATGGGATTGCGTCAGCGGACCGATCCCGCGGGACTCAACCGCTTGGCCGGCGTCTTCGAGATTGACGCCCTCTGCTCCAAGCAGGTTTCCGGCGCGACCGCGGGATGATCATTCCCGACGTCAACCTGCTGCTTTGCGCTTGAAGCGCGGATTCCCAGTTCTGCGCTGCGTCAATCCCCCGACCGAGGCGAGAATGCGCAGGCGGTAGGGCCGGGCCTCCGGGCCAACCGCGGCTAAGCGAGCCATGCACCCGGCGCGAAAACTACTCGGAGAAGCCGTCGAAAAAGAACATCTCCAACTCGCCGCAATTCTTCAGCGGGACAACCCCCCTCGAAGTGGCGCGGATCTGGCCGGCCAGCAGGTCGCGGAAATCCTTGGAGAGATTGATGCGACCGGGTTCCGAGGCCTGCTCCATGCGGGCGGCTGCGTTCACAGTGTCGCCCCAGATGTCATAGGCCATGCGTTTGATGCCGACGACGCCGGACACCACGGGCCCGCAGTGGATCCCGATGCGCATTCCCCAGTATCGACGCCCGGAGGCCTCAACCTCCGCCTTGCGCTTGATGACAAAGTCCATGGCCTCCTTCGCAAAGCGGAGCAACCGCAGTGCACCCTCCAAGGGGTCGCCGTGGAGGCCGCTCACACAGAAGTAGCCGTCGCCGATGGTCTTGAGCTTCTCCACGCCATGGCGGCCGCACAGCCCGTCGAAGAGGCAGAAACAGCGGTTGAGTTCCTCGACCAGCTCCGCGGCCGAGTAGGTGGATGCCACGGAGGTGAAGGAGCTGAAGTCGGCGAAAAGAACCGAGACCATTTCATGGGCGACGGCTTTGACCCGGCCGTTGCGCTTGAGTTCGTCGGCCACCTCCCCGGGAAAGAGGTTGCGCAGCAGGATTTCGGAATGCTCCTTTTCCTCCGAAAGCGCTTCGACAGCGGCCTCGAGCTCCCGGCTCTGCCGTTCGATTTCCTCCTTCGCCTTGAGGTTTTCGATCTGCATCTGGATCTGGTCCAGAAGCGTGAATTCCCGCTCCACCAACCCGGCAAGTTGCTGGAGCAATTTCAGGTCATGCCCGCTCAGCTCCCGCGGCTCGCGATCGGCCAGGCAGAGGGTTCCCACTTTGTGCCCGGAGGGACCGCGCAAGGGCTGCCCCACGTAAAATCGGATGAAGGGCTCCCCCTGCACCATGGGATTTCCGGCAAAGCGGTAATCCTGCAGGGCATCCGGCACCACCATCGCCTCATCCTGCAGGATGGCATGTCCGCAGAATGAGATGTCCCGCGCCGTCTCGGAGGGCTTGAGGCCGACTTTGGATTTGAACCACTGCCGATCCTTGTCGATGAGGGCGATGTAGGCGATGGGGACGGAGAACAGGAGCTGGGCGAGATTCACGATGCGGTCGAACCTTTCCTCCTGCGGCGTGGCCACCAACCGGAGGTCATCGACCGCCTGTTGCCGCTCGGCCTCATCCAGAGGAATCTCCGGCATCACACAGTTTGCCCCGATGCGCGAAGTCATGGCCGGGAATCTCAAACCCACCCGGACCCCTGTCAAGCCCCTTGCCCGGCTGAAGTTCGGTGCCAACCAACGATAACCACACCCTACAGGCTCGTCCGGGATGTGCGCCTGCCCATCATCCGACAGATTGGGACCAGCTTTGATGCCAAATCAAAAAGTTCACGGGACCGGAACCGCAGGTCCCTGCATGGATGAGAAATAGGCGGAATCGAATGGCTGTCCTTCATCAAGCCAGAAAGCAAGCTGACCCGAATGATCACGGCCGGAGCGCAGGCGTGGGCGATTTCTCTGATACCATTCGAGGAAGCTGGGTAAATTTTCCGGAAAGCGGAAAAATGATTTGAGGGTTCTGCTGAGAGAGGATCGTTCGCTATCGGAGGTGGATGGATTGGCCATGCGCTGCACAACAGCATCGAATCCTTGGAGATCACCATGACAGGCAAGGGTCATGGCAGCATCGGGCCATGTCGGGCCGAAACTGCGCGTCTGGAAGGAAATCGGCAACAACTGGCGACGCGCCTCATCAACATCAATCCAAGCAAGAATGTTGCCGAAGTCTTCCGAACGAGCTTGGGCAACCGCATCGTAATCTCGCCCGTTGATTTCCATACGCCTCAAAATCTCACGCCGCAGGGTGGCATAGCTTTCTGTATCCTGCGCGGCAACGAGAAGATAGGCGCCGGCAACAAAGTCGCGGCTGTCGGACTTGGCGAGCGATCTCCCCAGCGCAACAGTGGTACGATCAAGCTGAGGTATCTTCGCAGTCACGCAATACCACGGGGAATCCTGCGAGTCAGAAAGGGCCTGCAAGAGGGTCTTGCGATAGTCTTTGTCCTCACCGGCTACATCGGAGGGAATGGCGAGTCCGGCAGCGACCAACTTGAGGCCGAGGTCAACCGTGTCATGGCTTGGCAATCGTCGCGGAAGGAGCGTGGGAAAGAAAGTGTTGCCGCACCAATAATTCATCCGGCGCTGCGCGAGTGCATGTCCTTGGGGATCAACCTGAACGCTGATGGTATTGGTGCCTTGATTGAAGCCAAGCGCCCTCAGCAACTTGAAAACCCGCATGTCGTTCGCAACCGCCTCACTTCTTCCCGAAAGTTCACTCAGGTCAACCGATGTAGGAATGTAAATGTCCGCAAGGCTAAGCGTGTCGCCATTGGAGAAGCGGAGTTGGTTGGGCGGCTGAAGAGAAACAAGCTTGCGGGCATTCGGGAGGGGAGGCGTCGTGACGACTTGCGCGGAACCATAAAGTTTGAACCCGCTGAAGTGGAGGACGAGACCCATCACGGCCACAAGACCCGATATCACGATCCAATATCGGTTGCCAAAACGCATTGCCAGCAGAGGCAAAGCCACGAAGCCAATTATCACGAACACCTCCGTGATCATCAAAAACAGTGCCACCCCCAAAACCACGGCGAGGGAAATGGCCAAAATCCGGAAGAACAGCCGCACAACAAACCTTAGCCAGCTGTGAGGATCATTCGCAATGGCAGGAAAGCCTCCAAATCCACCTTCCTGCCCGCAGGAGTTTCCGCCATCTTCCTGCCATGAATCCCTCCGCAGGCTCCCCTTGGCACCGCGTCGGCACGATTGACGGACTCAAGCAGCGCGAACTGCAATCGCTGATCATCGACGGACAGCCCGTCGCGCTCTCCTACAAAGACGGCCGGTTCGGGGCGATTTCCGGAAATTGTCCACATGCGGGCGGTCCACTCGGCGACGGCCAGCTCGCGGGCGAGAACATCCGCTGCCCGTGGCACGGCTGGAGCTTCAACCGCTGCAACGGCACCTCGGGGCTCGGCTACCCCATCGCCGTGCCCTCATTCGAGCTGAAGGAGGAAGACGGCGCACTGTGGGTGCGGTTCGACACCGCCACACCCGCACAAGTCCTGCAGCGCGAGCCGCACCCGTTGACCCGTCCGGTGCGGCGCGAACCGGGCCCCGTCCGCGTCTTCGGCATCTCCACCACCGGCATGGACGCGGAAGCGCCGCGGTATTCCACCTCGGACGACCTCCTCGCCGTGGCGCTCGACCACGCGCGCGAGTCTCTCGGGTGCGAGACCAAGCTCATCAAGCTGGCCGAGTTGAAGTTCCGGCATTGCGAGGGCTACTACTCGAAGGCCGCCCCGGCCTGCACCTGGCCCTGCAGCATCACGCAGATGGATGCGGAAGACGGACTTGAACCCGTCTATGAGGCCCTCGTGCACTGGGCCGACGTCGTGCTCGTCGCCACGCCCATCCGCTGGGGCGCCGCCAGCTCGCTCTATTTCAAATTGGCCGAGCGCATGAATTGCATCCAGAACCAGCTCACGCTCAACGACACCGCACTCATCCAGAACAAGGTGGCCTCGTTCATCATCACCGGCGGACAGGACAACGTCCAAGGCGTCGCCGGCCAGATGCTCGCGTTCTTCAGCGAACTCGGCTTCACCTTCCCGCAATTCCCCTTTGTCGCCCACAGCCGCGGCTGGACGGCCGAGGATATGGAAAACAACGTCCGCTTCGTGCAGACGAACGAGGAACTCCGCCAAGGCACCCGCGAACTTGCCACCCGCGCGGTCGCCACCGCCCGGGCCCTCCTCGATGCTGCAGACCAGCCCAAGCACGTTGCCCGCGGAGGACGCAAAGCCTGCGGCACCGCCGCTACAGCGGGAGAGGCGGAGTCTCCCCTCTCTCTCAACCCTCAACTTTCAACCCTCAACCATCCAGAAACTTCCCCGGATTGAGCAGGTTGTGCGGATCGAGGGCGGTCTTGATGCGGCGGTGGAGTTCGTGGCTTCCGGCATTGACGGCTTGGGGCCACCAGCGCTTTTTGGCCAAGCCTATCCCATGTTCGCCGGTGATAACGCCGCCCATGGCGAGGACGCCGTGGAAGAGCTTGTCGAGGGCTTGCTCCATCTTCGCGGCGGTGGCGGGATCGTCGGGGTTCTCGACCATGATGTTGACGTGGATGTTTCCGTCGCCGGCGTGGCCGAAGCAGGCGACGGGCACGCCGTAGTCGCGTCCCAGTTCCTCGCCGAAGCGGACGAGCTCGACGAGTTTGCCGCGCGGGACGGCGATGTCTTCGTTGAGCTTTTTGAGTCCGGTCGCCTTGAGCGATGAGGAGAATGTGCGGCGCAAGGCCCAGAGGGCTTCGCAACCTTCCTCGGTGTTGGCACTTTCGACGGAGACCGCCCCGGCGTCCGTGAGGAGCCCGTGGAGATCGCGGACCTCGTCCTTCACGGCGGAGATTTGTCCGTCGATCTCGACGAGGACGTGGGCTTCGCCGGGCGGGATGACGGTTTCGCCGCCGGCATGGCGGCGTGCGGCTTCGAGGGTGAAGCGGTCGGCGATTTCGAGGGCGGAAGGCAGGTGTCCCTGCGCGAAGACGGCCTGCACGGCGGCGGCGGCGCAGGCCATGTCGGGGAAGCTGGCGGAGAGGACGGCGCGGGCGGGCGGGGCCGGCAGGAGGCGGAGTGTCGCCTCGGTGACGATGCCGAGCATTCCTTCCGAGCCCGTGAAGAGCCCGACGAGGTCGAAGCCGGTCTTGTTCTTGTGGGTGCGTCCGCCGACGCGGGCCATGGTGCCGTCGGCCAGGACGACTTCCAGGCCGAGGACGTAGGGGCGGGTGACGCCGTATTTGAGGCAGCGGGGGCCGCCGGCATTGGTGGCGATGTTGCCGCCGATGCTGCAGTCCTTGAGGCTCGCCGGATCGGGCGGATAGAAGAGGCCCTGCGCGCGGGCGGCGGCCTGGAGGCGCCCGGTGGTCACGCCCGGCTCGACCACGGCGACGAAATCGGCGGGGCTGATTTCCTTGATGCGGTCCATGCGCATCGTCGAGAGGACGATGCCGCCGCGCACGGGGACGCAGCCGCCGACGTAGCCGTGGCCGGCGCCGCGCGTGGTGACGGGGATGCCCTCGCGGGCCGCGATCTTCATCACGGCGGCGATGGCGGCGGTCGAGCGCCCGAAAACCACGGCGTCGGGCCGGGCGCGGGCGAACCACTTGTCTCCGGAGGCGTCCTCAAGGGACGCGTCGTCCACCCGCACGGCGTCGATCCCCGCCGCGCGGCGCAACTCATCGAGGATCGGAGCGTCCATCACAAAAGTTGAGGGTTGAGAGTTGACAGAATGAAAGCGAGTGGGCCTGCGCGCGGGCAGCGATCCCGCGCAAGCAGCATATTTTCCCCCTCAACCCTCAACCTTCAACTCTCAACTTCGCGAAGCGCCCTTACATCCCCATGATCTCGTAGCCGCCGTCCACGTAGAGCACCTGCCCGGTGATCGAGGCCGCGCCGTCGCTGGCGAGGAAGGTGCCGGTGGCGCCGAGTTCGGAAGTCTCGCAACTGCGCTTGAGCGGGGCATGCTCCTCGTAGTGCTTCATCATCGAGGAAAACCCGGAGATGCCGCGGGCGGCCAGCGTCTGCACGGGACCGGCGCTGATGCAGTTGACGCGGATCTTCTTCGGACCGAGATCGTAGGCGAGATAGCGGGTCGAGGATTCGAGGGCGGCCTTGGCAACACCCATGACATTGTAATGCGGGACGACCTTCACGCTGCCGAGATAGCTCATGGCTACGATGCTGCCGCCATTCGTCATGAACGGTTCGGCCGCGCGGGAGAGCGCGACGAGCGAGTAGGCGTTGATGTCCATCGCCGTGGAGAACGCCGAACGCGAGGTCGAGACGAAGTCGCCCTCCAGGGCCTCCTTGGGCGCGAAAGCCACCGAATGCAAAAGAAGGTCGAGGCGGTCTGTGTGGCCGCGGACCTTGTCGAAAAATGCAGCGATTTCCCCGTCCTTCGAGACATCGCAGGGATAAACATGCACGTCAGCGCCGAATTCGGAGACCAGTTCCTCGACATTCTCCTTCACCCGCTCACCCTGGTAATTGAAAATGAGGCTTGCCCCGGCTTCCTTCCACGCCTTGGCGATGGCCCATGCGATGCTGCGCTTGTTGGCGACCCCGAAAACGACTCCGACTTTGCCCGACAGAATTCCTTCGCTCATAAGGGGGCATCTTCGCCGAGGGGCCGCCCCTAGGTCAAATCCGGACCTGCTTTGCATCCCGGCCCCAAGAAGCTAAGAGTAGATGAAAGTCGATGGATGGAGGGTTGAGGGTGTGAAGGCAGCATTGCCGGGGCTCTCAACTCTCATCTCTCAACCCTCAACCACTCCATGTCCGCCTGCTGCCACAACACCGATTGCGACAAGGCGCCCGACCGGGACGAACTCGCCCGCGAAGCCCGCACTTGGCTGCGTCTCGGCATGGCCGGCCTCCTTGCGGCGCAGGCGATGATTTTCAGTCTGGCCGTCAACCTCTCGCCGGTCAGCGGCAACGCCCACACCGTCATCCACGGCGCCCTCGCCCTCTCCGCACTCGGCGTCTTCCTGCTCGCGGGGCTGCCCATCCTCCGCGAATCGTGGACGGCGGCGCGGCACGGACGGATCGTGTTCGAGCAGTTTTTCCTCGCGGGCATTGCCGGCGCCTTTGCGGCGTCGGTGCACAGTTCCCTCACCGGCGAGGGGCACGTTTACTACGAGATCGTCGCCGTCCTCGTCGCCATCTACACCTTCGGCACCCTGCTTGCGCGCCGGCGACGCGACGCCCTGCGCGATTCGATCTCGAAACTCGGCGCCGCCTTCGATTTCTGCGAGCGGCTGGACTCCCGGGGCAATGCCGAACGCATCGCCGTGGAGCAGGTGGCTGCCGGCGACCAGATCCTCGCCGGGGCCGGACAGGGCGTGCCGGTGGATGGCGTCGTCATGGAGGGCACCGCCCTCGTTTCCGAAGCCGCGCTCACGGGCGAGCCGTATCCCGTGGTCAAGCGCACGGGGGACACGATCCTTGCCGGCAGCCGCCTTGAGGACAGCAGCCTGCGCATCCGCGCAACCTCGGCGGGACGCTCCCGTCGCCTCGACCAGCTTCTCCAGTCCATCGACGAGGCCCGGCGCCATCCGGGCCGCATCCAGCGCGAAGCCGACCGCCTCGTCGCGTGGTTCCTTCCGCTGGTCATGCTGGTGGCGGCCGTCACCACCGCGGCATGGACGCTGCACAGCGGATGGGTCACGGGGATTTTCAACGGCCTCGCCGTCCTTCTCGTCGCCTGCCCCTG
The DNA here is from genome assembly GCA_014879535.1 of Chthoniobacterales bacterium. GTDB lineage: Bacteria > Verrucomicrobiota > Verrucomicrobiia > Chthoniobacterales > JACTMZ01 > JACTMZ01. The sequence goes on from JACSRX010000052.1 coordinate 155,573, forward strand.
CGCCATGGGGCTTGCGACACCGGTGGCCATCTGGGGTGCCTTGGCCGCACTGGCCAAGCGCGGACTCATCGCCCGCGGCGGCGACGCCATCGAGGCGCTTTCCGCCGTGGACACCACCGTCTTCGACAAGACCGGCACCCTCAGCGAGAGCGACGCGCGCCTCGTGGATTTTGTCTGCCTCCCCGGCACCGACCGAACCACCCTCCTCCGCGAAATCGCCGCGATCCAGACGGGCAGCACACATCCGATCGCCCGCGCCTTCCGCACGGCGGCCCCGGAAGAGTCCCCACTCCTTGCGCACGGCATCGGCATCCTTCCCGGCACGGGTATCGAGGGCGGCCTGCCGGACAACACCGTCCTCCAGATCGGCAACAAGACCCTCCTTGCGCCAGAGGACCGGCCCGCGGAACTGCGCGACCTGCTCGCCGTGGATGTTTCCGGAGGCCACGAGATCTTCATCCGCCGCAATGGGCGACTCTGCGGGCTTGCCGTCCTGCGCGAGTCCCTGCGCGACTCCGCCCGTGCCGCGCTCGCGGAGATGAAAAACCTCGGGCTGCGCACGATCGTGATGACCGGCGACCGCGAGGAGAACGCCGCGCGCTTCGGATTCTCCGAGTGCCTCGCGGGAATGACTCCCGACGGGAAACTTCAGGAGGTTGAAAACCTCAAGCGCCGCGGGGATCGCGTCCTTTTCATCGGCGACGGCATCAACGACGCGCCCGCCATGGCGGCCGCCGACACGAGCATCGCGCTTGCCGCCGGCAGCGAGCTCCCGCGCGAAACCGCCGCGATGGAGCTCAACGGCCACGACCTGCGCGCCATCCCGCAATCCATCGCCCTCTGCCGCGCCACCGTCCGTGCCATCCGGCGCAACATCGCCTTTGCCGCCTGCTACAACATCGTCGGCATCGCCCTCGCCGCCGCCGGATTGCTCCATCCCATCGCCGCCGCGCTCATCATGCTCGTCTCCAGCATGACCGTCACCTGGCGGGTGCTGCGCGAAACCTCCGATGCCGCGCTGGAAAAATCCGCCGCAAACACGCACGCCGCCCCTCGCACCGCGCGACCGGCGCGGAGTTTCCCCCGCATCGAGAGCATCGTTTACGCCTCCGCCCTCGCGCTCCAGGGGCCGGCCATCGCATGGCTCGGCGGTTTCCACGGGACCCAGGGCGCAGGCTTCATCGCCCTGTTCCTCGCGGCCGGGGCCGCCCTCCTGCTCTGGTCGCGCGACCGTGTCTGGACCGCGCCGGCTCGGATGACCATCGCCATGTTTTCCGTCGGCGGACTCACCATGCTCGCCGGCTGGTGGGCCGACGCCGGGTTCGCCGCCGTCGTGCGCGACGGGGTCTGCCTCTGCGGCTGCGCGAAGTCCAACATGGGCCTCGGGCTGCTGGTGAAATTCACATGGATGGACGCCGGCATGCTCGCCGCCGCCCTCCCCGCGCTCTTCATCGACCGCAGTGTGGCGCGGAGGTTTTCCATCCGCTTCTGGTGCTGGGGCGCCGGACTTGCCGGGATGTTCGCCGGCATGGAACTCGGGGCGCTCGCGCTCGCCGGGTTGCCCGTGACAGCTCCTTCCGCCCAGTTCTTCCTCACCTACGCCGCGATGGTCTGCGGCATGTGCCTCGGCATGCTCGCCGGCTGCGAAATATCTTCCAAGTTGCTTTCGCTTCCCGCACGGCGCAGGTTCCGCCACAATCCCACCGTCACGTCTCCGTAGTTCAACGGATAGAATAGAGGTTTCCTAAACCTTAGATCCGGGTTCGATTCCCGGCGGAGACAAGCTGCAAGCATTGTTGAGAGTTGAAAGAAAGTGTCGCCCCGGCGGCGACTCCCGCAGGGCGCCTGATTCTCTCTCAACTCTCATCCCTCAACTTTCAACTTCCCCCGGCCTCCCCCCGCCGATGTC
>JACSRX010000057.1 GCA_014879535.1 Chthoniobacterales bacterium
GCCGCTGCCGGGATCGCCGGGACAATCAAGGCGGCACTCTGCCTGCACCACGGGAAAGCCCCCCCCAACCTTCATTTCCACGAGCCGAATCCCGCCCTCGAACTCGACCGCGGCAACCTCCGTGTCGTGACACAAATCGAGAACCTCGACCGCAGCCAGGGTCGCATCATCGCCGGAGTCAATTCCTTCGGCTTCGGCGGCGCGAATGCCCACGCCATTCTCGCCTCGAGCGAACAAGGGAATGACATCCGTCCGGCTCGGGAAGGCGACCGTCCCCGGCTGCTGGTCATCTCCGCCAAGAGCTCCGACGCGCTCAACGAACTGGCTGCACGCCATCGGGACAATCTTCTGGCCGGGAAATCCCCGCTCGACGATGTCTGCCTGACCGCCGGACTCACTCAGTCCTCGTTGCCCCACCGGCTGGCGATATGCGCGACAGGCGCCGAGATGGATGAAAAGCTGGCCGCCGCCGCGGAGGGAGTTTGCCCTCCAGGAGCCTCGCGAGGCCGGGCGGCTGAGCATCCGCAGGAGCCGGTGTTCGTTTTTTGCGGTCAAGGCTCGCAATGGACGGGCATGGGTTGCGAGTTGCTGCGCGAGGAGCCGGTATTCCGCGACAAGCTCCACGAGATCGACCGCCTGATCCGCACCAATGTCGGATGGTCGCTCCTCGGGGAACTGGCGAGGGATGACGCGCACTCGCGCCTGAACGACACGGAGATCGCGCAACCCGCCATTTTCGCGATCCAGATGGCCTTGGTCGCCTTGTGGGCCGAGTGGGGCATCCGGCCCTCGGCCGTCGTGGGACACAGCGTTGGCGAAGCCGCAGCATCCTGTGTCGCCGGGGTTCTTTCGCTCGAGGAAGCCACACGCGTGATCTGCCACCGCGCCAAGTCCATGGCGGTCTGCCGCGGACGCGGCACGATGATCTCGGTGGCATCCCCCCTGGCGGAATTGCAGGCCCTGGTTTCGGGGAGGGCCGGCCGCGTGGCCATCGGCGCGATCAACAGCCCGAGGTCGGCGGTGCTCTCCGGGAAAGTGGAGGACATTGCGCTGCTGGAGCAGGAACTGACCGGCCGCGGCGTTCCCCTCCGCAAGGTGCGCGTCGAATATGCCTTCCACAGCGCCCTGATGGATCCTGCACGCGGTCCCCTCGAGAAAGCACTCGCGCACATCCACACGCGTCCGCCGGAAATCCCCCTCTTTTCCACCGTCACCGCCGGAGAATCAAAAGCCGGCGATTGGGATGCGGACTATTGGTGGCGCAACATCCGCCAGCCCGTGCTCTTTTCCGCAACGATTGCGAAGATGCTGGAGCTTGGATACCACACCTTCCTCGAAGTCGGACCCCACCCGGTGCTCGGAGGCTCGCTCCTCGAATGCCTGCACACAGCGAAGGCCGGCGCGGACACGCGCGTCTTCAGCTCCCTCAAGCGACAAAAACCCGAGCGTGAAACCATGTTGTCATCGCTCGGGGCCCTGGTGGTCAGCGGACAGGCCGCCGACTGGGAAAAAATCCACCCGCACGCCAGGAGAACCCGCCTGCCCGCCTACCCATGGAAACTCGAGTCCTCTTGGACGGAACTGCCGTCCAGCCGTTCTTCGCGGCTCGCAGGTGCGGCCCATCCCCTGCTCGGACACCCCACGCCCGATTCGGAGGGCGTATGGACGAAAAAAGTGGATATCCCCGAGCATCCCTACCTCGCCGACCACGCCGTCAACACACAGCCGATTTTCCCCGCATCAGCCTATCTGGAAATAGTGTTGGCCGCGGCTCAATGCCAACAGGACGACCTCCCGCTTTGCGCCGCAAACATCGACTTCGTGAAGGCCCTTGCCTTGGGACACCAAGGTCCACCCGTCAAACTCCGGATGACCTTGGATCTGGCCGGACGCGGATTTGAGATCCGTTCCTCCACCTCGGAGGACACGGCTCCGTGGGTTCTCCATGCACGGGGGCAATTGGCCGGGAATTCCGGGATCATTCCCCCTCCTCCAGTGAACTTGGAGGAACTTCGCACACGGTTGGCCAACACATGCGCCGGGGAGGAACTGAGGGACAATCTGCGGCGACGCGGACTGCAACTGGGGCCGGCCTTCACCGGCCATGTGTCGGCCGCGTGGTGCGACGGAGAAGCACTCGGACATGTGCGTCTCCCGGAACCTCTGAATGACGAGAGCGGCAAATTCCTCTTCCACCCCGCATTCCTCGATGCCTGTTTCGGCACGTTGCTCTGCGCGTTCCCGGGTTGGCAGGACACATCCTCCAAGCGGCTTTTTCTTCCCGTCACGTTCGACCTCGTCCGTTTCCACGGGCGCCCCGGGAACGAAGTCTGGGCGCATGCGAAGCTGACATCGGCGGATTCCCACCTGTTAGCGGGAGACCTCTGCGTCATGGACGACTCCGGACGCTGTCTGATCGAGATCAAGGGATTCCGTGCCCGGGCCGTGAGCACGACGGACTCCGGCAACCTGCTTGAAAACTCCCTCTACGAGGAACAATGGATCAAGGGCGAAACGTTGCCCCCCGCAGGGACCCTGGAAAACCGCAAGATTCTGATCCTTGCGGATCGGAACGGATTCGGGAATGACGTTGCCCGGAGCTTGTCCTCTTGCGGCGCGTCCGTATCGACCGCCCTCCTGCCGGATGCAGGAATCGACCAAGGCATCGCCGGAGCCGTGGGGAAGGCGTCCTTTGACACCGTCGTGCATTGCACAAATCTCGACGGCGACACACCGGACGACCATCAGGGAAGACTTCCCCACTGCTACAGTTTGATCGCCCTGTTCCGTGCACTTTCCGCACAGGACGGAGGGGCGACACGCAAGGTTGTCGTCGTCACGCGCCGCTCGCGCCGCGTGCATGAGGATGAAACCGCCGATCCCGTGCAAGCCGCGGCATGCGGCGTGGTCCGCACCGCACACCTCGAATTGCCCCGGATCACCGGCAAGCTAGTGGACATCGACAGCACCGGGGCGCCGTCCCTCACCGCCGTGGTGTCTGAAATCGCCGCGGATGACCCCGAAACAGAAACCGCATGGCGCGACGGCATACGGCACGTGCCGCGGCTGCGCAGGGTCCATCCCGGACAGCTCCGCGGATTCCGTCAAACCCCGCACCGCGCCATGCAGGTGCGCCTGCGCCAGCCGGGCCCCGGGGTGGAGTTGCGCCCCTCCCCTCCGCATCCGGCGCTCAAACCGGACGAAGTCCTCCTCCGCGTCGAGGCCGCCGGCGTGAACTTCCGGGATACGATGAAAGCGCTGGGGATTTACCCGGTATCCAGCGATCTGGATCTGATCCTCGGAGACGAATGCGCCGGCACGGTCCTGGAGACGGGGGCGGATGTGCACCATGTCGCGGTCGGCGACCCGGTGATGGCCGTGACCCCTGGGTGCTTCGCAACCGAGGTGATCGCGCGTTCCGCGTGCGTTGTCCGCCGCCCCGACAACATCACATCCGCGCAGGCGGCCACCATGCCGGTGGTGTTCCTGACCGCACTCTACGCCCTGCGGGAGGTCGGCCGCATCAAAACAGGCGATAAAGTCCTCATCCATTCCGCCGCTGGAGGCGTCGGCCTCGCCGGAGTCCAGATTGCAAAGCTCCTCGGCGCCGAGGTTTTCGCAACCGCCGGCAGCGAGGACAAACGCCGGATGCTGGCCGACCTTGGCATCAAGCACGTGATGGATTCGAGGACCCTCGCCTTCCGCGACCGGATCATGGAAGCCACCAGCGGCCGCGGCGTGGATCTCGTGCTCAACTCGCTCGCCGGAGAATTTCTGGTGCAAAGCGTGGCCTGTCTGGCCCCCGGCGGACGCTTCCTGGAAATCGGCAAGCGCGACATCTACGAGAACTCGAACCTCGGGCTCGGCGCTTTCCGCGCCAACCAGTCGTTCTCCGCCATCGACATGGCACAAATCCTCCAGCACGACGCGGAGACAACGCGGAGACTGCTCAAGGAAATCGCGGAACTGGCACGCACGGGAAAGCTGCAACCGCTCCCCCTGCGCACGCGGCCCATGGACGAGGCGGGCGATGCCCTCCGTGAATTGGCCCAAGGGAAACATGTGGGAAAACTCGTGCTCGAAGCGCCCGCCCCGGCTCCGGACGGCCAACCGACCACGAACCCGCCATTCCCCCCCGACGCGGCATACATGGTCACGGGTGGCGTGCGGGGCTTCGGCCTCGCCACGGCGGATTGGCTTGTGGCCAATGGAGCCAGGCATCTCGCCCTCGTCGGACGCAGCGGAAACATCTCCCCGGGCACCCGGAAGGTCCTCGACCGCTGGAAAGCGGCCGGTGTCAATGCGCGCATCTTTCCGGCAGACCTCTCCAACCGCGACGAAGTCGCCCGTTTGTTCCGCGAAGTCGGAGCCGCGTTGCCTCCGCTGAGGGGCATCATCCACGCCGCCACGCGTTACGAGAGCGCCACCCTTCCGAATGTGGATGAAAAGAACATCACCACCTCAATGGGGCCGAAAAGCCTCGGCGCATGGCACCTGCACACGGCCTCCGCGGGGATCCCGCTGGATTTCCTCGTTCTGTATTCCTCCGTGGCCGGGGTGCTCGGCAATCCGGGACAGGCAGCCTACGCCGCCGCCAACTCGTTTCTGTCGGGCCTCGCCGCCATGCGCCGCGCGGAGGGGCTGCCGGCCACCGTCATCCATTGGGGCGTCGTGAGCGACGCCGGCCACGTGGCCGAGCATGCCGAGATCGGCAGCCTTCTTGAAAGCCGCGGACTTGCCGGCATGACAGCTTCGGAATCGACGGAAGCTCTGGGCGATCTGATGGCCGCCGGCGCCGAGGACGCCATCTTGGCGAGGATTCGCTGGACGGGGGAGCAGGGAGGATTGGGCCTCGGGGTGGACGTCCCGCGACTCGGGGAATTGATGGGGGTATCGTCGGCTGCAACATCCTCAGGCTCCGGGGGCTCCGCCCGAGAGGCCATCCTGACCCTGCCCTCCGCGGAACGACTTCCGGCCATGACCGCGGACTTGGTCGGGCAACTGGCCGAAGTGCTTCGCTTGCCGGCGGCCAGCATCGAACCGGGCGCCCTGCTGCAGGAGCTTGGACTCGACTCACTCATCGCCATAGAAACCGTGATCCGCATCGAGCGCCGTCTCGGCGTGTCGTTGCCGCAAGGATCCATCGCCGCAAACACGACGGTCGGGGATCTCGCCGCGAAGCTCCTGCACCTCATCAGCACCACCCAACCCGGACTGCCTGCGGCGGACACCACATCCCCAGTCGCCGCAGACAATGCTGCTCCCGCCAACACGACACACCCGGCGGCAACAGGCGATCCCGGGGAGATGGACAAGCATTTCGGCCCGGAGATCCAGAAGGAAACTGTCGGCGCCGGTTTTTACCTCGAATGGCTCGCCTTGCGCAGCGCCGAGAAGTTCCTGCTCGGACACAGTGTCGAAAGTGCGCGGACGCGGCTGGCTCAACTCATGCCCATCTGCCGCACCGTGCTGCGGAGCGATTGGCAATGGGCGTTGAAAAACCTGCGGCTTGTGTTCGGGGACAATCTCAACGACCGCCAAAGGCGATCCCTCGCCGCCCTGGCGATGGAAAACCATCTCGCGAGCTACATGGACAGCGCCTTCTCGCACGAGTTGGAATTCTCCTTCGACAACTACGCCGAGCTCCTCGAACTCGCCGGGGACCGCGGGGTGATCCTCTGCGCGGTGCATCTCGGCACATGGGAACCCCTCCTGCGCTGGGCACCCGACATCGGCCTGCGCCTCGCGGCGGTTTACCGCAGGGCCCGCAACCCCCTGGCCGAACGCGTGTTCCAAGAGCGCCGATCGCGCTACGGCATCGAATGGATCTCCTCGGACGACACCCGCGCCATCACCCAAGCCGTTGAGGACCGCAAGATCGTGGCCTTCATGACCGACCTCAACAGCTACGAGACGAAAATCCACGCCGATTTCCTCGGCGTCCCCGCAAGTTGCGCCCCGGGACCCTACGCCCTATCCGTGCTGAAAGGGGCGCCCATCGTGCCTGCCGTCGGCATCCGCCAATCACCCGGGAAGGTTTCCGCCACATTTGCCCGCGCCCTCTGGCCCGACACCGGTCGTCCGGTGCAGGCGGAGATTGCGAGATTGGCTGCGGACTTGAACGCCGTCTTCACGCCTTGGATCCTGGAGTATGCCGAGCAATACAACTGGCTCCATCCGCGCTGGCGCTGCCGTCCCGACGGGAGCTTGTGGACACTGCAGACTCCCGAAGGGGTAATCGCCAGAGAACGGACCGCGCCCTGCCCAGCCGTCCCCCGCAGAGTCCTCGACCTGCTCCCTTCATAGCCGGCGGAATGCCTCAGGGCGCTCCCTTATTTGCTTCATGAAGGGCGCAGGCAGCCTCATGATGCACTCCCCCATGGGGCAGCATCATCCGGCCACCACCACCATCAACTCGATCCCCGGGGCGATCCACCTCTGGCCTGTCTGGACCTGGCTGGCGCGGCAGGACATCAAGGCGCGTTACCGGGGTTCGTTCCTCGGGCCGCTCTGGCTGGTTCTGAACCTCGGGATTCTCGTCGGCGGACTCTCCCTGGTTTACGGCGCCGTCTTCGACCAACCGCTGCACATTTACGCGCCCTACCTCACCGCGGGTTTCCTGACTTGGTGGTTCATTTCCGGGACCATCATCGATTCCTGTGCAGCCTTCACGGCCAACAGCCAGTTGATCCGCAACCAGCCGCTGCCCATCGGCATCTATGTGCTTCAAGTCATCACCCGGCACAGCCTGCTGCTCGCACACAACCTCCTTGTCTTCATTGTGGTCGCCCTGATTTTCGGCCTCCGCCCCAACCTTGCCACCCTGCTCGTCATCCCCGGTTTCGCGGGCGTCGCGGCGATCCTTGCCACAAGTGGCCTCTCTCTTGCCATCATTTGCGCCCGCTTCAGGGACATCCCCCATTTCGTGACCAACATTCTGCAGATCGCCATGCTCGTGACGCCGATCATGTTTTTCAAGAGCATGCTGGGATCGCGGGCCGCATTGGCGCAGTTCAACCCGTTCTTCCATCTGGTCGATGCCATCCGCTCCCCCCTGATGGGCGAGGCACCGGGAATCTCGACATGGGGATTTCTGGTGTTGGCCAACATCCTCTCCGCCCTCTTTGCGTTCTGGCTGATGCGCCGAGCCGGCCACCGGGTGGCTTACCTTGTCTGACCCATGGCAACCACCCGGCTCGCCTTGGAGAATGTCTCGCTGATCTTCCGTGTTTACGGGGTCGGCGGCCGTTCGCTTAAGACAAAACTCATTTCCTTTGGAACCGGTGGACGCCTTGCCCGCGATGCCGCCAACCATTTCGTGGTGCACGCCCTCAACAACCTCTCCATGGAGTTGAACGAGGGCGACCGCCTCGGAATTGTCGGCTCCAACGGCTCGGGAAAATCCACGCTGCTGCGCACCATGGCCGGGATTTACCGGCCTCACACCGGCCGCGTGACCGCATGCGGCCGTGTCGCTGCGATCATCGACAGCGGCATCGGCCTCGAATCCCATGCCACCGGGTATGAGAACATCCGATCCCGCGCCGTTCTCATGGGCGTCGCGCGCCGCGACTGGCCCTCCTTCATGGAACGCGTCGCCGAGCTCTCGGAACTCGGCGATTACCTCGCCATGCCGGTGCACACCTATTCCTCGGGGATGCTGATGCGCCTGAACTTCTCCCTCTCCGTCTCCATCGACCCCGACATTCTCATTCTCGACGAGTGGCTGAGCGTGGCCGACCAATCCTTCCGCAACAAGGCCGAGGAGCACATGAAACGCCTCGTGGACAAATCCCGCATCCTCGTGCTTGCTTCGCACAACTTGGAACTGCTCGAACGCCTCTGCAACCGCGGCCTGTTTCTCAAAGGCGGATCCAAAATGTTCGAAGGCCTCATTGCAGATACCATCGCCGCCTACTCCGAGGGCAAGTAATCCCCAAAACCCCGCCTTCGTCACCGACGGGCCAGACGCCTGTCAATGACCTCCAGCAAGCTGGGATCACAAGGCGCGCCGAGCTTTCAACCCTTCACCGTCCGCGAGCTTGCCGCTCCAGAGTTTCAACCTTCCGCCGCTCCTCATCCACACTCCGGCTACGCGCCACGCCGGAAAACCACTCGAAAACGGCGGCCGTCGAAACGCTGCAGTCGTGAGGGGAGCCACAGGGGTTAGTCATGGAATTTTTGACATTTACAGAATCCCAACCCGCGCTTGCAGCCAATTTCCACTCCGCGGAAGCGGTCAGAATCTCATACATCTGGCCCTACACCAGCACCTCGCGCGGGACGGCTTCGGCAGGCTGTGCGGAAACCTCCGGCATCTTCTGTTCGCGGATCGCACGGAAGATGGCTTCGCCGGTGGCGGGTGATGCCAGGCGCACCTGGCGGCCGCCCGGACCGAATGCCGCCACGGCATCGCGGATCGCCTCGCGCACGGAGATGGCCAGCATGAACGGCGGTTCGCCGACGGCTTTGCTGCGATGGATGGTTTGTTTCGGGTTGGGCGCGTTCTCCAGCAGGCGCACTCGGAAATCCCGCGGAATGTCGCCCACCGCGGGGATCTTGTAGGTGTCCGGCGAATGCGTGAGCAGCCGTCCCTCGCGGTTCCACACCAACTCCTCGGCGGTCAGCCAGCCCATGCCCTGGACGAACCCGCCCTCGACCTGGCCGCGATTGATCCCTTCGTTGATCGACTGTCCGACGTCATGAAGGATGTCCACACGGCGCACGGTCATTTCCCCGGTGAAGCCGTCCACCTCCACCTCGCTGACAGCGGCGCCGATGGCAAAGTAGTAGAATGGATGGCCGTGGCCCGCATTGCGATCCCAATGGATCTCGGGTGTCCGGTAGTAGCCGGTGGCCGAGAGGCTGATGCGCTGCATCCACGCCTTCTGCGCGACCTCGGAGAAGTTGAGATATTCGGAGGGGTGATTGACGTGGAACACGCGACCGTCGGCGAAGCGCACGTCGTTCGCGCCGCAGGTCTTGCCGCGCTTGGCCGAGAGCATCTCGGCCGCCACGGGTCGCAGCCGCGCGATGAGCTGGTCGCAGGCGTGCTTCACGGCCATGCCGTTCATGTCGGTGCCGCTGGAGGCCGCGGTGGCCGAGGTGTTCGGCACCTTGTCCGTGGCGGTGGACATCACGCGGATCTTCGCGTGCTCGATGCCGAGAATGCCTGCCGCGATGGCGGTCATGTTGGTGTTGATCCCCTGCCCCATCTCGGTGCCGCCGTGGTTCACCTGGGCCGAGCCGTCGGTGTAAACCAGCACGAGCGCGCCGGCCTGGTTGAGGATGGTGTTGGTGAAGGAAATGCCGAACTTCACCGGCGTCATCGCCAGGCCGCGCTTGCGGTGCGGGTTTGACGCATTCCATGCCGCCACCTCGGCGCGGCGGGCGGACAAATCGGACGACGTTTTCAAATCGTGCCAGACCTGCTCGATGCGGTTGTCCTCGATCTCCTGCCCGTAGTGGGTCGTGTTCGTCTCGCCGCTGCCGTGGTAGAGGTTCCGCTCGCGCACGACCTCCGGAGCCAGCCCGGTCTGCCGCGCAATGCGGTCGATGATCTCCTCGATGACGAGCATGCCCTGAGGACCGCCGAAGCCGCGGAACGCCGTGTTGGAGACGATGTTGGTCTTCACGACCTGACCGCGGATCTCGGCATTCGGGATGTAGTAGCAGTTGTCGGAATGGAACATCGCCCGGTCGGTCACCGGGGTGGACAAATCCAATGCCCAGCCGCCGTTGGAATACAGCGCCAGCTTGAGCGCAAGCAATCGCCCGTCATCGTCGTAGCCTACTGTGAATTTCGCGAGGAACGGATGCCGTTTGCCGCTCAGCATCATGTCCTGGTCGCGGTTGTAGCGCATGCGGACGGGTCGCCCCGTGACCTTCGCCGCCAGCGCGGACAAAGCCGCCAGCGTCGCCGCCTGGGTTTCCTTGCCGCCGAAGCCGCCTCCCATCCGGGGGCACGTCACCACCACGAGGTTGGCCGGGATGCCAAGCACATGCGCGACGCCCTGCTGCACCTCGCTCGGATGCTGCGTGGAACTGGTGACATGCACCGATCCGTCCTCGCCCGGCTCGGCATAGGCCGCGTGCATCTCGAGGTAGAAATGCTCCTGCCCGCCGAAGGAAAAATTTCCCTCAAGCAGGTGCGGGGCCGCCGCGAGAGCAGAGTCTGCATCACCCCGCCGCATGAAATTCGGTTCGCTGAGGAAGCTGTTCTTGGCGATCCCATCCTCGATGGTCAGCACCGGTTCGAGCGGTTCGTATTCGACAACCACCTTCTCCGCCGCCGCCCGGCATTGGTCGGCCGTCTCGCCCACCACCAGCGCCACGATGTGTCCGTGGAAACTCGTTTCCTTGTCGGCCAGCAACTCCTCGTCGTGGCGGACCGCCCCCACGTCGTTGAGGCCCGGGATATCCTCGGCCATGAACACCGCATGAATCCCGGGCATCGCGCGCGCCGCATCCGCATCGCGCCGCAGGATCTTCGCCTTGGCATGGGGCGAATGCACGGGCCAGACCTCGAGCGCCCGCCTGCTGCGCAATGCGGCATCGTCAGTGTAAACCGCCTCACCGGTCACATGCTTGTGCGCGCTCTCGTGCGGAAGCGGACGGTCCGCAGGGACGACCGCGGCGGGCAATGGCGCGCCGTCTTCCGTCCATTCGCTCTCGTGGAAGAATTTCTCCAGCAGGCTCGTGATCAGCCCGGCCCTGTAATCCGCACTCCCCCGCGCGTCGGTGATGGGTTGGAACTCGGTGGACAGCACCCTGCAGGCCCCGCGCAGCGTTTCCTCGTTCCACGCTTTGCCGACGAGAAACTCCTCCGTCTTCCGCGCCCTCGCCGGCGTGGCCGCCACCCCGCCGAATGCCAACAGCGCCCGGACAACCAACCCCGCGCCGTCCGTCTCGACGGAAAAGCAACCCGCGACCGTGCTGATGTCCATCTCGCGCCGTTTGGAAACCTTGAACCAATCGCGCTTGCGCGAATGACCCGCCGCCGGCGCGGCAACCGGCACAACCACCTCGAGAATGACCTCGTCATCGGCCAGCGCCGTCTTGCGGTAGGACAGGAAAAACTCCGAGAGCGGAACGGTGCGCTGCCCCTTCGGCGAGACGAGCACGAGGGAGGCGTCCAATGCCAGCAGCACCGGCGCCGAGTCGCCGATCGGCGAGGCCGTGGCAAGGTTGCCCCCCAGCGTCGCACGGTTGCGGATCTGCCGGGAGCCGAACACCGCAAGCATCTTCGCCCACAGCGGGAAGTCCCCCGCGATGGCGTCGCAAAGCTGGGTGAGCGTGACGGCTCCGCCGATGTGCCACGCGCCGTCCTGCATTTCCAAACGCCGCAGTTCGGGCACGGATTCCGTGGAAATGAGGGCGGGGAATTTTTTGAATTTCTTGCTGATTTCCAGCCCGAGCTCCGTGGCCCCGGCGATCAGCCGCGCATCCGGATGCGCCGCGCGCAACGCGAACAATTCCTCCAGCGAGCCCGGACGGAAAAACCTCTCGCCCCCGTGCTCGTAGGAACCGGACGCCGGCACGGCCTCCGCTTCCGACAAGCGTCGCTCAAAGCTGTCGCCCGCCGATTTTTCGGCCCCGACCCACGCCTCCAGCGCCGCCTGCCGGATCGGGCGGTATCCCGTGCAGCGGCAGAGGTTGCCGCACAACTGGTCGTTGAGCTGCCATTCGCGCTTGAGGTCGTCGCGGTAATAGCCCTCGAACATCGACATGATGATCCCCGGCGTGCAGTAACCGCATTGGGAGCCATGGTTGGCGACCATGCATTGCTGCACCGGATGCAGCCCGTCCTTCGCCACGCCCTCGACGGTGACGATTTCCCGCCCCTGCACCAAGGCCAGCGGCGTGAGGCAACTGTTGAAGGCGCGCCACACCGGACGCCCCTTGGAATCCGTGTCGATCATGGCCGCCGAACACGCCCCGCAGTCCCCCTCCGCACAGCCCTCTTTCGAGCCCGTGCGGCCCGACGCTCTCAGCCAGTCGAGCAATGTCGTGTTGGGGGAAACATCCGCGAGGCTGATCGCCTCGCCGTTGAGCGTGAATGACAGCCCGGTCTTCATTGTTGCAGGTCGTAACCTGCTACGCCCGACCGCCCCAGTCCAGTCACATGAGCTAAAAACTTGCACCCCGCGGCGCCATCGCTACGCTGTTCCCATCACGCTCGGGTGGTGAAATGGCAGACACATACGTTTGAGGGGCGTATGCCGAAAGGCGTGGGGGTTCAAGTCCCCCCCCGAGCACCAATTCCCGCGATGCTTTGACCGCGGCCCCGACAACTTCCCGATGAACACACGCTCCGAAACCGACACGATGGGGGCGATCGACGTCCCCTCCCACCGCTACTACGGCGCCCAGACGGCCCGCTCCCTCGTCCACTTCGCCATCGGCGACGACACCAAGCCCCGCGAACTCGTCCGCGCCCTCGGCGTCCTCAAAAAGGCCTGCGCGCTCGTGAACCGGGACCTCGGCAAGCTCCCCGCTGACAAGGCCGACCTTATCGCCAGCGCCGCCGACGAGGTCATCGAGGGCAAACTCGACGACCATTTTCCCCTGCGCATCTGGCAGACCGGCTCCGGAACCCAGAGCAACATGAACGCCAACGAGGTCATCTCGAACCGCGCCATCGAGATGGCAGGAGGCGTCATGGGATCGAAGTCACCGGTCCACCCGAACGACCATGTGAACATGTCGCAGTCGTCGAACGACACCTTCCCGACCGCCATGTCCATCGCCGCCGCCGAGGTCGTCGTCCACCGCCTCCTCCCCGCCGTGCGCGAACTGCGCGACGCCCTCGATGCGAAGGCCAAGGCGTTCGCAGGCATCGTCAAGATCGGCCGCACCCATCTGCAGGACGCCACGCCCATCACCCTCGGGCAGGAATTCTCCGGCTACGTCGCCCTGCTCGACGCCGACCTCGCCCGCATCGAGGCCTCGCTGCCCGGGCTCATGTCCCTCGGCATCGGCGGAACCGCCGTCGGCACCGGGCTCAACTCGCACCCCGAGTTCGGCGACCGCGCCGCCGCGAAGATCGCCGAGCTCACCGGCCTGCCCTTCACGTCAAACCCGAACAAGTTCGCCTCGCTCTCCGCCCACGACGAGTTCGTCTTCGCCTCCGGCGCCCTCAAGACGCTGGCCTGCACGCTCATGAAGATCGCCAACGACATCCGCTGGCTGGCGAGCGGCCCGCGCTGCGGACTCGGCGAGCTGACCATCCCGGAAAACGAACCCGGCTCGTCGATCATGCCCGGAAAGGTCAACCCCACCCAGAGCGAAGCCATCACCATGGTCTGCTGCCAGGTCATGGGCAACGACGCCGCCATCGGTTTCGCCGGCTCGCAGGGCAACTTCGAGCTCAACGTCTTCAAGCCGGTCATCATCCACAACTTCCTCCACTCGGTGCGCCTCATCTCGGACGCCTGCCATTCGTTCACGCACCATTGCGCCGTCGGGATCGAGCCGAACCTCGACCGCATCAACCACTACGTGCAGGACTCGCTCATGCTGGTCACCGCGCTCAATCCGCACATCGGCTATGACAAGGCCGCCCAAATCGCCAAGAAGGCCCACAAGGAAAAATCCAGCCTCCGCGACGCCGCCATCGCCTCCGGCCACCTCACCGGCGAACAATTCGACGAATGGGTGAACCCCGTGGCCATGACCCATCCCTGACCGGAGCCGCCTTTTCTACCAACTCTCAACCCTCAACTCCACACCATGCTCACCATCGGAACCAAAGCCCCTGACTTCTCCCTCACCACCAAGACCGCGGACGGCCCCAAGCTCGCCACCCTTTCCGAGCACGCCGGCAAATCCAACGTCGTCCTCCTCTTCTTCCCGATGGCGTTCACCGGCGTCTGCACCGACGAGTTCTGCTCGGTCTCGCAGGGACTCACGGAATACGCCTCCCTGGATGCCGTCGTCCTCGGCATCAGCGGTGACAATCCGTTCGCGCAGGAGGCTTGGGCGCAGAAGGAGAAAATCACCGTCCCGCTCCTCAGCGACTACGACCACAAGGTCGCCGCCGCTTACGGCGTCGCCTACGCGTCCTTCGCACCCCAGCTCAACCTCCCCATGGGCGGCGTCCCCAAACGCTCCGCGTTCCTCGTGGACAAGGCCGGCGTCATCCAATACGCCGAAAGCAGCGACGACCCGCGCAACCTCCCCGACTTCGCCGCCATCAAGGCGAAACTTGCGGGATTGAAGTAGCCCGCGCCAGCGCGTCGTCGAAGGTCGCGCAGAAATTCTCGCGGCCGATCACCTCGATGAATCCCGCCTTGCGCAGCATCTGCAGCGGCTGCTGGTGGATGCCGCTCAGGATCACCGTGCTCCCGCGGTTTTTCATCCGCTCCACCACGCTCTCCAAGGCGTTCATCCCGGTCGCATCCATGGCCGTCACGAGGTGCAGCCTCAGGATCAGGACGCGCGGCCATTCATCCACACGCGCCAGGGCATCCTCCATCTTTTCCGCGGCCCCGAAAAGAAACGGACCGAAGATGCGGTAAACGAGCACATCCGGCGGGATGTCCTTGCCCTGCGCGATGTGCTCGGGCCGCTCGAGCATGTCCTCGGACGTCACGCGGCCGACCTCGGTCGTCTCGGAAACGCGTTTGATGAAAAGAACCGCCGCCAGCACCATCCCGACCTCCACGGCGACGACAAGGTCGAAGACCACCGTGAGCGAGAACGTGGTGAGAAGAACGGCTGCATCGCTGCGCGGCATCCTCGGCAGGCGCCGCATCTCGTGCCATTCGCCCATGCGCAGGGCGACCACGACAAGGACCGCCGACATCGCGGCCATGGGGATGAAGACCGCCCACTTCGCCGCGACCAGGACGATGGCCAGCAGCGTCGCGGCGTGGACGACGCCCGCCAAGGGCGTGCGGCCGCCGTTGTTGTAGTTGGCCGAAGTCCGTGCAATGGCCCCGGTGGCCGGAAGGCCCCCGAAAAACGGGCACACAAGGTTGGCCACCCCTTGGGCGATGAGTTCCGTGTTGCTGTCATGACGCTCGCCCGAAAGCCCGTCAGCAACGACCGCCGAGAGCAGGGATTCGATCGCCCCGAGAAGGGCGATCGCCGTCGCCGGGCCGATCAGGCTCCGGATCAGGTCGAAGTTCCACTCGGGGAAATGCGGCACCGGAAGGCTCGAGGGAATCGCCCCCGCGCCAAACCGGCTGCCGATCGTCGCCACCGCCCCCTCGTCTCCCCAGCCCGAGACGGCGACGAACACCGTCGCCCCGACCATGGCGACGATGGAACCGGGAATGAACCGGAGCTTCAGCCGCGGCCAGAGCAGGATCACGGCGACGCATGCCGCCGCGAGGCCGAATGACCGGAGATCGATCTCACCCAGATGGGCCGCCAACCACGGGATCTTCTCCTGGAATTCCCTTGGCACAGGCTCCGCCCCGGCAACGCCGAGAAAGTCGGGCAGTTGCGAAACCATGATCGCCACCGCGATGCCCGTCGTGAAACCGCTCGTCACCGGCCACGGGATGAACTTGATCAGCGTCCCCATGCGCGTGAGCCCCATGATCACGAGGATGGCCCCGGCCATCATGGTTGCGAGGATGAGGCCGGAGTAGCCGTGTTCGCTGACAATGAGGAGGACGATGGGGACAAAAGCCGCCGTCGGACCGCCGATCTGGATGTTGCTCCCGCCGAGCACCGAGATGAGGAAGCCCGCGATGATCGCCGTGATGATGCCGAGCGCCGGCGCGGGAAGCGGGGTCTCCGCCCCGGCTGGGATGCTGGCGATGCCCAGCGCGAGGGCCAACGGAAGCGCGATGAGGCCGACGGTGACCCCGGCCAGAACCTCCCGGCCGGGTGAGAATCCCGACCGACCGCGCCCGATCAACCCCAGTGATCGCGGGCGGAAGAGCGGCCGGACGCCGCGGGCTGGAGGCGAATTCACCGACACATCATCCGCGGGTCACGCTGGCCGCGGAATCTCCCCTCCCTTCCTGTGATGTCAGTTCGCACAGCCAACCGCACCTCAGGATGACCGCCGAGCCGATGTAAAGCACGACACCGGAAAAAAAGATGTTCCCGTAAGCTGCGGCCGTGCGCGTGGCGGGGATCGACCACAAAAGAAGGAAAACGCACCCCCCGATGGTGACAATCGCCGCGCGGCGTAGATTCGATTTGTGCGGCGCGGCGAGGAACAGATACAGCAGCGTGGTGATCGGGAAAAGCAGCCAGACATAGCTGTATTGGAAAGACAGCGGGGCGAGCAGGACGGCCAGAACCACCGCCATGCCCATCTCCAGGGATTGCCCGGAGGGCCGGATGACAGGGATCCCGAAAGTCGCCCCCACGTAGATCGCCACCAACAGCGCCACGGCCGCGAGCATGGCGATATTGGCCTGCGCAAACGTCAGGTTGGCAATGTTCACCCGCCACGACTTGTCGGATTCGCCATTGGCCAGCACCGGCCGCAGCATGCGGTGAACCGTGGCCTGAAGGGATTGGTTTTTGTAGCCGAGGGAGCGCTGGGGTCGCTGGGCGATGCCTTTTTCCTCATTCTTGAAAAGCATCCCGCGCGCCCAGACGACGACGTCCTCCTGCACCTGCGCCGGCGCGCGGAATGGAAGCGGAAGCACGGCGAACGCCACCACCAAACCGCACGCGAGACCCGCCAACGCGCGCCATTGGCGGCGGTAGATGAGGTAGCCCGCCGCGATGACCGGATACGCCTTGATCACCGTGGCAAGCGCCAGGAGAACGCCTCCCGCAAAGGGATTCCCGCGGCGCAGCAGGGCGAAACATCCCAGCACCAGCGCCAGCAGCACGATCGCCGGCTGACCGAGCAGGTAGGTGTTGTGGACCAGCGGGACCACCGCAACCGACGGCCACAGGTAAAGCGCCGGGTGCGCCCCGCGCCAACTCCCCGTCGCCAGTTGCACCGAAAGCAGGATGCACGCCGCCCATGCCACCGAGTTGAACAGCACCAGCACAAGCACGAACAAAAACTCGGGCAGCGGACTGATCGGCGCCAGCAGCGTCGCGCATGGTGGCGGATACATGAATGGGAAACTCGACCCGTCTGTCGGATAGATCTGGGCTCCCTCCAGGACCTTCAGCCCGGTGCGCTGCCACAGGTTGTAATCCATGTTGTCGCCGACCCTGAAGGAATTGAAGAGTGGCGGAACCGAGAAGCCGACCATCATGCACAGGATCAACACCGCCACCCGGCGCCGGGATTTTTGAAGCCACTGGATTATCGGCACAAGATCCGCAGTTTACGGGGTTTGGACTGCGGGACGCGACACCTAAAGTCCCAGAATCCGGCCGCTCGCGCCTCAAAGCAGCTTGTGCAGCCTCATCGGCGCCGGCTGGCCCTTCAATTCCACCAGGCCCAGATCCTCGCCGGAAAACTCACCCCCGGGCAGCTCCCGCCAGACATCCTCGGAGACCAGCACCTGGGCGTTGTGCGCCTTGGTCGCCTGCTCAATGCGCGCGGCGATGTTCACCGTGTCGCCGATCACCGTGTATTCCTTCCGGATCTCGCCACCCACGTTCCCCGTCACACTCTCGCCGCAATGCAGCCCGATGCCGAGCCTCGTCGGGGGGATCGCCCCCTCGCGGCACAGCTCCTCCGTGGCCCCGATCAGGGCGCACGCGCAGCGCGCGGCATTCAGCGCCGGTGCCGCGTCGTCGGTTGGCGCCCCGAAGACGGCCATGAACCCGTCGCCGAGGAACTTGTTCACGATGCCGCCGTGGCCGTTGACCACGTCGATGAGGCGACCGAAGAGATTGTTGAGATAAGCCATGACCTCCGGCGCCGTGTGCGCCGCGGCGAACACGCTGAAATTGCGGATGTCGAGGAAGAGGATGCAGACATGCCGGTTCTCCCCGGTCTCCTCGAGAGGCTGGTGAAGCAGGCGGCTCGCCACCTCCGGCGAAACATGCTGGCCGAAAATGCTGACCGCGCGGTCCCTTTCCGCGGCGTGCGCCACCGAGGAGAAAAGCTGGCGGCGCAATCCCATGGCCACCAGCCCCGTGAACAATCCGGTCGCCGCAAGGATGGAAGCCTTCACGTAGTAGGGATGCCGGACATCAAGGACACTCGCCGCCTCCCCCGGCGCCACCGTCCCGAGCCCGATCTCGGCCACGAGGATGAACCCCGCCGCCGCCAGCAATCCGGCAAACAAGCTCAACCCGAAACGCAGATGCAGCGCCGTGAGCACGATCATCGGGAAATAAAGCCACGACAACGCCCCGCCGAACGTGTCCGCCGCCCCGAGCACGCCGAGAACCGCCCAGAGGATCGCCGTGGGCATGAGCACCTCCATCGCGGTCTGCCCCCACGCAAGCCAGCCGGCCGGATGTTCCCCCCGCCGGAGGGAGCGGCGCAGGTGGAACCCAACCACGATTTCCACCGCGGCCACGATCAGCAGGATGACCAGCAAAGGAAAAGCGGCCACCCCCAAGCGCGCCATCAAATCGGCATCCATGCCCCGCACCGCCAGCCCGGGCCCCGTCAGGAAAAGCGCCGCCGGCAGCATCGCCACGAACAGCAACACGGCCATCACCCAAGCCCGCCGCGCCTCGCTGCGCGTGATCTCCGTCTGCAGCGCCTCGGAAGCGACAAGATTGCGCGAAGAAACTTCCATGAGGTCGGACCTTACAGGCCTAACCCGCCGCCTTGCGAGACTCGCGGTTCGAACTTCGGATGTTGATTTCGGACTCCGTCCTTCACCCCTGACGGGGCCGACCTCCGGTCGCTCTGTGCCACTGCGACGGCGCTCTCATCCCATGGAAGGAAGAACGGAAGGGGTGGGATTGGCTTCGCCTGTCTCCGGTCCACTTCGTGAACCTCCGGCTCGAACCAAGGTTCTCATCCCAAGGAAAATACGGAAGGGGTGGGATTCGAACCCACGGTGGGAATGACCCCACGTTCGATTTCGAGTCGAGTGCCTTAAACCAACTCAGCCACCCTTCCTTGAAGACAAATGCATAGCGCAGAGGACACGCCGAGGCAACTGCCTTGCGCAGCGCGCCGCAGAATGTGGGCGACAAAGGAGAAACCATCCTGTTATCCCTCGGTGATGCTTCGCCACCCCACCCTGTCATGCGGAGTCCTAGTCTGCCTCCTGCTCTCCGGCTGCCTCGTTTCCCCCGTCGAGCGTTCGGGCGGTCCCGGCTCCATCACCATTCCCAACACGAACATCCGCGCCGTGGCGGACGCCTCGCGCAAGGCCTTCGCACGCTACGGCTACCGCCCCGCCCCCTCGAACATGCCGCATTGGATCGCATTCGAACGCCCGGCCGGACGCACCGGCGAAATCATGTTCGGCGGATGGATGCATGGCGGCACGGCCATCCGGGTCAGGCTGAACCTTGTCCCCATCCCCGGAACCTCCGACATCCGCATCATGCCGAGCGTGCGCAGGGTGTCCAATGCCGGACGCCCGGGATTCGAGCGCGAAACCACCATGGCCCTGCGTTCATGGGCCGCACAGCTCCGCCCCGTCCTGCAGGACGTTCAATCCCGCGCCGCCAACGCCGGCCCGCGCTGATCGCGGAAAGCGCCCGCGATCACGTGCCGCAGAACGTGCGGTAGGGCTCGCCGCCGGATGGCGGGGGCTTGCGGAACGCCTCGTTCTCCATGGTCTCGGCAAAGGGATCGGACAGCACCTGAACCAAGCGCTGCACCTTCGAAAAATCCCCCTCCATCGCTGCAGCGAGCGCCTCCTCGACACGGTGGTTGCGCGGGATGACCGCCGGGTTCACGGAACGCATCCGCGCGATCACCTCCGATTCCGTCTGCGGCTGACTCGCCAAGCGCGCCTTCCAGCGGTCCATCCACGCCGTCCATCCCCCGCCCTCCGGCGTGTCGCCCTTCGCAAGCGCAATGAAGGTGTTCGTGAAATCCGCACCCGAATCTTTCATCAGGGCCAGGAGGTCGCGGATGAGCGCCTCGTCCCCGGCCTCGGCGGTGAAGAGTCCGAGCTTGGACCGGAAACCTTCCAGCCAATGCCCTTGGAACTCGTCGGCGAATTTGCCGAGCACCCCTTCCGCCAGCCGGATCGCCTCCTCTTCCTTCTCCGCGATCAAAGGCAGCAAGCCCTCCGCCAGCCTCGCCAGGTTCCATTGCGCGATGCGCGGCTGGTTGCCGTAGGCGTAGCGTCCGTGACGGTCGATGGAACTGAACACCGTGGCCTCATCAAAGGCATCCATGAAGGCACAGGGCCCGTAGTCGATCGTCTCGCCGGAAAGCGCCATGTTGTCCGTGTTCATCACCCCGTGGATGAACCCCACCTGCATCCACCGGGCCACAAGCGACGCCTGACGCGATGCCGCCGCTCCGAGCAGCGCCAGCGCCGGATTCTCCGCGCCTTCCAGCTCCGGGTAATGCCGGGTGATCGTGTGCGCCAGCAGCGCGGTCAACGCCGCACGGTCGCCGGTCGCCGTCGCATATTCAAACGTCCCGACACGGACGTGGCTCGCCGCCACCCGCGTCAGCACCGCCCCGGGCAGCGCCTCCTCGCGGAACACCGGCTCGCCCGTGGTCGCCACCGCAAGGCTGCGTGTCGTCGGAATGCCCAGCGCATGCATCGCCTCGCTGATGATGTATTCGCGGACCATCGGCCCGAGGACCGCGCGCCCGTCGCCACGGCGCGAATACGGCGTCGGTCCCGATCCCTTGAGTTGGATGTCGAAACGCGCCCCGGTGGGTGTGATCTGTTCGCCCAACAGCACCGCCCGCCCATCGCCGAGGTTGGTGAAGTGTCCGAACTGGTGCCCCGCATAAGCCTGCGCCAACGGCTCCGCCCCCGGTGGCACGAGATTGCCCGCAAAAATCCCGGCACCCTCCGGACCATTCAGTGCGCCGACATCAAGCCCCAGACTCGCCGCCAACCGCTCATTGAACAAAACCAACCCCGGCTGCCGCACCGGCACCGGTGCCACCCGAGAAAAAAGCGTCTCCGGCAGACGCGCGTAGGAATTGTCAAACTTCCACCCCGCATCAGTTCCTGAGTCGCGCTCATCCGGCATGCAGGGAAAATGCGTCCCACCGCCCGGGATGCAACGTCTTTTCAAGAATGCCACCCACGCCAGCGTTGACGCCACGCCGCGGAATCTGTCCAATTTTCAGGAAGGACTTGCGCTTTTCTCATTCCGCTCGGCCAGGAAACAGCTTCCCCTGACAACTTGGCGTAATTCGCTACAGCGCATGGTTGGAGTTGGCTGTTTGAAGTCGCTGGCCGAAACGCAGGCAAGGCGGCCAAGACTGCTGCAACAATATAGAATAGAAGCAGCCCCACGGAACGCAGAGGCCGAGGCTCGCGTGCAAACAAAGAGCCGGCAGCACAGATAAGGCCGGCGCACCACAGCGCATAAAGAACAAGACTGCCCGCGATACCAACAGCAAATCCCGCCTTGGGTGGCAGAAAGCGCGCCATCAAAGCCAGCAAACAGATCAGAACAGCGGCTGCCAGCATGCAGCGAACGGCAATTGCCCGACAGAACGTCTCCGATCCGACGGCAGGCACGAGGCTAATCTTTCGTTGATGGTTCATCATTTCCCCATGGAAGCTGCGAAAAATTGCCCAACGTCCAAAATGACCTACTGCAAACCGCTGGCAATCGTTGGAACGCCTTTTTCACGGGAAAAGGTGGTATTGCAGGAAAATGACGCCGCCGGAGGCGACAAGGCAAAACATCCCGAAGATCAAATACCAGTCTTTGAAATTGAAGCGATCCCATCCGAGGTAGATGTAGCGACACGAGAGGATGAAGCCCGCGCATACGATCTTGGAAATCCAAAGCCACCACGGAAGCCGCCCTCGCAGTGGGGCTTCAATGAAATCCGTGATCCCGAAAAGGATGAAGCCGAATGAGGCAAGAAATACTGCGATATTCTGCCTCTTGGTGACACGCTTGACGACAAATGGAAGAGCAACGGCGACTCCGATCCACACGACACCTTCGATCCGATTGAAAGCCTCATAAATCAGATACGGGTCTTCCACGCGTTATTTCCCTCCCCAAAGGCCGCGACCACCGGCATCAGGCTGGGCACGCCCCATGCCGGGACTGAGGCGACCAAGCATGGAGCGTGCCGCGGACAGGCGTTCGGTGAATCCCATTTGTTCGCGCCTATTGTTTCTGAATGGTGACCAGTTTGGCCGAATCAAACATGTCCGATGGGGCAATGACATCCATATCCACGGGAATCCTCGCCCCATATCGCTCCCGCATGATTTGACGGACAAGCGGAGAAGTCAGATCGAAATCACCGAGCTTTTTGAGAGAGCCAATCCTGACATCAGCACCTCGCTCGTAAGCCTTCCAGACAAGCTCTGAACAGTAAATCTTCCTGTCAGACCACTCGAACAGCCAATCGTAATCTCTGCCCATGAGTTGCAAAACTTCGTTCTTCACCTTGGAGAAATCCACACCATCGGAGACCTTGAGACGCTTGATGACAAAATGCCCGCCTGCTCCGCGCCCGATCCATTCGTGCAACGGTGTTCGAGTGACCGGTTGGATTGCCTCATAGACAAATGGCTCATCGTTCACGAAGAAAATGATCCCCATGTGCGTGTAATCCGATTTTGTAGCAGCTGCGATGGCTTTCGCCTGACGGGACTGCGAACGATGAAAAATGATGTCACCATCTTGAATTTCAGCCGCCTCCGAACACGCGGAGAGCAACGCAAGAAGCAGGAGTCCGATAAGTCGAGGGATCATTTGCTTTGATCGAACGCCAAACGCAGCGGCAGCAGGTTCAAGCACGCGCCCGTAGATGTCCGGCAGAATACTCATCGATGCGGCCCGATGTGAAAGCGCATGCCGGTCAATCGGGCATCAACGAGCATCAAAGGCCGGTAGAAATAGTAAACTACGGTCTGCCGGGGAAGAATGACATAGTCGTGGCCGTCTCGCTCCCACCGCCCAACACTGGTCAGGCGAATCCACCCGTAGCTACCTGCGTAAAGGACCGCCAATGCTGCGATGATCAGAAAAAGACCTTTCATTCCATTTGGGCTCTCTCGAACTGATCCAGCAAATCCACGGCAGCTTGTGCTTGGGCGACAGGAACCGCCAACCGCACAGGAACAAGAAGCCGAGCAGCTGCCCATGCCGAGGCGCCTTCGTCCAACAGAACTGCATCAATCTCATTGGCCTTGAGGAATGACTGAAGAACACCCGCACGAGTGGGATCGGTGAATTCACGGAGCGTTTTCATCGGGCCTTGGGCCGCTGCCATCCTCCGAATTGCAACTCATGAGGGCCGTGATTGCAACGCTTTCACCCACTTCGGCAAGCATTGCACCCTTGCTTTTGGCCCTCAGCGAACCAGCTCATTTTTCCTTTGATGAGCCTCCCTTTCAACCAATGCCACCCACGCCAGCGTTGACGCCGCGCCGCGGCGATGGCAGCTTTTCTGCTCACAATTCCGGTGAGGTGGCTGAGTGGTCGAAAGCAGCGCTTTGCTAAAGCGCCGTAGTCCAAAAGGCTACCGAGGGTTCGAATCCCTCCCTCA
>JACSRX010000064.1 GCA_014879535.1 Chthoniobacterales bacterium
CCACGTGCCGCCGCCACCATCCGCCCCGCATCGCCGGTCACCCCCTCGATCCCTGCCGCCGCCGCACCGAGGCGCGAAGCCGCCCGGGCGAAAAGTGCGCCATCCAGAATGCCCAGGCGCCCCACCCCGGCCAAGGAGGAGGCCTCCTCGTCGTAAAGGACCAGTGTCAACGGCGGCAGGCTCGGCCTCGACGGCGCGTTGGAGACAAGCCAGGACAAGAACACCTTCTCGATCCCGTCGAAAGTCCCGCGCGATTCCTCCCGCTGAACCAGCACCACCAGCACGCCGAGGATGACAACCAGACCGGCAACGCCCTTGCGCTTCATGCCGCCGTCACCTCCCTCAACTTTTCATAATGGGCGACCAGTGCCTCCAAATGCCGCTCGGGACGGAAATTTGTGCGCCACGCCTCGTGAGCCCGCCGCCCGAGCGACTGCAGGCGCTCGGCATCATCAAGAAGTGCGCCCACTTCGTCGCGGAACGCATTCCTGCGCCCGAACGGCACCAGCACGCCGGTCTCGCCGTGGATCAGCCACTCGCGGATCCCCTCCGTGTCGAAGGCCACCACCGGCTTCCCGTGGGCCATCGCCGCAAGGCCCTCGATTCCCAAGGGCTCGTTCCAGAGGACGGGCATGACGACCAACGTCGCCTCCCGGTAGAGCACCGACCATTGCTCGGGCGTCGGCTCACCCACGATGCGCACATGGTCGCCCAGACCCCGGCGCCGCACGTGGAATTCCAGCAGCTCCTTCTCCTGGCCACCCCCTGCAAACACGAGTTGCACGTCCCGCGGCAGGTTGCGCGCCATGCGGACAACCATCCACACGCCCTTGTGCCCCAGCAGGCCGCCGACATGCAGAATCGTGCGCGCCGTGAATCCTGCCACCCGCCGGACGCTGCTCGGCGGCGGGGCGTAGGGGGGGAGCTGCACGATCTTTTCCGCGGGGATTCCATTCTCCACCAACTGACGGTGCACCGTGCCGCTCTGGACCTGCAGCGCATGCACAGAACGCAACGCCGCCAGGCTCCGCCACACGGCGCGGTAACGGATGTAGTTCAACGCAGGATTCCACGATCCGCACCCCCGCAGCCAGTGATTCACGCAACACGCCCGGCCGTGGGCACGCCGGCAATCTTCCGCCGGACGATCCAGCGTGAGCCGCTTCCCGGAGCAGTAAAAATCGTGGTTGTGCACGAACCGCACCGTGGGACGCCTCGCCGCCAGCCATCCGTCCAGAAGAGTGTTGCCCACCCCGTGCAGTTGGATCACGTCCGGGGAAAAATCCTCGAGGATCGCCTCGAGCCTCAGCGCATTCTTGTCCCTCGGCATCAGCCGGTAATCGAGGTCGTCATAGACATAGCCGGTTCCGGAAAACTGTCCGGCCGAATCCCTTCCGTGCACGAGCGCGATCTCGTGTCCCGAATCCCGCAACCGCTGTGCCGTATCCACAACCATGCGGTTCATGCCTCCGCCCAGCGGCACGGCGGAACGGTTGAAAAACAGGATGCGCATGGTTCAACCCTGCTCCGCCAGCAGGCTCTTCGCGTGGGCCAGGGCCGACTTGCTGTCATGCCCCCCCAGCATGCGGGCGAGTTCCGCCACCCGTTCCGTGGCCCCGAGTTCGCCCACGGTCGTCGTGGTGCGTTTGCCGTCAAATTCCTTGCGGACCGCAAACTGACGGTGCGCAGCCGCGGCAACCTGTGGAAGATGCGTGATGCACAGCACCTGGTGCATGCCGGCCAGACCCCGCATCTTCTGGCCGACCTTCACCGCAACCTCGCCACCCACGTTGGCATCGATCTCGTCGAAGACCAGCATGGGCACGCCGTCCTGCCCCGCAAGCACGGACTTCAAGGCCAGCATGACCCGCGAAATTTCGCCGCTGGAGGCGATGGCCCGCAGGGGCTTCAACGGCTCGCCGGGGTTCGGCGCGAATTCGAATTCCGCCAGCTCGGCGCCGGCCGCGCGCGGCTCGGTCAGCGGCTCCAATCGCACCCCGAACTCCGCGCGCAGAAATCCCAGCTCCCGCAACTCGGAGGTCACCGCCTTGGCGAGTGCCGGGGCGGCCTTGGCCCGGGCGGCAGTCAGCTTTCCCGCCAGTCGGCGCGTCCGCGCCGCGGCCTCCGCCATCTCCCGCTCGAGGGCGGCGAGACGTTCACCCCGGCCCTCGATCTCCCCGAGGTCCCGCGCCGCCTGCTCCCCCCTCGCGATCACCTCTTCCAACGTGCCCCCGTATTTCCGCTTCAGCGACTGCAACAGGTCCGCCCGCGCCTCGAGTTCCTGCAAAGTCCCCGCATCCGAATCGATCCCCCCGGCATAGCGGCGGATGTCTTCCTCCAAGGAGGACGCTTGGGCGGCCACCTCCTCCACGGCCGATGTCAGTTTTTCGCCCGCAGGGTCCAGACGGGCCAATTCGCGCGCCGCACGCACCGCCTCGGCCAGCGACTGGCGCACCCCCCCGTCACCGTCACCTGCGAGAATCGCCTGCAATTGCCCCGACAGCTCGAGCAGCCGGCGGCTGTTGGCCGCCGCCCGCAGGCGCCCCATCAATCCTTCTTCCTCGCCCGCGGACAACTTCGCCGCGGCAATTTCCTGCGAGGCGTGCGAGAGCATTTCACGCCTCATCGCGGCATCCTGCTCCAAACCGCGAAGATGCTCCGCCTCATCTTCCAGCTTCTGCACCTCCCGGTGCGCCGCGGCAAACTCGGCCGCAGTTCCCGCCGCCCCCGCGTAGGAATCAAGCACCCGAGTCTGCGCATCGCGGGAGAACAGCGACTGGTGGTCATGTGGTCCGTGCAGGTCCACCAACCGGTCGCCCAGCGCCTTCAATGCCGCCAGTGTGCAGGGTGAACCGTTGAGGAACTGCCGCCCGCTGCCCGCCGCGGCAAGGGTGCGCTTGAGCAGCAATTGGCCGTCGGAGCACGGCTCCGCCCCCTGCTCCCCGAGCCACGCATCCAGATCCCCGCCGTCACCCACATCAAAGGCCGCCTCCACCGTGCAGGATTCGGACCCCGCACGGATCAGCGCCTTGTCTGCCCGCTCACCCAGCAACAATTGCAGCGCGCCGATGAGGATCGATTTTCCCGCTCCCGTCTCGCCCGTGATGGCCACCAACCCCGGCCCCGGGTGCCACAGCAGGTCCTCGACCAGGGCGAGATTGCGGATGCGGAGGGATGCCAGCGTTGCGAGCACGGGTCGGATTATGCAAATGTGCCGGATTCAAGTCATGGCCGAACTTGCGATCACCTTCCTCGGCACCGGAACCTCCCAAGGGGTCCCGTTCGTGGGCTGTGACTGCGCGGTCTGCCGCTCGGACGACCCCCGCGACCACCGGCTGCGTTCTTCCATCGTGGTGGAGGCCGATGACGTCAGGTTCCTGGTGGACACCACACCCGATTTCCGGACTCAGGCGCTGCGGCTCGGCCTGCGCCACCTTGATGCGGCCATTTTCACCCATTCCCACACGGATCATGTGGCTGGCTTCGACGATCTGCGGCGCTTCTGCGAACTCTCCGACCGCCCGATGCCGGTCTTCGCATCGCCCCGCACCATGGCGGACCTTCGGAGGATGTTCTATTACGCATTCGACGGACAACACGCCTACCGCAACTACGTGCGCCCCGAGCCGCATGAGATTTCCGGCCCGTTTTCGCTGGGCAGCGTGGAAATCACCCCGGCCGAGGTGCCCCATGGAAAAATGCCGGTCAACGGCTACATCTTCGCCCGCGAAGGCCGCAAACTGGCGGCGTATTTCAGCGACTGCCAGGCGGTTCCCGCACCCGTCATCGAGGCCATCCGCGACATCCCGCTCCTGATCATCGACGCCCTGCGTCACGCCCCGCACCCCACCCACCTTTCCTTGGAGCAGGCTCTCGCCGTTTCCTCCGAGGCCCGCGCACACCGCTCCCTCCTCACCCACATCGGTCACGACCTCGGACACGAGGCGACCGAAAGGATCCTGCCCCCGAATGTCCGCCTCGCCCATGACGGCCTTCGCATCGAGATTTAGCCTCTTCGTGGCGTTGATGGCCGTCCTGCAGGGGCGAGTCCTTGCCGATCCCGCCGCCTCCCCGCGCCCGACCCGGGAAGCCGCAGCCACGCTGGTGATCTACAATGCGAAGGATCCCGAGTCGAAAAGCCTTGGTGAATATTACGCGAATCGGCGACGCATCCCCCCCGACCAGGTCATCGGCCTCGACTGCCCGCTCGAGGAGGAAATCTCCCGGGAGGACTACCGCGCCGCGATCGAGAAGCCCTTGCGGAAACTCTTCGATGAGAAGAAATGGTGGACGAAGCGCAGCGACTTCGAGGACCGCCCGGAGGTCGCAGGGAGCCACATCCGCTTTGTTGCCCTCATGCGAGGCATGCCCATGAAAGTGCGGACAGTCATCCAGCCCCCGGCCCCGGACCAGACGCCACCGCCCCGTCCCAACAACAACGACCCAGTGGAAGGGCACGACGAGGCCTCGGTGGATGCCGAGGTGGCCGTCCTCGGGGCGTTCCGCGAAGACAACTTCGGGGTGATCCCCAACCCCTATTTCCGCCGCTTTTCCCCGATCCTCGATTCTGCCGTCACCGCCGGCCTGATGCTTGTATGCCGTCTCGATGCGCCCGACGCCGCCACGGTGCGCCGCATGATCGACGACAGCCTCCATGCCGAAGAGAATGGATTGTTCGGCTGGGCCTACATCGACCGCCGCAGCATTCCCGAAAGCGGCTACCGCGAGGGTGATGACTGGCTTCAGAACGCCGCGAGCGGATGCTGGAACCAAGGCGTTCCCGTCATCCTTGACAACATGCCCCCCATCTTCCCGGCAGGATTCCCGGTCACCGATGCGGCACTCTACTACGGCTGGTATGCATGGACGCTTTCAGGGGCCATGACCACACCGGGCCCCGGATTCCAGCGCGGGGCCGTCGCCGTGCACATCCATTCCTTCAGCGCGGCGACACTCCGCGACCCCGCCGCCTACTGGGCGGGCCCGCTCCTGGTCCGTGGCGCCGCAGCGACCATGGGCAACGTCTACGAACCCTATCTCACGCTCACCCCCCACATTGATGTCTTCAGCGAACGCCTGCTGCAGGGTTTCACCCTCGCGGAGAGCGCCTTCATGACTGTCTCTTATACACATCT
>JACSRX010000084.1 GCA_014879535.1 Chthoniobacterales bacterium
TCCGCGCCTCCTCGCCGGAAGCAGAGAATGCCTTCGTCGAAAAATACAAACAGGCCATCGAGGCCGGTGACGCGGAAGCCCTTGCTGGATTCCTCTACACGAAGGGCGCCGGCGAGGAGCAGATCGAGTTCTTCAAAATGATGCAGACGCCCGACCCGGGTGCGAAGCTCAAGAGCATCACCATTGTCACCCCCGATCCCGAGATGGCGGCGAAATACAACGAGCCCATGGTCATGCCCGACGGCGTCGCCTACGTGCTGCCGGTCCCGGTGACCCGCCAGCTCGTCGTCGAATACGAATTCAGCGGCCCGGAGGGCTCCGGTTCCCAGACCAGCAAGTCCCCGGTCGCCGAAATCGACGGACAACTCCTCATCCCCGTCCCCGTCCCGGCCCCCGCCAAGAGCGAGTAGCGGACCTCAACGTTCCCGCCGGACGGCCACACCCACGGATTCCGCCGCGGGAAGGATGAATTTGCGCACCTCCACCGCCACCGCGGAGATGTGCGGAAACTCCGCGAGCACGCCGGACGCCAGATCCTCAGCCAAGGTCTCCAGCAGGCGGTATTGGCTGCCCGCGCTGCGGACCCGCACCCATTCCGCCACGGAGGCATAGTCGGTCGTCCGCGCCACGTCGTCCCGGAGATCCCGGAAATCTCCCTCCAGCACAAGATCGATCTCGATCCGCTGAGGCGCGGCGCGCTCCAGATCCGGAACCCCGATCGTGGCGGACACCACCAGTCCCCGGATGAGGATGCGGTCGCTCATGACGGCCGGTGCACGGCCTCCAGCAACCGGCGCGTGGGACGGTTCAAATCCATCGCTGCAGCCTCCGCCGGTGTGACCCAACGGAACTCCTCGGCCTCCTCGTTGAGCCGCACCTCGCCCGACTCGGCGTCCGCGGTGTAATTGAGCAGCAGGAAATGCGCGGGGCGGTGGAACTCTTCCGAATCCACGCAGTCCTGCGCCATCACAAATCTTACGTCGCGCAGGCGCAGCCCGGTTTCCTCGAGCACCTCGCGGCGCAGCGCGTCCTCCGCAGCCTCTCCCCGCTCGATCTTGCCGCCTGGAATCCCCCATTTGCCGCTCCACTTGCGCGTGCGGATCATCAGCAGCTTGCCGTCGCGCCCGATGAGGGCGCCGACCGTGGCGACCGGACGCAGGTCGGCATCGTGCTCGAGCAAGTGCCGCAATTCGTGGAGCGAGACCACGACGACATCCGGCTTGGCCGGCGTGAGCTTCTCGATCGAATCATAGCCGGTGAGCATGGCGATGCTCATCACCCCGCCGTGCCGGGCGGTCTCCACGTCGTGGATCATGTCGCCGACGAAGGCCGTCTCGCCGCGCTCCAGCCCGTGGGTGGCGAGGATTTCCCCGATCTTCGCCCGCTTGTCGAGGACGCCCACGTAGGGGTGCTCGAAATAGTGCGCCAGGCCGAGCTTCGCGACCTGCACCTCGTAATGCGCCTGCTTCATCGAGCTGAGCAGGAACAGCCGCCGTCCGCTCGTGCGGCAGAACTCCAGGAACTCCACCAGCCCCGGGAGCGGCGCCACCTCATCCTGGATCTCCACGAAGCGGCTGTGGAACATCGCGTCGAGGTCCGCCAGCGGCACCTCGGGCAGGAACTCGGCGTAAAACTCGGTGAAGGGCAGCCGGAAATGCCTCCGGAACTCGTCTCGCGTCAGCGGCGGACGCCCGTAGTGCCCGAGCACGAAGTTGGTGGCGCCGATCACCGGCGGCAGGTCGTCCACCAGCGTGCCCGACCAGTCGAGGAGCAGGTTGCGCAGCATGGTCAGCCGAAGAATTTCACCTCGCGGATCTTGTCCTTTCCGAACTCGGCCGCCAGCTTGCGCGTGATCTCGGCCTTCCATGTCCGCTCCAGTTCGAATCGCACGCTGGATTGGTGCACCCGCACATGGAGCACCCCGCCGCGGAGGCGGTCCGGCGCGGACTGCGCGGCGATGAACGGGCCGACCAGACCGGCCCAGGCGCGGCGCACCTCGTTCTCGTCCATCGCGGACCCGAGCCCGAGCTTGGGCAGGATGCCGCACAGGGCCGTCCCCACGCTGGTCAGGCGCGCACTGGAGTCGCGGGGCTCGCGGTAGCGCCGCCATTCGGCCAGCGCGGCGTCGGCCCAGCGGCTCATGGCATTCCTCCGGCGTTTCCGCCTACGCGCCGTTGTCCCCGATGGCCTCCACCGGGCAGCCTTCCATGGCCTCCTTGCACTGGGCCTCCTCTTCCGGCGTCTCCGGCTGCTTGTAAACGTAGGAATAACCGCCGTCGTCGCTGCGGGTGAAATTCTGCGGGGCGGTCTCGCGGCAGAGGTCGCAATCGATGCACTGGTCATCGACGTAGAATCTCCCCGGGACGTTGTCGCTGTATTTGTTTTCGAGTTCGGCCATGGCTTCAGATGAGGGGACCGACCATAAAAAGTCCTCCCCCTGTTGCCAAGGAAAAGCGGGGCTGCGACACCCTTCTCAACCGCCGGCCCCGTCCAATTCGGGGATCTTGTCCTCGCTCGCCTCGACGCGGCCGCCCAGGTGCTTCGCAAGGAAGCGCTCGACGGCCCGGTAGAAGTAGAGGCGGTTCTCCTCGTTGGAAAACCCGTGGCCCTCGTTGCCCTTCACGATGTAGGGCACGTCGATCCCGCGGGCCTTCAGCGCCTCGACGATCTGGTCGCTCTCGGCCTTCTTCACCCGCGGATCGTTCGCCCCCTGCGCGATGAGCAGCGGCGAGGAAATCCGGTCCGCCGAGAACAGGGGCGAAGCCTCCCGCAGCAGCGCCTCCTCGGCCTCGGGGTCGCCGATCATTTCATACTGCATCTTCCGCATCGGCTCCCAATATGGCGGCACGCTCGCCAGCAGCGTGAAAAGGTTGGACGGTCCCACGAAGCTGATCCCCGCCGCATAGACGTCCGGCGTGAACGCCATCCCGGCCAGCGCGGCATACCCTCCGTAGCTGCCCCCGTAGATCGCGATCTTGGAGGGATCGGCGATCCCGCGGTCCACGAGCCATTTGGCGGCATCGGTCAGGTCGTCCTGCATTGTCTTGCCCCATTGCTTGAAACTTTTCTCCCAGAACTCCCGCCCGTATCCGGTCGAGCCGCGGAAATTGACCTGAAGCACGGCGTAACCGCGATTGGCGAGGAATTGCGCCGTGCCGTCGAAGCCCCAACGGTCCCGCGCCCACGGGCCGCCGTGCACATAGAGCACCGCCGGCAGGTTCTTCGCCTCCACCCCGGGAGGCAGCGTCAGGTAACCCGGGAGCTCAAGTCCGTCACGCACCGTGATCCGGACCGGCTCCATCGGCGCCATCTGCTCCTCGTCGAGCCACGGGGACACGTCGGCCAGCTTGCGCAGCTCGTCCTTCTGCAAGTCGTAATACCAGAACGCGCCCCGCGTGCGGTCGCTGTGGGTGCGCAGGACGACTTTGTCCTCGTCGCGGTTCATCGAGCCGATCGCAACCTCGGTGCCCGGCAGCTTCTTCTCAAGTTTCGCCTGCAGGTCGCGGCGCCAGTCGTCGAAGAAATGGTATTCGCGCTTGTCCCTCGTGAACGTCGCGCCGGTGATGACCTTGCGCTTCTCCGAGGACAACAGCGCCTCGGCGTCCACCTCGGGGTGCTCGAAGACGACCTCCAGCTCCTCCCCCGTCGCCGGGTCGAGCCGGACGATCGCGGCCTTGTCGCGTCCGAGGTTCGACGAGGCGTAGAGCTCCTTGTTGTCGAACGTGAAGAAAAGCGGATCCACACTCTCGCGGAAATCGGTGACCAGCACTTTCTGGAACGGCTCGTCCTCGGTGGCGCGGTAGAGCAGTTCGGTGTTCACACCATCCGTCTGCACCGCCACCCGCACCTTCCCGTCGTGGTCGGTCACCCAGTCCGACACGCTCCCGGGGTTCTCCGCCACGAGTTCCATTTCGCCCGTGCGGGTGTTGATCCGGAACACGTCGAACACCCGCGCATCGCGCTTGTTCATGCTGATGAGCAGGTGGTCCTCGTCGTCGCGCAGGTCATCAACCACGCCCACCCGCACCCCGGGGAACGGCGTGAGGTCCCGCCGGTTCCCGCCATCCGCGTCCACCGCGAAAAGATGGAAATTCTCGTCCCCGCCGTCGTCCTGCAGATACACGAGCTGGTCGTTGGCCGCCCAGAAATACCCGGAGATGTCGCGCTTGGTGGCATCGGTCAACCGCCGCGGTTCCCCGCCTCCGACCGGCTGCACGAACACGTTCAGGCGGCTCTCCCATGGCGCCATCCACGAGATGTAATCGCCCGCCGGGCTCACCTGGTAGGACGCCCCCTCGGGGTTGCGGAAGAAATCCCGGAGCGGAATCACGGGGGGGGCCTCCTTTGGGCCGGGGTGCGACTCCATGGCGGCGGCCGTGCCTGTCAGCAGGACGGCCATGCAGAGACAATGGTGGATCATGAATGGTGTCTGACCGCGCCCCGGGGGTGCGCGTTCAACCCCGCCTCGGTTTCCCTCAATCCTTCTTCGACTCGACCTCGGTCACTCGCCCGTCGGAGGTCACGTCGATTTCGAGGAGCAGGTCGCGGTAGAGCGCCCGGAGCTCGTAATATCTCAGGTCCTTCTTGGTGTCCGTCTTGGCCGAGATGATCTTGGCCGAGGGGAAATAACTCTGCACCGCGGCAGCCACGTTTTTGGGGACGGCGCTCACCGCGATGTCATCGCCCGCCAACGCCGGGGCGGCAAATGCAAGAACGCACAACAGGCTGGAGGGAAGGGCTTTCTTCATGGCTGCAGTCTGACCCCGCGCGGGCGGGCAGCGGAAGCAAATTCGCCCTTCGCGGGACATTGGCGCCTTGCCCCGTGCCCGGACCGCCCTACTCTGCGCGGACATGGAAAACCTTTCCGAATACCTGAAGGTCTTCATCGCGATTTTCGTCCTGGTCAACCCCCTCGAGGGCATCCCCATCTACCTCGCGCGCACCGGCGGACTCACCGAAGGTCAGCGCATGGCCATCGCCCGGACCACGTCGCTCGCCGTGGCCATCATCCTCTGGGTCGCCCTCGCCTCGGGGCAGTGGATCCTGCAACTGCTCGGCATCAGCGTCGGCGCCTTCACCGTCGCGGGCGGCATCATCATCTTCCTCATCG
>JACSRX010000074.1 GCA_014879535.1 Chthoniobacterales bacterium
GGCCGCCATCATAGCCGCACGCCGTCTCACGCGTACGCGACAATCACGCGGCCTTCCTCGGATGCGTACGTCGGAGACAGGCGACCCGCTGGTGAAGCTCGCGGCTCTGGTCGATTTCGGGATTTTCCGCCCGCGCCTGGAGGGGGCGCTGAAGCGGTCCGACCGGTCGAGGGGCGGACGGCCGCCGATGGACCCCGTCCTGATGTTCAAGATCCTGATCCTGCAGACGCTCTACGCGCTGTCGGACGAGGCGACGGAGTTTCAGGTCCGCGACCGGCTGTCGTTCATGCGGTTCCTGAAGCTCGGGCTCGAAGACACCGTGCCGGACGCGACGACGATTTGGCTCTTCCGCGAGCAGCTGACCCGGGCCGGCGCGATCAAGGAGCTCTTCGCCGCGTTCGACGATTTTCTGCGCGGCAAGGGCTACCTGGCCATGTCCGGCCAGATCGTCGATGCCTCGATCATTCAGGCCCCGCGCCAGCGCAACACCGACGCGGAGAAGGCGGCGCTGAAGGAAGGCCGCATCCCGGAGGACTGGGCGACCCAGCCGGCGAAGCTGGCCCAGAAGGACCGGGACGCCCGTTGGACGTTGAAGCGCGCCAAGGCACGCAAGGCCGGGCCAGACGGCACGAAGGCGAAGGTGGAGATCGCCATCCCGGTGTTCGGCTACAAGAACCATGTCGGCATCGACGCCGCGCACCGCCTGATCCGCGCCTTCACGGTGACCTCGGCGGCCGCACACGACGGCGCGCAACTGCCGGCGGTGTTGACCAAGAACACCGCGAGCGGGGTCTGGGCGGACACCGCCTACCGGTCCCAGGCCAACGAGAAACACTTGGCCGAGCGCGGCTTGGTGTCGAAGATCCACTTCCGCCGCCGACCCGGCCACGATCTGACGCCGCCGCAGAGGAAGGCCAACCGGGCACGATCGAAGGTCCGTTCGGCCGTCGAGAGCATCTTCGCCGACCAGAAGGGGATGTCCCGCCCGATGTTGAGGAAGGTGGGAGCGGCGTCGTGTCCGCTGGGTTGGGCACGGCGCTGGAGGAGATGACGGCGAGCTTCGAGCGGTTCTGCCTGGCCGCGGGGCTGGAGGCGCTCGGTGAGATGATGGAGGCGGACGCGGCGGCGTTGTGCGGTCCGCGGCACGGGCGGGGTGGCGGGCGGCAGGCGCAGCGCTGGGGCCGGACGACGGGTCCGCTCGGCTTCCACGGCGGCAAGGTCCCGGTCGTCCGTCCACGGGTGCGCGGACGCGGCGTCCAGGAGGTGGCCCTGCCGAGCTGGGAACGGGCCATGGAGGAGGACTGGCTCGGGCGCTGGGCGATGAACCTGATGCTGATCGGGGTGACCACGCGCCGCTTCGGCCGGGCGGTGCGCCTGCCGGAGGCCGACGTGCCGGCTGGCCCGGGCGCAGGGGTCTCGAAGTCGGCGGCGTCGCGGCGGTTCGTGGCGCTGTCGGCGGAACGCCTCGAGGCGTGGCTGGCGGCGGACCTCTCGGGGCTCGACCTGCTGGCGGTGCAGATCGACGGCATCCATCTGGCGGAGGAATTGCTGCTGGTCGCGGCCGTCGGCATCGACGGCGAGGGCACGAAGCATCCGCTCGGCCTGGTCGAGGGGGCGACCGAGAATGCCGCAGTGGTGCAGGCGCTGCTCGATGACCTGATGACGCGTGGGCTCGATCCTTCGGTACCGCTTCTGTTCATCATCGACGGGGCGAAGGCGCTGTCGAAGGCGATCCGCCGCACCTTCGGGCGCGATACGCCGATCCAACGGTGCCAAATCCACAAGGCGCGCAATATCGTCGATCGGCCCCCGAAGCATCTGCACGCCTCGACCCGCCGGGCCCTGCGGCAGGCCTGGGAACTCGACGACGCCGAGCGCGCCGAGAAGCTGCTGCGCAATCTCGCCCGCACCCTGGAGCGCGAAGCGCCGGGCGTGGCCGGGGCGATCCTGGAGGGGCTCGACGAGATCCTCACCGTGGTCCGGCTCGGCCTGCCCAAGGAGCTGCGCCGCTCGCTGGCCTGCACCAACATCATCGAGAACATCATGGGCTCGGTCCGCCGCGTCTGCCGCAACGTCAAGCGCTGGCGCGATGCCTCGATGGCGCTGCGCTGGACCGCCGCCGCCATGCTCGAGGCTGCCAAGGGCTTCCGCAGGTTGAAGGCCCGGAGCCAGCTGCCGCAACTGCGCGCCGCTCTCCTGGCACACCAACAGAAGGCCCATCAGGCAACATCGGTTGCCCAGGTCCAGCAGACCGCGTAGTGTCCATCCACGGCACGCCGCAAGCGATTTTCAACATGACGCGGGACATCCCCTCGACCAGAAATGCGCCCTCGGATTGGTCGTCCGCACCATCGGCCTGGCGCAGGCGACAACCAAGATCGCCCTGGCGAACCTGACCTACAACCTCCGCCGCTACCTCTGGCTCACCGAACGCCCGAAGACGGCCTGAGGAAGGCCCCGGACAGGGGCAGACAGGCCGTCATAGGCCGAAAACCATCACAACCGACCCGTCATCGCCGTGCGGAAAGCGTTCTTCCATCCAAAACCGCCACCAGGATCGGTTCTTCGAGGTGCCCGTTAGGCTGCGTGGGAGGGGTGGGGCGGCGCCTCGACCTCCCCACACGGCCGCGTCGGCGGCCGGAAAGAGGGTGCATCCGATGCAAGCCCGCAGGGAGGAATTTACGAGCGAGGATGACGACGAAGGATGAAGGGGGCCTTGCGCGGCAACCAAACGCAAGCATCAAATATCTGCCACAGAAAAAGATGTATGATACTCTGTCAAACATGCTGAAACCACGCTTAGACACCCTGCCCGCCGCGCAACAGGCCCTTTGGCCTGAATTATCGGCCACGCCGAAAGCTTTTACGCTTTACGGCGGGACGGCCATTGCCTTGCGTATCGGGCACCGGGTGTCGGTTGATTTTGATTTTTTCTCGCAAGAGCCATTTTCTCCGATAACCCTCCACCGGAGCGTGCCTTACCTGGCCGGGGGCGTGTTGCAGCAGTCGGCGCCCAACACCCTGACGGTTCGGGTGGAGCGTGGCGGCCCGGTTCAGGTATCGTTTTTCGGGGCCTTGGGACTTGGCCAGGTGGAGCCGCATGAAGTTGTGGAAGGCCCGCAATTCCAGGTGGCCTCTCTGGTTGACCTGTCCGGCATGAAAGCCGCCACGGTCACGCAGCGTGTGGAAGCAAAGGATTACATTGATATTCATGCATTGCTGACGCAGGCCAAAATTCCATTGGAAGTCATGCTGTCTGCGGCGCACATCATTTATGGCGATGAAGCGAGTACGCTGCTGATGCTCAAGGCCATCAGCTACCATGAGGAACCGGCTTTGGCGTCGCTCGCGAAAGGGATGCGCCAGGACCTGGTGAACGCCGTGCGGGCGGTTGACGTGACGCGCCTCCCGGCGCTCGATGCGGTGCGAGCGAGGAAGCCCAGGTCATGAAACCCCTGCCTTACAATGCGGATTTGCTGGCCGTTGCACCGCGCGTCATCTGGTTCGAGGACGCGGAAACCGCGCTCGCCGATCCCGTGCGCTTCCTGGCTTATGTGATGACCTACGGCACGGCCGAGGACATCGCCCTGGTGCAAAAGCATGTGGGCGAGGAAGCTTTCCGCGAGGCCATCGAGAACGCCCCGCCGGGGATATTGGACAAGCGGTCCTGGGCCTATTGGAATGTCAGGTTCGGCCATTACCCGGTGCCACCGATGCCGCGCCGTATCCTGCCGGACTGACCAGGTTATCTGACCGCGCGCTCCAGGGTGGAGGTGACCCACTTGTTGAGGCTTACCCCCGCCCGCCGGGCGGCGGTGGAGACAGCCCTGTGCAGATCCGGCTCGGCGCGCACGACGAACTGCCCGGAGAACGGCTTCTCGGGCTCCTCGCCTCGCTCCTTGCAGAAGGCGAGATAGTCGTCGACGGACTCGGTGAACGCCTGCTTCAGCTCGGCGGCAGAGGTGCCCTGGAATGCGGCAACAGTGAACGCCGCGATCCGCCCTTGATCGAAGGCGGTGGATGCCATGAGGAACCGGCGTTGGCGTCGCTCTCGAAAGGGGTGCGCCATGACCCGGTGCCCCCGATGCCGCGCCGTATCCTGCCCGGCGCAACCGCCTGGCTAGACGAGGCCCCCGGAATGCCCCTCGTCCTGGTCGTAGATGACCACGCGGTTGCGCCCGGCCCGCTTCGCCTCGTACAGCGCGCGGTCCGCCTGATCGATGGGGTCATCCGGAGATGACGACCGCTCGATTTTAGCCACAGCAACGCCAATGCTGACCGTGACCGCCGCGAGGTCCGGTTCCGTGGGACATGGAACCATGGACTGGATGGCTGCGCGCATGCGCTCGGCGATCATCATCGCCCCGTCTCTTTCGGTCGCCGGCAGGATCGCCACGAATTCCTCCCCGCCATAGCGAGCGGCGAAATCTCCGGGCCTTCGGATCGAGAGAGAGATTTGCTTGGCGATCCGCGTGAGCACCACATCGCCGACCCTGTGCCCGTGCCTGTCGTTGACGCGCTTGAAGTGATCCACGTCGATCAGCAGGATCGCGAGGGAGGTCTGGTGCCGCGCGGCGCGGCGGAATTCCGTGATGTACACCAGATCAAATGCCCGGCGGTTCGGAAGGCTGGTCAAATGGTCCGTGACGGCGAGGGCTTCGAGCTGCTCCTCCATGTTCCGGCTATGAATCAGCTCCCGGTTGAGGGACCGTACCAAGATGATGAGCAGGACGCACATCGCACCGGTCAGAGCGAAAGATATCAAGGCGCTTGCGGTCCATTCGCCCATGGCCGCGTCGGTGGAAATCCCGATCGAGAAATAGAGCGGAAAATCGCCGATTTTCTTGTGGACGTAGTAACGTCTCACCCGATCAAAGACGGAGCGGTCTGTGAAAGGCGCATCGGGTTCTTTCAGCATGCGCTGAAACACTGGTGACGAGGCGACGCTCGCGCCGGTGTTGCCCTTTCCGTCGGTTGACGGGTATCTCAGAATCACCGTTCCGTCCGAGAGGGTCAGCGTGACAACACTCCCTGGGCCGAGGTCCACGTTGTCCAGCAGCGACCGGAAGAACGCGATGCGCAAGGCCGCCATGACCACGCCTTCG
>JACSRX010000003.1 GCA_014879535.1 Chthoniobacterales bacterium
TTTCCGGCCAATCTGATTTCAAGTGCGTGGGATACATGGATCACTGGTTCTGGTTCAGCCTCCCGGATTTCGCCTACGCGTTCCTCAGCGTGGTGCTGGAGGGGGTGCCTTTCATCCTGGCGGGGGTGCTTCTGAGCGGGGTCATCGACGCGTTCCTGCCGCCGAGGCTGCTGGCGCGCCTGTTGCCGCGCAACGCGGCAGCGGGGATCGTGCTGGCGGGGCTGTTGGGCGCGGTGCTGCCGATGTGCGAATGCGGCATCGTGGTTGTCATCCGCCGCCTTCTGAAGAAGGGGTTGCCGCTGTCGAATGCGATGGCCTACATGCTCGCGGCACCGGTGGTGAATCCGGTGGTGGCGCTGAGCACGTTTGCGGCTTTCCGCGGGCAGGATCCGTTGGAGATCATGTTCTGGCGGATGGGGCTGGCCTTCGGTGTGGCGGTGGTCGCGGCGACGGCTGTCCATTTCCTGCGCAAGCCGTTCGTGCTGCGCGATGATTTGCTCGGGGCCGGGGGCGGCCACGGGGAGGATGAGCTGGACACGCGCACCATGGCCGAGAAATCCGCGGCGGCGGTGCGTGGGACGGTGGGGGATTTCCTCGATGTGACCGTGTATTTCATCCTGGGTGCGGCCGTGGCCACGCTCTTCAACACGAGCGTGAACCAGCAGCTGATCATGCCGCTGGCGGAGAACCGCGGGGTGGCTGTTGGCGGCATGATGGGGCTGGCGGCGCTGCTGTCGCTGTGCAGCACGTCGGATGCGTTTGTCGCGGCGACATTCACGCCGTTCCCGGCGGCGGCGAAGGTCGCCTTCATGGTTTTCGGTCCGATGGTGGACCTGAAGCTGGTGTTCATCTACGGGCTGGTCTTCCGCAAGCGCTTCATCGTCCTCATGGTCACCGGCTTGGCGGTGCTTGTGTGGCTGGCGTGCGTGTTTCTGCCCATTGCCGATTTCCGATGAAGAACAAGCGGCTTCCAACCTTGATCACGCTGCTGGCATGGAGCGGGCTCCTGCTCTGGTTCCGGTTCAGCGGGCGCATCGCGGCCTACCTTCATCCGCAATTTCACGCCTATGTGGTGGTGGCGGGCGTTGGGCTCCTCGTGCTGGCAGGGCTGTGGTGGTGGGCCTCGCGTGGGGAGACAGGCGGCTGTTGCGGGCACGATCACGGAGATCACGATCACCATCACGGACGGCTGACGGCCGGGGCGGTTGCGGGATTTGTGGTGCTGCTCGGACCGGTCACGGCGGCGGCGCTGATTTCGCCGAGCCAGTTCGGTGAGGCGGCCGTCATGAACCGCATCATCGTCACCGACGTGAACCAGTTGCCGTCGGCCCGGCCTTCGTTCGGGGACTCATGGCAGGATGCTCCGGCGCTCGGCGACGGGGAGCTTCCGGACATTGCGGAGTGGCCCGCGGAAGAGGAGGAGGGGGTGGAGTATTTCACGCGGGGACCGGACGGCGCGATCCAGCTTGAAACCATCGACCTGCTTTTCGCGGCCGAGGAACCGGCCCTGCGCGACGAATTCAACAACCAGCGCGTGTCCATCATCGGCCAATACGTTCCGCCCCGCGGCACGGTGGCAGGCGGTTTCGATCTTGTGCGCATGTTCGTCGTCTGCTGCGCGGCCGACGCGCGGCCGATGGGGATCAAGATCATCTCGCCGGACTCCGTGGAGGTTCCTCGCATGGGCTGGGTGCGCATCACGGGCACCGCGAAGTTCCAGGAGAGGGGCGGCCGGTTCGAGCCGAGCTTGGAGGCGGAGAAGATCGAGCCGGTCGAGGCGCCGCCGGAGCGCTTTGTCTATTGAAGACTCAGGGGTTCGCGGGCTGCAAGGCGCCTTCGAGGGTGTATTCCGGCAGCGGTTGGGACCGCCAGTAAAGGCCGGATGATTGGTGCATTTCCGGCGGAGCGAATGTCAGGAGGTCGAGTCGCAGACGGAAATATGCCGGGGGGGATTCCGGGGCGCTTTCCAGCAGGGCAAGCACACCGGGGGATTGTTCCTGCAGGCGCGAGAGGAGAGACATCATCCAGGCCGGAGGATTTCCGGAGCTTCGGTATTCCAAGGCGGCGAACCACATCTGCCAGTCGAGTCGCGGCATGTGAGGGGGAAGGAACGGCATGGAGGTCCGATCGGCGTCCATTTTCCAGCGGAACCGGTAGGGCTCCCAATGGATGCCGTCCGTGCTGCCCTCAAGGGTGATTTCAGGGCGTTCGGTCGTCATGACGCTGAACAGTCCGTAGGAATTCGCGCTGCGCAGCGGAAGGAACGGGCTGAGCAGCGGGCCGAGGGACGAAGGAGACACCAACCGCATGACCATGAGCAGTTGCGCCGTGGTGAGGACCACGAGCACGACGGCGATCCATGGGAGGATTGTGC
Source organism: Chthoniobacterales bacterium (assembly GCA_014879535.1). Lineage (GTDB taxonomy): Bacteria > Verrucomicrobiota > Verrucomicrobiia > Chthoniobacterales > JACTMZ01 > JACTMZ01. Next base: position 2,375 of record JACSRX010000003.1, read on the forward strand.
GCTGCAGGGAGGTGATTTTTGTGCTCACAGGTTCCCATGCCGCCGTGCCGCTACGTCGGAGCCACGCGGGCCATGACGCGTCGTCGATGAGGGATGCGGCGAGTGCGAGCATGAGCAGGTTGAAGAATCCGTAATGGCCCGAGGCCATGATCAGGGCCATGAGAAAAGCGAATCCCCAGAATGCGGTCATGCGAAGCCGGCGCGGCCCGGCGATGAAAAACGGCAGGATCAATTCGATGAAGAACACCACCGCCAGCGAAAGGAGGTGGAACCAGGCCGGCAGCTGTCCGAGCCACCAACTCGTCCAGACGGGGATCGGCTGGGTGAAGTAGTGGTAGCCGAGCGCGGTTCCCTCGAGCCATGTGTTTCTCCCTCCGGCGTCGAAACCGAAAAGTTTGACCACCCCGGACTCGAACATGAGCCGGAAAAGCAGCCACCAGACGAGGAGGCGGCCGATGCGGGTGGGGGTCGATTTCCCCCAACGCAGCGAACCCCGCCAAGGCACGTAGAGAACGACGAGCAGTCCGGCCTCGAGGAGGAGGGAGTCCCATTGGAAATTGAGGAACACGGGCAGGGCGGTGGCAAAGGCCAGATAGCACAGCCATGCCACGAAAGCGGATGCGGCGGGAAGGCGTCCGAGCGCGAGCAAAAGCGACGCGAAGGTGCCGATGCCGAGCCAGCCATGAAGCACGCGGTCGTTCGCACCGAACCAGAGCAGCGAGGGGATGTTGAGCCATGCCTGCCATGGTTGGCCCCCTGCGGCGAAATGCCGCCCGACGGCGTCCAGATAGCCGGCGACCGGCTGGATGCCGCGTGATCCGGCCAGTCCGTCGATCTGCACCCAGAGCGAAAGGAACGCACTGAGGAACACGAGTCCCACCAAGCGCGGGACGAGCCAACCGGAGATGCCGTAGGTGGGTGCGAGGGTGGTCGCTCCCCAAAACAGATTCGTCAGGCGCCCGCAGAGCACGCGGTGGGCGGCCACCCACCGGTAGGCGCGGGCCGCGACCCAGTCGAGGGGGGGGAGTTTCGTGCATGCTGCCCGCAACCATCGTGCGCTTGGGCATGTCGTGGCGAGGGCGGTGATGGCCGCCCTCGCCCCCGTGACCATCGAGCCGTCAGATTGCTGCACGACAATGTGCTGGAAGGGGGCGCCCCCGGCGCGCGCCGCCACATTCTGGGGGGCATCCTGAAGGGTGCGGTATTCCACGGCGTCCCCGGTGATCTCGCGCCAGCGGTCCACCCAGCGGCGGCAGAATCCGCAGTCGGCATCCCAGAAGAGGACCGGTCTGGGCGGGGCTTTTTCGCCATCCATGGTGGCATCCAGCGTGCAATGGTGTAGATTGCCTGTCGAGACGTCCCGCGGACCCGGTCATGGCATTGGCGTTGCCAGCGAGGGCATTCTGTGGAAAACACTGCAAGTTCGCATGCCACGCAACAGATATTCCTGGGAGGAAAAACCTCCCCGTCGCCGGAAACGCAGACTCTGGCTGTGGCTGCTTCTTTTCCCGGTGCTCCTCGGATTGGCGGCGGGCGGGGTGGCCACGATCATGTTTTTCCTCATGCGGGCGGAGTTCGTCGAGATGGCGGAACAGTTCGATCTCGACCGGCTGGAGCGGATGGAGTCGGCGTCGCTCATCTACGACCGCAACGGGGAATTGATGGGGAAAATTTTCATCCAGAACCGCGACCCCGTGCCCTACGAGAAGCTGCCGCAGACGCTTGTGCAGGCGGTGGTGGCGGCGGAGGACCAGAGGTTCTGGTCGCACGACGGGGTGGATTATTACGGCATCGCGCGTGCCGCCATGGCCAACTGGTCGGCCGGTCGGATCCGCCAAGGGGCGAGCACCGTGACCCAGCAACTGGCGCGCAATTCCTTCGACCTCAAGGAGCGAACTTACCGGCGCAAGTTGCTGGAGATGGCACTGGCGCAGAGGATCGAGCAGAGGTTCTCCAAGGAGAAGATCATGGAGTTGTATCTGAACCGCGTCTATTTCGGCGGCGGTCTTTACGGTGCCGAGGCGGCGGCGCGGGGATACTACGGCATTCCCGCGTCGGAGATGTCGGCGGCGCAGGCGGCGGTCCTCGCCGCCTTGTTGAAAAGCCCGAACAGCCTTTCACCTTGGACCAATATCGAGGCCTCGCGGACCAACCGCGATTACGTGCTCAAGCAGATGAGGGACATGGGTTTCCTCACCCAGGCCAAATACCAGGAGGCCGTGAACGAGCCGCTGAACGTGCGGCAGCGGCCGGATCCCGTGAAGCAGTCCTACGCCATGGATTACGTGCGCCAGCAGGTGATCGCGTCGCTGGGATATGACAAGGCGATGAACGGGGGCTTCCGCATCCGCACCACGCTGGACACGGCGATGCAGCGCGAAGCTGAAACCGCGCTCCACCGCAAACTCAACGAGATCGAGCGCCGCAACGGCTATGCGAACCAGACCTACGAGGAGTTCCAGAAGAAGTTCGCCTCCAATCCGCCCAAGCCGGGGGACTCGAACACGCAGCCACCCGACTATCTCCAAGGGGCGGTTCTTGCCTTGGACAACAAGAGCGGCGGCATCCTCGTCATGGTGGGGGGGCGTGATTTCCGGCACAGTGAATACAATCGCAGCGTGCAGGGGCGGCGTCCGGTGGGCACCGCGTTTGCGCCGCTGCTTTACGCGGCGGCCTTCGAGAAGGGATTGTTCCCGGGGGATGTCGTGCAGG
>JACSRX010000059.1 GCA_014879535.1 Chthoniobacterales bacterium
CATGACCGGGATTGAACCGGTGACCTCGTCCTTACCAAGGACGTGCTCTACCAACTGAGCTACATGGGCAAAGTCCGCAAAGTGTTGTTGAGTGGTTGTTGTTCAGGTTTTCGCGGCGTCAAAAAAGGCGACGCAGCCCGTGATCGTCAACTTGGCCGAAGCCACATCAACGATCTGCGGACTGCCCGACTTGTTCGCAGCGTCCGGTCTTTATGCCGCCGGAGGAACCCAGTGTCAAAGAAGATTTTTCCAGAAGGCGACGCTTTAGGAGGCCATGACCCGCTCCTGCACCCTCTGGATGGCCAGAGCACGCCCGGTGGCGGCATCGACGTCTACCAGCGCCCCGCACAGGAGCACATCTCCCCCTGCAACCGGCAACAGCGTCGGCATGGCCGAGAGGAAGCGGCGCAGGATCGACTCCTTGGTCCGTCCGAGGACGGAATCCGCCGCCCCACACATCCCAGCGTCGCACAGAAATGCGGTGCCACCGGGAAAAATCTGTTCATCCGCCGTCTGGACATGCGTGTGCGTGCCGATGACCGCGGACACCTTTCCGTCGAGATAGCGCCCCAAGGCGATTTTCTCGCTCGTGGTTTCGGCATGGAAATCGACAAAAATCACGGGGGTCTCCGCGCGGAGCTTTTCCACCTCCTCGGCCGCCCGGCGGAAAGGATCCTCCAACGGCGGGCTGAGAAAGGTGAGACCGCGGACATTGAGGACGGCGACGGGCCCCTTCGGCGTGTCGAGCACGACCGCCCCGGCCCCCGGGGTGCCCGCCGGATAGTTGCATGGCCGCAGCAAGCGCGGCTCGGTCTCGATGTAGGCGGGAAGGTCCTTCTGGTCCCAGACATGGTCACCGGTGGTGATGACCGTCGCCCCGGCCTTGAGGAGTTCGATGCTCTGTCTCCCGCTGATTCCTCGCCCGCCCGCGGCGTTCTCCCCGTTGACGATCGTGAAGTCCGCCGCCAATTCCTCCTGCAGTCCCTTGAGGCGCCGTCCGAGAGCCGTGCGCCCGGGCTCGCCCACCACATCACCCAAAAAAAGAATCCGGATCATTGATTTTGCGGGGCTCAACATGGAGATTCCCTGCTCTCCGCACCATGCAAATTTTCCGCATCCTGTTCCTCGTCGCCCTGTGCCCCGTCGCGGCCTTTGCGCAAAAGCTCACGCCGCTCGCAACCAGACCCGACTGGGCATCCCTCGACAAATTCCAACGCACCATCACGCGCGAGGAATTCACCCGTCTTCTCACGGGAATCTACGCCCCCAACGGTGCATGGCGCGGGTTTTTCGAAATCGACAACACCGGCGTGTCGGTGGCGGCCTCTCCGGGGCGCCCCCCGTTCCGCCTCGAATTCGCTCCCGACGCGGCCTCCTCCGAGCCCGTCCCGCGCTATTGGCAATCCGGCCGCAGCCTGCGCGGACTGCGCATCGCGCTCGATCCCGGGCACCTCGGCGGGGAGTGGGCGCGCATGGAAGAGCGGTGGTTCCAGATCGGCAACAACCGCCCGGTCACCGAGGGCGACATGACGCTGCAGGTGGCGCGCCTGCTCAAGGCGGAGCTTGAACGGCGGGGAGCTTCTGTTGTCCTCACGCGCGACAGCAGCAAGCCTTCGACCTCCCTGCGCCCCGAGAAGCTCCGCGGTGCCGCGGCAGCGTCGCTCCGCGACCAGGGACGTTCCGTCAACCCCGCCAGCTTGAAGTCCGAGAGCGAGAAACTTTTTTACCGCACCGGCGAAATCCGTGCCCGGGCGAAGAAAGTCAACAGCCGCATCAAGCCGGACTTGGTGCTCGCCCTGCATTTCAACGCCGAGGGTTGGGGGGATCCCGGACATCCGACCCTCGTCGGAGCCAACCACCTGCATCTTCTCGTGAGCGGGTGCTACAGCGCCGGCGAACTGGCCTACGAGGACCAGCGCTACGACCTCATGGTCAAGCTCCTCAACCGCTCCTACGGGGAAGAAGCGGCCGTTTCCCGCGCCGTGGCGGCCTCGATGGCCCGGGCCACGGGGCTGCCTCCCTACACCTACACATCCGGCACCGCGCTCAATGTCGGCGGTTCCCCCTACATCTGGGCGCGCAACCTGCTCGCCAACCGGCTGTTCGAATGCCCGGTCGTTTACCTCGAGCCCTACGTGATGAACAACCGCGAGGTCCACGCCCGCGTGCAGGCTGGTGATTACAAGGGCCGCCGCACCATCGGCGGTGCACCCCGCGAAAGCATCTACCGCGAATACGTCCGCGGGGTGGTGGACGGCCTCGCTGCCCATTACGGGGAAAATTGAGCGCAATTCTCAGTGCCCTCCGCCGCATCTGCGGTTAGAAATGCCCGGATGAACATCCTCGCGGTCGCCAACCAGAAAGGCGGTGTCGGCAAGACGACGACTTCGGTCAACCTCGCGGCTGCCTTGACCGACAGCGGCAAACGCGTCCTGCTCATCGACCTCGACCCGCAGGGCAACGCCACCAGCGCACTCGGCGCCGAGATCGAAAATCCCCCCACCCTCTACGGCCCGCTCACCGGCAGCGCCTCCATCGAGTCATGCCTCACACCCACGAGGATGGGGAATCTTTCCCTCATCGCCGCCAACCTCGACCTCGCCGGACTGGAGATCGAGGTCGCGCGCATGGAGGACCATCTCGGCCAGATCCGCCGCGCACTCCAGCCGCTCCGCGACAGCGCCGCCTTCGATTTCGCCATCATCGACTGCCCCCCCTCCCTCGGCATCCTCATGACCAACGCGCTCGTCGCGGCCGACCAGCTTCTTGTTCCGGTGCAGTGCGAATACTACGCCTTGGAGGGACTCGGAAAACTCATGTTCGTCATGGGCCAGATCCGCGACTCCGGCGCCAACCCCTCGCTCTCGCTCTCGGGCCTGGTGATGACCATGTTCGACAGGCGCACGAACCTCTCGGAAGCCGTCATCAAGGATGTGCGGGATCATTTCCAGGAGGTCCTCTACGACGCGGTCATTCCCCGCAGCGTCCGCCTGAGCGAGGCCCCGAGCTTCGGCCGCACCATCCTCGAGCACGACCCGGGCGGACCCGGGGCGCGTGCCTACCGGCAGCTTGCCGCCGAATTCTTGAAACGCAACGAGGCGAACCTTTCGTTCGTCAACGCCCCCGCCGCCCCGTGAGTGCCGCGCCATCCGAAATCCTCGGACTTTTCCGCAGCACAGGCGCCCTCCTGCACGGGCATTTTGTGCTCCGCTCCGGACTGCACAGCCGCGAATTCTTCCAATGCGCTCTCCTGCTGCGGGACACCACCGTGGCCGAGCGCGTCTGCGGGCTCCTTGCCGGGGAGCTGCGCGGCATCACGTTCGACACCGTCATTTCCCCGGCGATCGGCGGCATCCTCGTCGGCCAGGAAGTCGCGCGCCAACTCGGCAAGCCGCACATATTCACCGAGAAAAATGAAGCCGGCGCGCTCGTTCTCCGACGGGGGTTCGAAATCAAATCCGGCGAACGTTTCGTCGTGATCGAGGACGTGGTCACCCGTGGCGGACGCCTCATGGAGACCGTCGGGATCGTGAAGCAGCACGGCGGGGTCGTCGCCGCCGCCGCCTCGCTTGTCAACCGCTCCGGCGGCGACCTCCCCCCCATGGATTTCCCCTTCCACGGCTTGGTCGAATTGAATCCGGAAACTTTCCCCGCCGACGCGCTGCCACCCGACCTCGCCACCATCCCGGCGGTCAAACCCGGGAGCAAATGAATGGACGTCCGGGAATTTTTCTCCCAGTGGGACATCTACCGTCTGTGCATCGAGCACAACACGCTGCACCACCGCGAAGTCGAAGAATGTCTGCGCGCGGAATTCCGGCATCGCCACACCCCGTTCCGCTTCCTCGACCTTGCCTCAGGAGACGCCACGATCACCGCGCGTGCACTCGCCCCGGCACCGGTCGCCTCCTACACCGCCGTTGATTTCTCCGCACCGGCACTCGCCTTGGCCGGGGGCAACACCGCGGTGCTGGATTGTCCGCGCGAATTCCTCAATGAGGAGTTCACGGATTTCCTGCGCACCCGTGGAGGGATTTTCGACGTCATCTATCTCGGTCTGTCCCTGCACCATCTCAGCCGGGAGGATAAACGCGAGGCCATGGTCCACCTTCACCGCCTCCTCGCTCCGGACGGCGTCTTCTGCATGTTCGAACCCATCCTTCACGGCGGTGAATCGCGTGACGAATGCCTCGCCCGCTGGCACCGGCACATGGACGGCCCTTACGATGCCTTCCCCGCCGCGGCGCGCGAGGCCGTCTGGGACCATGTCCGCACCTTCGACCACCCGGAATCCTTGGACGAATACTTCGACAGCGCCCGCGCCGCGGGATTTGCGGACGGCGCGGTGCTGTTCCAGGACCAAGGAAACTTCTACGCCCTGATGCGATTCACACGATGACAACCCCCTCCACCCGCGATCTCAAAGCCCGTGCACAGAAGCTCAAGCCGGTGATCCATATCGGTCATGACGGCATCTCCCCCGGCGTGGTAGCGTCGCTGGACCAGGCGCTGTCCGACCACGGGCTGGTCAAGGTCCGCTTCACCGACTGGAAGGACCGCCGCAGGGAGCTTTCGGCGGAACTCGGGAGCCGCACCTCGTCGCGCCTCGTCCTGCTCGTGGGCCACACGGCGACGTTCCACAGGGCTCCGGCCGCGTAGCGCGATCAGGCCGCCAGTTTTTTCCGGAGCGTCAGCACATTGCAGTCGCTGACGCGCTCGTAATCCTGCGAGTCGGTGAGTTTCCGGCAGAAATGAACGCCCAAACCGCCGATCGGACGCTGCTCGGCGGGCAGCGCGGTGTCGGGTTCCTCCCGCAACAGGGGATTGTAGGCGCGCCCCCTGTCGGTGAGACGGATCGTCAGCTCCCCGTCCTCCAGGATCAGCTCGACGGAAACCGCATGCTCCCCGTGCGGCACACCGCCGTAATCGATCACATTGGTCACGAGCTCCTCGACCACGATCTGCAGCGCGAAAAGTTCCTGCGCGCGCAAGCCCGCCTGTTCGGCGAACGCCTCGGTGAACGGCTCGATCTTGCGCAACTCTGCGCGGTCGGATGCGAACTCGCCGACGGCCTTCATGGGAACAAGAGTTCAACAAGCGACACATCGTCGTCAAACGCCGTCTCGCCGTTCTGTTCGCGCAGTTGCTCCATGATCCACGCCGCGCCCTTGTCCCGCGGCGCCCGGGCCACGATCTTCCGGAAATCCTCGTAGCTCATCATCGAATCGTCCGCACACCGGATCTCGTAGGCACCATCGCTGAAAATGAACACCCTGGCGCCTTCCGGGACCACGGTCTCCCTCGCGGAGAATACCAACCCCTCGCAGGCCCCGATGACCGGACCCTTGGCGGCCAGCAGGTTCGTCCCTCCATTCCCATCCACGAGAATCGCCGGCGGATGTCCCCCGGCGGCGAAACGCAGAACCCTCGTGGAAGGCTCGTAGATTCCGCACCATGCGGTGAAGAACATCTCCCCGTGCCTTTCCATCGGGAATGCGGTGTTCAAGCCCGCCAGCACCGCGCCCGGATCGCGGAAATCCACCCCGGGAAGCGACTCCGAACGGATCACATTGAGGACGCTGATCGAAAGCAACGCCGCCCCCACCCCGTGCCCGCACACATCGAGCAGGCAGACACCGAAAACTCCCCCGTCAAGATAGCCGTAGCCGAAGGCATCGCCCCCCAGCGACGACGAGGGCAGGAACTCCCAGGAGGTGCGCACGGCGCCCTCGGCGAGCGGCGCCGGCAAAACGCCCTGCACATACGCGGCGGCCTCGGACAATTCGGCCGCCAGCTTCTCCTGGCTCTCGCGCAGGGCGGCGAAGGCCGCCTGCTCCGCGTCACGCAGGCGCTTCCGCTCGAGCGAGGCATCGATGCGGGCCCGCAACAGCACGGGATTGAACGGCTTGGGCAGGTAATCCTCGGCACCCCGCTCGATGCAGGCCACCACACTCGCCAATTGATCCAGTGCCGAAACCATGATCACCGGAAGGTGCCGGAGTTTCTCATCCGTCTTGATCCTGCGCAGCACCTCACGGCCGTCCATGTCCGGCATCATGATGTCGAGGAGCACGAGGTCGAAATCCCCGCCCGCCAGCCGTTCGAGGGCCGAGTGCCCGTCGAGCACGGACTCGCAAGTGTGCCCCTCGCGTTCGAGCCTCCGCTGCAGCACGGCGCAGTTCTCTTGATGGTCGTCAACGATGAGGATACGGGCGGGAATGGCGGCCGGGACGACACGCTCCTCATCGGGGGCCGACGCGTTCTCCGGCGATTCTTCCGTGGCGGGTGCGGACACCAGCGGCGGCGCCGGGTCCCCCACCACCTGCACGCGCCCCGGCTGGATCTCCCTCGTGATCAACTCCGCCAGATTTTTTGCCGCGCGAGCAATGCGGTCGAGGTCGTCGCGCGTCCTCTCGTGGCCCGCATCCTCAAGATCCTCGGACACGAGTTCCGCATAGCCTATGATCTGGTTGAGCGGCGTGCGCAGGTCATGCCGCAGCGCGGCAATCTTCTCCGCGCCGGGGGAAGATGCATCATCCATTCGGCAGGAATTTTTGGATTTTCTCCAGCAGGCGGGGCAACTCGATCGGCTTCGTGTCGTAATCGTCGCAGCCCGCCGCCATCGCCTTCTCCCGGTCGCCTTCCATGGCGTGCGCCGTGAGAGCGATCACCGGGAGGGATGCCAGTTCCGGATCCGCCTTGATCTCGCGGGTCGCCGTCCACCCGTCCTTCACCGGAAGACTCATGTCCATGAGGACAAGGTCCGGTTTCTCGCTGCGGGCGGAATCAATCCCCTGCTGCCCGTCCACCGCCATCACCACGGTGAACCCGCGCCGTTCGAGCCTGCGGGAGAGCATGTCGCGGTTCATTTCGTTGTCTTCGACGATGAGGATCTTGGCCATGGCTCAGGTCTTCTTGAGGTTGTGACGGATCACGTCGAGCAGATTTTCACGCTGCCCCGCCCCCTTGCGCAGGGTGTCGAGCACGCGCCCGGACAATTGTTCGCGCTCGTCCGGTGAAAGATCCTTCGCGGTGAGCACCACGATGGGAATCTCGGAAAGCCCGTCGTCGCGGCGCAGGGATTCCAGCAACTGGAAGCCGTCCATCTCCGGCATCATCAGATCCAGCACGATGAGCGCCGGCCACGACGCCCGGATCATCTCGAGTGCCTCGCGTCCGTTGCGCGCATGGCGGAAGTTCCATCCATCCGCGGCGAGCGTGCGTTTGACGATGTCCGCGGCCATGGGATCGTCCTCGACAATCAGGACGTCCTCGCCGGGCTTCGAGACACAACGCGACACGGCCTGAAGCACCCGGGACTTGTCGATGGGCTTGGTCAGATACTCGGACGCCCCGAGCGCGAAGCCCATGGGGCGGTCCTCGACCATCGTCATCATCACCACCGGAATACCCGCCGTGCCCGGGTCCGCTTTCAGCGCGGAGAGCACCGCCCATCCATCCATGCTCGGCATCATCACATCCAGCGTGATCAGGTCCGGCTTCTTCTCCCGGGCGATCTCCACGCCTTCCTTGCCTCCCGCCGCCGTGAGCACGGTGAACCCTTCCTTCTCAAGCATCCGGCGCAGCAGTTCGCGGGAGTCGGCGTCATCATCGACGACAAGGAGCGTGCCGCGCGTCCCTCCAGCCTCCGGGGACGCAGCCTCGGGGGGTGCCGGAGCGGCCTCGGCAGAGGCCGGTTCGACTGCGGCCTCCTTCGATTCGGCCGGCAGGATCGCCGTGAACGTGCTCCCGCGGCCCGGCGCACTCTCCACCGTGATGTCCCCCCCGAGCATGCGGCAGAACTTGCGGCTGATGGACAATCCGAGGCCGGTTCCCCCGTATTTGCGCGTGGTGGAGGCATCCGCCTGCACGAACTCCCCGAAAAGCTTGTCCAACTGGCGGGGCTCCATCCCGATGCCCGTGTCGGTGACCGCGAACGAAACCATGCCATCGTCGCGTCTTTCCACCTCCAGTGTGACTTTGCCGTCCTCCGTGAATTTGCTGGCGTTGCTGAGCAGGTTGAAAAGTGTCTGGCGCAGCTTGGTCAGGTCCGTGCGCATGGTTCCGGGCGCTTCCGGAAGACGCAGCTCGAACGTGTTGCGGTTCTTGGCCACGAGCGGCTCGACCGTCCCCGCGACATCCCGCACCGTCTTCGCGATGTCCACCGGCTCGAGGAAAATCGTCATCCGCCCGGCCTCGATCTTCGAGAGGTCGAGGATGTCGTTGATCAACTGCAGCAGGTGGCGCGCGGAGGAGAGGATCTTCCCGAGATCCGCCTGCATCCACTTCTCGCCCGTGTCCTCCGCCTCCTCCAGCAGCATCTCGCTGTAGCCGATGATCGCGTTCATCGGCGTGCGCAGTTCGTGGCTCATGTTGGCAAGGAAAGCGCTCTTCGTCCGGTTGGCCTCCTGGGCCTGCTCGCGCGCCTCCTCGGCCTCCTCCACGGCGCTCTTCAATTCCGCGGTGCGGGCGGACACCGTCTTTTCAAGGTCGGCATTCCACGCGGCAAGGCTGGCCTCGCGCTCGCGGATTTCCTGGGCCATCCGCGCAAACCCCCGGCCGAGATCACCCACCTCGTCGCGACGGCGCATCAGGGAATCAAGATTCGCCTTGTCGTGCCGACCCGCCTCCAGTTCCGCGGCGGCGAGGGACAATTCCCCGAGCGGTTTGGCGATGCGGTGCGCCACCAAAGTGACCACCAGCAAGAGGACCAGCAAACCCCCGACTCCGACCGCCGCCGAGCGCCATGCCAGCGCGCGCACCGGCGCAAGAACAGCCCGCCTCGGCACATCCAGCACCACCTTCCAACCTGCCGAAGGCGCCGTCGCCCAATACACCATCCGCTCGCCGCGCCCGCTTCCATAGGACGTGTAGCCGCTCTCCTCCGCCATGATCTCGGCTCCCCCCGGCAAATCCTCGACACGGCCTCCGGGGTGGTCCTTGTCGATCATCAACCCGGTGTCGGGATGCGCGATGATGGCACCCTTCGCACTGACCAGATAGGCGAAGTCATCCTCGATCCCAGCCTCTTGGGCCAGTTCGAGATCCACCTGCCTGACAATATTGCGGACGTCGTCGAGGGAGATGTCGATGCCGGCGATGCCCTGGAAGGCGCCATCCGCGGCGATGATCGGAGCCCCGACGGTGAGCATCGTGATTTCCGAGCCGCCGTCATCGTAGTAAGGCTCGGTGAAATACACGCGGCGCGTCTTCTTCGGACCCCAATACCAGATGGTGTCCGGCGTGTCCTCCTCGTAGGAGTTCCGGTTGATGGTCGGTGCGGGGTAGTTCTTCCGGTCGATCCAAGGCATGGACGTGCCGATGGGCTGGTCGGCCTTTTCAAAGGCGTAGAAGACCCCGAAAATCCTGTTTTCCGGGAAGTTGCCGAGGAGCCCGCGCAATTCGTCGAAAACCCCGGGCTGCCCCTCCGGTCCGCGCTGCGCCTGAACCGCCGCCATTGTCGTGGCCACGGCCGCCGCCCGCTCGAGAAGCGAGTCGATCTGCGCGGCGTGCAGTTCCACCTCGGTCAGGGCCTGCGCGTTCGTCTGGCGGAGGATTTCCCGCCTCGAGGCCGAGTAGGCGAGGAGCACCAGTGCCGCCAGCACCGCGGAGGCTGTCAGCGCGGTCCACCACGACAGCTGCCCGGCCAGCGTATTGAGCCCGAGGAAGCGCCGCATAGTTTCGTCATCATTATCCCCCTGCGGGCCATCCGGCAATCGCAGGCCGCAGGCGGCGAGAAAAACCTTGCTGGCCCGCAAGAGCGCAGTTCACATTCGCCCCATGAAATGCGCCTTCGCCTCCGACGGTGACGTCCTCATTGCCAGCCCGTCGGGCCGGATCGACACCAACACCTACAACGAGTTCAAGACCCTGCTGAATGCGGAGTTGGACGGCACCGGAGCCCGGCACCTTGTCATCGACCTGGCCGATCTCGAATACGTGAGCAGCGCCGGATTCCGCGAATTCTTCCTCGCCGGACGACGCATGAGCCGCGGCGGCGGGACCCTGTCGGTATGCAGCTTCCAGCCGCAGGTGAAGGAGCTTTTCGAAATCGCGCAGTTCATGACCGCCTACGCGGTGCACGACAGCCGCGAAGCCGCGGTCGCCGCTGCCAAGGGAGCCTGATGGAAATCACCCGCCGCGACGAAGATGGTGGCATCGCCGTGCTCTCCCTGCACGGACGCCTCAACCAAGCCAGCGCCGACAGCCTGCACGCCGCAGCCATGGAGGCCATAACGGAAGGATGCCGCGGACTCGTGGTGGAGATGACCGGCGTCGATTTCATTGCCAGCGTCGGCATCCGCGCCCTCATCCGTCCGTCGCAGGCCATCAGCATGAACGGCGGCAAACTCGCCGTCGCCGACCTCAAACCGGAAATCCGCGATTTCTTCACCCTCACCGGCCTGGACCAGATGTTCACGGTTTACGGCACCGCGGAAGAAGCCGCTGCCGCCCTGCGGGGATAGGAGTGCCGGCGGAGGGGGTCGAACCCACACACCCTTGCGGGTAACGGATTTTGAGTCCGTCGCGTCTGCCAGTTCCGCCACGCCGGCTGTTCTGTTACCGAAGACGCCGGGGCTTCCCGACGCTGTTGATCAACAGGTCCGCCAATATACCGGCGCCGGAATTCCACGCAATCGCGGAATTGGCATCCGGGCGCCGCAAAAGCGCGTTCAGGGCGCGGATTCCGCGCCCGTGACGGTCACGATCGGCCCGTAGTGCTCCGGGCGACGGTCGCGGAAAAATCCCCACTGGGCGCGCAGGTTGCGGATGGCGTCCAGATCGAACTTGTGGACGAGCACGGTTTCATCCGTGCGGTTGGCCTCGGCGATTTTTTTCCCGGTCTCATCGGCGATGAACGACGAGCCGTAGAAGGTCATCGCGCTCTTCGCGCCCTTCTCCGTGCCGATGCGGTTCGAGGCGACGAGCGGCACCATGTTGGCAGCCGCATGGCCCTGCATGACGCGCTGCCAGTGGTCGCGAGAATCCCAGTCGGGATATTGCGGTTCGGTCCCGATCGCCGTCGGGTAAAGCAGCACTTCCGCCCCCTGCAGCACGAGGCAGCGCGCTGTCTCGGGGAACCATTGGTCCCAGCAGATGCCCACGCCGATCCTGCCGAACTTGGTGTCCCAGACACGGAAGCCGGTGTCGCCGGGATTGAAATAGTATTTCTCCTGATAACCGGGGCCGTCCGGGATGTGCGTCTTGCGGTAAACACCCATGAGTTCGCCCCCGGCGTCGATCATGGCCACCGAGTTGAAATGGGCCTGGTTCGCCTTCTCGAAGAAGCTGAAGGGCAGCACCACGTCGAGTTCGCGGGCGAGCGATTGGAACTTGGCGAGGCCCTCGTTTCCTTGGACCGGACGCGCCAGCTCGAAATACTCCGGAAGCTGGTCCTGGCAGAAATACGGCGTCTCGAACAGCTCCTGGATGAGGATGACATTCGCCCCCTCGGATGCGGCCCGGCGGATCAGCGCCTCCGCTCGCGCCAGGTTTCCGGCGCGGTCGGAACCGCAGGCCATCTGCGTTGCGGCAACGGTGACTTCGGGCATGGCGTTGGCGGGATCAGGCGGAAATCACTCGCCGGCCTTGTTGCGCAGTCGAAGGGTGATCCTTTTCATGCGGGCGTGGTCATCGGGGCTCGAACTCGAAATTTCCGGATCATCCTTGAATGCCTGATGCACCAGCCAGCGGTCGTAGGCGTTGAGCGGTTCGGTCTGCAGCGGACGCCCGCGCTCCTTCACCAGCCCCGCAAGCTGGCGCATCTTCTCGACAAGCCGGTCGTTGCGCATCGCGCGCCGGTGCTCGACGTCCACCGTGACGCGGGGCGCCGAGGGGTCGGCGGCCTGGATGAGGCGGTTCAGGAGATATTGGATGTCCTCGAGCGTCTCGTCATTGCGGCCGGTGAGGAGTTCGGCGTCGCTCGTGTAAATCTGCAGAACCAACCCGTGCTCATTCGGCTGCTCCTCGATCTGCACGGCGAACCCGAGGTAGCCGAGGATCGTGTCGAGGATCTCTTTGGGCGTCATGGGCCGGATTTTCGTTTTTTCCCTTTGCCTGCCTCAAGCGCTTTCTTCTCCACGGCTGATTTCTTTTCGAGCACCGGCAGGGGCCGGTTGCGCGTCATGTAGAGCTGGAAGATGGAAATGAGGTTCTGCGTGGTCCAGTAGAGGGAGAGCGCCGAGGCGAAATTGTAGGCGAAAAGGATGAAGATCAACGGCATGAACATGAACATGCGCTGCTGCACGGCATCCCCCGTCTTCGGCGTGATGTGCATCTGCCAGAGCATGGTCGCCGCCATGAGCAGGGGCAGGATGTTCAGCGGGAAGCCCATGATATGGGCGACGGTGTCGGGCTGCGAGAGGTCGTGCACCCAGAGGAACGAGCTGTTGCGCAGCTCGATCGCCGTGCCGAGCATCGAGTAGAACCCGAAGAAAATCGGGATCTGGATGAGCATCGGGAAGCACCCGCTGAAGGGATTGACCCCGTAATCCTTGTAGAGCTTCATCAGCTCCTGGTTCATGCGCGTCGGGTCGTCTTTGTATTTCTCGCGCAACTCGGTCATCTTCGGCGAAAGGGCCGCCATCTTGCGCATCGAGTTGGTCGCCTTGTTCTGCAGCGGCCAGAGGAGCGCCTTGATGATGATCGTCAGCACGATGATGGCGGCCGCAAAGTTGCCCAGCACGCCGTAGAGCGCATTCATCGAGTAGAGCAGGATTTCGCTCACCCATTTGAAGATCCCGAAGTTCATGACCTCCTGCTCGCCGTGGCCGAGCTTGGCGAGGCGCCCGAGGTCCTTCGGTCCGGTGTAGATCTGGAACGTCCACGAGCGCGTCTGCCCCGGGTCAAGGCGGAAGCCTGGCAGCCCGAGGGCGCCCTCGATGCCGAACACCTTCTCGTCCTGGTGGCCCGCGTGCAGCAGGTCGATCCGGCGCGCCCACACCTCGGTGCCTGGATCGCCCTCTGCCACCGCGACCATGTTCACGAAATACTGGTTCTTCACCGCGGCCCAGGCGATCTTGTCGGACTGCTGCCGGTAGGTGCCGCTGGCCGGACGCAACTCGATGCCGGTGAGTGGGATCGAGCTCGCATTGAACCAGTTCACGTCGATGAATGTGGCCTTGCCGTCGCGATACCAGTCCACACCCGTATACATCGGCATGTCCCGGTAATGGACGGGGGCGACACCGCCGGTGCTGATGAAGAAGCCGGACCGTTCGCGCGCTGCTCCCCCCGCATTGGTGAATGTCACCTCAAGGTTGACCACATAGTTCCCCTGCCCGCCGTCCGCCTCGTCCACCACGAAGCTCTTGCGGACGTTCAGCCCCTCGGCCGACTCGCGGACGAAGACCACTTCATTCGGACGCCCTGTCTGGACGCGCTGGAATCCGCCCGACACCGATCCGGCTTCATCCCCCATGGCACCGATGGGCATCGCCTCGGGGATGTTGAGCGTGACGTTCGCCCCGTGCTCGCCCATGTGGCCGAGCAGCACCACGCGCGCGAGTCCGCCGCTGTCGCTTTCGAAATAAAACTCTGCCAAGCCCGTGGAAACCTTGATCTGCTCGCGCGGGACGGCTGGAACCGCCACCACGGGCGTCGGGGCCGGTTCCGCAACCGGAGCCGCCTGTGCAGGAGCGGGAACGGGTGTCTTGGCGGCCTCCAACGCACGCCCCTGCTCCGCGATGCGGGCCGCCTCGGCCGCCTGCTCCGGCGTGGGGGAGTAATATTTCACATAAGCCCACTGCCACAACCCGAGGGAAGCGATGCAGAGGACGATGACGATCCAAGCTTTGCGGTCCATGCGTTAGAAATGTGTCAGTGGCAGCCGGCAGCGCGTTGACCGTCCCGCCGCGGCGGAGGAACGGGGTCGCAGCCGCAACCGCCCCACGGATTGCATCGCACGATGCGGCAAAGCCCGAGCCATGAGCCGTGCACGAGGCCGTGTGTTTCCACCGCCTCGAGGAAATAGCTCGAACAGGTGGGCTCGAACCGGCAGCCGGCGCCGGGTCCGCCCAGCCAGCTCAGGAAGGGCGAAACCGTCCACTGGTAGAGACGGATGATCGCGCGGACGAAAAACTTCATGACTTGAGATATCCGGCCCGGCCCGCCAGCGCACGCCATTCCTCGGACAAGGCCCCGAACGGCGCGGTCGCCGCCGCGCGGCGCGCAACCACCACCATCCACAGGCCGGCTGGCAGCAGTCCGCGATGCAGGCGGAAAATTTCCCTCAATCTCCGGCGCGCCCGGCTGCGCTCGACGGCGCTGCCCACTTTGCGCGAGGTGATCACACCGCAGGAGGCCGGTGTCCCATTTCCGCTGAGCCATCCCCCCATGACCATGCAACGGCCGTGCCAAGAATCCCCCCGCTCGCGCACGGCGGTGAAATCGGCCCGCCGGGAAAGACGCGCGGACTTCGGCAGGGTGAGCGCAGCCATCAAGCCGCAGAACTGGCTGGCAGGACCGGTCAAGCGCCGGTGTGACGCGCGTAATGCACTTCGACGCCCTTCGGCAGCAGGCGCTTGCGGCCGCGTTGGCGGCGGCGGGACAAGGTGGCGCGACCGCCCTTGGTCTTCATGCGCGCGCGGAAGCCGTGCTGCCGTTTGCGTGTGCGCTTGGAAGGTTGGTAAGTTCGTTTCATAGGACAAAAAAATTCGTGCCGGATGCGCGAAAGACCGTGCAGCATGGGGGCAAAGGAGGCCGGTGTCAACCAAACCCGTCCCCCGGAATTCCACCATGGCCCGCCCTTTCCTTCTGGTTGACGCCCACAACGTGATTTTTGCGCGCCCGGACCTCGCCCGGCTGCACGGTCGCAATCCGGGTGCCGCACGCGGACAGCTGACCCGCATTCTGGAGCGCTACCAGGATGCCACCGGGATCAGGGTCGTGGCCGTCTTCGACGGGGGAGCCGGAGCGCAGGCCACCAGTGAAATGTCGGGGCAGGCGGGCATTCAGTCGATGTATCCGCAGGCGGGCCAGACCGCCGACGCCGTCATCGAGCGCCTCGTGGCGAAATATGCCTCCATCCACGACCTGACCGTCGCCACCAACGACAACCTCATCCGTGCAGCGGCCGCGGCGGCGGCCGCAACAACCATCGACGCGGACACGCTTTTCGACGAGATCGTCAGGGCAGACCGGGAACTGGGCGCCTCCCTCGAGCGCCTGCGGAAGCGGAAGTGAGGTTCAGGCCGCCCGTGCCGCCCGCTCGCGGTTCAACCACACTTTGCACGCCCCCTTCATGCGGGTCAGGATGTAATACACCGTCTGACTGCGCTGGCGCACCAGTTCCGCGCCCACGATCTTCGGCACGAAATCCGCCGGCACCTCCATCACCTCCTCGATCGGGGCATCCTCGAACCCCCGGCACAGGATCGCCGTCATCGCCCGGGTGAGCGTCTGGACCTGCGCCCCGAGCGAGATGCGGAAACGCACCTTGCGGTCAGGATCCACCCTGAGGAACACGCCGACGGTGTCCGTGCACTCCTCGTCCTTGCGCACATCCTCCAGGTCGAAGTTCTCGCCCTCGCGCGGCGCCTGCGACGCCGCCTGATCGGCATAGGCAATGAGCGTCTCGCGCTTTTCCCCGTCGGGCAAACCCTCGAAGAGGCCGATGATCCGCTGGAGTTTGTCGGGGTAAGGCACGGACCGCATCCTTGCCCCGATCCGCGCCGGTTTCCAGTCCGCAGGGAGCAGCCTTGAGTGCCGCGGCCAGCGGCGCATAAGCTTTCCGCCCTATGGGACGTCAATGGTTGCTGGCCAAGCGCGAGGTCGCCTCGCTCAGGAAATCTCAGGCGACGGGGAAATTCATCCGCGAAATCACGATCGCCGCGCGGCAGGGCGGCGCGGACCCCTCCGGCAACTCGCGCCTCGCGGCGGCGCTTGAAAAGGCCCGCAAGGAGAGCGTGCCCCGCGACGCCATCGAGCGCGCCATCGCCAAGGGCGCGGGCACGGGCGGCGACAAGACAGCGCTCGAGCACATCACCTTCGAGGGTTACGCCCCGCACAAGGTTCCGGTCATCGTCGAGGTCTTCACCGACAACAACAACCGCACCGCACCGGAAATCCGCGTCCTTTTCAAGAAGGGCCAGCTCGGCGCCTCCGGCAGCAACAAGTTCCTCTTCGACCACGTCGGCCTCGTCGAGGCCCACACGACCGCGGACACGGACCTCGAGGAGGCCGCCATCGAGGCCGGCGCGAACGAGGTGGAACCCCTCACCCATGCCCAGAACGACGACATTCCTGAGGGGGCCCGCGGAGCACGCTTCATCACCGACCGCGCCAACACCCACGCCGTAGCACAGTGGCTCGGACAGAACGGCTGGACCGTGGTGACGAGCGAACTCGGCCATGTGCCGAAAAGCTTCCCCGACCTCACCCCGGAGCAAGCCACCGAAGTCGGCTCATTCCTGCAGGCCCTCGACGACCACGACGACGTCCACCGCGTCTGGGCGGCGGTGAAATAGAACATGCCCCTCCCGGGCCTTAACGGCCCGAAACCGTCAGCCACTCATCCGGCGGAAGTAAGGCGCGCGGACGGCCGAGAATTTCGGAAAGGATCACAGCTTGCCTTTGCGATGAACGGTCGGAGAGCAGGATCCTGATCGGACGCCGATCCTGGCTTCCCTTGGTGCGACGGCGATCCTCCTGCGCGGCGAAGGACGAGGCCAGCCGGGCCTCCTTCTCATCAGGCTGGCGCTTCTTCTCCGGTTGCTTCCACGTCACCTGCGGCTGCTTCGTGCGGCGCTGTTTGTGCTGCGGACGCGGCGAGGGCTCCTCCAGGGACACAAATTCCTCAACCTCGACGACCGGAGGCGGGGCGGACTCCCGGCGCATGACCGGAGGCGCCCCGTCGGATGGCAACCCGAGCGCATCCATCAGCTCCTTGAAGGGATCCTGCGCCGGTGCAGATGGACGCCGCCCGGTGGAAGCGGGCACCGGCGGAGGCTGCGTGTAGATGTTGCGCCGCTCTTCGCGCTTCTGCTCGCCGCGCTCGACCTTCTTCAGCTTGGCCGCCTCGCGCTTCTCGGACGCGCGCTGCAGCAGCCAGTTGACCAGGCTGATCAGACCGATGATGACGAGGATGACCAGTTGTTCCATGGCGGAACGGACGGTTCGGACTTATCGCGCCTCGGCGGCTCCGCGCTCGGACCCGGCGATGGATTCTCTCATCTGGGAATCGGCCTGGATGTTCTTCATCCGCATGTAATCCATGATCCCGAGGTTGCCGCTGCGGAAGGCCTCAGCCATAGCCAGGGGCACCTGCGCTTCGGCCTCGACGACCTTGGCGCGCATCTCCTGCGTGCGGGCGCGCATCTCGCCCTCGAGGGCGACAGCCGCGGCGCGGCGCACTTCGGCCTTGGCCTGCGCGACGACTTTGTCCGCCTCGGCCTGCTCGCCCTGCAGCTTGGCACCGACGTTCTCCCCGACATCCACGTCAGCGATGTCCACGGACAAGATTTCGAATGCCGTGCCGCTGTCGAGCCCCTTCTCAAGGACGGTCTTGGAAATGCGGTCGGGGTTCTCAAGCACGTCCTTGTAGGACACGGCGGAACCGATCGAGGTCACGATCCCCTCGCCCACGCGGGCGATGATGGTTTCCTCGGTCGCGCCGCCGACGAAACGGTCGAGGTTCGAGCGCACGGTC
Source organism: Chthoniobacterales bacterium (assembly GCA_014879535.1). Taxonomy (GTDB): domain Bacteria; phylum Verrucomicrobiota; class Verrucomicrobiia; order Chthoniobacterales; family JACTMZ01; genus JACTMZ01. The sequence continues at coordinate 17,648 of JACSRX010000059.1, forward strand.
ACGCGCGCCTTGACCTTCACGCCGATGCCGTCGCGTGCCACCGCGTCGATCGTCGGACGCCCGGACTGGGCCCCCGGGCAGTCGATGACCTTCGGGTTGATGCTGGTGCGCACGGCCTCGAGGACGGTCTTGCTGGTGCCCTTGATGGCAAGGTCGATGGCGCAGGCGCGGTTGAAATCCAGCTTGATCCCGGCCTTGTCCGCCGCGATGAGCGCCAGCACGACGGCGTCCACGTTGCCGCCTGCGAGGTAGTGGGCTTCGAGCTCATCGGTGTCGAGCGGGATGCCGGCCTTCACCGCGGTGATGCGGCTGTCCACGATCATGCCGAGGGGAACCCGGCGCAAACGCATGCCCACCAGACGCGCAAAGGAAACCGGGGCGTCGGCGATCTTCGCGCGCAGCCAGATGCCGAAGAAATTGAAGAGGATGATGAGGAGGACCAGGCCGATGACGACGGCCAGCCCGATGGCGGAGAGGATGATGAGCTGTCCCATGCGGGCAGCCTACACCGCTTTCGCCGCCGCCTCCAACCCGTCTTTTCGCCGCACCACGACGCGCATTCCATCCACCGCCACCACCACAACTTCGGCCCCCTCCTCGAGGAAATCGGCAAGCGAGGTCACATCGACGCGGCTTTCCCCGATGCGGGCGGTTCCCGCCGGGCGCAGGGGAGTCAACGCACGTCCCGTTTCACCAACCGACACGCGCTGCGCGCTGACAGTGCCGGGTTGTGTCGTTCGCAGCATGAGGCGGCGCCCGATGAAGGTCCGCGGGAAAAGATGAAGCCACAGCAGGAATCCGACAAAGGCCAGACCGCCCACGGTGAACAGGGCGAAAATGCCCGCGGACGAACCGTATTGGAAGTAAACCAGCGCCACGGTCCCGAGTAAACAAAGGAACCCCAAGGCGCCCAGGATCATTCCCGGCACGAAGACCTCCGCCGCAATCAGCAGGAAGCCGACCACGAACAGGACGATGATGAGGGCCGGTCCGTCGGGCATTGTCAGTCGCCGCGCGCGCCCTCCTGCGGTGGACGGCCCGTGAAGAAGGTCTTCACGCTGTCCCCCACCTTGACCGCCGTGTCGCTCGTGGTTTTCCAGGTGCGGTCACCCCAGCGCCCCACATGCCCGAAAAGCCCGCCTCCCTCCACCCAGCGCTGGCCGAGAGGACGCCCGTCCGTTTCGGAGACGGCAACCGGCGTGGCGGAAGGCGCCGCAACCGGTCCGGGTGCCGTAACGGGAGCAGCCACCGTTGCGATCCGGAGCGGGGTGACGATCGTGCCGTTCTTTGCGGAAAACTCGGCCATCCCCGCTTCATTGCCCCCGACGTCGAAAAGTTGCACCGTCCAGACCGGAGAGCCATTTCGGTTCTGCAGGCGGTAGTTCAGCGACTGGAATCCGAGCTTCGCCTTGGCCGCTTCCTTGTTCGCGGCGTCGAACACCCCGGTGGAATCGAGGTTGAGGCCGGCGGCGGCCATGACACCGGGCACCGCCAGATCGCCGGCCTGCAAAGGCGTGCGCTCGGCGGTGATCCCCTTGGAGTCGACGGTGAATTCACGGATGCCGCCCCGGGCGGCATCATCCTTGAAACTCAACACCCACTGGGCCGGCTGCGGGTCGCCGTCGAGGCCGCGCATTTCGACAAGATTCGCCAGCACTGCATCGCCCTTGGCGCTGCCGACGGAACGCAAGGCCTCGTAGGCGGACAACTGCGGCGTCTGAGCGCGGGCCGAGGTGATGCCGAGCATCACCACCAAAACAGAAAGAATTCCCCTGAACATGGATCAATTAAGAACCGGGCGGCACCCGATTTCCAGCGTGGAAAACGCGACGGTTACGGCGCCGTCCGCAGAAACCCCTTTTCCTCAGGGTCCAGGAAAGCCGTCTCCCAGGCATTCTCCAGCGCCTGGACGATCTGCGCTTCGCTCAAACCCGCCGCCGGCGCGGCCACGTCCAGCTCGTGCGGCAGGTCGATGCCGCTGATGCCGGGGTCATCGGTGTTGATGCTGGCGGCCAACCCCGCCTCGAGGAACTGACGGAGCGGATGGCTCGGGTAGTCCGGCACGGTGCTGGTCTGGACATTGCTGGTGAGATTCGCCTCGATGCCGATGCGCCGTTCCCGCAGCATATCCATCACGCCGGGATCCTCCACGGCGCGGACCGCGTGCCCGATGCGCGTGGCGCCGAGCTTCTCGATGGCGGTGACGATGCTCGAGGCCCCGGCCGCCTCGCCGGCATGGACGGTGATCTCCCATCCGGCATCGCGCCCCTCGCGGAAATGATCGATGAACAATTCCGCGGGCCAGTTGCCCTCGTCGCCGGCCAGATCGAGCGCGGTGATCCCGGCGCGGTGGTCGAGAAGCGCACGCAATTCCCGCCGCGCCCGCACCGGACCGTAGGTCCGCGTGAGAATCCCGATCAGGTTGACCCTCACCCCCGTTGCTGCGGCGCCCTCGCTCACGCCTTCGATCACGGCGGCCGTGACCCGCGAGGGATCGAGGTTGTGCGCGTCGGCCATGAAGCACGGACTGAACCTCAGCTCGATGTAGCGGATGCCCTCGTTCTTCGCATCCTCCACATTCTCCCGCGCCACGCGGCGGCACGCGTCGTAATCCGCAAGGACGCCGGTCATCCACCGGAACTTCGCCAGGAACTCGATCAGGCCGGGCTGCGGCGTGGTGATCACGACATGCGGCCGCAACTCCTCGAGGGTCGCGCCGGGCAGCGGGATGGCATGCTGGCGTCCGAGTTCAAGGATGGTCTCGAGGCGCACGCTGCCGTCAAGATGACGGTGAAGATCGATGAGGGGCGGTCGGGTGGACATGAAAGGAATCAGGATTCGCCGTCCGCGTCGCGGGCACAAGTTGAAAGCGTCAATTCCCGGCGACATCCGCCAATGCGGACGGCACGTCGGGGAATGCGAAGACATACCCGCCGCGCCGGGCGGCCTCCGGCAGCACCCTCGAACTTCCGAGCAGCATCGCGGAGAGACGCCCGAGCAGAACGCGCAGCACCAATGCCGGCACCGGCAGGATCGCCGGACGGCGGACCGCGCGGGCCAGTGCCCGGGTGAACTCCGCATTCGTCACCGGGGCGGGCATCACGGCATTGAGCGGTCCCTGCACCCCCGCGCTTTCGACCGCCCACAGGACCATCCCGGCGACATCATCCACATGGATGCAGGACATCCACTGGCGCCCGTTGCCCAGGCGGCCGCCAAGCCCCGCACGGAACAGCGGAAGCAGGAGCTTCATGGCCCCTCCCCCGCGCCCCATGGCGAAACCGGTTCGCAGGAGCACCACACGGGCGTTGCGTGCCTTGACGGCTTCCGCCTCCCACGCAGTGGTCACTTCCGCGAGAAATCCGCGGCCCGGCGGCGATGCCTCCGTCGCGGTGTCGTCGCGCGTGTCGCCGTAGATCCCGACGGCGGAGCCGGAGACCAGCACGCGGGGCGGATTCCTGGCGGCGGCGAAACCCTCCACGACACGGCGCGTGCCGAGGACGCGGCTCTCCATGATGCGCCTCCGCTTCGCAGCCGTCCACAATCCGAAAACCGGCTCGCCCGCAAGGTGCACCACCGCATCCAGACCCTCCACATCGGCCTCCCGCTCCAGCGAGAAGCGGCGCCCCGGAGAATCCCGCGGAGTCCTGCTGAACGGGACCACCTCCCATCCCCGCGCGGCCGCGAGCGCGGAAACCCTGGAACCGATGAAACCCGCGGCACCCGTGATCCCGAGACGCATCAGTCGAACCGGCGGTGCAGCCATCTGTAGGGGAACCGGTTGCCGGGGCAGTCGGTGGGCTTCGGGTTGATCTCGCGATGGGCCTTCACGACGACAACCCGGCCCTTGCTCTTGCCGACGCGGCTGCGGAGGTAGCGGATCAATTCCTCCAGTGCCTCCAGCTGGGCCGTGGTGGGCTGGTCGCGGTTGAAGTCGCCCACGAAGCAGATCCCGATGGAAATGTTGTTGAGGTAATCGCTGGCGACATGGCCGCCGTTGATCTGGCGCGTCCAGCGCGGCCCGATCTCGATCTCCCCGTTGCCGGACGACGTGCCGTTGCCGATGACGAAATGGTAGGCGAGGCCGTTCTGCATCTTGCGGACGTTCTTGTGGTAGTTGTTGAAGATTTTCGCGTTGCCCTGCCGCGTGCCGCTGTTGTGGACGATGATGTATTGCCACCGGCCGCGCTTGACCGGCGCGGAATCGATGGCCGAACGCACGTTCCGCGTGAGGTAACGGTAGCGCGGCCCTCCCCCGAGGCCGAACAACCCCCGTCGCTCGGTCTTGGGCGGCGGGACAAACCCCTGATCCTCATCGAGACCGGACTTCTCGATCACAATCGGCGCCTCCTGAGCACCGCCGTCACGGTCACGCCCGCGTGGCTCCGGCGTGGCGGCAGGCCGCGGCGGGGCGACCTCCCCGGGTGCGGGCTCCGGCGTGCTTCGCGGATGCGGGGTCGGTTTCGGGCGCGGCGTCGGTTTCGGCCTCGGTGTCGGCTCGGGCTTCGGCGTCGCACGGGGCTCCGGGGTCGCGGCGGGCCGCGGAGGCGGCAGCGAGATCGACTCCGACGGCTTCTCCACCGGTGCGGGCGTGGGGCGCGGTCGCGGTTGAGGGCGCACCGGGGTGGAGGACGGTGTCGGCGCCGGAGCCGGCTCGATGGATTCGCGCGCGCGCAGGAACAACTCCCGCTTGCGCTTCTCTTCCGGGGAGACTTGGGCCTTCGCCCCGGGGCCGGCAGCCAATGCCAAGAGCATCGAAAGCCCGACGGTGCAGATGACAAGGAAGCGGACGGCCGGCACGGATGGAAACTAAAGGGGCCGGCAATGGAAATTCAACCCGATTGCGAACGCCGCGGATAAGCGACCCGCACGAGATAAAGTCCGTCCGGTGGCGCGACATCCTTCGGAAAATCCGAATCACGACCGGCCAGACGATCCTCCAAATCGGCGATGGACGCCCTGCCCTGCCC
>JACSRX010000014.1 GCA_014879535.1 Chthoniobacterales bacterium
GTCTGCCCACTTGCCATCGGCAACCCGTTGACGGCATGGCCAACCCGGCGACCGCTGCGATCAGCAGCGCAATCCTCGGGGAAGGCAGTTTCATGCGCACTTGGAACCTCACTCAAGGGAACGACCGATCAAAGACGCTGTCAAAAGATTTCGGCTTCGTGCCTGCATTCTCAGGGGGTGGATGTCCGGCGTTCCTGCTTCTCGACCAGCGGCAGGTATTCGCGCGCAAGACTCGAACCCGGGAAACGCAGGGCCAGGCGGAAAAGCCTCCCCGCCTCGGCCATCCGTCCCTCCCTCCAATAATGCAGGGCAAGGTATTCGTAGCCGCGGGCGTGATCCGGATCGCGGGCAATCGCCCGAAGATACACCGGCAGAGCCTCCTGCGGATGACCACTCCAATCAAGCGCCAGAGCTTGTTCACGCAAGGCATAGGCAAAAAGCGGACGCTCCCTCACAGCCTCACCGAAATACCGCGCCGAGCGCCAATACCACTCGCGGGCGATTCGCGGATCAGCGTCCTCGTTGCCCAGCAGTCCCGAGGATTCCCCCGCGAGCATGAGCAACCGCGGGTTCGAGGGCTCCGGTTCGAGCCCCTCGATGGCCAAATCCCATGCTGCGCCGGGATCGCCGCACCGCAGGGCATTCTCCGACTGCAGCGCCCGGAGTTCTGCAGGAAAGCCACGAACCACCATCCATACCAGCACCGCTCCGAACAGGGTTGGCATCACGGCGAGCACTTTCAGCCACCGCGGCATCCGATTGCGAGGCCATGCACCGGAATCCCGCCGTGCCCCGGCCAGCAAGCCTGCCCCAAGGGCCGAGAGCAACGTCACGGCGGGCACATGCAGCCCGTAGTCGAAAGCGGCATGCATACCCTGCGCCGCAAACGCACCCAGCGCTCCCATGCAAAGACCCAGTGTCATTCCTTGCGGCAAAAGCGCCATCGCCCCCGCCTCCCGCGCCATCCGCAGGGCATTGCGCCACCCCGCAGCGATGTGCACCACGAAAAAGACCGCGCCGAGCATCAATCCGATCCGGCCGTATTCGATCCGCAACTGCAGCCATTCGTTGTGCGCATGCACCGGAAGGTTGGCGAATCCCGTCCCGCGATACCGCACCGAAAGCTGGTCGAACATGTTCGCCCCGGCTCCGATCCACGGCTCCAAATCGAGCATCGGGGGAACGGTCACGAACCAGAGATTCTCTCGGAACTCGTCCAGTTGCAGGGACGCCAGCCGCATTTGCACCGCGACGCTCTCAGACCCGATACCGAGCCCCACGCCCAGCGAAATCATCACGACCGCCAAAGCTCCAGCCGCCAGCCATCCCCGATGGACCGCCACCCCGCGCTGCAGGACGAAAAAGCTGGCCAGCGCAAAAACCGCCAGCCCCGCCGGGACGCCGAGGTAGGCGGAACGCGAGAGACACATGGCGAGTCCGGCAAATCCCGTCGCCGCCGTCCACAGCAAAACAAGCTTCACCGCCGCCCCGCCGCGTCCCCACACGAGCAGACCCAAGGACAGGAATGTGGTGAACTGCAGCACCCCCGAGGCCCCCGTGCGATTGCCCAAGGTGCCGGTCGCCCACCCGTGGTTCGCAACCTGCCCATCACCCCGCGGCAGCATCAGGTTCCGGGCGAGATCCGGAAACGGGTGAAACGGCGACTCTGCCGCGAATTGCGCGGTCATGATGAATACCTGCACCGTCGCCAAGGCCATCAACACCCCCACCACCAACCATCGGGGGCCGTTTCCGCGCAGTTGCCATGCCGCCGTGGTGTAGACCGACAATGCCCCGAGCAGCAACCATGTGTCTTCCCGGGCCGCATACCAATCGGGACTCTCGGACTGGCGCCAGAACAGATACCCGGCAAACACCAGCGTCGTTCCCACACACCAAGCCCCGGGCGCATCCTCCGCGCGCCAGAACTCGATTCCCGCAACCACCGCAGCCACCCCCACCAGAAACAACCCCGGTGCCGCCAAGGCCGGATACCACCATCCGCCGAGCAGAACCTGCGAAACCGCCAGGCCCGTCGCCAGCAAAGCAGCACAGGCCCACATGAGAAACGTCCCCAGCACGCATCCGGAGACTACGCGTCCGCAGACCGGACGGAAGAGATTTTCAGCCCCCCCGCCCCTTTCGCGCTTGCCGACCCCGGAGTTTCCGGCAATTAGGGGTTGATTCGGACCCCAATCTGCGGGAAAGGTATTTTCATGCGCCCCTCTCTCTTCACTCCTTGGGTTGCCGCCTTCGCCTTGGCGGCCGCACTGCCGCTGTCCAGCGTCGCACAGCAGCAGCAAATGGTGCCCGGCAACATCCGCGCCGTCAAAGTCGAGGGAACCGCTTGGCAGATTTCCGGAGCCAGCGGGGCCAAAGAACGCCTCCGCGAAGGGGCTTTCCTCCGGCAGGGGGCGACCGTCGAAACGGCGGGCAACGGCAACGTGATCCTGCTGTTTGAAAACGGCTCGACGATGCAAATCCGGCCCGGCACGCGCTTCTCCATCAGCGAGTTCCTCATCGATCCCTTCGATCCCGCCGCTGTCGATTTCCAGCGGATCAAGTCCGAACCCTCCACGTCGCTCACCGAAGTCATGGTCCACGAAGGCACGGTTCTTGCCCAGATCAGCAAGCTGAACCGATCGTCCTCCTACAATGTCAGCACACCCCTCGGAACGGCGGGCATCCGCGGCACAACCCTCGGGGTCCGCTCGACCAAGCGAACTTCCATCTTCGTGGTGACCCATGGCCTCATCCAAGTGACCAAGAAGGCCTCTGCATTCTGGGTCGGTGGAAAGGGCGACACGCAGCCCGACCAAAGTTCCGACACGCGGAGCGCGTCCGATCGCAAGAAGGATGAGGACACCGTCATCATCTCGCTCGACAAGGACTACGAGGATCGCGATTCGGGCAACTTGGAAGACCAAACGAGGGCGTTTGGTGATAATTTCAACGCCAACACCCCGCCAAACGCGTTCGGGGACGCCCCCGGTCACGATGGTGGTGACGGCGGCGGTGGCTACGGAGGCGGCGTCAACCTCCCTGCCGGATTCGGCGGTGGCGGCGGCGGCGGTAGCGGCTCTGGCGGAGGCAGCCAACCGGCACCGACTCCGAAACCGACCCCGACGCCTGTCCAGCCCTACAGCCCTTAGTCCTTCCGGCAAGGGCAATCGACCGCGGATGGGCACGTTGTCGATGCCCCGATTCCGTCTCAGCCCTTGCTGACAGGGAATGCCGGGGATTCCGTCAGGCCGGAACTCGCAAAGACCCCGCAACGGGCCGCCATCACGACACAGGGGTTCTTGCGATCTGGGAACGGCTCGTGTTGCGCTGCGGCCATGAAAGCTTCTCGCGCCTCGGTCCATCGAGCGGCAAGGTAGAGCTCCCTCGCCGACGCGTAAGCCGCCACACGGACGGCGCCCGCCTTCACGGCCTCCTCCCCGTGCGCGAGCAGGTCGCAAACCTCCACCGGCTCGCTGTTCCCCGCAACAAGGATGCGGTCCAAGGCACGGAACACAAGGGTCTCATCATGTTTCTTTGCCGCCTCCATGGTCGCTTCGGTCACGAGAATTTTGGTTCCGAAGTGGGCCACCGCCGCCTCCATGCGCTGCGCCATGTTCACGGTGCCTCCCATCATCGTGTAGTTGAAGCGGAGTTCGGACCCGACATTGCCCACCACCGCCAACCCGGTGTTCAACCCGACGCGCGTGCTCATGCGCAGGGCCTCCGGCGGCCACGCATCCGGGGTCCCGCCCCATTGCCGGCACAGGCGCTCCTGCGCCTCCTGCAGCGCCAGCGCTGCCCGGCACGCCGCCGCCGCGTGGTCGTCCTGCCGCAAAGGCGCCCCGAACATGGCGATGATCGCGTCGCCGACATACTTGTCCAAAGTCCCCCCCGCCGCGATGATCGCGGCGGTTCCCTCGCCGAGATAGTCGCACATCAGGGTGACGAGTTCCGTCGGCTGGAGCTTTTCCGAGAGGGAACTGAATGACGCGATGTCGCTGAAAAATGCCGTGATCTCGACCTCCGCACCGCCTGTCTTGGGCATCTCGTCGCTCTCCACGATCTCCTCGACCACCGAGGAGGATACATAGCTTCCGAAAAGCATCTTGATCTTGCGCCGCCGGACTTCTTCGACCGAAAGCCGGCTGACCACCGCATAAAGCGTGCAGACCAGGGCCGCGCCCAGCGGCGCCACCAGCGGAATCAGCAGGTTCATCCACACGAAAAGCCCGAAGGCCGCCGCCGCATACAACACGGTCGCCAGAACGGCGAGCAGCTTGCCCCCGCGCACGAAACGCGGGGGGACCACCGACAGGCCGGCCACGCCGAGTCCGAGACCGGTGATGAGCAGGACATTGACCCAGCGTGGCGGACGCGCAATGAAACGGTCGCCGACGATCGTCTTCAGCATGTTCCCGTGCAGGGAAACCCGCGGCACCGGGCGCCCTTCGTTCAACGGGGCCGGGGCCATGTCCTTGAGCATCGGGTCGGTCGGACCGACCAGCACGATCGCGTCCTTGAACGCCCGGAAAAATTCCTCCGCCTGCGCCTTTTCCTCCCCAGTCCCTTCCTCGGCCAGCCGCGCATGTTCCAGCACGCTGATCACGCTCGCCCGCGGGTTCTGCTCCGAATACCAGGAAGAAAACCAGTTGGGTTCGACAAACTGCCGCAACAACAACGGAATCCGCGCAACAACATCACCGTCATTCCCACGCAGCATGATGGACTGCTCCCCGATTTCCACCGCCGAGGGAGGCAATCCGTAATGGATCAGAGCCAGTTGCAGCGACATGGCCAGATAAGTCTGGTTCTGCGTCGGCGCGAAGAACGGCACATAGCGCACATCGTCACCGACCACGTCGATCAACCCCACCCGCCCCCATGTCGGGCCGACAACCGGGAAGTCCGGGAGTTCCGGCAGGTCAGCCTCGTGCAGCGTGGTCCGCGGATCGAACAAAGACAGAAACCCGCCGCTCTTGCCAAGCAGTCTTTGCCCCGAGCTGTAGTTGGCCGCCAGCACCACCGCGCCGTGCCGCCGGACACTGCGCCCAAGGGCCAGACTCCCCTTCTCCGCCTCCTCGCGCCCGAGGTTGGGAAGCCCTGTGGAGGAAAACACAAAATCGAACCCGATCCCCCGGATGCCGCCGCGGTCGAACAGCGCATCCATCGTCTCGGCAAAAATCGCGCGGTTCCATGGAAAATTGCCCAAAGCCTGCATGGCATCGGCATCCACATCGACATAACAGACCTTGAGCGGGGACGGGATCTCCCCACGCATGGCAAAACGCGCATCGATCGTCCGGTCTTCAAGGAAGGCCAGCAGCCCATCCGGCCCGAGAAAGACCGGACCGCGCGGACCAGGCCAGACCGGCACCTGCGAAAGCACCACCCATACGCCGCACACCGCGGCGAGCACCAGGGCGGGAACGGCTCCCCGCCGCAACTTGCCGCGCCATGCGCCGGATTCGCGCTCCATGGCGCCCATTTATGGGCGCACTCCCGGCCCGTGTCCATGCCTGCTTGCCGCGGCCGCACCCGCCTCCCTAACTTGCCCCCATGCGCATCCTTGTGGCCCCCGACAAATTCAAGGGCTCCCTCACCGCCGTCGAGGCCGCCACACGAATCGCCGACGGCTGGCGCGAGATTCTCCCCGACGACGACATTTCCCTGCATCCCGTTGCGGACGGGGGGGACGGCACCTTGGAAGCAGTGGCCGGGTGCATCGGCGGACGGTGGAAGACCACCGCAACCACCGATGCCCGGGGACGCCCTTCGCAGGCTTCCTGGCTTTGGGAGCCGGAATCCCGTGCGGCATGGATCGAGTCGGCTCGTGTCTGCGGTCTCGCCGCCCTTGAATCGCATGAACGTGATCCCCTCGCCGCCACGTCGGCGGGGCTCGCCTCGATGATCAACGCCGCGATCGCCGAAGGTGCACAGACCATCTTTCTCTGCCTCGGAGGGAGCGCCACCAACGACGGCGGCAGCGGCATGGCGTCCGCCCTCGGGTTCACCTTCCGCAACGCTGGAAACACACCGTTCGAGCCGGTGCCAAACGCGTTGCCGCAACTCGCCTCCATCGAACGCCCCCCGACGATGCCCCGGGTGAAAGTGATCGCCCTCACGGATGTCTGCAACCCCCTCCTCGGTCCGCAGGGCGCCTCGCATGCCTACGGACCGCAAAAGGGCGCTGCTCCGGGGGATGTTGTGAAACTCGACAAGGCTCTCGCGCACCTTGCCGGCATCGCCACCCGCGATCTCCGCGCCACCAACCCCGGCACGCCCGGTGCCGGAGCGGCCGGCGGCCTCGGCTTCGGAGCCATGACGTTCCTGAATGCGGATCTCCGCAACGGTTTCGACACCATCGCAGCCATGACCGGCCTCGATGCCGCCATCGCCCAAGCCGACCTCGTCATCACCGGCGAGGGGAAAATCGACGTGCAGACCGCCTCCGGCAAAGCCCCCGCCGGCGTCGCTCGCCTGGCCCGCACCCACGGCAAACCTGTCATCGCCTTTGCCGGGTCGATTCCCCTGGCGGCCGACGCCGCGTTCGACGTCCTCGTCCCCCTTGCCAACTCCCCCATGACCATCGAAGATTCCATGGGTTCGGCCGGACCGCTCCTGCAGGCCGCCGCCGCCCGTGCCGCCCGGCTCGTTCGGGTGGGAAAAATCTTATGACCAAAAAAATCGCCCTCATCTTCCCCGGCCAAGGCGCCCAAGCCGTCGGCATGGGCAGGGAACTTGCCGCCGCTTTCCCCGTCGCCGACGCGCTCTTCCGGCAAGCCGACGAAATCCTCGGCTGGCCGCTGAGCAAGATCTGCTGGGAAGGCCCCGAGGAGGAACTGACCAAGACCTCTGTCTGCCAGCCCGCCCTCTACGTCCACGGACTGGCCGCCCTCGCCGTGGTGCGGGAAAAATTCGGCGACTTTCCTGTCGCCGGCACCGCCGGGCTGTCCCTCGGCGAATTCACCGCCCATGCCGCCGCAGGAACCTTCGATTTCGCCACCGGACTCAAGCTTGTCGCCCGGCGCGGACAATTCATGCAGGAAGCCTGCGAGGCCACCCATGGCGGCATGGCGGCCATGATCGGTGTCGATGAAAGCACCGTCCGCGACCTCGCCGCGCAAACCGATGTCGATGTGGCCAACATCAACTCCCCGGGCCAGATCGTCATCTCCGGGGAAGCGGAAAACGTCGCCCTCGCCGTCGGCATGGCCAAGGACTTCGGCATCCGCAAGGCGGTTCCGCTCAAGGTCGCCGGCGCCTTCCACTCCCGCCTCATGCAGGCCGCCTACGAGCGACTCGGGGAGGAACTTGCCGCCACCCCGCTCGCCGCCCCGCGCGTTCCCGTCGTCTGCAACGTCGATGCCACGCCGGTGGCGACCGCCGACGACATCCGCCGCACCCTCGCCGACCAGGTCACGGACAGCGTCCGCTGGGCGGATTGCGTGACCTGCCTGCTCGACAATCTCGGCTGCGACACCTTTCTCGAACTGGGCCCCGGCACCACCCTCGCCGGCATGGTCGCGCGCATCCGCAAGGGCACCGTCATCCACTCGGTCTCCACACCCGCCGACCTTGAATATCTGGCGCTGTAGCGCCTCCTCCCATGTTTCTCGCCGAAGAAATCAAGCGCCTCAAAAAGGAGCGCAACGCCGTCATCCTCGCGCACAACTACCAGGTCTCCGAGATCCAGGAACTTGCCGACCATGTCGGCGACTCGCTCGGCCTGAGCTACCGCGCCGCCGAGGCCGACGCCGACGTCATCGCCTTCTGCGGCGTCCACTTCATGGGCGAAACCGCCAAGATCGTGAACCCCGGCAAGACCGTCGTCATCCCCGACCTCGACGCCGGTTGCTCGCTTTCAGATTCCTGCCCCCCGGAGAAACTCGCCGCCTACCTCCGGGAACACGCGGACAAAAACTACTACGTCGTCGCCTACATCAACTGCTCGGCCGGCGTGAAGGCCCTGTCCGACGTCATCTGCACCAGCGGCAACGCGGTCAGGATCGTCGAAAGCGTTCCGGCCGACCGCAATATCCTCTTCGTCCCCGACCAGAACCTCGGCGCATGGGTCACCGAGCAGACCGGGCGCCCCATGACGCTTTGGGAGGGCAACTGCTACGTTCACGTCGAATTCACCCGCCAGAGCATCGAGCGCATCCGCGCGGAACACCCCGGCGCCCCCGTGGTGGCCCATCCCGAATGCACCCACGCCGTGCGCCTGCTTGCCGACGTCGTCTGCTCGACCGAGAAGATGGTCGGCTACTGCCGCGACTCCAAGGCCGACGCCTTCATCATCGTCACCGAGTCCGGCATGCTCCACCGCCTCCGCCGCGAACTGCCCGGCAAGATCTTCATCCCTGGGCCGACCGACCACTGCGCCTGCGCGGACTGCCGTTACATGAAGATGAACACCCTCGAAAAACTCCGCGACTGCCTCGCCGACCTTTCCCCGCAGATCCTCATCCCCGAAGACCTCCGCGCGCGCGCCGAGGCCCCGATCCGCCGCATGCTCGAACTCAGCCGGAACTGAACACCACGGCACCAAGCGATGAGCAAGCAGCGCGAATCCATCGATGCGGAGTTGGCGCAGTGGATCACTGCCCAGCGGGTCTTCTTCGTCGCCACCGCGCCGCTCTCGCCCGAAAACCACATCAACGTCTCCCCCAAGGGCGGTGACACCTTCCGCGTCCTCGGGCCCATGGAGGCCGCCTACCAGGACTACACCGGCAGCGGCGCCGAAACCGCCGCCCATCTGCGCGAGAACGGCCGGATCGTCATCATGTTCTGCGCCTTCGACGGACCACCCAAGATCGTGCGCCTGCACGGGCGCGGCACCGTCACCACCCCGGACCACGCACGCTTCCACGAATTGGCCGCGCGCTTTCCGGACAACGCCGGCACGCGGGCCATCATCCACATCGACGTCACGCGCGTCTCGGACTCCTGCGGCTACGCCGTCCCGTATTTCGACTTCCGCGGCGACCGCGACATCCTCGACCGCTGGGCGGAGGCCAAGGGTCCGCAGGCCCTCGCCGAATACCGCGCCTCCAAGAACGAGCGCAGCATCGACGGCCTCCCCGCCCTTTAAGCAGTTGGGACCGGGATCCCCGACCAACCGCGTCCCAACCACCCCACATTCATCCGCAACCCCCGTCATGAGCCACACCTTCATCCTCTGGATCGCGCTGTTCGCCTACGCCATGCACGCCACCGAGGAATACATCCTCGACTGGAAAGGCTGGGCGAACTCCGTCCTTCGGCTTCCGGTCGATTGGACGCATTTCGCCGTCGTCAACAGTGCGGTCGTCGTTCTCGGCATTTCCTGCGCCGCAGTCGGCTGGTCCCTGCCGGAATACGCCCTCGCCCTCCCGGCCCTGATGCTCATCAACGCCGCGTTCTTCCATGTCCTCCCCTTCCTGGTCACCAAGGGACGCTTCTCCCCCGGACTCGGCACCGCCGTCCTCCTGTTCTTCCCCATCGGTCTCTGGGCTTACCGGGGCGCCCGCCTCGACGGCGTCCTCACCACGCGGGTGCTTGTCACGTCATTCATCCTCGGCGCCCTCCTCATGGCCTTTCCCATCCTGCTGCTGAAAATCCGCCAACTCCCCTACTTCAACCAGCGCCGTTGACAGCACCCCAAAACATGAAACCCGACTTCGACGCCGCACTGGATGCCCATTTTGCCGCGATCGCCAACAGGGACATCGGGGCATTCAAATCCCATCTGACGCTGGGCAACATCCTCTACACGGTCGTCCAGAACGGCCATGCCTTCACGACACCGGCGGAGACGATCGCCATTCACGAAGAGTGGTTCAAAGCCCCCGATTGGACATGGACCGGTTCCGTCGTCCACAAGGTCGTCGGCGAGGACATGGCGATGGCTCTCGTGCGATACACATATCAACCCGACAAGGAAACCACGCCTTTCGAGACCTGGCTCGTTTACGTCTTCCAATTGCAGGAGGGCGCCTGGCGGATCGTCCACGACCAGAACACCGCACTGGACTTCCACGCGTTTGCCCGTGCCTCGGGGCTTTGAGCTATAGACCGCCTGACTCTGCGCCTATGAACCCCCCATCAAAGCGACGTGGTCAAGGCCGCAAAGTTCTGTTCCTGCTCTCCATCTGCATGATCTGCACCGTTTTTGCCGTTGCCGGAGACGCCAATCTTCGCCTCCCTTGGGGCCGCGAGGTGTTCACGCTCAGACCGTTCGACGGCATCTCGCTACGTTCCCATTATTTTGGCGAATATCGCTTCCCCGACGATTTCACCAGCAGCACAAAGCTTCACCTCTTCCCAAATGGCCGATTTGTGATTTCGAAGTGGACGGATATCGGCCCAGACAAGCTGCAAGCTTCCGGATCTTTCCGCGTGAACGGCGACCGGCTTCTATTGGAGTTCTCCCGGATCCATCCCGATCACGAAGACCTGAAGACGAAGTTTTCTGATCTCCGATTGTTTGTGGGACAAATTCAAAAAGACAAATACATCACAGGATTTGAGGTCTTCATTTTTCCCGCCGATGCCTGGGCGGCGTTCCAAGCCGGCCCGGAAAGGATCAATTTCTCCTTTCTCCAGCGCCGGGCGGAATACAACGACTGGCAGGCGATCCTGAAAGATTATGAAGCCCGTGAGGAATGAGCCCGGTCGTTGTTGATCCAAGGCGACCTCCCAATGAACATTCATCTCATGCTGCCACTGAACGCGCATCGGCAGGCATGAGTCCACAATGCTCGATACTCGCGACATCATCAGAATCACAGGGATCGCACTCATCACGGCGGGTGTGATCTGCCTGCCTGTGGGATGGCCGCCGCCAAGTCCCAAGGCATGGACAAGCGTCTTCACCATGATGGCCCACGTCGGGGAGTTTTTCGTGATCGCCGTGATCCTTTTGGCCTTGGGGCTCGCACTCGTCGGGGCCACCTGTCTCCCCGGGTCAAAACGGAAAAAAGCGCCCTAGCAGCACGGACGATGGATAAAATCGACATCAAGAAGCAGTTGCCCCTGCTCTACCGCGTCTCAAGCAAAGACGTGGTCGAGGTGGACGTGCCGGCGCTGAAGTTCCTGATGATCGATGGCATCGGCGACCCGAACACATCCCCCGACTACGCCCGCGCCATCGAGGCGCTGTTTTCCGTTTCCTACGTCACCAAGTTCGCCGTGAAGCGGGGCGACATCGGGATCGATTACGGCGTGATGCCTCTGGAGGGACTGTGGTGGGCGGATGATTGGTCGGTCTTCACCACGGCGGACAGAAGCCGCTGGAAGTGGACCATGATGATCCTCCAGCCGGGTTTCGTGCCGGAGGAGGTTGTGCACCAGGCCATCCATGACGTGATCGCCAAGAAGGGACTGGAGGCGGCCAAGAAGCTCCGGCTGGAGGAGTTCCGCGAGGGAAAATGCGCCCAGATCCTTCATGTCGGACCTTTCTCCGAGGAAGGCCCCACCATTGAGCGGGTCCACGAGTTCATCGAGGCGCGATCCGCCAAGAGGGGCAAACACCACGAGATTTACCTGAGCGACATCCGCCGGGCCGCCCCGGCAAAGTGGAAAACCATCCTCCGTCAACCCATGGAGTAACACCGCATGAAACCCCTCCTTGCCACGCTCTGCATCATTCTTGCGCCAACGACCCACGGGGAGGACTTCGTGATCGAGGACACTTTTATCGTCAGCGCCCCGGAGGGAACAATCGCCAAGGGACGCCCGGACGAACAATTGCCTGCAAACATAGGCTATCCGAAACTGCAGGGACCATCTTGGGGATTCGGCACCTATTGGTGGGACTGGGTCAAAGAGGACACAGACCTCATGGATGTCCCCGGGCTGTGGCAACGCAGCACGAGGGTTGATTGTGAGGTGTCCGCCATCGAACCATTTTCCACCGATTCGGGACTCAGCGGCGCAAGATTCCACACAAGGATTTTCAATGCCACGAGACCGGGAGTTTTCGACAGCAAGATGGTGGTGCTGCGGGATCCGAAGGGCAAAGTGGTCATGTTCCAGATGTGGGGAGAATTCGGGGTGAAAGATGAAATCTTCAAATCCCTCCGATACAAGGACACCGGCCAAAGCTACACGGCGATGCTGCAGCCACCCCGGTAGTTGATGTTGTTGTCCGGCACACTTGCTGGCCTGTCATGACCCCCTCGCCAATTGACTCAGGATGGGCACAGCGTTGCACCTCCGTTGGTGCAGCACATCCCAATAGACACCTTGCTTCGCTCGATGAAGGTTGACACCCGGAGCGGGTGGCAGGAAAAAGCCGATGGCGGCATGCAGGGCCTGAAATGAACTTCAAATCACACCATCTCCCTAAGCTGCTGGTGCTGGCCATCCCCGTCTCGGCCGCCTCCTACATTCTGGCCATCGGCCCCGTAAGATTTTACTATGAGTCATTCGGCACCCTGATCCTGTCCCCGATCATATACCTGAGGCTTCTGCCCACCTCGCTCGCCCACCCCGTGGGTCGCTTTCTCTTGGATCATCCCGCGGCTCTCCACATCCTTTGCGGCATCCCCGTGGCGATTCTCTTAGCTTCCGCGAGTCTGGGCATCTTTGCGTTCCGCAAAAACTCCCTTCTTCTCTCATCGATCGCACTGCTCCTTGCGCTCATGGTCTTCACGACCTACCACTTCCTGCAACCGCTCGGACTCACGGTTTTCACCACAGACGCGCTGCCCTGAGCGGACCGCCGAGGAAACGGGCTCCTCAACCGGCAACCGCAACGAGACGGAAACACCCGCCTCCAAGGACGCCGTTCGCAAGGGCGTCATGCAAAGCCCGGTAGAACGTCCGCACGAACTCGAAGGCCTCCTCGCCGTGGCTTGTGATGACGGCTTCACGGTGCCGCTCCATGTTGGCCAACAGCTCGTCATACCACCCCACATAGCGGTCTGTCAGGTCATCCCAGCCGGTCAATTCCCACCCGGCGTCCAACGCCATGCTGCGCAGCTTGCCGGGATGAACCGGACGCCATAACCCGTTGTCCTCGAGGTGCGCGAAATCCGAGCCGGCAAAGCGCTCCGCGGGGTCGGTGTAGTCGAAGATGAGGAGCCGGGCTCCCGTCGCGGCCAACCTCCGCAGAGCTGCCAACGCCTCCTCTTGGGGAAAGGCGTAGAACGAGTTGAAACACGTCACAAGATCGAAGGGGCCGGGAATCGCACGATCCACGCTGCCAGCATCCGCCACATGAAAATCCACGGCGGGATACCGCTCCGCCGCATGGTGGACCGATTCCCCGTCGATGTCGAAGGCCGTCACTCTCCCCAAGCCGTGGCGGATGAGGTAATCCGCGGTTCCGCCACGACCGCACCCCGCATCGACCACCCTCCGTGCGGGGTCCGGCAGGACACCGGCCATGGCAATCCGGATGGCTTCCTCCTCGCCGGCATGGGCGAAGTCCCCGCACCGCACCAACGCCAGGATGGCCTTCCCTTCGGGTGAATTCATCCGCATGCCACCGGGGATCAGACTCCCGGGGGGCAACCGCGTCAAGCGGACGGGGACACCGAAGCAAATAGCGATTGCACCGGCACGGGACTCCGTGAAATCTCTGGCGCGATGAAAACCCATCCTCCCTGCACATCGGTCGCCGGATTTCTAATGTTGATCCTGACCGCGGGCATTCTCCACGCGCAGACCAAACCGGTGGTCACGGGCACCTTTCTCGGGGACGGCAAGGACGCCAACATCCGGCATGTCTTGGCGGAGACACGGGAGCCTTTCAGTGACAAACCCGCGATCCAGTTGGTCTTCACCGAGAAGGATCCCTCCTCCTCGAAAAAGCCCGGTTGGGATGCCGGGTTCAAAAAACTGGGCAGCGCGCTCATCATAAGCGTCAACCGCGACGGCGACATCTTCGGCTGCGAAGTGGCGCACATGGCCCACCCGAAATCGCCGTTCTCCGCGCTCGGACAGATCAAAATGGAAGAGTTCGAGGTGACCGACACCGCGGTCTCGGGACATCTGACCACCGGAGGCGAACTGGAGGCATTCGACCAGAAGTGGGATGTGGACCTGAAATTCACTGCGCCGCTGCCTCCCGGCGCCTTCGCCGCCGTGCCGGAACCAACACCGGAACCCGCGGAAACCGGGGAGCCGGAACCCACCGGCCCGGCCCCGGCGGCCCATGAATTGCCCCTGCCCGCCTCGGCCACCGAGGTGGATATCAAGCCGCAGGTCGGCCAGATCAGCTTCAAATCCCCCAAACCTGTGGGTGCCGTGGCCAAGGAACTCTCCGAAAAACTCAAGCAACAGGGCTGGAAAGAGGGCAAAGGCGGCCTGAACGCCAAAAACAATGCCATCCTCATGTGGGAACGCAACGGCGCCGATCTGACCATCATGATCCAAGCCGCCGGCCCGGGAAGCACCGGAAAAATCATGACCCAAGGCATGGACTGGTCCGAACCCCCGGAACAGTCGGCATCCAAGCAGGCCGATCCGGACAGCGGGGACAATATCGAGGCGGAGGCCAACCGGTTGATCAACGAAGCCCTGAAACAGGTCCCCGGCGGCGTGAAATTCAACCACCCCTGAAGAAACGGGCGATCTCCCATCCCCGCACCCCCGTTTTTCGGGAATTTCTCCTTGCCCGAGGGCTGCGGTCGGATACACTGTCCGGCTACCCGTTTTTATGACCAAAGAAGCCGCAAGCAGCGTGGCGCTGCATGACAAAGACACCGGAAGCGCGGACGTGCAGATCGCGCGCCTCACCGAGCGCATCAATCTCCTGACCGATCACCTGAAGGGCCATGCCAAGGATCATTCCTCGCGCCGCGGCCTCCTCAAAATGGTGGCCCGCCGCCGCAGCCTCTTGGACTACCTCAAGGACACGGCCAGCGAGCGCTACGGAAAGCTCATCGAGAGTCTCAACCTTCGCAAATAAACCAAAACCGCCGCCTTCGCGGCGGTTTTTTTGCAGATATCGAAACGCACGACCCCGCACCTCATACCGCAGCCTGGGAATCAGCGCTCCCCGCGTGGAGCCTTGAATCCTGTGCTCTGGGATGATGCGGGGAAGGCGGTTCACCCAACCAACAACCCGTAACAACCACATGTCACACCAAACCGTCTCGGGCCGCATCGGCCAGAACGAGATCACCATCGAAACCGGCAAACTCGCCAAACTCGCCGACGGCGCCGTCATGGTCCGCTCCGGCGAAACCATCATCCTCGCCAGTGCCGTCTCCGCCACCAAGCTCCGCGACGGGCAGGACTTCTTCCCGCTCACCGTGGACTACAAGGAAAAGGCCGCCGCGGCGGGCAAGTTCCCCGGCGGCTACTTCAAACGCGAAGGACGCCCCACGGAAAAGGAAACCCTCACGGCGCGCATGACCGACCGTCCGCTGCGCCCGCTCTTCCCGAAGGATTACTTCTTCGAAACCCAGATCATCAGCCTCCTCCTCAGCGCAGACGGCGAGAACGACCCCGACATCCTCAGCATCAACGGCGCCTCCGCCGCCCTCACGGTCTCGGACATCCCGTTCGACGGGCCGATCGGCGCCGTGCGCGTCGGCCGGGTGGACGGCAAATTCGTCATCAACCCGACACACAGCGAGCGTGAGCTCAGCGACCTCGACCTCGTCTATGTGGGCAAGGACAACGAAGTCATCATGATCGAAGGCGCCGCCGACGAGCTGTCCGAGGCGGACTTCAAGGCCGCACTCGAAGCCGCGCAGGAACCCGTGCGCCAGCTCATCGCCATGCAGCGCGAGCTCGCCTCGAAATCCGGCAAGCCGAAGCGCGAATACGCGCCGCTCGCCGTGGACAGCGCCATGCTTGAGATCGCCTACGCCGTGGCCGGCGACCGCATCGAGGCCGCCCTCTACACCAGCGGCAAGGTCGCCCGCGCGAAGGCCGTCGGAGCCCTGCGCAAGGAGGTCGAAGCCGCCATCCTCGGGAAATTCCCCGAGGCCACGCCGTTCGCCATCGGCCAGGCATTCGACTACCTGCAGAAGAAGGCCTTCCGCATCAGCATCCTCGACCGCAAACAGCGCTGCGACGGACGCGGACTCCACGATCTGCGCCAGCTCGAGGCCGAAGTCGGCCTGCTGCCGCGCGCCCACGGTTCCGCCCTCTTCCAGCGAGGCGAGACCCAGGCGGTGGCCCTCGCCACCCTGGCCCCGGCCGACGAGGCGCAGAGCCTCGACACCTATGCCGGTGGCGAGCCGACCAAGCGCTTCATCCTGCACTACAACTTCCCGCCGTTCAGTGTCGGGGAAACCGGTCGTTTCGGCGGAATGAACCGCCGCGAAATCGGCCACGGCGCCCTCGCCGAGCGTTCCGTCCGCCCGGTCATCCCGCCGGAGAACGAGTTCCCCTACGCCATCCGCGTGAGCAGCGAGGTGATGGAATCCAACGGCTCGACCTCGATGGCCAGCGTCTGTTCGGGCGTGCTCGCCCTCATGGATGCGGGCGTGCCCATCAAGCGGCCCGTCGCCGGCATCTCCGTCGGCCTCGTCACCGAGTTCGACGAATCCGGCACCCTCAAACGCTACACCACGCTCACCGACATCCTCGGCTCCGAGGACCACTTCGGCGACATGGACTTCAAGCTCTGCGGAACCGCCCAAGGCGTCACCGGATTCCAGCTCGACCTCAAGCTTCCCGGCATCAGCCTCGACATCCTCAAGCTCGCGATCGACGAGGCGACCGAAGCCCGCGCGAAGATCCTCGGCGTGATGACCGCCGCCCTCGCTTCGCACCGCACGGAAATGAGCCCCTATGCGCCGCGGATCGAGACGCTCAAGATCCCGGTGGACAAGATCGGCCTCCTCATCGGCCCCGGTGGCAAGACCATCAAGGGCATCGTCGCGGAGACAGGTGCCGAGATCAACATCGAGGACGACGGTTCCGTGCACATCTACTCGAGCAACGGCGAAAGCCTGCGCCGAGCGAAGGAAATCATCTCCGGCATGACCAAGGAGATCGAAGTCGGCGAGCTCTACCAGGGAACCGTCGTCACGATCAAGGACTTCGGCTGCTTCGTCGAGGTGATGCCCGGCAAGGACGGCCTCGTCCACATCTCCGAACTGGCGGACTTCCGCGTCAACCGCGTGGAGGACGTCGTCAAGGTCGGCGACCAGATCTGGGTCAAATGCATCGGCGTGGACGACAAGGGCCGCGTCAAACTCAGCCGCAAGGCCGCCATGAAGGACCGCGATCAGGATGCGGTCCCCGCGGAAGCCTGAGCGCAAGACCATTCACACACGAAGGGCGTCCCTTGCGGGACGCCCTTTTTGCTTCCTTCGAGATGGCTGTTCGTGCTCTGGTGCATGTGCCGTTCCGGCTGCTTATGAGCGAGTCGCCGACAAAATCCGCGCCGAAGCGCAAACACCACGCCTTGGAGACCGAGGTCATCTGGGCCGTCGTGGGGCTGTATGTCTTCATCGCCACCGTCCTCCTTCTCATCCACCACCTGCAGCCCGAGGGCCAGGAGACCCACACCTCCTCGCCGTCGCCCAGCCACGCCGCGCGCTACGGCGTGCCCGGCGGCGAGCCCCACACGGTGCGCGAGAGCCCGGTCAAGCGACCATGATCACTGCGTTTTTCAAGGACGGGGGAACATTCCGTTTCACCCGCGAGATCCAGACGCCTGAGGAACTCCAGGGCGCCCTGTGGATCGACGTGCTGCGCCCGCCCCCCGAGGAGAAGGACATCCTGCGCACGGCGCTCGGCATCGAGCTCACGCTCCAGCATCCCACGATCTACCACGAGGACGACACGCTCTTCATGACCATGGGCCTCGTCAGCAAGGACGAGGAGAACGCCACGCGGGTCAACAAGCTCACCTTCATCCTGCACGAGGACTGCGTGGTCACGCTGCACGACATCGAGCTGATGCCGGTGGCCGTCTTCGCCCAGCGCATCCGCCGCAAGTCGCACCTATACGACACTCCTCAGAAGGTCCTCTGGGGTCTGCTCTTCAGCCTCAGCGAGACCGTGGCCGACCGTGTCGAGGCCGTGGGCACCGACCTCGAGAAACTTTCGAAAACCATCGCCGAGATGCCCACGGAGCTCGGCACCGGCGCGACCGGGACGATGACGGAGATCAGCGACCTGTTGGCGGAGCTGTCCCGATACGAGGACTTCATCTCGCAGAGCGGCGAGAGCGTGCTGCAGCTTGCGCGGCTCGTGCGCTATTTCAGCGCCGAGGTGGACGGCTTCACCGAGGCCGAGCTGCAGGCGCGAGTGAACGAACTCGCGGCGGACGTGCAGGGCATCAAGGATCACCTCGCCTTCGAGCACGACAAGGTGCGCTATCTCCAGCAGGCCTCCATGGGCATCCTCAACATGCAGCAGAACCAGATCGTGAAGGTCTTCACCATCCTCACGGCCGTGTTCCTTCCGCCCACCCTCGTCGGCACGATGTATGGCATGAATTTCGCCTACATGCCCGAGCTGTCGTGGAAGTGGGGGTTCCCCGCGACGATCCTCCTCACCTTCCTCTCGGCCATCCTGCCGCTCATTTACATCAAGAAAAAGCGCTGGCTGCGCTGATCCGCAACGTGGCCCGGGAGAAGCGCCAGCGCATCAGCACCGAGTCTGCACCAGCGTTGCAGACCAGTCCCTTCGCCTCGCTCGAAATCCAAGGCCGCGAATCCCTGACGGGAGACACGGGCGTCGCACCCGTCATGGAACAATCCGCATCCCCCCGGATGGAACGTCTCCTCCTCCGCCGTTCGACCGCACGCCGCAGCGGAAAAACCGTCCTCGTCCTCGAAGGCTTCTCCCCCGCCTGGACGGACGGAAAACTGCGCGGGCTTCTTCACGAATTGAAGGCGGCGCTGGGCTGCGGCGGCAAACTCGAGGGCCGCACCATGGAAATCCAAGGCGAGCAGGCCGCCCGGCTCGAGCCCATGCTCACCACGCGCGGCTTCTCGGTGAAGCGCGGCTGGTGAACCGCCAGGACACCACGTCCTAAGCGGACTTGGGAACGTCGCCCGGTTCGAGCTTCACGTTTTTGAACGTGTCCTCAAGTCGGTTAAGCGTTTCGTCCAGGAGCTCCCGCGGCACGTTGAGCGCCGGCTCGATGCGGATGCTTTCGGCGCTGGTCAATGTGCCAGCCGTGAGCACGCGGCGCTGGAACAGGCCCGAGGCGACCTTGTAGCCGACCGTGGACGACGGGAAGCGCATCCCGATCAGCAACCCTTGGCCGGTGACATCCCTGAGCACGTCGGGATAGCGCGCCTTGAGTTCCTGGAGCTTGCCCATCATGTAGGCGCCCTTTTCGGCGGCCTGCCCGGGCGTGTCCTCCTCGAACATCACCTCGATGGCCGCGAGCGCGGCGGTGCAGGCGATCGGATTGCCGCCGGTCGTTGTCGTGTGCATGAACGGATTCGGCTCCAGCACGCTCCAAATTTTCGCCGTTGAGAAAAACCCGCTGCAGGCCACCACGCCGCCGCCGAGCGCCTTGCCGAAGCACATGATGTCGGGCGCGATGCCCGCATGGTCCACGCCGAAAATCTTCCCCGTGCGGCCGAACCCTGTCTGCACCTCGTCCACGATGAGCAGGACCCCGTAATGGTCGCACAAGGCACGCAGGCGCGGCAGGAAGTCCGGCGGAGGCACGATCCCCCCCGCCTCGCCCTGCACCGGCTCGACGATCACGGCCGCGATCCCGTCGCCCACGCTGCGGGCGGATTCCAGCTCCCGCTCCACGGCATCGGCATCCCCGAAGGGAACGAAACGCACGCCCTCCAGCAACGGAAGGATCGGCTCCCGGAACACGCCTTTGCCGGTCACCGAAAGCGAGCCGAGCGTCTTGCCGTGGAACCCCATCTTCATCGAGATGATGCCCTTTTTCCGGGTGTAGAACTTCGCCAGCTTGAGCGCACCCTCGATCGCCTCGGTGCCGCTGTTGGCGAAAAACCCCTTCTGGATGTCGCCCGGCGTGAGGTGCGCGATCACGCGTGCGAGCTGGGCCCGCAACGGGTCGAGCATCTCTTGCGAATACTGCGGCGAACGGTCGATCTGGGCCTTCACCGCCGCCACGATCTTCGGGTGGCGCAACCCGTAGCTGTAGAGCCCGAAGCCGCCCAGCATGTCGATGAACTCGCGCCCGAGCGCATCGCGGATCAACGACCCCTGCCCCTCCCACTCCGTGATGGCGAACTCCCCGCCCAGCGTCGCCGACTTCCTGTGTTCGAGGAACCCCGCATTGATGTGGTTCGCAAAGTTCTCAACCGTCTTTTCCGAGATGCGCTGCCGCGCCTCCAACGGCACCTTGTCCGTCGGGGTCTTGATCAGATCCAGCATCCATCGCGCCTCGGCCAAGGCGTAATCGGGATCGCGCAAGTGGGGGGATTCCAAAGGCGTCGGGAGGGCGCTGGCCACGGAAGCCGTGGGATCATTGTAAGCCATGATTCCTCCAATAAAGCCGTGCGCAGGGACACCCGCAAGGGGGTTTTGGGCGCCGTCGTGCGATCTCAGGCTTCGTCTTCCAGTTCCTCCTCGCGTCCATTGTCCAGCTTCTTCGCATGGACGCTGACAACGCGGCGCCCGTCGGTCTGCGTGACGGTCAGGTCGAACCCGTCGAGCCGGATCCTGTCGCCCGCCTTGGGCAAGTGTCCGAGTTGGTGGGTGATGTAGCCCCCAACGGTGCTCACCTCGGTGCTCTCGGCCTTCAAACCGATGAGGTCGCGGAGGTCGTGCAGGGCCAGGCCGCCTTGGAGGACGAACTCGCCGTCGCCAACCTTGCGGTATTCCGCATCAGGAACGTCGAATTCGTCCTGGATGTCGCCAACCAGCTCCTCCAGCACGTTGTCGAGGGTGACGATGCCCACGGAACCGCCGTATTCGTCCACCACCACGGCGAAGTGCGCGCGCTTGTTGAGGAAAAATTTCAAAAGCCGCTCGAGCGGCATCATCTCGGGAACGATCACGAGGTCGCGCCTGATCGACTGCAGATCCTCCCGTTTCTCGCGCACCAGCGCCAGCAGATCCTTGATGTGCACGAGCCCCACGGCATCGTCGAGTCGCCCATGGCACAGCGGAAACCGCGCGTGCCGCGAGTCCACGGCCTTGCGGACATTCTCATCGAAGGTTTTCTCGGCATCGAGGAACACCACCTCCCCGCGCGGCGTCATGATGTCGCGCACCACGCGGCGCTTGAGATCCAGGGCATTGATCAGGATCTCGTTGCCGAGGGCCGAGGACTCCTTGGACTTGTGGCCCTCCGCAAGGATCAGCCGGAGCTCGTCCTCGCTGTGGAGCAGCTCGGATTCCCCCACGGGACGGATCCTCATCACGCGCCAAAGGAAGGTGTTCGCGTTTCCGTTCAGGAACCAGATCGCCGGCTTGAACAGCCTGTAGAACAGGCCGAGCGGCCAGCTCACCCACAGCGTCACCTGCACGGCCTTGCGGATCGCCAGCGACTTGGGGGCCAGCTCTCCGAACACGATGTGCAGGTAGGTGATGATCGAAAAGGCGCAGATGAACGCGATCGTATGCACGATCGCCGGCGAGGTGACTCCGACATGGAAAAGCAGGGGCTGGATCATGGCCGCCAGAAAGGGTTCACCCAGCCACCCCAAGCCGAGGCTGGCCAGCGTGATCCCCAACTGCGTCGCAGAAAGGTATTCGTCGAGATGCGAGGTGACCTCCTTCGCCCGCTCCGCACCGCGCACGCCCTGTTCGACCAGGGTGTCGAGCTGGCTGCCGCGGACCTTGACGATGGCAAACTCCGCCGCCACGAAGAATCCGTTGAGCAGCACCAAGCCGGCCACCGCCAGCAGGCGGAAAAACACGTCGTCCACCCCCCACGAGACTGCGGGAGCCGCGGCGACGGCGATGAAAAGAAAGGAATGCATGAATGAAGGCGAAAACAGGACTGCCGGAGCCTTTGGCAGACTCCGGCAGTTCTCAGATCGCGGAGGCGGCCAAGCGGCCGCTCAGGCGACCGGTTTACCAGCTGGCTTTGGTGACCCCTGGAATGAGGCCCGCGCAAGCCAGTTCGCGGAACGTCAGACGCGACATCTGGAACTCGCGCAAATAGGCGCGTTTGCGGCCGGAAACCCGGCAGCGGTTGGAAAGGCGGACAGGGCTCGCATTGCGCGGCAGCTGGGACAAGGCCAGATAGTCGCCCTTGGCCTTCAATTCGGCCCGCAGGGCGGCATATTTCTCGACCGTCTTGCTCTTGCGCTTCTCACGCTCTGTCCATGAAGTCTTTGCCATAAAATCAAAAATGAGTCGGCCACCATGCCCCACCGTCCGCGGCATGGCAAGCTCTATTTGGCCCCGGTAACAAAAACCTCCGGAGCAACTCTGAAGCATTGACACTCCCGCCTCCAGAGGGGAATCTGCCCTGTTTTCCTCACACAGGGGCACACAACGCCACCCAACAACCTCCTCCATCAAAATGAACGAGAACGAGCCCAAAAAAGAAACCGTCCGCATTGTCCTTCCGCCCCGCCGCGACGGCAATCCGGCTGCAGCCAATCCCCGGGAGGCAGCGATGATCAATCTTCCCCCGAAACCGCTTCCCACCGCCGCGGGAGCCCCGCCAACCATGCCGGCTCCTCCTCCACGGCCGGCGATGCCCCCCGTCCCGGCCCCGGCTGCCGCAACTGCGAGCTGGGCTTCCGCCTGG
>JACSRX010000017.1 GCA_014879535.1 Chthoniobacterales bacterium
TAGGACACCGCCCTTTCACGGCGGTAACACGGGTTCGAATCCCGTTGGGGTCGCTTCATTCGCCCCGGGAAGCCGGCGGCACCCTGTTCTTGCAGAAGGCGTGCCAACTGATTATAGCAACTGACTTTCCCCGGTTTCTGTGCGATAATCTCAACAAAATTCTATGCCGAAGTGTGGCCAATGTGGGTTTGGACATGCGTTGCCGACGCACTGCGTGAATTGCGGGTGTGACGATCCCCTGCGCGGGAGGAGGATCATGAGGATATGTCTCGTGAGCGTCGTGGTGGTCGTGTTCCCGGTCTTCACATTTTACTTCCTGGAGAAAGTCCAGGAACTCCGGGAAGCCGAGCGGCGTGCGGCTGCGGTGGGTTTGCTGGACGTCGAGCCGACGGCGGCGCCCGTCCTGCCCACTTACCGCCGCTGAGCGGGTTTCAGAGCCCCCGGAGGAATTCCTGTTCGTCGGGATTCAGGGCGTCCTGATCGATGTCTTTCGCGGCGGCCTTGGCTTGCCGGGTCTCGCCGGCGGCACGGAGCAATGCGGCATGAAGGGCGCGCCAACGGGGTTCGTTGTTGTCCCCCGGCCAGATTTCAAGCCCTTTCGCGGCTTGTCCTGTGCGGAGGCGGGCGAGGGCGGCAACCCGGAGAATGTCCGCCGAATCGGGTTGTGCCTTGAGAAACTCCTCGGCTGCCGCGGCGGAGGCGTCGATCATTTGTCCGGCCATGAGGCGGAAGTAGGCGGCGCTCAGGCGGGCGGAGGCGTCATTGGGCTGGATTTCGAGCAGCTTTGCGGCAATGTCCGCGCCGTCGGAGGCTCGCATGTTGTTCGGCAGTGTCCGGAGTTGTCCGCGGAGCCCTTCGGCGGCCGCTCCCTTGTCCATGGCGAGAATGCGCCACGCGGCGAAGGCCTCGGGCTTCCATCCGACGGACTCGGCATAGCGCGCGGCGAACAGGATGTGGGGCAACTCGGCGAATTGGACGACCTGGCGGAGGAGGCGCTTTTCGGTCTCGGCCGCGGTGGCTTCATTGCGGGACTCGGCGATGCGGGCGCGGAAGAGGTGGTAGAGCGTGTCGGGGACCGTGCCGCCGCGGTTCGCTTCGATCAGCTCGCCGCACTCCTCCCAGCGACCGAGACCGCTGAGCGCGTCGATGCGCACCATGAGGGCGCCGGCGTGGTGGGACGGTTCCTCGGGGGCGATCAGCTCCAGCACCGCCTCGTTGGCCTGCTGCCCGATGAGCCAGCGCGCGGCGGTCACCCGCACATCGGCCGGAGCCTCGCGGGATTTGAGTTGTGCCACCATGTCTCCGATCGCGGTGTGTTTCCCGGAGGGATCCGAGGAAATCCGGAGGCGGGCTATGAAAAGTTCGTCGGATGGCGAGGATGCGGGGTGATTGCGGAGGCGTTCGAATGTGCCGGCGAGGTTTTCCTGCGCGTCGGGGCTGATTCCCGCACGGCTGAGGGCAAGCAACCGAAGTGCCGAGGCGCCCTCCGGCCCCTGGTTGGTTGCGGCTTGCTCGAGCAGCGTTTCCGCCTCGGCGCGGCCCGAGGTGTCCTCGTTGGAGAGCAGCATGTTTGCGAGCATCACGCGGAGGGCGTCGGTTTCCCCGGTCGGCAGGGTTGAGATCGCATCACGCAGTGTGGTGAGCGCCTCCCCGGCGTTCTTCTTCGCAAGGAGTGACCCGGCCCGCAAGGCGGCCCGTCGTGCTGCCTCCGCGGGTGGCAATTCCGCCGGAAGTCCCTCAAGGGCGCGGGTTGCGTCCGCAATTCTTCCGGCCCCGAGCGAGCGCTCGCCGAAAACCAGGAGTTCCTCGTTCGAGGCGCTTCCGGTCTCCATCTTCCTGCCGAGGGCCGCCACGCTGGCCATGTCCCCGGAGCGGGCCGCGAAGTAGGTGACGCGGTCGGCGACACGCTCGTCCTCGAAGGCCATGAGCGCAGCCTGCCGCAGAAGGGTGGAAGCCTCCGCGCCGTTGCCTGCGTCGAGCGCCTCCCCGGCTCGTTCGGCGATGGCCAGGGCGCGCCGCGCCTTGAGTTCGCGGTAGAGGGGCTTTGCCCCGAAGGCTGCAAGAGCGGCGAAAACAAGCAGCAAAATGAGGAGCAAGAGGCGGCCTCCGTGCAGCCAGGCGCGCCATCCTGTCGGCGCGTCCTCTTCCATGCCGTAGCTGGGAAGCTCGGTCGCGCCCACAGGGGGAGGCGTGTTTTCTGAGTCGTCAGGCGGCATGGACGGAAGTCGGGGATTGTGGAGGTGGGGGATGTTGCATGCAACCGGGCGGAATGAGAAGAACTCGCTGACGCTCGTCGAAGGCCGTCATCCGTGTCTGCTCAGGGCTCCTCGAGCCGGATCCGGCGCTTGAGCCATTCGGCGGCGGCGGCCTCGGCCTCGGCCGGTTCGCTGGGGCCGCGGACGGCGAATTCGAGCACGCGGAGACCGCGGTTGCGCCGTCCGTTGAAGACATTGTTCCAGCGTGCCGAGCGGGCGAAATCGTCGCCGGTGCCCACGGCGGTGCCATCATCCTCCACCACGGCATGGAACACGTGGACAGGGCGGCCGCGGTCGAGGAAAACATAGCGCTGAAACGGGATGCGGAAGCCGGCGGCCTCGGCGGTCCATTCGGGGAGCCTTCGGTCCAACTCGAATCCCGCAGCCCCGAGGCACACGCGAGGATCGTGGACGA
Source organism: Chthoniobacterales bacterium (assembly GCA_014879535.1). Taxonomy (GTDB): domain Bacteria; phylum Verrucomicrobiota; class Verrucomicrobiia; order Chthoniobacterales; family JACTMZ01; genus JACTMZ01. Next base: position 2,671 of record JACSRX010000017.1, read on the forward strand.
CGAAGGCGGATTGCACGGAGGTTTTTCCGGGCGGCCAGCGGAAAAAGAACGCCTGCCACTGCCAGCCGCTGTCGTCGCGCCATTGCTCGGAGAAGGCTGTCTCGGGAAAAAGCAGGATGTCGAGCGTGCGCTCGGCAATGGGCACGTCGCGCGTGTTGCCGTCGTTGCCCGTGCGCCGGAGCTCCCACATCGCGGCAGGTTTCGGGGCACGGGCTTCATGCCAGCGGAACCAGGACTCGCCAGCCAGCCATGCTCCGCCCAAGAGGATGATGGCGGCCAGCGCGGCCGCGCGGATGGCTTGGGGTTTCGTGTCCCTTGGAAGCAATTCAGACAGACTCGGCAGGGAAATGTCGGAGCGAGGCGTCCGGCGCGCCATGAGTTTCCCCGCCAGGAGGACAAGAATCGAGGCTCCGGCAAGAACGGCGAGACCGGTGCCGTCGTGGATGTCGCCGACCGCACCGGCGCCCGCCTGGCAGGCGGCGACCGAGAGGGTGAGCGAGCGCATGGCGTTCCCAGCCAGAGCCGCCCCCAGGCCGAGGATGACAAGAACGAGGCGCCGCCCCGCGGTGAGGCGGAAGAATTCGCCGGCGGCCAGCGCGACCATGATTCCGCTCTGGAGGGAGCGGATCCCACTGCAAGCCTCCTCGACGCCGAGCAGGCTGCCGGGGATGGCGATGAGGTTGCCGCGCTGCTTCGCGGCGTAGCCCATCCACTGCAGTGCCTCCACGCAGAGGGCCGAGTTCCGCAGCATGAGCCATGACATGATGCTGTTTTCCAGCGGCCTCGGCCACGGGATGGCGACAAGGAAGAACAAAACGGGAAAGGCGAAATGTCCCAGCCATGGTGTGCCCCCGGCGAGGTAGACAAGGCACAGGGTGATTGCCACGCCGGCGGCACCAGCCACCGCGGGAACCATGCGCCAGTCCGCGTTGGAGAGGAGAATCGGCTGCAGCATTGCCAGGGCGGCGGCGGCGGCGGCGAGCAGGGTGAAGGCCGTGATTTTTCCCCTCGGGCCAGGGTTGGCCGGGGCCGGGCGGTCGGACCACCGGCGTGCGAACAGCAGCATGGCGAGGATGGGCACGAGGAGGCCGTAGCTGTATTGCGGGTTCAGCGACCATTCCCACCAGTTCGCCCTCGCGACGAGGAACCACGCGAAGACAAAGGCCGCGGCGCCCCAAGCGAGGCACGCGCCGTGATGTGAAGCCGGGGCCGTGCCGGCTGGAGTCGTTGCGGGAGCGCTCATCGGGGATCGTGCGGGTGTCGGGGCGCTCGTTGTGCGCTTTCTTGCATGTCGCTCGCGGGTTTGGCAGCTTGGGCGGAAGGCCAATTTCGTCCAAGGAAGGCATTCAAGCAATCCACCAATGCAGAAGAAAACATCATCTTTCAGTTCCGCCCGCGGCAAGCGCCTTCGCCGGATCCTCCTGACGGGCCTTGGCTTGATACTCGGCCTCGCAGTGGCGGTGGCTGGATTTCAATTCTACAAAACATGGAGGGCGCGCGACCTGGCGGTCAAGGCGAAGGACAACTTCGACCACGGCAGCTACCGCCTTGCATGGCTGCAGATCAATTCCGCCCGCGACCTGCTGCCCGATGATGCCGAGGTGCTGCGGAGTTCGGCGATCATTGACGGTGGGTTCGGTGCACGGACGGCTCTGGATTACTGGGATCGCCTTGCGGCGAATGGCGGCATGACGCCCGATGACCTTGAGCAGCGCGCCCGCGCCGCGGCACGTTTCGGGACAGACGAGCAATTCGAGATCGCTCTGGCGGAGCTGCAAAACTCCGGCGCCGGCATCTCCGTGGGGGAACTCCGGGCGGGGCGCCTCCTCGTGCGCGGTGACGTGGATCGTGCGATCGAGGAAATGCGGCGGCTCAGTTCCATGAGCGATGACGCCGCCATGAGGTTGGATCTGGCCCGCATGCTCCTGCGCCGGCACGCGGAAACGCTCGCCGATTCCCGCAAGGAGCAGGCCGTGGCCGTGGCCCGGGAACTTTTTGCAACCGTTGATGCCCTGCAGACCACGCCCTTGGCGGACGAGGCCCTGGCTTTCGGTCTCACCTATCTGCTGCCCGGCCGTGAGGGCCAGGAACGCTGGGCCAACCTTGGCATGCGGAACATGTCCCCCGACAATCCGGCGTTGCTCCCCGCAGCCACGGTTCTGATCGATATCGGCAAGGCCAAACCGGACGAGATGAACAAGCGGCTGCGTCCGATTTTTGACGCCGCCCCGCTGACCCGGCGTGCAGCCTACGCCTCGTGGCTCACGCGCCATGGAATGAACCGCGAGGCGCTTGCGCTGATCACCGAGCAGGAGGCGGCGGAATCCGGCGATGCATTTGCAGCAAGGGTCGATGCCTTGGCGGCCTTGGAGAACTGGGCTGCTGTTGTGCGGACCGCCGAGGTGAACGGCAACACACCCGAGTCGGTGCGCTTCGTCACGAAAGCAAGGGCCGAATACGCGATGGGTCGCGGTGCGCAGAGTGGAAGCAAGTCCGTCGCCGACGCATTGAAGGCGGCCACGAGGCAGGCCAATCTGCCTTTGGTCATCGCGTTGAGCGACGAGATGGGCGCCTCGGACACCGTGGATGCGTCGCTCGTGGAGTTGTGCGGCGATCCCGCGGTCGCGGCGCAGGTTTTTCGCCTCACGCGGGATCGCTTCAGCCGCCGGGGTCCGGCGGCGGCCGTCTTGATGTCAGCGGCCTTCGAGCGTGCCCGGGCAGCCGCACCCAATGCGCCGCCCGTGCAGGATTTTGCGCGCTACACGGATTTGCTGAGCATGGGGAAGGGTGACGCCTCGGTGGCCAAGGAGGAAAACGGTGCCAACCCCGCGGTTGATCCGGTCGCGGCGACAGCCGATGCCGTCGCCAGTGAACCGGCCGATCTGGCCATCCGCGCGACCCATGCCTTGGCGCTGCTCCGGGCGGGGCGAGAAGCGGAGGCGCTCGATTGCTTCGAGGGGGTGACAATCGATTTCGACCACATGTCTCCGGGCACCCAGGCCGTGTATTGTGCCGCTCTGGCAGCAGCCGGCAAACGGGACCAGGCCGTTGTGTCCGCCGGGAAAATCGACGCTTCACTCCTGTCCCCGGGGGAATTGGAACTTGTGGAAGATCTGCGATGACCGTGTGCACCAGCCGACCCCGGATTTTCCCGGGCAAAGGGGCCTTCCGGAAGGGTGCAAAAAAGTTGCAAGAAAATGCAAAAAGGGCTTGTCAAATTGCAGAGAGCGCTCTTAGTGTGCCAATTGTCATGAAAACCACACACCTTGCAGTTGCCCTGTTGATCGGCGCATTTGCGTTGATCGTCACCGCGCACGATGCCTCCGCGCAGAAGCGCCCGTCACAACCCGTGATTGTCACGCCTCCGCCTCCACCGGCGCCGAGCCCCGTCCTCACCCAACTCTAAGCCGACGCAAGAGCGATTCTCCAAAACAACCAGAACCAAACCAGAAATCATGAAGCGCACACATGTAGCAATTGCGGCAATTGTGGCGGCAGCTACGGCCATGACCGTCAGCCGGTCGGAGGCCCAAGCCACCATCACCAACTGGGACACGGGCTATTTCAACTCCGCAGACGGATACATTCAGGGCGCGTCCTTGACTGATACGCCGACCTCGGCTCCTCCCTCCGAACAGTTCCAGACCACGGATCCCTACAACGGGGGAACCGGCACGGGGGACAACTCCTATGTCGATTTCATTCCCGGAACGACGTATGGCGGCGGGGCTGGCAGCGGTTCCGGCAACAACAGTGTCTGGTTCGGCGGCGTTTATGCCGAAGGCCCCGGCATCGTGGACCAGGCGATCTACAAGAACTTCACCAGCAGCATTCTCAATGCGACGGAGTCGGCGACGTTCTCGATCGACTTCCGGCTCATTGAGAGCACGAACATCTGGGACGACAGCTTCAGCTTCGATCTCCGCGATGCTTCGGGCACCACGACCCTGGTGAGCTTTCTCATCTCCCCGATCGGTGGCGGCCTGCTCGACATTTCGGGCAACGGCGTCGATTTCGCCCAGATCCAATACAGCGGCCTCTACAACCTCACGGCAACACTCGAAGGATCCTCGTGGGATGTCGCGGTCAGCACGATCACCGTTGGAACCAACGGTCTCGGCGATGTGACCAGCTTCGTCACCAACGCCCCGGGTGCGGTGAGCTCCGGTGCGCTTGCCGGCGGCACGGCGATGGATTTCGAGTCTGTTTATATCAGCTGGCTCCTTGAGTCCGGCGATATCAATGACTGGGGTGACAACTACATGATCATCAACCAGATGAATGTGACCTCTGAGGTGATTCCCGAGCCCGGCACATGGGCCATGGGTGCACTGCTCCTCAGCGGGGTTGCCGCCACCATTTACCGTCGCCGCAAAGCCGCGGTGGCTGCCACGGCTGTTGAATCATGACATAAACGCGGATCCTCGCGTTGAAGATACCCGCGCCGTCAGGCGCGGGTATTTTTTTGCCTTCCTCGTGAGCGCGTCCCCCTACATCTCTCGCGCGGGAGCGGAGGCGGCAGAAGGGGCTTGGGCCAGGCGGGCGGTTTGAAAATCCTCCCTTTGACATGAAGATCTTGTGGTGCGATGGTTCCGCACTTTCCCCACACTTTTGATCATGATGCGCCGATTATTCTTGTGCGGTGTGGTGGTCACCCAGCTTCTGGGATCGTTCTGTGCTGCCCAGGGATTTGACTCGGGCTATTTCCACAGCAACTCCTATCCACGCACTTACAGCATCACGTTCACGCCGGTGGGTGCTCCTCTCGCGGAGCAATGGTATACGGACGATCCGTATGTGGTGACCAATATCTTTGTGACGAATGCGTGGGTCACCAAGGGGATAGGAGACACGAGTTTGGCCAGGTATATCAACGGGACCTACACGCCCGGAGCCAGCAGCAACGGATTCAGCAGCGTTGTTTTCGGCACGTATGCCTGGTCCTCTGGGCAATATTACGACTATTTGCCGGGGCGAACGAATCCCTCGCTGTTCAAGTGGTTTCCCCCTGCTGTTACCAATGCGGGGAGAAAGGTCAAATTATTGGCTGAGTTCAGCATCATTCGCAGTCCGGATGTCGCATGGCCGACGAAAGACAAATTCGGGGTCGAACTTTTCACCAAGACCACCAATGGCGGCCAGACGAATCTGATCAGTCTGGCGAGCTTTGACTTCAATCCCAACGCGGCGGCGCTCACCAATATCAGCACTTATCTCTTCGAGTGGCGCCGGGGCGGCATACAGCAGAGCCCGGCCGTCCCGGGGCTCACGGGACTTTGGCCACTGACCTACGGCTCGATTTACCGTCTCACGGCGACGATCTCGGGCTCGGAATTCGATTTGGATCTGGATCTGCTGAGTTCGCCCACGGGGACCAATGTCTGGACCGTCAAGTTGATCAGCGGGGGCGCGTTGGCCCCCGGGTTCACGGCGGCGGATTTCAACATGTTGGCGGTCAATTGGAGGTTGACCTCGACCAATCCCTTCGCCCCCGGGGGCAAGAATTACATCTTGTTCAACCGTCTGGCTGTTCTTCCCATCCCCAACGCCATTGAGAACTGGCTCACGGCGGGCGGGTGGCCGGCCTCCACGCCGCTTGGCACCAAGACCAACGGGCAGGCGTTCAGTCTTCTGGAGCAATACGCGATGGGAGCCTCCGCCCCAGGCGCCGCTTTCGAGAAGCCTGCCACTCGGCAGGTGGCGATGGAGGAGACGACATGGCTTGAGTTGGTGAGCGTGGTGCGGACGAACGATCCCAAGGTCACCGTGGTCGGGGAGGCTGTGCATGACCTCGCAGAGTTCGCGGAGCCCGGTTCGATCACCCCGGTGGCGGGCATGGCATCGGGCGTGGATCAGGCGGGTGTTCCGGCGGGGTGCGAACGCCGGGCCTTCCGTGTGCCGGTCACGGGCGTCGCGCAGCAATTCCTCCGGCTGAGCGCACGCAGCGCCGAATAAAGGCTCAACAGATCGGCCCCGGTGGGCGATGGTGTCCCGGTGCCGAATTCCAAGATGAGCGCCCCGCAGTCTTCCCAAGCCCCGACGGCCGCGCTGTGGATTCTTTTGTCCGCTGCCATCGCCGTGTTCATCACCGGCAACCAGGAGGTGTGGGCCGCCGCCCTCTTCTTCACCTCGGCGGGCGCGGCCATGGTGGCCTGCCGTCCTGCCGTGCGGCCGGGATGGATTCCACTCACCCTGGGGTTGATCTTCTGCCTCACCGGGCTGCTGGCCTTTCTGCCGCAGGCGTGGTTTCCGGCACCTGCATGGCGGGCGTTGTTTCCTCCCGGGGGTCCGGTGCCGATTGCGGATTCCGTCTCCCCGCAGCCGTGGATCGGCTGGTATTGGTGGCTGTCGGCGGTGGCCGTTTTTTTCATCGGGGCCTTCCTGCTGTCGAGGCCCCTGAAGGATCGGGCCTTGGCGGTGTTCCTGCATGCGGTCGCCCTCGTGGTTGCAGCTTATGCGGTGCTGGCGATCTTCGCGTGGCAGACCGGATGGGAGTATCCCTTCGCTTTCGGTGGTGTGTTCGGTTTTCTGGCCAACAAGAACAACACGGGCACCTTGCTCTACATCGGCGCGATCGTGTCGTTCGGGTTGATGCAGTGGGAGGTTGTCCGCGGCCACCGAGGCGCGGCGGCACTGGCCGCGTTGTGCGGGGCGCCCCCGCTTGCAGGGCTGCTGTTCTTCTCCAATTCACGCGCCGGCGTGATCTGTTTGGCCTTGGGCATCGTGTTGTGGGCTCTCGGGGCGGCGCAGGGTCCCGGTCGCCGCAGGGTGCTGGCCGGAGCCGGGATCATGGTCGTGTTCCTGGCGGTTCTGTTCGTCTTGGGAGGCAGCGAGGTGCGCAACCGCTTGGAAGCACTCTGGCAGGATGCCATCGCGGTGCAGACGGAGGACACGGATCGGGATGTGGATTTCCGTCAGCCGGTCTTCCGGGATACGATGAAACTTCTGAGAGATGTCCCGTTGACAGGGGTGGGGCTGGGGCAATTCACCTATGTGTTCCCGCAATACCGGGCGGAGTCGGCAAGGGCGGTCAAAGTTCTGCATCCTGAGAGCAGTTGGCTGATGGTGGCCTCCGAATCGGGGCTTGTTGCCGTGGCGGCGCTGTTGGGAGTCGTGGTCTGGTTTTTCATCCGCTGCTGGCGCGCGAGGAAGGAGGATGATGGTCTGCTCCGATGGACGGCGGCGAGCGCGGTCGGAGCGGCCATGGTGCAGGCCTTGGTGGATGTGCCGTGGCACCGCCCGGCCCTCGGCTGGTTCATGTTCGTCGTTGCCTTGGTCGCCGTGCCTTCCACGGGGTTGGATTTCCGCCGTCCGTCGGTGGCGCGAGGTATCGCCGTTTTTGCCGGCTTGCTGGTCATGGCGGGCGGAGTCTTCGTGGGATGGGAGCGTTTCCACGGGAGGATGCCCGCACCTTTCCGTTGGAGCACTTACACGGCCGAATTGAACGATCTCGGGCAGAAGGGAAAGAATGACGAAGGGGAATTTGTCGCCGCCGAGGCGATCCGGGCCTTTCCCCTGAAGCACGAGGCTTACTACTGGTTGGTGGGGTATCTGCGCATGTTCCTCGGCACGGAGGCAGAGATAGCCGTTGCGACGAAGGCGGGAAGAATGGTCGAACCCATCCTGCCCCAAGTGCCCACCGATGAGGCAACGCTCTGGAAAAATCTCGATCCGATGCGCGAAGCCGAGGCGTGGGGCGAGGCGGCACGGCGGGCTGTCAGGATAGACTTGCTCGGAGGCAGGGATGATCTGCCCAGCGCTGGCTTCAAGGTGCAGAGCGGCACGCAAAGCCTGAGGGGTAAACCTGAGGGGCAACAGTTTTTGCTGCAGCGGATCAACGACTATCCGGTGCTCACGGCCTATTGGGCGTGGGCTGCCGATCCCGGAACGATGGCCCGCTGGGCAGCGGAACTCCCGGATGCAGGCGCCTATCTTGATGCGTTGCCGGAAAACCTTCGTGAGGTTGTCCTCAACCGGTGGATTGCGCTGCCGGATGCTTCGCCGGCGATCGCTTACATGGAAGCGAAAAGTTTGTCGGAGCCCGGATTGTATGGCGTGATGCTGGCAAAATACCGTGCTGCGTCGGGGGACAAGCCAGGCGCGGTCGGGATTGTCGCCAAGGCGGCCGGAGTGCCGCTCGAAGGTGGCTGGAGGGGGATCAGCGAATTTGGCCGCGAGATCGCCGCGCTGGAAGCGCAGGGGAATGATGTGGCCGTCCGGAGGCTTTTGCGCGAGGCGGTGGAATTGAAGCCGGCGGATCCCGGCAAGTTGAAGGTGGCCATGGCGGCCTACGCGGCTGCCGGGGATTGGGACATGGCTTGGAGGGCTGCTTCCAGGCTCGCTTCAGAGACAGAATTACGCCATTAGGAAGGGTTCGCCATGGAACCCCGATGCCCGAAGCCACGATCTCGCTGTGCCCCGTGGCTGGGCTGGATATTGGCGTTGTTTTTGGGGGCCAGTTGCCCCGGGGTGCGGGCCCAGACAGCACAACCTCCGGAGACGGTGAGCGAGGCCGTGTTCCGTTCGCAATGGGTCGGACCGCAGGCGGACCGCATGATGCCGGAACAGCCCATCGTTCCCTCATCGGAGAGGGAAATCGAACCCATCACCGATTGGGCGTCAAAACTCCGCGAGGGCCTGTATTACGGTTCGCTGCGGTTCCGCCCCGGTCTGGGGGCCGGATGGGAATATTCCAACCGCACCAGTGGCGGACAGGAGACCAACGAGGGTGATGACAACAGTCCGTTCCTGGCGCCGTCGCTCGGTCTTGATTACACGAGGGATTTCGGTCCGATCTCGCTCTCGCTCATCTACGGTGGAGGATACGTGTATTACCTGAATCCGAATTTCAACACGGCGCAGAGTGGGAGGCAGCGCAATCCGCTCAACCAGAGCATCCGCATGCGCCTGGGGCACATAGGGGTGCGCCATGAGGCGACACTTTCCGCGGGAGCGACCTATGGAAACGGAGAAAACATCCAAGTCGGGGGGAACACCACCACGCTCAATGCCTCGGTGGACGGGAATTTCACCCGGATGATCACGGAATTTTTCCGGACGGGAACTTATGCAGGATTCTCCACGCAGATGACGCGCTACGGGGACGACAGCAGCAACGGGAGCGATCTTTACAGCGTGCGCGCCGGAGCCCTGATCGACTGGCTGGCCACGGGCAAAACTACGCTGGGATTCAATCTGGAGGCGGGCACGTCCGTTCAGGAGACGCTGACTTCCGCCACGACGTCGGAAACGACAATCTCCCGGCAATATGTCCAGATCATGGCCACGGGAGCGCAGAGCCTGACCTCCAAGGTGTTGGTGTCAGGAGGGTTGGGGGCCGGCTATGTGACGGATGACAACGTGGAGGATGCCGAATACGTCGGTGTGCGCCCCGTCTATCAATTCTCGGTGACGTATACGCCCTCGGAAAAAACGTCCGTCCGACTTTACAGCAACTTCGGCGGGGTGGAACTTGTGCCTTCCATCGGGCTGACCGCGTCCTGGAGTCCGCGGGAAACGACTTCGTTTGCGCTTTCCATTTACCAGAACCAGAATTTTTCCCTCACATCGAGCAGCCAATTCCAGGTCAACCGCGGGTTCATTGTGTCGGCCAACCAGCGCCTGTTCTCGAAGATCAAGGTGAACGTTTCCGGGGGGTGGCAGCAGACGGAAAATAGGTCGTTGTCCGCCTCGGAGGCCAGTGGGGAAAGCTACGACTACGCCTTTCTCTCCGGGAACATCCGGTGGGATCTGAACGACTGGCTTTACTGGCAGACATCGCTTTGGTCATCGACCGGCAATCGTTATCAGGGAAGCAGCAGCGGCGATTACCCTGAAACCATTGCCTCGACGGGTTTGAACTTGATTTTCTAAGGTGGTGCTCTACTGCTAATCGCTCGTTAAAATGCGATTCCGGCTTCACTTTTTTGCCGCGGGGCTGTGCTTGCACGGTTGGCTCTGCATGGCCCAGGACAGTGGTTCCTCGGATGTCTTGCTCCGGCCGGCCCCCAAGCCGGTGACGACCCCTGCTGCGGCCGCGGTTTCCACCCCCGCAGCGGCTGTTCCGGCTGTGGCACCGGCACCTGTTGTGCCCGCCGCCCCAGCTCCGGCGTCGTCCGCGGCATCTTCCGGTGGAGGCGGCGCCCTTTCCTCCGGTGAGAGCGACTATGTTCTGGTGGTGGGCGATGTCATCGAACTCAACATCTTCCGGGAGCCGGATTTGGCGACCCAGGCGACGATCGCCCGGGATGGCACCGTGCAATTGCCGCTCGTGCGCGAGGTCAAGCTTGCCGGCCTGACGATCCGGGAGGCGCGCGAGATGCTCCGCGGCCTTTACGACCGGGAGTATCTTGTCAACCCGCAGGTGTTCCTCAATGTCGTCCGCTACGCGCAGCGCAAGTTCACCATCATGGGCCAAGTGGCGCGTCCCGGCAGCTATGAACTGCAGGGGGGGGAGCGCATCGACATTCTCGAAGCCATCGGTCTGGCCGGGGGGTTTACCCGGATCGCCAATCGAGGGCGGGTGATCATCCAGCGAAAAGAAGGGGGCTCGGTCATCGCCATCAAGGCGAATGCCAAGCGCATGGCCGACGGCAAGGAAGAACCGGTCGAGGTCCAGCCGGGCGATGTCATCACCGTGACGGAGAGCTGGTTCTAGTCCCATGAAAGGCGCTTCCCAATCCAACGACCCCTTCGCTTCGCTGCAGGAGAATTCCGAGCCGTTCGATTGGCGGCATTATCTGCACATCGTCCTTGAGAAGTGGTGGATTGTCTGCCTCTGCCTTTTGCTCGGCGGGATTCTCAGTGCATTCCTCATCAGCCGTGAGCAGGCGCTCTACGCGGCCCGCTCCGTGCTTTTCATCGAGCAGCAGCGCGAGCAGGTGCTTGACGGACGGGTGCAGGCGGTGAGGGACGATGCCATCCGGTCGATCGACATGATCAACACGGTCGTTGAGACATTGAACAGTTACCCTATGGCCGAGCGGGTGGCCAAACGCCTGGAACTCGCCTCGGATCCGGCATTCGTTGCAGCCGTCGAATGGAACAAGGAGGAAAAGGGCGAGTTGACCAACGGGGCGGCTGCGGGCTTCTTGGTCGGAAAGGGCGGCTTCGTTGCCGCAGCATACCGCGAGATGACACGCCTGATTGACATCATCGCCCGGACACCCGATCCGGCTCTCTCGACGAAATTGGCCAACGGCTACGCGGACGAGTATCTGCGCATGATGCTCGAGCAGACAACGGAGGCGACCAAGTCGGCGTCGCAATTCCTGGTAGAGGAGGCCGCAAGGCTCGGGGCGAAGATGCGTTTGGCCGAGGAGGCCATGCAGAGTTTCCGGGAACGCGAGCGGGCCTCGTCGCTGGAGACGATGCTGGCGGAGGCGCAGGCCACCATCGATCAGACGACGGTTGAAATCCAGCAGACGGAGGCGTTCATAAGGCAACTTGACGCCGACCTGGCGGTAGTTTCCAGCTACGGCGGCGACATGCAGCAGCTTCTCCGGCTTCCGAGTGTGAGCAGTGATCCGAGGGTGGCATCCATGAACGCCCAAGTGGAGGCCCTCGAGCGCGAACTTGATGAGATGGGCAGGCGCTACCGTGAGGGTCATCCAGCCCATACGGCCACCAAGACACGCCTTGAAATCCTCCGCGGCAACATATCGGGTCTTGTGCAGGAGGTCATCGGCCAGCTTGAGGCCAGGCGCTCCCAAGCCGAATCCCACCTGGAACGTCTGAGGGAGAAGCGCGCCGAAGCGGAGAAGAGGCTGCTGGAAATCACCGGGAAGTCCGTCGAATACAACACCCTTGCGCGCAACCTCGAGACCGACCGCGCGCTATACGACTCGGTGCTCGCCCGGTTGAAGGAGGTTGATCTGACGAGCGGCCTGACCGCCCAGTCCATAACCATCCAGGAGCGCGCACTCGGCGCCGGCCCGGTGCCCAGCCAGACGATCAAATTCATCGTGCTCGGGGTGGTCGGCGGCCTTGCCGCCGGGATCGGGTTGGCGTTCGGCTTGAATTATCTCGATCCGTCCTTGCGAACCGTCGATCAGGTGGAACAGCGCACGGGCGTGGGCACCGTGGCCGCCGTTCCCCGGATCAAGGCGAAGCCCGTCCAAGGCGGGGGGGGCGCGATGCTGCCTGCCGTCGTGGACCGTCGCGGAGTCGTGGCCGAGGCCTTCCGGACCATGAGGGCGACGCTGGCGATCATCTCCGGCCGGGACAAGCACCGGGTGTTCCTCATCACGAGCGCGATCCCCGGCGAGGGGAAGACCTTCACCAGTTCGAACTTCGCGGCGACCTTGGCGCAGCAGGATTTCCGGACGCTGCTGATCGATGCCGACCTGCGAAAGCCGTCGGTTTCCAAGCTGTTCTTCAACGAGAACCGCAAACCTGGACTCTCCGAGGTTCTGCTTGGAAACTGCACCCCCGAGGAGGCCATCATCCCGACGAAGATCGACAAACTGTGGATTTTGCCGGCCGGAGGCATTGCCCCCAATCCCTCCGAGTTGTTGGCACACGGGAAACTCGGGGAACTCATCGACCGGCTCAAGGGGCAGTATGACCGTCTGGTGATCGATTCGTCGCCTGTGCTGGCCGTGCGTGATCCCCTCCTGCTGGCGCCATTTGTCGATGCCAGTTGCCTGATTGTGCGCGCCGGTTATTCGCCGAGCAAGGCATCGGTCCAGGCCGTCCGTCTGCTTGCCGAAGGCAACGTTCCCGCCACGGGAATCGTGCTCAACGCCGTGCGCCAGGGCAGCGGGGCGTATTACGCCTACTCCTACAGGACCTACGGCACCTACGGATCCAAGGGGGTCTACGGGGCCGCATCCATGGATCCGACGGTCTGAACCCTCAGTAGGCTTTCGTCGGGGGATTGATCAAAACGCCCATGGTTTGGAGGGCGAGACGGATGTCGAGCCCGAGGCACCAGTGCCTGACGTAGAACAGGTCGTATCGGGCACGGCCGCGGACGTCGGCAGCGTCGCGGACCTCGCCCCGGTAGCCTTCCACTTGGGCAAGCCCTGTCACGCCGGGTTTGACGTAGCGACGGCTCCCGTAGAGTTCGTGGAATTTCTCGAATTCCCTCTCGTGGGCGATCATGTGCGGACGCGGTCCGACCACGCTCATTTCCCCGCGCAGCACGTTGAGGAACTGGGGGAATTCGTCGATGCTGAGGCGGCGAAGCCATTGGCCGCCGCGATAAATCCGTTCGTCGCCCCGCGCGGCTTGGCGTGTTTCATCATCATTGGACACATGCATGGTCCGGAACTTGAGAATCTCGAAGATCATGCCGTTCTCGCCCACGCGCTGCTGCCTGTAGAAAAGGGGGCCCGGGGAGGAAAGCCGCTGGATGACTGCCACCACGGCCATGAGTGGGAGCACCACGGTGGGAACGACAACCGTGCTCACGCCGAGGTCGAACGCCCGCTTGAGTGCTCGGTTGTATGTGACCGCCAGCGGCAGTGTGGGCGGGGAGAGAACCGAGAGCCCCCCCAGGTCCTGCAGTTCGAAACGGCGTCCGTGGCGGCGCGACATCTCCACCGGAAGCCAGCACCGGAACCCGCGCCGGTCGCCCAAGGCGAGCAACTGGGTTACGGTTTCGTAGGGGAACTCATGCGATGGCAGCACAAGCAGGTCCGGCCCCCGGGCCGTGACCTGGTCGAGGATGCCCTCCACTGGGGCGTCTTTCGGGACGGTGAGGAGAAGCTCGGTGTCGAAAAATTCCGGATAACCGGCAAGCTTGTCACGGATCGACTCGCTCCAATCCGGCGAGCCGATGATGAGTGTTCGCAGCTTGAGTTGGACGCCGCGGTTTCCGAACAGTTTGTTCATCCAAAAGCGGCCGTGGCGATTGGTCAGGAAGAACAACGGATAGGAGAGAACGGCAAAACCGATGAGGAACGCGCGGGAAATGCTGGTGTCGCGCGTGAGGGCGAGAAACACCCCGAAGCCGGCCGCCAGCCACAACGCCTGCCGGCGAGCCAAAACAAGGGCGAGGCGGCGGGGAGCACGACCGACATTGACCCGCTGGGAATCCGGTCGAAGGACTGCTTCCCCGATGAGGGTGATCAACATGACCAGGAGGAGCTGGATGTATCCCGCCGGAGATGCCAGCCAAGTTTCGCGGATTCGGTCGTTGATCAGGTAAAAGACCGCGAAGAGCAGGACGGCCAGCCCGATTTGGGCCGTGCAAAAATTGAAATAGATGCCCTTTTCGCGCTGCGAAATCATAGGTCGCCTGAGCCGTCCCTGGGAGGGATTGCTGCAATCACCAAGACAAGCACAGTGTTCCGGGTTTCTCCAGAGCCAATTCCCGCTCACATCAGGGGCAAACAACGACTGGCATCCGGCCGGACGGGGGCATAAAGATGACGGGCGATGCTGACCAAGGTTTACTCCGCGGCCCTGCATGGAGCCGATGCGCTTGAGGTTGAGATCGAAGTCAATGAGGGCGGCGGCGATCCCAAGGTGGTTCTTGTCGGTCTCCCGGACACGGCGGTGAAGGAAAGCAAGGACCGCGTGACCACGGCCATCTCGAACAGCGGCTACCGCTGGCCGAGGGGGCGCACGACGATCAACCTGGCACCAGCAGACATCAAGAAGGAGGGACCCAGTTTCGATCTGCCCATCGCGCTCGGCATGCTGGCCATAGCGCATGGCCGCGACCTTCCCCGGTTGGCCGACTGCTGCATTGCGGGGGAATTGGCTCTGACGGGTGCCGTCCGTCCGGTGAAGGGTGTGCTTCCCATAGCCCTTGAGGCGAGGCGCCGCGGGAAGGCGGTGCTGATCGTCCCGGTCGAGAACGCCGCGGAAGCCTCGGTCGTGCAGGGGTTGTCCGTCCATGGCGTGGGCAACCTGCGGGAGTGCTTCGAGTTTCTCGACGGGAAGGCGGGGATTCCCCCGACCGTGTCGGATCTTGGGGCCGTGTTCCACAGCAACCGTCACACGGATGTGGACTTTGCAGATGTGAAGGGGCAAGCCGGGGTGAAGCGGGCATTCGAGGTTGCCGTGGCCGGAGGCCACAATCTGCTTGTTCTCGGTTCACCCGGTGCGGGGAAGAGCATGCTGGCCAAGCGCATCCCGACGATCATGCCACCGATGACGCTCGAGGAGGCCATCGAGACCACCAAAATCCACAGCGTGTGCGGATTGCTGGCGGGCCGGCACAACTTCGTGGCCTTGCGGCCGTTCCGCGCGCCGCATCACACGATATCCGATGTCGGGCTGCTCGGCGGTTCCTCGACCCCGACACCCGGCGAGGTGAGTCTGGCGCACCACGGGGTGCTTTTTCTCGACGAGCTTCCCGAGTTCCGCCGTTCGACCCTCGAGGTGCTGCGCCAACCCCTTGAGGACGGCAAGGTCACGATCTCGCGCGCGGCGGGGAGCTTGACATTTCCCGCGGACATCATGCTGGTGGCGGCGATGAATCCGTGCCCTTGCGGATTCTACGGTCATCCCAAACGGGAATGCCGCTGCTCGCCCGGGCAGATCGAGCGCTACCGCCAGAGGATCTCCGGGCCTTTGCTGGACCGGATCGACATCCATGTCGAGGCGGCACCGGTCGAATACAACGAGTTGACCTCGACGGCGGAGGCGGAATCATCGGCGGATGTGCGGGGACGCGTGGAGGAGGTCCGGAAGCGCCAGGCGGCCCGTTTCGACGGTTCCCTCCAGCCGGCTCTCAACGCGCGGATGCAGCCGCGGCACATGCGCGAGCATTGCCGCATTTCCGAAAAATGCCACGGCCTGATGAAACACGCCTTGGAGGATCTTCACCTGAGTGCGCGTGCGCACGACCGCATCCTCAAGGTGGCGCGGACCATCGCCGACCTGGCCGGTGCCGATTCCGTAGGGGAGGAGCACCTCATGGAGGCGATCCAATACCGGACGCTCGACCGCTCGCTGTGGATGTGAAGCGTCTTCAGAGCGTCAGAACCCGTGCGCTGACGATATCGGGATCCTCGCGCAGTTCGGCCATGACATTGTCCGCAGGGGCGGAGTCGAGATTGAGGACGGTGAGCGCGGTTCCTCCCGCTTGATCGCGTCCGAGGGACATGGTGGCGATATTGACCTTGTGCTTGCCCAGCAGGCTGCCGATGTGCCCGACCATGCCCGGGCGGTCCCTGTTCTCGAGGAGCAGGAGCACCCCTTGGGGCTGGGCCTCAACGTGGCGGCCATTGACCATGACGACGCGCGGTTTGTTCCCGAAAAATGTGCCGGCTGCGGAGGAGCGTGTGGTGCCGTCCTCGGCAATGACCTCGATGAGGTCCGTGAAGTCGCCGCTGTCGCTGACTCGGGACTCCACGATCTGGAGGCCGAGGTTGGCGGCGAGGCCGGGGGCGTTGATCTCGTTGACCTCGTCTCCGCTGATGTGGGCGAGGAATCCCTTGAGGATCGAGCGCGACACGGGAAGGGTCTCGATGTCGCGGGCCTTGCCGCTGTAAACAATGCTGAGTGTGCCGCAACGTTTCGGCGCGATCTGGGAAAGGAAACGCCCGAGGCTTTCCCCGAGGCGGAGGTAGGGGCCGAGCACGGCGAGCGTCTTTGCGTCCACGCTCGGGGCGTTGACGGCGTTGTTGATCGTTCCTTCGAGGAGTGCCGCCTTGAGGGTATGGGCGATCTCGATTCCCACGCTTTCCTGGGCCTCTGCGGTCGAGGCGCCGAGGTGCGGCGTGAAGACGATGTTGGGTGCCTTTCGCAGGGGATTGCCCTCGTCTGGAGGTTCCTGCTCGAAGACGTCGATGGCGGCCCCGGCGATGTGTCCGGAAGTCAGGGCCTCGGCCAGGGCGGTTTCGTCGATGAGGCCCCCGCGGGCGCAGTTGACGATGCGGGCCCCCTTTTTCATTCGCCCGAGCTGGCGGGAGTCGAGCATGTGGCGTGTCTCCGTGGTCAGAGGCATGTGCATGGTGATGAAGTCGGCCTGAGGGATCGCATCGTCGAGGTTTTCGACGAGTTCCACCTGAAGCGTGCGGGCGCGGGCTTCGGAAAGATACGGGTCGTAGGCGACGACGCGCATGCCGAAGGCAATGGCGCGCTTGGCCACCTCGGTGCCGATGCGCCCCATGCCGAGGATGGCGAGGGTTTTGCCGTTGAGTTCCACGCCTTGGAAGCTTTTGCGGTCCCATGCTCCGGATTTGACGCTGGCATCGGCTTGGGGGATTTTCCTCGCCACGGAGACCAGCAGGGAAAAGGCGTGTTCAGCGGTCGAGACGGTGTTTCCACCGGGAGTGTTCATCACGACAATGCCGCGTTGGGTGGCGGCTTCGACATCCACATTGTCCACGCCGACGCCGGCGCGGCCGATGGCTTTCAGTTTGGTCGCCGCGGTGATGACGTCGGCGCCGACCTTGGTCTGGCTGCGGACGACCAAGGCATTGTATCCCGGAATGATCTTGAGCAGTTCCTCGTGCGGAAGCCCGGGCTTGAAGGTCACATCGAGCAATCCGCCCTCGGCCAGCGCGTCAACTCCGAGTTGGGAAATGGGATCTGAAACGAGAACTTTGGGTTTGGACATGGAGCCGAAAAGCTTAGCGGCCCACGTTCTCGGCGTCACGCTCACAATGGAAGCGTCTCGTAGTCTGAACAGAGGTAAATGCGCAGGATTTGGCCGGAGGGGGTGACGATTTCGGCAAGCAGGCGCCATGAGGAAAAGGCGGCGCTGATCGACTGCGGGAGCTGTTCGGGTGACTGTGTCGTCACATACAAGGCGGACCTGCCGATGAAGGGATTGGTGCCGTCCTGCTCGGTGTAGGGGTCGTCATCGGCTTCTTGGGGAACGGATTGTGCATCGACGAACTGGTCGTAACGGGGCCACAGGGCGTATTGGCTGTCGGGATACGGCGACTCGGGCACATAGACCGGTGGATGGCCGGGCAGCACAAACGAGGCATTCGGCAAGTGGAGGGCCAAGATTGAGGCAAGCGGCGCGTTCTCGGCGATGAGAAAAGCGGGTGTGGTGATGGGGGCTGACTCCGCCCGCCGGAGGCGTTCGATTTCCCGCACGACTTCGGGGGTGAGGGAAGGGGCATGGGCGGGGCGCAGGGCGATCATGGAAGCCGTCCAGATGGCGGCCGAAACGAAGACGAGTGTGAGCGAGTAGCGGCCCACAGTTGGCGGTAGCCATGCAAGCAGTGGCAGCAGGAGCGCTATGGCCACGAGTCCGGGGGTTTCCGCGTCTCTCCCCTGCAAAACAGCATACACCGTGAGCAGAAGGGCAACGAGGGCGGGGATGGTCAGGAATTTTGCCTTGGGTGCAATGCGGATCAGACTGGCCGCAAAAGCCAGCCCCGCGATGAGGGCGGCGAACACGAGAGGGGAAAGCCCCACGGTGGCAGCCAGCAGGCCACCGGGCAGTCTTCCCCATTGCAGGGTGGTTGCAGTCTGCAGGGTTCCGTCGATGAAGTGGACCCAGCCGTGGGAGGCGTTCCATGCGAGCAGCAGCCCGAAGACGCCCAGCGCCGGGAAGATGGAGAGCCAGAAGCCGGGTTTGAGGAGTTGGCGGCGCCAGCGGTGGGACAGCAGGAGCACGAGGGCCAGGGCCGGAAGCAGAAACCAAGCGGCGTAGGTGAACAGCAGGGCCGCCCCGGCGCACAAGCCGGCGGAAATCCACCAAGGCACGGAGTCGTTGTCCAAGGCGCGCCAAGCGCAGGCGAGGAAGGCCGTGGAGAGCATGGCCAGAGGCAACGCGTTGGACGGTGCCAGGGCCGCATTGTTGAAGGCGGGCAGGAGGTTGAGCAAGACGGCGGCCCCATAGGCTGCGGGGCGTCCGGCCACAGGCTTGACCAGCAGATACAACGCCAATGTGGCGAAGGCGGCGAAAAGGGGCCATAGCAGCGCGGCCCCGAGCGCACTGGAGCCGCCGAGCATCGTTCCCCAAGCCACGCAGATCGACGTGGCGGCAGGACCGTCGAAGGTGGCCACGGCCGCGGTGAATCCGCACAGGGCGGCATAAGCGTCCTCCGGCGAGAGGTCGCCGGGCGCAATCAGCACCCAGCGCAGAAGCGTGATGGCGGCCAGAAAGGTCAGCAGCAGCATTCGCGGGCTCATGCCGGTTCAATCAATTTCGGATGCAGGGAGGCGAGGGATGGAACAATCCGGGGTGAAAATTTTTCCCAGACCCATCCGAAAATCCGAAGCAAGCCCATGGTGAGAAGGATTGAGAGCATTGCGGTGAAAATGACATCCGAAGGCCAATGCGAGCCCGTGCTCACGCGGGACAAGGCCACCAGCGCGGCCGGAAGAAAGAACCAGGCGCCCCTGCGCCTGTAGAATGCGGTGAGGACGGTCGCAAGGCAGAACATGTTGGCGGTGTGACCCGAGGGGAAGGATTTGCCGGGCTTGGGCGGGATCCCGGGT
>JACSRX010000085.1 GCA_014879535.1 Chthoniobacterales bacterium
GTCCATGACGGTGTCCGCGCCCCACTTGGTGGCCCAGCGCATCTTCTCGACTTCCTCCTCGATGCTCGACGCGACGGCGCTGTTGCCGATGTTGGCGTTGATCTTCACCAGGAAGTTGCGCCCGATGATCATCGGCTCGGACTCGGGGTGGTTGATGTTGCTGGGAATGATGGCGCGGCCGGCAGCGACTTCGGATCGGACGAACTCGGGGGTGATCTCCCTCGGAATCCGTTGCGGGAAGCGGCGGAAGACGCTGGGGATGAAGTCCGAAAGTTGAGAGTTGAGGGATGAGAGTTGAGAGGAGCCGGCGTGCTGCTTTTCGAGGTCGTTGCGGGAGATGTCCTGCGAAAGTTCGCCGATCTTGGCGCGTCCCATGTTCTCGCGGATGGCGATGTATTCCATCTCGGGGGTGATGATGCCGGCTTTGGCATAGGCGAGCTGGGTGACGACTTTGCCGGGTTTGGCGCGGAGGGGTTTGCGCTTGGGGGCGGTGAGGCCTTCGAGGCGGAAGGTGGTGTCGTCTTGGCGCTTGGCGCGGGAAAGTCCGCGGTGCTTTTCGGAAAGGTAGCCGTCATCCTGTGCTTGGACGGTGCGACCTTCGTATTCCTCGACGTCGCCGCGTTTCAGAATCCAGTCGCGGCGCAGGGCGGGGAGACCTTTTTCGACATCGCACTCGCAGTCGGGGGCGCCCCACGGTCCGGAGGTGTCGTAAACGCGCACGGGCTCGTTGGCTTCCAGCGAGCCGTCGAGGGATTTGGTCGGGGCGAGGGCGATCTCGCGCAGGGGGACGCGGAGGTCCGGGTTGAGGGAGCCGGGGACGTAAACGCGGCGGCTGTTGGGGAGGGGGGCGTCGGAGGCGGCGCCCTCGGCGGGTTCGTTGGCGGAGATCATGGTCGGTGTCGCCGGGGAGGCGTTGCCAGACTTCGAATGCTCTCCGCTCCCTGCGCCGGTATGACCCGTATCAGGTTCGAAGGGTCTCCCGCCGCTTGCACGGCAGGACTCTCAGCCTCGGGGCTCCCCTGCTGCGTGCAAGCGTGCAACCGGAGGTCGGCGGGGGCAAGAAAACAAGACGCCCGGCTGCGGGGCGGACGGTGTCAGTAGTCCGAGTCGCCCGCCGCGTGGGCCGCATCGTCGGCATCGAGGATGCGTCCGAGGGCCTCGTAGAAATCGTCCAGCGCCTCGTCGGGCACCATGATGGTGTCGCGTCGGCCGTTGACGTCCTCAGTGATCTTGAGCACGCGGCCGCGGCTGTTTTCCTTGAAATCGAGGAAGAAGATTTTTCTCCCTGCCACAATCTTCTCCGAGGCCAGCACCTTGTCGGGGCTGCGCGAATAATCATCATCACTCATGCCGTCATTCCTTCCGTCTCGCTAAGGCCAATAAAGAAGCTGCGGGGGCGGCGAGCAAGGAGAAAAGATTCAGCGCCATGGAAATCCCGTGCAGGCGCGCGAAGCCGGGGGTGCCGGGTGGGTTGGTTGCCATGGCGGGCTGGATGAAAAGGGGGATGGAGGCAAGGGCGGCGATTGCAAGGATCTGCAGCAGGAGGGCGGAGCTGATGCGGCGTCCCAGTTTGCGGTGGGGCCAGAGCGCGGCGGTCGTGAGCACACCGAGGATGATGGCCACGGCGAAATAGGCCGGAAAGAGGGCGGTGGTGACTTCCCCGGCGCGTTCGCTGGGGAAGATGCCAAAGAGGTTGCGTGCCACCCCGAAGGTGAAGAACCACAGGACGGCGCACCACGCGCCGGAGAAGAAGGAGTAAAGGGACATGGGAGGAGATGAGGGTTGGTGTGTGGGTGGGGTTTTGGCTCCAAATTCTCTCAACTCTCATCCATCAACTCTCAACTTTTATCATCGCAATCCGACGGCCGCCTCGACGCGGGCCATGACTTTTTCGGCGATGGCGTTGGCTTTCTCGGCGCCTGTGCGGAGGATGCCGTCCACGTAGCCGGGGTCGGCTTCGAGTTCGGCGCGTTTTGCACGCATGGGGGCGAAGTATTCCCAGACGGTGCCGAAGAGCTGTTTTTTGAAATCGCCGTAGCCGGTGCCTCCGGCGCGGAATCTTTCCGCCATGGCCGCGGCGTCGTCTGCGGAGGAGAACAGGCGGTAGAGCTGGTAGATCGACGAGGATTCGGGGTCCTTCGGCGCCTCGACCGGCGTGGAATCGGTGACGATGCCCATGAATTTCTTCCTCATGGCCTTCTCTTCCGCGAAAATCTCGATCGTGTTGCCGTAGCTCTTGCTCATCTTCGCGCCGTCCGTGCCCGGAACGACGGCGGCGTCCTCCCGGATGCTCGGCTCGGGGAGTTTGAAGATGTCGCCGAAGGTTTCGTTCATCTTCACGGCGATGTCGCGCGTGACTTCGAGGTGCTGCTTCTGGTCCTTGCCGACCGGCACGATGTCGCTGTCGTAGATGAGGATGTCCGCCGCCATGAGCACCGGGTAGGAGAAGAGCGCATGGGTGGCGGCGAGTCCGCGCGCGGTCTT
The DNA here is from genome assembly GCA_014879535.1 of Chthoniobacterales bacterium. GTDB lineage: Bacteria > Verrucomicrobiota > Verrucomicrobiia > Chthoniobacterales > JACTMZ01 > JACTMZ01. Next base: position 2,485 of record JACSRX010000085.1, read on the forward strand.
GTCCTTGTAGGAGTGGCAGCGCTCGAGCAGTCCCATGGGAGTGACCGTGCTGAGGATCCAGGAGAGCAGGGAGATTTTCGGGATGTCGGACTGGCGGAAGAGCAGGGCGCGCGACGGGTCGAGTCCGCAGGCCAGGAAATCCAGCGCCACGTCGCGCGAATGGCGGCGGAGGGCGTCCGCATCGTGGAGTGAGGTGAGGGCATGAAGGTCGGCGATGAAGTAGAGGGCCTCGCCCTGCTGCTGGAGTTCGACGGCGGGACGCATCATGCCGAGGTAGTTGCCCAGATGCAGTGCGCCGGAGGGTTGGATGCCCGAAAGGATGCGTTTCATGCTGGGCGGGACTTTAGCGGCGACCGGGGTGCCGACGAAAGCGATTTGCGGGGTGGTCAGGCGTTGACCACGTTGACCGGGGAGCCGGCGAGGAAGGCGCGGACGTTCCCCACGGTGATCGAGATCAGGCGCTTCCGCGCGGCGGGTCCCATCCATGCCATGTGCGGGGTGATGAGGCAATTCGGTGCGTGGAAAAGCGGATGGTCGGCGGGCGGAGGCTCGACCGAGAGGACGTCGAGGGCCGCACCCGCGATCGTGCCACCGGCAAGGGCGGTCGCGAGATCGGGCTCGTTGATCAGCGCCCCGCGGGCGGTGTTGACCAGGAACGCCGTGGGTTTCATCCGGGCAAGGAAGGCGGCATCGACCATGCCGCGGTTGTCCCCGTTGAGTTGGCAGTGCAGCGAGACGATGTCCGAGGTGGCCGTGACTTTGTCGAGGGGGGCGAGTCCGTCCCCGCCAGATGGATGAGAGGTCGAGGCCATGGCGACCTCCATGCCGAAGGCGCGTCCGATCTCGGCCACGCGCCGGGCGATGCGTCCGCGTCCGATCAATCCGAGGCGAAGCCCGTGGAGTTCCACCACCGGCGCGCACGGGGCGCACCATTCGCCGGAGTTGGCCCAGTGGCTCTCGGCCACCATGTCGGCATGGCGTCCCACGCGGTTGCAGAGTTCGAGGATGAGGGCGAAGACATGCTGGGCCACGGAATCCGTGCCGTAGGACGGGACATTGCTCACGGGGATGCCGCGGGCGCGGGCCGCGTCGGTCTCGACGACATTGTAGCCGGTGGCGAGCACGCTGATGAAACGCAGGTGGGGCAGCGAGGCGAGCGTGTCGGCAGTCAGCGGGGTTTTGTTGGTCAGGACGATCTGCGCGGCCGAGGCCCTCGCGACGACTTCTCCGGGTGGGGTGTGGTCATGGACGGTAAGATGTCCGAGGGACGGGAGGTCGCCCCAATCGAGTCCGCCGTCGAGCAGCCTGCCCTCGTCGAGCGCCACGATGTCCGGGCGTGTCGGCATGGCGCTCAATAGACGTAGTAATCCGGCAGCGGGAAGGCGTTGCGGATGTGGGTGATTTCCGGGTGCTCCCGGTCGGCGGCGAGGACCTCCACGATGTCGAAGCGGAAGACGATGTCCGGGAAGTTTAGCAACCGCAGCCAGGCCATGGCTCCCTTGGCGACTTGGCGCTGTTTTTCGTAGTCGACTGCGTCGGACGGACGTCCGCGTTCCTCGGTGGCGCGGGTTTTCACCTCGACGAAGACGAGGGTGTTCTCGGGCTTGTCGCGGCACACGAGGTCCACTTCGCCGCCACCGGGAGGCTTGAAGTTGCGATGGAGGATGCGGAATTTGTGCTTCCGCAACCACGTTTCTGCGGCCCGTTCGCCCCATTGGCCGAAAAGGATGTGGTCAGGAAGAGGCCGTGGCGGCGGCTTGCGCCACCGGAGCAAACGATCGGCGATGGACGGGGGAGGGGCCATGGAGTCGGAGGGCTTCAAGGTGCCCG
>JACSRX010000087.1 GCA_014879535.1 Chthoniobacterales bacterium
TCCTCAACGATCGTGGCAATAAACCAAGTGGCTCCTTTTGGAATGAAGGCCATAATATTCGCTAACGTCGGCGATCAGCCACCCCGGACGGCAGGCGGTCGGGGTGCGTAAGCAGCCCGAGTGCCGGACGGTAGGGGTTGGATGCATCGCATGGTTCGGTGCTTTCTTGAAAGTTCAACTAAACCTGACGGGAAAGAAAAAAGGCCAATCCGAAAGTGGCCGTAGAAAGAACTCCGCCTGCGAGTGCGTAGAAGGGTTGTCCTCGGGATGGCAGTGCGAAACAGAAGCCCAAAAACAGCGCAACTGCCAGCCCGCCAAGAACGATCGGCACAATCATGAGATTTTTCAGTCCTGTCATATCATTGTATCGGACGCCGACATTGTCCGTGAAAGCCAAAACAATAATCCACAAGATGGGTCCGAGTGTCGCGATGACAAGGCGTGTCCGCATTCGAAAATTCGAGGTCATCGGTGTGTATTCTTTACCGAACGTCCTTCAGCAGCCACGACGCGAAGCGGCGTTGGCTGACTGAACTGGTTCGGTTTTTAAGTTCATGGACCCTCTCTAAGCATAACCGGAGACATCGGAATGAAAGGCAGCGCCATGGAAAAGAGATATATACTGAGAAATACAAAGCACGATCCCAAAGTAACAGCAACAAGCAGCAGGGTAAGATCAGAATTATTTCTGTGACGTATCGTATTGTAGACACCCCACAAGGCCAACGGAACTGGAAAAAGATAGACAAGGATCGCGTCTGGGTAAAATGACTCGGAAATCAGAGGAAGTGCCTTCCCTCCCGAGTGAGCTCGAAAAAACTGTCCTACCCATTGTGCCAAGCCGTAACAAAAAAAGGACAGGGTGCTCGCGGAGCCGATAGAGAACCAAATAGCGACTAGTCTGGCTTTCATTTCTTTGTCACCGAACGTCTAAGCTGTGCCGACCGCCGGGGCGGGGGTGAGCGTGGAGACGGGAAGGCGGGTTAAAGTTACTGAAAGCATGGCCGACAGAGCAGCCCCGGCGGTTGGCACCAGCGCCTTGTTCGCCCTTGGTTGTGGCGTGGTCGCGGTCATGGCTTCTTGGGTGGTGCTGGAACAGTGAACTGATCAAGCAACACGATGGTTCCGGTGTGATCCCCGGTGGAAAATGAACGGCTGAATGTCAACATCATGGGCAATCCAATATCGGAAACTGCCTGCCTCCGAGTCAGCTTGATTTCCTCTCCGGGCTTGATGGCGATCCACTCCAACTTCTGATCAACACCGATGTTCTGGCGCTCCCAAATGCCAGACTTGGCGGGCCGGACAAACGCCTCCACCATAAACCATCCGGGGCGAAGACCCTGAATATACTGAACAACCTTGGAGTCGTTACGCAGTGTGATGTGCAGCCAGAAATCGTCAGGAACCTTGGATGTCTGCTCCTCTGGCTCAAAGGCAGTCGCGGAGGTGGAAACTACTGTCCACTCGGCGGCGGCAGCGGACACATGCAGCAGCACTACCGCAATGAACGTCAGGATATGCTTCATTGGAATGGCGAGTAACGCTGTTGGATTGGGCGAACGTCAAAGATGAGCCACGGGAGGGAATGGCACGACTCCTGGCTCTGCAGGAGGCGTGACAGTCCCGGACGTTGGCTCTGGCGCCTTGTTGGGCCTTTTCATGCTTCGGAAACGTCAACTTGGACAATGACCGAATCCAAGTCCCGTAAACAAACGCCGCGTGGATCGACTTTTTTCGCGTCGAACATGCGCCGGCAATAGTAGAGCCCATCGGACTTTCGTCGGCTGCGAACGGTGATGATGCCAGTCGGCGGATACGGCTTCACCGCGAACCCTCCGGCCTTTCGGATTGCCGCGGACACAGATGCACCGGCCGATAAGTGATAGTCGCCCATACGGGCAACTGCGCCAACGACCTTGATTGTGATACGAGCGCCCACGGCTTTTTGCCCAACGTATATTGGTCAACGGTGTTGAATATTGAAATTGATCACACCATTGGTCAATGCAATAATGCCACCCATGAGAAGTCCAAGTGACGAACGGAGCGGGGCCATGAGTTGGGGTGACCGGCTGGATTTGGTGTGGGAGGCCGCGGGGGTGGAGTCGGCCAAGCGGGGATATTGGACGGCATGGGTGCGGAAGTTCGGAAAGTTCATTGCTCCGAAAAATCTGTATGAGGCATCCCAGCAGGAGGTGGAAGCTTTTTATCAACGTCTTGCCTCGGAGGGCCGGGCTCGTTGGCAGTTGGAGCAGGCGGATGAGGCATTGCGTCTGGTTTACCAGAAGATGTATCCGGCCGAGTGGGCCAAAGAATGGCTTCCGGTGTGGCCTGAGGCCGCGATGACGGGCAGCCCCTTGAATCGTGCACCGGTGACCGGGGAGGATCCGGCTTGGGAGGGGCGGACGGACGACGGGGAGTTGCCCGAGCGTTTTGGGCCGTTTTTGGATGAGGTCCGGCGCCGGATTCGGACACGACACCTCTCGTATCGCACGGAGCAGACTTATCTGCAGTGGACCCGGAGGTTCCTGGTTTTTGCCCGACCGGAGAGCAGGGACGCTCTGGAGAATGAACATGTGCGCAGTTATCTGGGTTATCTTGCCGTGAAACGCGGAGTCGCGGCGTCCACGCAGAATCAGGCTTTCAATGCGGTGCTTTTTGTCTTCAGGGAGGTGTTGGGGAAGGAATTCGGGTCGCTGGAGGGGGTGCAGCGGGCGCCGGAGAGGCGGCGCATGCCGGTGGTGTTGACCCGGGACGAGGTGAGGCGCCTGTTGGCTGCGATCGAAGAGGGGCCGGGCAAGCTCATGGTGGAGTTGCTCTACGGGTCCGGGCTGCGCGTGCAGGAATGCCTGCGCCTGCGGCTGCGGGATGTGGATTTCGACCGGGCCCAGATTGTCGTGCGACAAGGCAAGGGCGGCAAGGATAGGGTGGCCCCTTTGCCTGTCGCGGCGGCGGAGAAGCTGCGCGTGCAAATCGAGAGGGTTCTCAAGCTGCACGGGGAGGATCTGGCCCGGGGTCTTGGCGAAACAGTTCTGCCGGATGGGGTGGAGAAGAAGTATGCGGGCTACGCCAGCGAGCCGGGGTGGCAGTTCTTGTTTCCCTCCGCGCAGGTGGCGGAAGATCCCCGCAGCGGCAAACTCCGCCGCCATCATCTGCACGAGAACAGTCTGCAGAAGATCGTGAAGAAGGCGGCCGCCCGGGCAGGTCTGCTCAAAACGGTGACTCCGCACACGCTGCGCCATTCCTTCGCCACGCACCTGCTGGAGGGCGGAGCGGACATCCGGACGGTGCAGGAATTGCTGGGCCACGCGGATGTGAGCACGACGATGATTTACACGCATGTCCTCAACCGTCCGGGCGTGGCGGTGCGGAGTCCACTGGACGGGTGATCCGCCTGCGCCTCCTCCATCACGGCGCTTGGGCCGGTGCGCAGGGTGTGGCATGCTTGGAGCCAACGCCATGGAGGTCCGAAGCATCGAAGCCATCGTGCGCGCGCTCAACGCGGCGGACGTGCGTTATCTCATCGTCGGCGGATTGGCGGTGAATGCGCATGGTTTCGCCCGCATGACGCGGGATGTCGATCTGGTCATCGAGCTGGAACCATCGAACACCCAGCGGGGCCTGCGCGCACTGATCGGGGCCGGATACCGCCTGATGATTCCGGAGAAACCCGAAGCCTTTGCCGATGCGGCGACGAGGGAATCCTGGCGCCGGGACAAGGGCATGATCGTGCTCAAGCTCTGGAGCGATGAGCACCGGCGCACGCCGGTTGATGTGTTTGTCTATGAGCCGTTTCCCTTCGACCGCGAATACAAGGAGGCCGTGCGGGTCGAGCTGGCGCCGGGTTTGCATGCCCCGATTGTTTCCCTGCCCACCCTGTTGCAGATGAAGCGCGAGGCTGGACGACCCCAGGACTTGGAAGATATCAAAGAGCTCACACGCGGTGAAAAAGACGGTCACTGACATCAAGCCGGACTGGCGGTGGGGAACGCCGGAGGGAAGCCGTGAGTTCGACCGCATGGTCGATCGCAGCATGAGCTTCCGTGAGACCCTCGAATGGCTGGAAGAGGTTGAGACCCTTTCCTTGCGGATGGCGGCATCTGGAGACGCCAGCTCCGCTGGCGCGTTGGAAAAGCTGAAAACGGGTTCGTCGCTGGGGGGCAGCGACAAAGCCGTTTGGTAGGGGCGTGTGGCCTCACGCGCCCGAGGTCGGCTGAGGCCAGCCGACCCTACC
>JACSRX010000039.1 GCA_014879535.1 Chthoniobacterales bacterium
AGATGTGTATAAGAGACAGGTGGTGGAGGTGGCGGCGGCTGTTGGACGGTGTCGTGGCGATTGATCAAGTTGTCCATGACTCCGGCCGCCTGCGTGGCGGGGTTATCATGCACGGGCGTGGGGAGCACTCCATCAGCTTCCCCGAGCGTTCCGTCGCGAAGCTGGGCCTCCTGATCGGTGACTGTTTCGAGGATCAGGCCATAGGATGCAAGATCGCCGTCCTTGATGAGCTTCGAGGTCTTCAGAATGCGCTTGATGTCCACCGTCATCGGGTCGGGGAGCCTGCGGGCGTCGGCAGCCACCGAAATCATCTGCCCCGGGCCGACGAGCACCGATTCGCCAAGATGCCCGGTGAGGGAAACCCTGACGGTTCCTTCCAACACGATGATTTTCACGATTCCAGGGTTGCCCGGACTGTGCTCCATCATGACCGTCGTGCCGGTAATGGCCGCGGTCACCGGGGCGCTCCGGATGGTGGCGCCGCCTGCATCCTTGGGAACTTGCAGCAGGATGGCCCCCTGCTCGAGGTCCAGCTGGCGGGTGCCGCGCTCAAAGCTGAAAAGGGTGTTGGAGCCGAGACGGGTGAGCGTGTTGTCGGCGAATGTCAGTTGCGCGCGCGACCCGGATCCCGTGCGGACCCCCGTGCTGCCACTGATGACTTCTCCGAGGGTGGCGGCCTGGGCTTGGGCGCCCGGCGGGATGACCTCCACGTTGTTGACGATCTTGGTCACGGTGGCTTGGTTCAGGCCGGCGGCTGAAGACCAGACGACGGAGGCGACCAGCAGCGCGGGGGTGAGCAGGGCTCTCATGGTGGTCAGAACTTGAACAGGGCCGAGATGCCGGCGCCCGTGTTGAGGACGGAGTAGGTGAAGAAATTGTCGTTGGATTCGTTGAACGAGGCGGAGACCGAGCCGTTGATGCTGAATTGCTCGTTGAATTTGTAGGAGAGGGCCGCGCTCAGGATCTGGTTCCAATCCCTCCGGCTGATCTCGGCAAACGGAAGATAGGCGAGCTGGTAGAAGAGGTTGGCCTGGATGTGGCGCGTGAGGTTCGCTTGGTATCCGCCGAGCAGGGCGAAGCGGTTGCGAAGCGAATAATCCGGGAAACCGCCGAGATTGAGATCGGTCTGGAAGGAGACCACGGCGGAATGGGCACGGCTGAAAACGAAGGGCTTCTGGAGACCCATCCGGATGGTCTGCTGCTGGAAAATCGAATCGCTGGCGTCGGCGTCGGTCAGCATGTTCCAATTGTAGCGGGCGAAGAACGAAAGATCCTCCAAGTCTCGGAGGACGTAAATCAAGCCGCCACCCACGTCCAAGCTGTTGAAGCTGAGGCCACTGAGGTCGGCATAACGGAAAAACTGCTGCATGACCGTTGCTTCACCGAAGAGGTTGCCGCTGATGCGGGGAAGCCAGGATGCCCCGAGTTGGACGGCGGTGAGCCAATCCCCTTGGGGGTTGCTGCTGCTGAGCGCCGCATTGCTCGTATAGAACTCGGAGGCATTGGCGAAGATGGTGAAAGCCTTGTAGCGTGAATCGGGAACGAGCACCCGTTGCTCCCCGAGGTCGCTGTCCGACGGGCTCGGGGGGGCGAACGCCGGTTCGGGGGAGAACAGGCGCCCGGTGGTCGCGTTGACCATTTCACTGCGGCTTACATCGGCATCCGTCGAAACTTGGCGGGGGGGAGGGGTTTGGGCTGGGACCACAGCGCCCGACAGGGCCAGGATCAGAGCCACAGGGATTATCCGTGAGTGCAGGGTCTTGGGGTCCATAGGCGGATGGCTTCCCCATCCCATAAAACACAGTGATTGTGCTGCCAAGAACATTCATGCCAGTTTGTGGCGAGTGAAAACCGGCCAGGTTTGGAGAAGCGCGCTGTTCACGTCGTCCCGGCGTTCGGTGATCCTCTTCATCCTGTGTTCTGCATGGGCGGTGATATTCGCCCTGTTGGCCGGCCCGGTGCCGATTGTTCCCCTTGAATTGGCCGATTTCTCGCTTCAAGACGCGGTGGTGCGGCACGGGGTGAAGACGGCCACACCCGAGGATTTTGTCTTCCTGGCCGTCGATGAGGCTTCCCTTGATCTCGACCAATTGGACCCGGAGGAGATCGAGGCATCCTCCTCGCTGACACTCATGTCGCGGGAGTTCCCGTGGTCCCGGGCGGTCTATGCGGAAATGATCGAAAAAGTCCTCGGGGCGGGGGCCAAGGTTGTGGTTTTGGATGTCAGTTTTCCCAAGGAGGGCCCGGGGGACGAGGTTCTCCGGGATGTTCTCGACCGGCACCGTGAGAGGGTGGTTATCGGCTCGGTTTTCGAGAATGCCTCGGCGTCCGATGGCTCTCTGTCCAACCTTTACCGTGAACCTTCCCCCTCGGTGTTGCCGCCGGGCGCGGTGAGGGATGGTGTCGTCGGCTATGTGAATTTCTGGCCCGAGCCGGACCGCGTGGTTCGCGGCGCGCATTACCGGATCAATGACGGGGAACTGCTCGGGCGGCCGGAGGCAGGCTGGGAGGATAGGCGATCCCTCGCCTCGCTTGCACTCGAGAAGGCGGGGGAGGCCGGCCGGGTGCCGCGCTTCGGGCTGATGCGCTTCTGCGAACCGGAGTCCTTCCGGACCGTGCCATTGTGGATGATATTTGTCCCGGATCTTTGGGATGCCAATCTCCAGAATGGGGAAATTTTCCGAGACAAGATCGTCCTGTTGGGGCCGCTGGCCAGCCGCTTTCGCGATCATTTCCGCACCCCGGTTGGCACGCTGCCCGGGCCCGAAATCCACCTGCATGCCATGGCCGCCGCACGCGAGCAGGCTTTTTATCGAAGGGCCTCCTCGGTGGCGGTCATGGCAACCTGTCTTGCGATGGGGCTTGCCGCATTCGGGGTGAGCATGGTGCTTCGGAAACCCCTGATTGCCCTGGGTGTGCTCGGCGTTCTCGTGCTCGGCTACGGATTGGCGACACTTCTGATCTTCAACCTTTTGGACATCCTTCCGGGCCTGTTGTATCCGGTTGGCACGCTGGTCTTCGCGGGGTTGACCGCGTTCGCCTACGACTTCTCGCTTGAGCGCCGCGAGAAGGCCCGCGTGCGGAGGAGCCTCGAGCGCTATGTCTCCCGCGACGTCGTGAGGGAACTCCTGGACTCCGGCAGCAGCGTGCTTGCCGAGTTGGGGGGCACGCGCAAGGACGTGGCGGTGCTGTTTTCCGATCTTCGCGGTTTCACCAAGCTCTCCGAGCGTGCCGATCCCGCCGTGCTGGTCTCCCATTTGAACGAGTATCTCGGCTCGATGGTGGAGATCGTTTTCCGCAACAACGGAACTCTCGACAAATTCATCGGCGATGCGGTGATGGCGGTCTGGGGAACGATCCAATCCGCCGGTGCCGGCGGGGATGCGCGGCGTGCCGTGCAGACGGCCCTCGACATGCTGGCTGCCGTGGCGCGCCTCCGCAAGGAATGGCTCCGGCGCGATGCTCCCGACCTGCGCCTTGGCATCGGGCTCCACTACGGCCCCGCCATTTTCGGAAACATCGGATCGGATTTGAAGATGGAACCGACCGTGATCGGCGACACGGTCAACCTGGCTTCGCGGCTGGAAAGCCTGACCAAGCACTACGGCCTGCAGCTTCTGCTGAGCGGCAGCGTGGCGGATGCGGCGGCGGGAGGGTTTCCCTTCCGCACCGTGGACACGGTGCGGGTTGTCGGGCGCGAGGCGCCGGTGGCCATTTACACCGTGCCACTCGACGGGGAAAACCTCGTCATGCACCCGGATTGGCTCGATGCCCACGAGCGGGCATGGGCCTGCTACCGCGGGCGCCGCTTCGAGGAGGCGGCCGGGCTGTTCGCCGAGGTTGCGGTGGCTTCCGTGGGGGATGCCTTGATCGCTGACATGCTTCAGCGTAGCCGCGAGTTTGACGCCAATCCGCCGGGCCCCGAGTGGGAGCCTGTGACCGTGATGGGCAGCAAATAGGGGCGCGTCGGCGCAGTCTGGGAACCGTCTGTTGTGCCTTGGGGCGGGGACACCTCGCCGCAAGGCGTCCGCGAAGACTGCCTTGCCATTGCACTCGGCGGCGAATGGGTGGCGTCTCCGCTTCGGACTGTGCGGTGATCCGCCGTGCTCCCTTGCCTGAAAAAAAGAACCCGCGCCGAAAGGCGCGGGTCCATGATTCGGGACGAGATGCCGCCTAAATTTCGACGATCTCTCCGGCAAGGGTCGCCTTCAGGCGCAGGAACTTCTTCGCGTCGCCATCGCGCTCGACGCTGAACACCTTGCGCTCGCAACCTTCAGGCACTCCGGTCTGGTCCACGCCTTGGCCGGCACCGGCCACCGTGACACCGACCGTGGTCCACGGTCCGACCGTGAGGTCGTCGGTGGTTTCCCCCTCGATCGTGAGATCCGGATCATCGATGCGGACGATGGCCGTGATCGAGAGGGTGGTGGCGTTGATGCCGGTGACCGAAGCCGTGCTGTCCGCAGTCGGGCTGGCGGCACCGCCGATGGCGTATTTCAAGACGAGATCGGGTGTGGCGGGCTCGCCACCGCTCCACTCAGCGAATGTGGTGCCACCATCGTTGTTGCTCCAGAAGACCAAGCCGAGATCCTGCGGATCGTCCGCGGGTCCGAGCACGAAGGTGCGGTTCTCGACAGGGTTGCCGTTGAGGAGTTCATAGCCGCTGTTGGTTGTCACATCGGCGCTGAAGAACTTGTATTGGACGGTCGACGCTTCCGCGCCACCGATCGGGAAGGTGCCGGAGTAGATGTTCCCGCCTTGGTCGGTGAGCTGGTAGGTCTCGCCGCCGGTGCCCCAGTCGTTGAAGCTGCCCGTGACTTTCACGACACCGCCTTCCGTGAAGGTGCCGAGTTCGACCTGCACGCTCATGTCAACGGCGAATGTCACATCGCGGGACTGCGGGACGACGTCCTGATTGTTCCAGAAAACAACCGGCAGAACTTGAGCAGGCAGCGGCTCGCCGTCCTCGTTGAGTTCCAAGGTCGCTTGGCGGTTGTCGATGCTCTCGTAGCCGCTGTTGGGCATGCCCGCGCTGTAGAACTTGTAGAACAGGGATTGTCCTTCCAATCCGGCGATGGTGAATGTTCCGGTGTAAATCCCGTCCTCATCCTCATCCACCAGCGGCGGATTCGTTTCAGTGGTGTCCCAGTCGTTGAAACTGCCGACGACGAGCACATCCTGAGTTTCGGGGTCGAATGTTGCCAACTCGATCTGGACGTTCATGTCCACCGAGAACTCGACGTCGCGGACACCTTGGATGTTGTCGAAATAAGCGAGCGGCAGGCTGAGCGCCTCCTCAGGCATCTGGAAGGTGCGGGTCAGATTCTCTGGAAACGCTTCAAAAAGCCCGATGTCGAAAATTGCGAAGCGGTAGTCCACGATGGACGATGCCGGGGCCGTGACCGCGATGGTTCCCGAGTAAATGGGGCTCTCGGGTTCGATCGGGTCGAGAATGTTCTCGGTGTAATCGTCGCCATTGAACGATCCGGCCACCGTCACGTAGTCCACCTCGGGATCGAAATTTCCGGAGGCGATCTGGTAGCTCATGTCCACGGTGAACGTGATGTCCTGCGGAATGACCAGTGCCGAGTTGTTCAGCAGGTAAGACGAGATGCCGGTGTTTGTGCTGGACGTGTAGGGCCCGCCCCAACCGGTGACCGAGACATTCGGGTTCGAAAGGGCGTCAATCGCACTGTCGCCTTCTCCGGAGCCGGACGAGTAGGCGTCGAAATAGATCGTGTCGCCGTTGGTCACCCCGAGGTTGGCCTTGCTGACCACGTAGCTGATCGTCGAGGTTCCGTTGGTGTTGGTGGTGAAAGTGTAGCCTGCGATCCCGGCCGGACCGCTCCAGTTGGTGGTGCCATAGGTCCACAGCTGCCTGCCGCCGCCGCCGTTGACCCACGAGCCGATCCAGTGGGTCATGCCGTTCGTGTCGCCGGCGAGGAGCCGGATGGGGCGGTTCCAACCGTTGCCGTTGGTGTTGGTCGCGCCTTCGGCTTTCATGTTGGCGATGCCGATCATGAAATTGCCCCAATCGGTCCCGGCGATATTGCCGTTGACGGTCATGTTGAAGAGCACATCGGTCTCGGTATCGGAGACCTCCATTTTCACGATGTCCAGCGTGCCACCCCCGGTCGAGACGTTGGTGGAGATGTCCCCGACCGCGTCCGCGTAGATCGTCGGCTGGGCTTGGAGGGTTGCGGTGAACAAAAGAGCGGCTGCACTCAGGAGAGCGAGGCCGCGCACGGGGAGGGAGCGGGATTTCATGGAGGATGGGTGGTCTGTCTGCATCACGTTACCCGTTTCCGTCCCTTCCGGCAATGACTTTTTTGTTGTTCTGGTCACAGAGGGGCGGCCCCTCCGTTCAGAAACAAATCGTCGCCCCAAAAAAAAGACTTGACCCCGCCTCGCGGTGTTTACAATGTGAATACATGGAAAAGAGTCGGCAGCCCTCCCTCGGCAGTCGCGGGCAAGCGTCCAAGCGTCTGGATCCCCCTGCAATCACCGGGTTCCCATCGCTCGCTCCCGCCTTCACTTTGGTCGAATTGCTGGTGGTGATGGCTGTCATCGCAATCCTTGCGGGGTTGAGCCTCACAACCTTGGGGTATGTGAACCGCAAGGGCGGGGAGTCACGGGCCAAGGCCGAGGTCGCAGCGCTTGCCGCAGCGATCGACAGTTTCAAGCAGGATCACGGCGCGTATCCGTCAAACAAGAGCGTGTTGTTCAGCGAGCTGACCGGCACGGCGACCGGGTCCGGCGCCATCAACAAGACCAAGGTTTATTTCGAGCCGACCCCGCGAATGCTCAAGACCAACGGAACAGTAGTGACCTTCGTCGACCCTTGGGGGAATGACTACAACTACAATCCGACCAGCCCCTCGAACAACGTGGGGTTCTTCGATCTTTGGAGCACGGGAAGCGGCGGCTCGGGCAGCGCCAACCAAGCTGATTGGATTATCAATTGAAAACCAAAGCCACAGTTTGCAGGCATGGATCCTTGGCGGCGGCTCCGCGGGATACGGGCTTTCCGCCCGTTTCCGGGCGCTCCCCCCGGACGCGTCCGGGCGGATTCACCTTGGTCGAGATGCTCGTGGTCATTGCCATCATCGGCGTCATCACCGCCCTCACTCTTCCCTCGCTGCAGGGGCTGTTCGGTGTGGCGGGTCGCCGTGGTGGCGTCAATGTCCTGGCCGGGGCGGTGGAACAGGCTCGCTTGTTGGCCCTGCAACATGGCGTCCCCACCTACGTGGGATTTCCGGATCCCGGCAGTTTCGCAGACAAGGAAGTGGCTCTCAACTCCGTCATCGTCTTCCGCGAGCAGCGCGATGAGGAGAGGTTCAGCGGAACCAACAGCACCAATCCGTATACCATGGTCAGCCGCTGGCTGCGATATCCCCGGGGTGTCTTCATTGACCCGGAAGCTCCAGACTTCAAGACGACCAACATCACCGCGGCCAATTTTCCCAAGCTCTCGGGCGCCGCGGTGGGCAATGTCGTGGCCATCCGGTTCGACCGCTACGGCAAGCTCAAGCCCGAGACCCCGGTCACCATCCGCATTGGGGAGGGGGTTGTGGATGGTGCGGGCGTCACTTTCAGGCCCAACCCGGAGCATTACACCCAGCTCCGCATCCAGCCGCTCACGGGCAGGGTAAAGATCTTCGATCAGGTTCTGGAGCAATGAAAACGACAAGACACAGGGAACGGGGAAAACGGGACACGGAGTGCGTGCTGGCCGGGCCTCCCGCCCGTCTCTTTTCGCCCGCAACTTCCCACCCTGAATCCGTCCCGGGCGGATTCAGCCTCGTCGAGGTGGTCATCGCCATCGGCATTTTCGCCTTTGTCATCGTCGGCATCATCGGCCTGTTCCCGGCGGCGCTGCGCATCCGCAGCGAGTCGGCTCTCGACACGCGGGCGACCATGATCGCCCAGCAGATGATGGTGGCGGTGGACACGGCTTTGAATTTCACGAATACCACCGGCACGGCCATTCCCACCGGCCCCACCAACGGCAATCCGGCGGTCATTTACACAAACCTGACCAATGTGACAAAACCCGTCGTTGTTGGATACCAGGCCCGGAGTGCGATGCCCTACTATCTCTACCAATCCAACTCGGCCTCCTCGTGGACCAATGCCGGGGCTGCCGATCCTGAGATTGTCTCATCCGCGGGTTCACATTCCATCGACACCTTGGTTCGCATCGCCGCCGATACCAACAATCTGACCAACCTTGCCCGGATCACCATCGAGGTGCGCTCCCCGGCGGCGCTGGCCCTGAGCAATTCCCGCGTGGTGACCTTCACCACCTTCCGCCCATACCCATGAAACGGATTGGTGCATCGCTGCCGTTTGCCGCCCGGGGGGCGCGTGCATTCACGCTCATCGAGGTCCTGGTCTCCTGCGCTGTGATCGGCATAGTCATGTTCATCCTGCTGACAACGCTGAGCTCATCGCTCACCCTTTGGCGCACAGCCGAGGGCAATATCGCGGCAGACCGCGAGGGGCGTTCGGCCAACTTTCTCCTCGCCCAAGACTTGGCAAACGCCGTGGTGCTCTCGAACAGCAGCTTCTGGCCCCAGGCCACGAGCAACTCGCTGCGCTTTCTCACGCTGCGCCCCGCAGATTACCAGTCCGACTCCAATGCGGTCGGTGATCTTTGCTTCGTGGAATACCGTGTCGTTCAGGACACGAATACCTCGAACACCAATTTTCTCGCCCTCACGCGCAATTTCGTTTCGAGCGGGGAGACTTACGAGGCCCTCAAGGGCGGCAGCTTCCCGTCCGTCCCCGCCGCAAACGCCCAGATCCTTGCAGCCAACATCGTCCCCAACCGCCGTGTGCTCTACTTCAACACGGAAATCTCCGACACCCACTTCGCCGTGCTGGGAGCCGATGGGAAACCGATGACCGGCAGCACCGTGCCGCCAGCCATGATCGATGTGACCATTTCCACCGCGGATGAAGAGACGGTCCGCAGTCTTGATCTTACGAACAAGCAGGTGCGCAAGGCGGGTTTTTACTCCTTCCGCCAGGCACTTCGCGCCCCCTGACATGATGAAATCACGCCTTCACTCCCAAGAATCGCAAGGTGCAGTTCTCATCACCACCCTCATCGTCCTCACCGTGCTCGCGATCGTGGCGGTGGCCTTCATGCAGAGCACAACGATGGACCAGCTCTCGTCGCGCAGCGCCGCGGGGGGCTACCAAGCCCGGCTTGTCGCCGATGCCGCCGTGGGATTTGCCCGGGGTGAGGTGGCGCGCTTGGTCGCCAAATACCCCGATTCGGTCACCGTCTGGCAGAATATCGGGGGTGCCCAGACCAACGAGGCCACCGTGCTTTACGTCCGCGCCCTGGCTTCCGATACAAATACAAACGCCCGTCCGGGGCAGTTCGGCGGCGAGGTTTCAATCCTCGCCCGCCCGCTGGTCTCCCTGACGAGCCCCGGGCTGTTTACTCCCTCCAGTGTTACGAACGCCCTGCCGTATGCGTCCTCGAACCTGAGCTTGGTCAATCTCAACGCCACCAACGCCGGCCGTCCCGAGGCGTTCGTCGGCACGCGGTCCATGACCAATGCTGTGACGCCAGATGGTGGCGCGCCGGTCACCGCCGCGCAATGGGTTTACATCGGGAAGTATGCGGGGCCGACGAACAATACCAACCCTCCCATCGCCCGCTACGCCTACTGGATCGAGGACGAGAGCTTCAAGGTCAATGTCAACATCGCCACCAACGGCAGCCGCGGAACAACCAGCCTCGGCTTGGGCCCCGACGAGGTCCGTCTCGATGGATCTTGGCGGAGCTCGACCAATCCCGCCCTCACAAATGTCAACACCGGCTTGGTGCTGAGCGACCGCGGCGCCTTCGGTGGTTCCGGATTCCCGACAGTCGGTTCGGCTGCCATCGCCGCCGAGCTGAGCGGGAACTCGAGCGTTTCGGATTTCCGTTTCCTCACCACAACGAATTCCGCCGGCCTCGACCTCTCCCGTGGCGGGTTCAAGCGGTTCAACGTCAACTCCATCACCAGCGGCGACAAGCGAACGGCCCTGAACCGCGTCATCTTCGCCATCACCAACTCCAATTCTGCGCCCCTTTTCGGCCAGCGCTTCTACCGCCTTGTGACCAATTCTGCCGCTGGGATCAATGCAACCAATGTCGTGTCAAACAACCAGCCGGTCATCTATCTGCAGAAGATCGCCGCGAATTTGTATGATTACATCGACAGTGATGACCAGCCGACGATCATCAACAACGACACCAACTTCACGTTGCGCACGGGCAAGCCCGCAGATGCCCTTGAGCCGCTCGGTGGTGGAACCGACGGCCCCAATCCGATCGTGGCGATGGGTATCGAGAATACTCCGCGTCTGCAGGAATACGCGATACACGGGAGACTCAGGAAGCTCGAACCCTATGGATACCACTCAAGCGCCGCCCCCCCTGATCCCGTTGCGAGCTACAGCATCTCCATAGATCATTATTTTGAATTTTGGAATCCCGGCACCCGGGACATCACCCTCACGGGTGCGTTTCTGAAGGTCTATGATCAGCCAAGCTACGGAACGAACATCACGGGGGAACTTGCCAATGACGACCGCCCGTTCGAGCTCCCTTTGGACAACATCACGTTTCCGGCAGGGCGCGTCACGGTCCTGACCACGGCTCCGACAAACGAGATCAACACGGTCTTGGTCGGATCCGGCAGTGCCAATGTCATCTCCATCCCGGGGCCCGACGATTCGCACCGGCTTTTCGACGGTGAAACCCGGGATGTTAGCACCACCACTTACGGCAGCTACAACAGGCTTTTCAATGTCTCCATGAATGCGCGTTCCACGTCGGTGACTGATTACCAGAGCGCCGTCCTGTTGGGCAATGAGAACGGGATACTCGAAAGTTTCATCGGCTTGCCCATCGTCATCAGCGGGAGCGGTGTTTCCGCAATGCACTTTGTCGTGAGCAGCAACGTGCCGCCGTCGATCATTGGAAACATGACAACGGGCAACAATTATTTTGTGCGTGGCGGATCGCTGGCGGACAACCGCAGTGCGACAAGCACGAGGCCACTCAGCGCCGAAGGCGATCCGAGGGCGCTCAACGAGCAGATGGAGATCGTCAATTTCAGGACCGGCTCCGCCGGGTCGGCAGACGACCAGACGCGATTCTTCAGCACGGGGCTGGGAAACACAAACGTCCCGGCGAACAGCACGATCGGCCTGCCGAACACGAACACGAACGCCGTGAAGCCGCAGCTTTGGCTCGACTATTCCAGCATGGCCAGTGGCGCGTCCAATTCGCCTCTCTATGTGAGCAATGCGGCCATGAGTTCGATCGGGGAGATCGGGCACATCACCGATCCGGCCCGGGTCAAGGGCACGGTTGCTGCCGTGAATGAGATCGAAAATTCCCGGGGGGGGGGGCGGACGCTGCGCGTGGGGCAACCCGAGGTTTCGGCCTGGTATGACGGCAACCAGACCAACGCCAGCCGCACATGGACCTCATGGCGCCTTGCGGACATCTTCACGGTCCGCTCGGGCTATTCCACCAATCCCTCCGTCAACGGCGTGGCCAACGCCATCAACGTCCGCATTCCGGGGCTCATCAATCCCAACGGCGTCCTGCGCGACAATGGTGCGGCGATGCGCGCCGCGCTTTTTGGATTCACCTTCCAGCCGGCACCTGACGGCGCGGTCGGCACGGCCAGCCGCGGGGTCCAGATCACCAATGTGATCAGCAACATGATCTCACGCTTCATCAACACCAACAATGCATCAGGCATGGGCACCAACATCCTCAATCCTTTCTGGGAGCGGGGTGAGATCTCCGAGTTGGGGGTTTTCAACTGGGGGCCCAATACCAATGCGTCCGTGGGCGGAAACATGTCCAACACGTTCGACCGCGGCCGCGAGGAGATCGTGCGCCGTTCGATCGAGATGGTCACCACCCGAGGCAGTGTCTTCACCGTGTATGCCATCGGCCAGGCTTTGCAGGTTTCCACCAATGCCGCAGGCGTCCCGATCGCAACCAATGTGCGCGGCACTGCGCGCGTCAAGAGCACCTTCGAGATCACGCCCCAGTTCGCCAATGCGGCCAATGCCACCAATGATGCTTTCACCACGAATGCCATCCAAGCTGGAGCCCGGTTCCAGCGTCCGACCAATTATGCGACCCGCGTCCTCGCGTCCTTTTATGACTAAGCAGCCCATCCCTTGGCCCCGTTTCTCCCTCGCGTTCATTTTCCTCGCCATGGCCGCGGGGTTCGTGGGCGCCCAGACGGCGGAGGAGGCGCCCCCGGAAGAGGCGCCCTCGGCGATGCTGCGCGCATGGATCCTTCCCGGCGGCGAGTCCGATGTCGCGACCGTCTCGGTCAAGGCGGGGGCTGATGAGGGGGCCGTTGTGTTTGCCTCGTCCAAGGAGGGCAGCCGCGAGATCAGCCCTGTCTACCGCAATGTGAGTCCGGGCAATGTGGCCATCGAGGCCAAGGCGGGGGAGGAGATCCTGGCCCAGGCCATGGTCGCCCTGACCGCCCAGCGGCAATACACCGTCGTGGCCTGGAAAGCCGGAGCCAAGTGGCAGATGAAAGTGTTTGCCGACGGTCCCGCCGCCTCGAAGTCCGCCGAGCGCCCGCTGAGGATCCTCAACTTCGCCCACGGTCGCGGAACCCTCGTCTCCATTAACCGGGGCAAGGAAGACCAGGTGCCCGCGGATGCGATCTCCGAACTCAAGCTTCCCCCGAAGATTTCCGGCGTCGTGGTCAAGGTCCTGGCACCGGATGGTGGTGCCCCCGCGCAATCCTCCACGGAGATTGATTTCACAGTGGCTCCCAGCGCCTACGTGGTCGTCGGCCCGGACTCCCGAGGGCGCATGCGGCCGCGGGTGGTCACAGGTGGCGTGATGCCGGTCGAGCCGGATCCGGCGACTGTCGCCCAGTAAGCAGGGCTCCGATGGGTGCCGGATTTCGTGGCACGCTTTCTGCTCCGATCGGCATGCATGATGCCTGAAAGATGCCTTGCACAGTCATGTATCGCCGCCGCGTGAAACTTTTGACACACACGAAAAAAGGGGTTGCCCATCTGCCGCAACCGGACCAACTTACCCCGTAATCACCCCCCAAAAAATCGAACACACGCCATGAAAAACCACCATCGTTACCTCCTGCCCGGTTGTCGCCTGGGCACGTTCGCCCTCGCAGTGCTCGCCATGGTCGCCACGGCCGGCGCGCAGCAGACCTTTTTCAACATGGCCACGAGCAACTACTCGCAGGACTTCTCGAGCATCTCCTCCTGGTCCAACAACTACGCGGCCGGGACCGGGGCGGAGAACTGGCGGGTGGCGGCATCCGCCACGGGGTCCGACGTCACGAACACGACGGTGTTTGCATCGGGCACTTCCGGCGGAGTGCAAAAGGGCACCAACGCCATGGTCTTTCTGGCGACGGGCGTCAACACGGGTGGCACGGACCTCCTCCTGAACTTCTCGGGACGCACGGCAGGGAACATCAGCTTCAACTGGAGCAAGATCGTCAACACCGCCAACACCAACGCGAGGTCCTCGGATCTCAAACTGCAATACAGCACGAACAACGGCTCGAATTTCACCGACATCACCGGCTACACCATCCCCCGCATCAACAACAACACCAACACCGAGAGCGGCAACCTCGATGTGGTGTTGCCCACGGAGATTTCCGGGCAGGCCCAGGCTGTCATCCGCTTCTTTTACTGGAACAACGGCATGACCAACGGTGCGGGAAACCGGCCGAAATGGAACATTGACGACGTGTTGGTCACCAGCTCCGCTGCGGTGGGTGCACCGTCCATCACCTCATTCTCCCCGGAGAGCGGCCTCATCGGCACCTCGGTGACGATCACCGGAACCAACTTCACCGGAGCCACGGCCGTGGCCTTCAATGGCTCCTCCGCTTCCTTCACCGAGGACAGCGACACCCAGATCACGGCCACCGTTCCTTCGGGGGCGACCACGGGGCCGATTTCGGTGACTGCGCCCTCAGGAACGGGCTTCAGCACCACGGACTTCGTGGTGTCCTCGGTCTCCGTGTCGCTGCCATCCCAGATTCTCGAGGGGCAGTCCGATTTCGGAACCGTCAACCTGAGCGAGGCTCCCGAGTCGGATGTCGAAGTCACCATCGAGAGCTCCCACCCTGCCGATCTCGAGGTGGAGTCCCCGGTGACAATTTTCGCGGAAACCACGGAGTCCTATTTTTCCATCGAGGCACCGCTCGACAGCACCATCGACAGCAATGTGGTCGTGACGGTCACCCCGATCGCCACAGGCTATGCCTCCATTCCCGACACCATCACGGTGGTGAACATCGATGCCCTGTCGATCCCGCTCACGACGCTCGTGACCAACAGCTACACGCAGAACTTCGACTCGATGGGGACAACGACAATTTCGAACATTGTCTCCGGCACCAACGGCGTGCAGACCAGCTTCGGCGACGTGGTTTCCACCAATCTCACGGGGTGGTTCGCCACCAAGATCACGGGGAGCGCCGGCACGACGGGCCTCGTGGCGGGTGACGGATCGAGCACAAGCGGCGCCCTTTACAACTTCGGCACGACGGCGGACACCAACCGGTCCCTCGGAGCGCAATCTTCAGGATCCATCACCCCTGCGTTTGGTGCGCTCATCTACAACGATACCGGTGAGACCCTGAACTCGGTCTGGATCAACTTCACCGGCAAGTTCTGGCGCAGCTCGACCTCGGCCACGAACGTCCTTGTCTTCGGTTACGGCAAGGTGGACGGAACCAATGTCAACACAGGGAACTTCCTCACGTCCTCCAACGGTGTCTCGCCGCTTGCGGCGGCGAATGTGGTCGGGCCCGCCCCGGTCGCGACGAACGGGCCGCTGGACGGCAACAACATCACCAACCAGATCCTGATCTCGAACGTGGCCATCCCGGTGCAGCTCGCCCCGGGTGAGACCATGTTCGTTCGCTGGCAGGACTTCGACAATGCCGGCAGCGATGCCGGCTTGGCCATTGATGATCTCAACCTCACGGCTTCCACGAACGCCCCGGCGCCCGTCTTGGCTTCCGTGACGGTGAATCCGTTCTCCATCACCGAGGCCCAAGCCGAAGTCACTTCCTCGGTGGTCTCCGACAGCGGGTCGGCACTCACAAGCCGCGGGTTTGTCTATTCCGAGACCCTCTTCAACACGAATCCGACGATCGGCGGATCGAACGTGGTTGTGATCACCAACGAGCCGGCCGAGGTCGGCAGCTTCACCAACACGCTCACGAGCCTGCTGGCCAGCACAAGCTACACGGTCAAGTCCTTCGCGGTGAACGCGGCGGGCACCAACTACAGCGCCGCGGTCGCCTTCAACACGCTGGCGCCCAGCCCTCAATTCAACGGGTCCTACTTCCAGGCCTTCAACGGTCTCACGAACACGGACTTCCCGGCCGGATGGCGCTGTCTCTCGACCAGCAATCTCAACAGCTATGCCGGCGACTGGAATGCCACGAACTCGACGGTGGGCGGCTTCTACGGCCGCACGAACATCCCGGGGATCCTGGGCTACCTCCACACGGGCTCGAGCGGCATCCTCTCGAACCGCCTGACGCTCGTGAACAACACCGGCGGAACGCTCACCAACCTGTGGGTGTCCTATGCGGGTGAGGTCAACACGCTCAACCCGACCAACAACCTGCGCTTCCCCGAGTGGACGGTGGTTGTCCAGGGGCAGACGAACAGCGGGCTCGCCTACTCGACGGCCGGCGGCACGAATGCCTTCCTGTCCGCCGAGATCACCGGTCTCGACATCAGCAACGGCCAGACCATCACCATCAGCTGGTCGTCCGACCGCGGTGCCGGCTCCGGTTCGTCCCGCATGATCGGCATGACCTCGGTGCGCGTCGCCACGAATGCGCCCGGTGCTCCGACCATCGGTGTCTCGGGCAGCCTGACGAACTTCACCACGACGGTCGGCAACGCGTCCGCCTCGCAGAGCTTCAACGCGAGCGGCACGGATCTGGTGTCCGACATCACGGTCACCGCCCCGGCCGACTACGAGGTGAGCCTGAACGACGCGGACTTCAGCCCGTCGGTGAACCTCTCGCCGAGCGGTGGCACGGTGTCCTCGACGCCGGTCTATGTCCGCATCGCGGCCAGCGCGCCTGTCGGCAACCCGGCCGGCCAGGTCAACCTTGCCAGCACCGGCGCCACGGATGCGAACGTCGCGGTGACCGGAACCGTCTCCTCGGGAGGCGGCGGCTTCACCGCATGGGTTGACGGTGGTCCGACCAACGCGACCACCGTGGGCCTCTATGCGGTCGGCGGCGCCAGCAGCCCGACGGCCAATGACGCGATCCCGTCCGTGACCACCGTGACGAGCAGCAACCTCTCGATCACGGCGATCGTGCGGACCAACGATCCGAACCTGTCGGTCTTCGGGCAGGCCACGACCAGCCTCAGCCTCGGGCCGTGGAGCACCAACGGCGTCACCATGACGAACTCGCCGAACCAAAGCGGCGTGCCGGAAGGGACCGCGCGCCAGATCTTCAGCATCGACCGGGGCACGAACACGAGGCTGAACCTGCGCCTCGAGTCCATCCTCGCCCCGTAAGGCGCGGACAACTCATCACAACCCGCACCGGGCAACCGGTGCGGGTTTGTGTTTTCCGGAAGAGACGCCTGCTCTTGCCGAGGCATGCGGCCGACGCGGGGGGGCCTGGCCCTGCGTCTCTGTCCACAGGCACGGTCCCCCGGTCCGGGCCGCGGGATCATCCTGCAATGATGCATGTGGCCAGCAGAGGACATCCGGCTCGGGCCGGGGGGCGGAGGGATGGGCCGCTTGTCATGCCGAAGCCACATGGAGGCGGATGCTCAATGCTTTTGGTTTCAGGAATGCCTGCCTCCACAGTCTGAAACACGCGGCTGTCTTCGATCTTCCACAGGGGTCTTTGAAGGATCCTCCCATGCTCTGCCGGAGGCCCTTGCGCCGCACGGCCGGGGCAACCTATGCACGGTGGCTCTCTGCAGGTTTATTTCGTTTGGCCCGCCTTTCCCGGGGGGGGCGTCTGGACCATTTGTCCTGATGCGGCCGGAGTGGAGGCTCGCCCCCGCTCGGCCCGTGCCTGCGGGGACCGGCCGCGGATCTTCTGACGTTGCCGGTTGAGCAGGCCATTCCCACCGGGATCAAGCCGTGCAAGACAGGCTATGAGTTCCTCAATGATTCACCGCTCCATGGCGGCAGCGGCCTATTTCACGTTGGAGATGTTGTCCGTCGTCGTTGCAATGTTCGAGTCCGGACCGGAGGAAACCACCACAACGGTTGTAAAATTTGTTCCCGGGTCCAACCCCATATCGGCGGTGCCGGTGATCTTGTTGTCGTAGTCGTAATCGAGATACACCTTGTAAGCAGCGCCCCAGGGATCGAAGTAGGTTGTCCCGTCGGACCCGCCCTTTCCGCCCTTGGCAGCCTTGGGCTCGAAAAAGACGACGCCGCGGGGGTTGTTCGAGTTGGTTCCCGTCAGGATGCTGACCCAGTTGTCGGGAGCGGGAGCGGTGCCGCTGCCGGTTCCGGGGAGACGCCCATATTCGAGTTGGAAGGCCTTGAAGGCGGAGGAGATCTGGTTCACATCGTTGCGGGCCTGCGCTTTCTTGGAGGACTGCAGCGCCCCCTGCATGGCGGGAAAGGCGAGGCCGGCCAGCGTGGCGATGATGGCGATGACGACGAGGAGCTCGATGAGTGTGAACGCGTTGTCCGGCTGGCGGTCGGGCTGGTGGCGGGAGATTTTCATGGAGTGGAAGGGGTGGAATCGGTGTTTCGACCGCTGTGCGCCGGTCATCGGGAATATCTTCCCGGGACGGTCAAAATGCAACCCGCTTGTCGCCGGTGCGCTGCCGGCTTGCCCGGTGCGTTAGAATGGCCCGACGCATGAGCGCCCGCCGTCCCGGAAACCCGTTTCCCCCGGGCGCGCTGAATTTCAACGGATTCAGTTTTTTCAATGCGATCTCGTTCCAGATCGTGCTCGGGGCCCCCGTGATCCTCTACGCGAAATCCCTCGGGGCCTCCTCGCTGGTGCTCGGCACCATTGCGGCCCTGACGCCGCTGTTGACGATCCTGCAACTTGTGGCGGCGCGGTTCCTGCATCTCACGGGATACCGCCGGTTCCTGCTGGCGGGGTGGGGAACGCGCGCGTTCTTCACGGGTGTCGTCGTGGCGGTGCCCCTGCTTCCGGATGCGTCGCCCGGCCTGCGCCTCGTCATCCTCGTGGCGGCGCTGTTTTTCTTCAACCTGCTCCGGGGTTTCGCCTCGGGGGCGTGGCTCCCGTGGCTGACAGCCCTGTTGCCGGAAAAGGTGCGCGGTCGCTTCCTTTCCCGCGACCAGGCGTTCATGCATCTCGGCTGTCTCACCGCACTCTTGGTTTCGGCGTGGATCATGGCAGGCACGGTGGAGGCAGGCGAATATGCGGCGGTGTTCGGGCTGGGGTTCCTGGCAGCGCTGGCCAGCCTGTGGTTCCTGCGCCGCATCCCCGAGGTGGATTCGCCGGAGGAGCGCAGACAGTCGGGCGTCAACGTGCCCTGGGGCGCGATGCTGCGGTTCCCGCCGTTCGTGCGCCTGCTCGGATTCACCACGTTCTACATGGCGGTGATCGGCAGCCTCGGGGTGTTCACCGTCGAATTCCTGGCCGGGCGCGAGAAATTCGCCGAAGGGCTGATCCTGCTGCTCGGCGGACTGGCATTCGCAGGTGCACTCGCCGGGCTGGCGCTGGCCGGTCCGCGGCTCGACGCCACCGGAAGCAAGCCGTGGCTGCGCCGGTCGCTCGTCCTTTTCGCACTGGTCATCTCCGGGTGGTTCCTCATCGCCTCGCGGATGCTGCCGGCCTCCCCGTGGTTCGTCGGCGCGCTCAACTTCGCGGGGGGCCTGGCGGGGGCGGTCTTCGGCGTCGCCAACACGCGCATCATCATGGGCAGCGTCCCGCCCATGGGCCGCAATCATTTCTTCGCCCTGTTCACCGTGGTGACCAGCCTCGGCCTTGGGGGGGCGCCGATGGCCTGGGGCGCCGTGCTCGACCTGCTCGGGCCGCTCGACATCGCGACAGGGGGCATCTCCGTGGACCGCTACACCATCTATTTCGGCGTGCTTGCGGTGATGGCGTTGTTCGACTGGTGGCTCGCCTCCTTCCTGCACGAGGGGGCTCCCGGCGCGGAACTTGCGCCGCTGGCCGCCTCCGAGCCGCGCCCGACGATCCCGGTGGAGTAGGGTGGATTTTCTTGGCTCTCATGCTGTGATGCCGCACGCTTGGGCCCCTATGAAAAAGCACGTTCTCCTGCCGGCGGTTCTCCTGTCGCTTTCCCTCGCAAACTCCCTGCGCGCGGAGGAGGTTCTCTACGAAATCGACCCGGTGCATTCCGCCGTCCTGCTCAAGGTCAAGCATCTGGGCTTGGCGGATGTCTTCGGGCGCTTCAACGAGATGTCGGGCACGGTGCGCCACGATCCCGCCGACCCCTCGAAGACCTCGATCGAGTTCGAGGTCAAGGCGGCCAGCATCGACACCAACAATGCCGACCGCGACAAGCATCTGCGCGGACCGGATTTCTTCAACGCCGCGGAATTTCCCGTGCTGACCTTCAAAAGCACGAAGGTCGAGAAGAAGGGGAATGACGAATTCGAGGTGACAGGCGACTTCACGGTGCGCGGTGTCACCAAGCCCGCGACCTTCGAATTCGACTTCGGGGGAACCGGCAAGGGCATGAAGGGCGAGGAACGCTTCGGCGGCGGCGCCAAGTTCGAGGTCAAGCGCAGTGATTTCGGAATCGACTACCTCCCGCAGGCTCTCGGCGACGAGGTGAAGGTCATCGTCAGCGTCGAAGGCATCAAGAAGTAGGGCGTTCCGCAGTCCCGGCGCCCCATGCATCCGCTGGTCCAGACGATCGTGCCGACGGTGCTGGTGCCTGCGGCGGTCTGCGGGGTGTCCGTCCTTGCCGCCTCGCTGCTCCCTCCCGGCCGGTGGCGGGGCGCGCTGGTCGGTGCCGGGGCGGCGGCGGCGTGGTGCCTCGGGGTCTGGTTCGCCGTGCGCACGCCGCGGTGGCCTCCCATGCAGGCGGCGGATTGGCAGTTTTATGCCGTCATGGTCGCCGGCCTGGTTGCGTTGGTGTTCCCGTGGGGAGCCACGACCGCCTGGCAGCGCGGCATGTCGGGGTTTGTGTTCTTCGCCGTTTTCTTTGTGCTGCTAGCCCATCGCTTCCTGGCGGGTTTGTGGCCCGGGATGGCGGCCATGGCGTGGCCTGCGGGGTTGGCGGCCTTCGCCCTCCTGAATGTCTGGGCCGTGGCCGGTGTCGCCCGCTCAGTGCAGGCAGCCGCCACTTGTGGCGCGATCATGGTGTTCAGTGTGCTGGTGAGTGCAGGGTTGGCCTTGGGGGGAGCGGCCACCTTGGGGCATTCCGCGGGCATCTTGGCGGCCGCAGCGGGCGCGGCCTGGGTGGTCTCGTGGACGTTGCGAAGGCAGATGGACGGACTTCCCGCAGCATTCGCGGCCACCGTGGTGCTTGGGGGGCTTCTGGGCCAAGGCGTCCTGTTCGGCGGCCTCGATCCCGCGGCAGCCATCTGGTTCGGGGCCGCATGGCCGGTAGCAGCCATGGCAACCCGAGTCCTGCGGCATTGCGGTGGAAAATTGCGAGTTGGTTTCGTCTTGGGTGTCCTTGCGGGTTGCGGCGGGGTGGCCCTGTGGCAAATCAAAACCTGACCCTCCATGTCTGGAAAAAGTGCTGCTTACAGGACAAAAACGCTTGATCAGGGTGCCCCCAATCAGGTTTGCTCTGTAATTTAGGCCATATTCCCTATGACCCGCACACCCAGTTTTTCCACAAAAAGCTATATTTGGCTTTTGCTTCTCGGCTTTCTGTCAGTTCCCCTTGCTGTTGACGCCCAAGACATTGCCCGTCCCTCCTTGGGCGGCAAGCGCGCCCCCAATCCCATCGCCTCGTCGACGATTCCTGCGTCTCGCTACAACGTGAAGGCCGGGCCGGTCCAGATGTTGTTCAACGCGAGCATCGCCGGCGAATACAACTCCAACATCAATGTCTCGGAGGACAACCCCATAGCCGATTTCGCCCTCATTCCGCGGGTGGGGGTTGGCGTTTACTGGCCGATGACCAAGGTGAACCGTCTTCGCTTCAACGTGCAGCTGGGTTGGCAGTATTACATCAACCACCCCGAATACGGCGGCCAGACCGTGCTCATCGCGCCGGATACCGAGTTTGCCTTCAATTTTTACATCGGCGACCTGCGGGTCACGATTTTCGACCGTCCGTCCATCACGAACAATCCGATCGACAATCCGAGCATCAACGATGCCATCGACTACACGATCTTCAACAACACCGCGGGCATCGACCTTCTCTGGGATCTGAACGACGTGCAACTCGGGCTCGGCTACAACAACTTCATCCAATACGCGATCAACGACGTCTTCGACTACACGAACCGCGTGTCCAACCAAGTCTACGCCAACGCCTCCTTCCTGGTCCTTCCCTACCTGAGGCTGGGAGTGGAGGGGTCGGCGACGTCCTCGACCTACCTCCAAGGGAGTTCGCCCGGCTTCGAGGCACTGAACGACAGTTGGGGCTACACGGCGGGTCTCTTCGCCTCGGGCAACATTTCACGCTACCTCGACTGGACGGCGGGCGTGGGCTGGCAGCTCGAGGATTTCAATGAGGGGAACAATCCGCTCAACACCGGCAATTACAGCAACCCGTATTACTACCTCAACATCGACCATACCGTGAACCGCTTTTTCAGCCACCGCGTGACCACCGGTTTCGAGGCGATTCCCAGCTACGAATCGAACTACATGCAGCTGTTCTTCGTCCGCTATTTCTTCAACTGGGTGTTGATCCGTGACTGGTCGCTGGGCGGCAGCGCGTTTTTCGAGGATGCCGTGGAATCTCCCGGCCCCCAGTCCGAGGACTTCAACCGCCTTGGGGGCACACTCTCGCTCAACTACCAGCTGACAAAGCACTGGGTGTTCAACCTTTACTACGGCGTGATCGGGAAGGGATCGACTGTCGGATTTGACAGCTACAACCAGCAGCGCTTTGGTCTGAACGCGACCTACACCTTCTGAGTTGATGAATCCGGGCATCATGCGGGGCCCGCGCCGGGCTGCCGCCTTCGGCATCCTGCTCTTGGCGGCGAGCGGGATCCTCCACAAGGTTGCAGCCCAGCCCCCGACCTTGCCGTTGCCGCAGGTGCCCGCGCTGGTGCCTTCCAATCCGTCGGCCCCCATTTCCCCGCAGCCACTGGTTGATGAAACCACCTACGCGCCGACACGTGCGGGCACCGCGGCCGTCTCGGCAACGGTCTCCATGGACGTTCTCGACGACTCGCGGCCGATGACGCGCGGCGACGTGATCAACTTCCGCGTGGTCGAAGACAGGGATCCGCCAGTCACCCTGAAAGTCACCGATTCCGGCGACATCGAGGTGCCCTACATCGGGCGTGTCCGCGCGGAGGGCAAGACGCCGCGGGTGTTCGCTTTCGACGTGAAGGGCCTGCTGGAGCGCGACTACTACCACCGGGCCACGGTCATCGTGAGCCTTGACCTGGAGGGCCAGAGATCGCCGGGCCGCATCTACGTCACCGGTGCCGTGCGCGGGGCGGGGCCTCAGGACATCCCGGCGAATGAGAGGTTCACCGTGAGCAAGGCGATCCTCCGTGCCGGCGGGTTTGCGGACTTTTCAAATCAGCGTAAGGTGAAGCTGACGCGGGCCAAGCCCGACGGCACGACGGAAACCATGACGATCGACGTGAAGGAAATCATCGAAAGGGGGCGCCAGGAGCTTGATGTCGAGGTCCTGCCGAATGATTTCATTGTCGTGCCCGAGCGCCTGATCAATTTCTGAAGCGTCATGGCCACCACCCTTGAATCCAGCACCTTGGCGGGAGCCCAGCAGCACGAGCGGGCGGAAATCCTGCAGCTGACGTTCCAGCGCTACAAATACATGCTGCAGAACTGGTGGTGGATTCCGCTCCTCACCACGGCTGTCGGCCTCGGCGTGCAGGCATGGATGGTGCTGAGTGCCCCCCCGCAATACCAGTCCGGCGGCCGGCTCATGGTTTCGGGCAGGATCGCGCTGCCCGAGGGTGCGGTTTACAACGAGGAGGCGGCCAACTTCTTCGGCACCCAGCTTGAACTCCTGCAAAGCAGTGAGGTCGCGCGCCGCGCCGATGCCCGCGTCATGGCGCTGAATCCCAACCTCGAGAAGGTGCGCGTCCGCCTGTTCGCCAGCGTCATCCCCAAAACCTCCATCTTTGCCGTCACCGCCCAGGGCCCGCAGCCGCAGCAGACCAAGGCCTACCTCGATGCGGTGATGGACGAATACATCGCCTACCGTCGTTCCCTGCGATCCGACAAGTCGGAGATGACGCTCAGTGCCATCACGGACCAGGTGGTGGATCTTGAAAAGGAACTGCGCAAAGCGGAAGAGTCTCTCTTCGACTGGCAGAAGGAGAACAACCTCGTCTTCCTGCAGGAGGAAGGCAACAGCGCGGGAGTTTATCTTGCGCAACTCAACCGCACGATGGCGAACCTCCAGACGGAATACCAGCTGCTTGAAACGCTTTCCCTCGAGCAGAATCTCGAGCGCCAATCCAAGCTCGACCGCCTCACCGAGGGCAATACCGACGGTGTTTCCGCCATGATGCAGGGCTTCGGGCCTGCGGCGGACTACCTCAAGGCCCGCCAATCCCTGCAGTTGCTCAAGGCGCAAATGGTGGAGTTGAGGGTCAACCTCAAGGACCGCCACCCCAAGATCGGTGATCTCCAGCAGCAGATCGCCATGCAGGAGCGGCTCATGGAGATTTACCAGGGCCAGACGGCCGAGCAGTTCGCCTCCCAGATGGAAACCCTCCGCGTGCGCATCAAGAACACGGAGGCCTCGATCAAGGAATGGGAGGTCAAGGCCCTCGATCTCAGCCGGCGCTTGGGGGAGTTCGAGCGCCTCAAGGGCAAAGTCGAGCGCCTCAAGGGGCTCTACAACCGCCTCCTCGCCAGCGTGCAGAGCGTGGATGTCAACCGCAGCATCGATCAGGATGTGGTCACCGTCATGGAATACGGTTCGCAGCCTGCTGTCGTGCGCCCGGACCTCGGCAGGGCCCTGTTGATGGGCGGTCTTGGCGGCTTTGCCGTCGGCCTCGGCATCCTGCTCCTCATCGGCAAATTGGATGACCGCTACATCTCGGTCTCCGAGCTGGAGGCCCACTCCGACCTCGATGTTCTGGGGCAGATCCCGCGCCTCAAGGCTTCCGATGCGGAGCCGCTCGTCGAGAACGACGAGCGCCACATCCTTGTCGAGTCATTCAGGAACATCCGATCAAGCATGCTGTTCATGCCGGAGCCGGGGTTCAACCCCAAGAGCTTCCTCATCAGCAGCGCCATTCCGGGTGAGGGCAAATCCTCCCTTGCCATGAACTTGGCGATCACCATGGCCTTGGCGGGATCCAAGACGCTCTTGGTGGACGGCGATTTGCGCCGCGGGCGCCTCAACCGCCACTTCTCCGTGGCCGGGGATCCCGGCATCGCCGAGTGCATGAAGGGGCTTGCAACCCTGGAGGAGACGGTTTCCACGACTTCGATCCCCAACCTCAGCTTCCTGCCGCGTGGCAAGGCGATGGCTGGCGGCGCCGAGCCGCTCCCGGGCGCCAAATTCAGCGCCGTCATCGACACCCTTCACGATCAGTTTGATTACATCATCATCGACAGCTGTCCCGTGTTGGCGGCGGACGATTCCAGTGCCATGGCCCCATTGGTCGATGCCGTGTTTTTCGTCGTCCGCGCCCGATTCACTTCCGCCCGTCTTTTCATCCGTTCCCTCAAGCTGCTCGCCGTCCGCGGGGTCAGCGTCCGCGGACTCATCTACAATTGTGCGGAAATGGGCAGCTCGGACTACCCGTATTACCAATACAAGGAATACCACCGCACCGCAGGCGCCGCCTCCGAGCAGGGCTCCCGCGGGAGACTCGGCGAGTCCGAGGAAGCCGACGAGGAAGCCGAGGAAGAGGAGAGGGTGTAAGCCGCGAACCCCGCGCAGCTTCCTCCTTGCTTCTGCCGGCAAAAGTCCTTACCGTCTGGCGCCTGTCTCAAGGCTGGGTAGCTCAGTTGGCAGAGCAGAGGACTGAAAATCCTCGTGTCGGGGGTTCGATTCCCTCCCCAGCCACCTCTCTAATAATCAAGCACTTACGGAAAGAGCGGGGCGATTGTGTGCCGTAAGTGTGCCATCCGCGCCCCAAAATCTCCCCACGTTGCGCGAGAATTGAGGTTGTCCGAAAAGGCGGAAATCGGCCTTTGGGGAAAGAATCTCCCCGGTAACATCGGTCCGATTGCGTGAGTGCTGATAAAAAAAGAAGGGGGGTTCCCTCTCTCTCTCCCTACTCCTCGCACAAGCACCCGCCCCCGCTGCCAAGCACAAGCGCCGGCCTCGATCTCCGCGGCTCATCGTTTCCGGGTTGCTACACGCGCCCGCGCCCTTTGTTTTCGTGCCTCTACTGCCAGCCCCGCGCGCCGATCATCCCCAGGGCGAACAAGGGCGAAGGCCTCCGTCCTTCTGCCGTCCTCACTTTGCGAGCCTCGGCTCCTTCACCCTCAAAAAATTTTCCACCGCGCGCGCCTCTGCCTCCCCCTTGGGCCGCTCGCACTCACCCGCCAGCGCGCAAGCGTTCCAAGCACTCACGGGGGCGGAGACGTGGGGAGACGTTGCGGATTCTCGCGGACGGGCCGCGAGTGCTTTTTTTCCTCCAAGCGTTTAACAAGCACTTCCAAGCACTCCGCCTCAGCCGCCGCTGCGCGCACCGCCACGGGCCGCCAGCGCGCCCGCTCTCCGCGTCTCACCGTTGCGCCTGCATGGGGGAAAGCCGATAGCGCACCGGCTGCCGGCCTTTGCCTCCCGGCTCCGGCTTGCTGGCTTGAATCCGCCCGTCCTCGGCCCACGCCGCGAGCAACGTCTCCGCCTCGGCCTTGTCCTTGGCGAATCGCCGGCCGCTGTAAATGTCGCGCGCCGTCACGCCTCCGGGCCGGCCAAGCATGAAGCGCCGCACCCGCTCCCAAAGCTGGTCCGCCTCCGCCGCTCGCCGCGCCGCCAGGAACTCCGATTGTCTCCGCTTGAACCAATCCCGCACGGCCAGCCCCGCCGCCGCGTCATGCTCACGAAGGGGCCGCTCATGGCCGATGCACCCGCCCTCGGCAACGCCATACGTCCCCGGCCCGCGCTTCTCGATCTCGATATGCCGGAAAACGTGAAGCGCCAGCGCGAGCCGGATTGCCTGCTCCGTCAGCCGGCTTTCAAACGGGTCCAGCGCGCCGTCCGTCCGTTCAAGAATCCCGTTCCAATCCCGC
Source organism: Chthoniobacterales bacterium (assembly GCA_014879535.1). Taxonomy (GTDB): domain Bacteria; phylum Verrucomicrobiota; class Verrucomicrobiia; order Chthoniobacterales; family JACTMZ01; genus JACTMZ01. The sequence goes on from JACSRX010000039.1 coordinate 26,364, forward strand.
GCAAACATCCGCCGCGCCTCCGGCTCCATGTCCACCGTGTGCGGGGCCACATTCGCAGACATCCGTCCGCATTCCCATCTGGGTTACACCACCCCGGCGAAGTTTGCAGCCAGCTGTTTGGCTCCGCTCCGGCCTACGGCCTCCGCTACGCCAAACAGCAAAACCAACCAAATCTCTCATAGAACCCGGTCCAAAATGCGGGGGCATGTCAGGGCCCACCGGACTTCAAATTCCATGCTTGCGCCGCGAAGCCTCCCGAGATGGATTCCCGGCGCTTCCGTCGATTCCTCCAGGTCCTCAGGCCCTCCGTGGTCGCGCGGCCGCGGCGGCGAGGGTTGCGAAGGTGGCGCCGAGGCAAAGCATGGAGAACAGTTCGCCGACCCGCATGTAGGGGGTGACCGGCGGGTTTTCGGGGACGGCGATTTCAGCCAGCATGACGCCCTCGGCGAAGGTGTCGCCGTCGGTGGAGGCGAGGCGCTGGCGGATGCGGCCCAGATCGTCGATCACGCAGGTGACGCCGGTATTGGCGCAACGGACCATGGGGCGCCGGGTTTCCACGCAGCGGAACACGGCATGGGCCGCGTGCTGGCGGGAAGCCGCGGAGCGCTTGAACCAGCCGTCGTTGGTGATGTTGACGAAGAGTTGCGCGCCCTGGTTGGCCGCGTCGCGGGCGAGGTAACCCAGAGTGTCCTCGAAGCAGATGAGCGGAGCGATCGCCACCGGCGGCGAGGGAAGATGGAAGATGACCGGACCGGCTCCCGCATCGAAGTCGGCCGGCACCAGATTGCCGACGATGATGGCGAAGAGGGGGAAGCTCTCCCGGAAGGGAATGTATTCCCCGAACATGACAAGGTGGGTCTTCGGATAGACCTGCGGCGCGGCGTCTGCACCGGTCATCAGGACGGCGGCATTGTGGTCCGCCTCGTGGCTCAGGATCAACGTGCCGAAGAGCAGCGAGAATCCGCCGCGGCTGATGTAGCTGTTGACGAACTCGTGGGCCAGGGGATCTTGAAAAAACCCCCGGGGTGTGGCGGCCTCCGGCCACAGCAGCAGGTCCGGTCGAAGGGCGAGTGCGGCGTCGCTCTGGCGGGAGAGGGTCTCGTAGATCCGCTCCTCGAAAGCACGGTTCCATTTTTGGTCCTGGGGGATGGAGGGCTGCACTGCGGCCACGCGCAGTGGCACGGACCCGCCCGGTTCGCCGAACTGTCGCAGGCCGTAGCCGAAGGCCGCCACGATGAGGGCGATCGTGAGGGTGAAGTCGAAATGGGCGCGGATTCTCCCGCCACGGGCCTCGATCATGAGGCGGCGGACGGTGGCCACTGCAATGGCGGACGACAGCACGGCAAGGAAGGAGAGCCCGGCGGGCCCGGTGAGAGAGGCTATCTGGATGAGCGGGACGTTTGCGTGGAGGGCGATGCCCAGCGCATTCCAGCCGAAGCCGGTGAAAACGTGGCCGCGGAGGAATTCAACAGAAACCCAGGCGCAGGCGGCAAGAAGACCGGTGGCGAGGTTGCGCCAGGAACTCAGCCAGACTGGGTGTTCGTCCTCGGAGCGGCCCCGCGGGGTTGCGATGACAAAAACGATCGCGGACCACAGGGCGGGGTAGACCGCGAGGTAGAGGCACAGGACGAACCATCCCGCGACGGTGACCGTGTGGAGCCACGAGAGCGATCCGAGGAAGTAGATGAGGCCGGTGAGGTAGCCGAGCTCGGCTTTGCGCAACAAGGGGTGACGGGGGTGGGTGGGGCCGAACCAGATGGCCGCAAAGAGGGGTGCCAAAGCGATCCATGCCAGCCAAGCCTGGTCGAAGGGAGCGAAGCAGAGAACGAGCAGGATGCCGCTGACGGCGGCGGCGACCCAGGGCCAGAGGGAGCGGAGAAGGGGCATGCAGCGGAGATGCAGGTGGGGAGGCTAACCGCGGCGAATGCCGCGCGCACGGACAAAGGCGTCCTATTTCCCCCCGAAGGAACCGACTTTCAGGATTGTTTTCAGGAGGATTTCGACGTCGAGGACAAGGGAGTAGTTCTTGATGTAGTAGAGATCGTAGCGGAGCTTCTCGACGGCGTCGTCCGTTCCGGATCCGTAGCGGTAGTTGACCTGTGCCCAGCCGGTGATGCCCGGTTTGACCAGATGTCGCAGGTGGTAGCTGGGGATCTTGGTCTCGTAGTCGGCGACGATGCGGGACCATTCCGCCCGAGGTCCGACGAGGCTCATCTCCCCGCGGAGGACATTGAAGATCTGCGGAAGCTCGTCAAGGCGCACGAGGCGCAGGAAACGGCCGATGCGGGTGATACGCGCGTCCTTGTCGCGGGTGTAGGGGTCGTCCTCGTGCCGGCGCACGCGCATGGTGCGGAATTTCACGAGGGTGAAGGGCCGCTCGCCCCGGCCGATGCGTTCCTGCCGGTAAAGGACGGGGAACCCGCTGTCGATGACCACGGCGAGGGCGACCAAGGCCATGAGGGGAAGGGCGATGGGAAGAATGAGGATGGCCAGAAGGTAATCGGCGGCGGTCTTGAGGTAGCGGTAGGCGGAGTGCCGGGCGAGTTGGAAATTCTGGCGGATGGCCCAGGAATGGTCGAGACGATGCACGGATTCCTTGCGCCAAATCTCGCTGAAGAAAGTGTCCTCGCTGTAAACCGGGATGCGGAGGAAATGCAGGCGTGCGAGTTGCTCGAGCAGCGAAGAGGGGTAATTCCCGGGAGGATCGGTGAGCACGATCCCCTCGAAATACCGGGCCCGCCGGGTGGCGCCTTGGGCTCCTTGCTGCGGTTGCGGTCGGGCGGCTTCGCGCAGGACGGTGCGCGGTGAAACCTGCAGCGAGCGGGCATCGTCGTCCATCAGTTCCCCGACCTCGCGCAGGTCGAGGCCGGCAAGGACGACGGGGTTGTGGAACCCCATGCGTTTGCAGTAGTTGTCGAACTCGGCGAGCTCGGACGGGGTGCCGATGGCAAGATAGGGGACACGGCGAGCGCGACGTGTCCATGTGGACGCGGCGAGCACGCGCAGGGCGAGTGCGGGAATCGCGTAACCCACCGTGGTGTAAAACAGCACGACACGACTCTGGGCGGCATCAAAGTCGCCGGCCGAGAAGAACACGAAAATCATGAATGCCCCGGCGGCGGCTCCCAAGACCACGGCCAGGAGGAACTCGGCGGTGAAATGCAGGAGCTGGAACGTCCGGCGCGCCTTGTAGCCGCCGATCAGCGCGACCGAGGCGAGGATGCAGAGGAAGAACACCGCCACCTGGAGCAGGTAGGCCGGCGACATGATGAGGGCCTGATTGACCCGGATGGCGCGGCTGAAGGCATAGGCGAGGCTGACCAGCGCCAGATCGGCGAGGAACAGGGAAATGCTGGTGAACCAAGGCTGTCTGAGAATGTTGCCGAAGATCACCCCGGGGCCGCCGCGCAAATCGGGGGAGATATCCACCATCCGGCGCTCCGGAATGGAGGCTGCCGCAGCGGAATCCGTGGCTTGGGTGCTGCTGAGCATTGAAGTAACTATCTCGTCTGACGCAATTTGCGATTATACCACGGCCTCCTGAAGGAAGCAATGCCAACCTGCAGGGTGTCCGTGGAGCCCGGGTCAGGGGGTGGCGGGCGTCGAGCCCGGGAGGATTCGCTGGGCGAGGGCGTCAATGCGCTCTTGGGCGAAGCGGCTGGGCGGGTATTGCCGGTGGGCGTCGAGATACCATGCGAGGGCCGCACCATACTCGCCCCGCGCCTCAAGGTCATCGCCTTTGTTGAGCGACTGGACGAAGGTCGCAGCACCGCCACTGGCGAGATCGGCGCGGAGGCGATTGAGGTCGTTGTCACCGGGATATTTTGCCGCGGTGATCTGGATGCTCTCCCAAGCCCCGGCGGCATCGCCGCGCTGCTGGATTTCACGGGCCCTTTGGATGGCACCCTCGATTTCCGTCATTTCCTCCAGGATGCCCTTGAGCTTTTCCTGGCGGTCGGGGTAGAGGGCGGTGGCGGCGATGAACTTCGCGCTTTCCTTGAAGATTGTGCGGTGATCTCCCTGCTCGATCAGGCGGTCGAGTTCGTTGAGCGCCACCTGCTGGACATCGGTCTGCTTGAAGATGTTGCTCCCTATCTCGGCGAGGGCGGGGTTGCGAGGCCAGATTTCCGCCGCGGCCCGCAACTCCGCTTCCATGGCCGTGCGGTCGCCGGACAAAGCGGCGTTTTTCGCCTTGGCCAAGTGCATGGAGCTGATCGTTTTCGCCGTTTCGATCTTGGCGAGGGGTTTGCTCGAGTTGAAGTCGCTCGCGGTTCCGCTCATCTCATCGACCAGTTTCTCGGCGCGTGTCAGGTCGTTGACTTCGAGCGCGGCAAGGAGTTCGTTGCCCATCTGGGTGAATTTGAGGGCGCGGCGTTTGTCCTCGCGCGAGAGCAACCGCACGCTCGGCATGTATTCCCCGAGGGCGAATGTCTCGGCGAGCCTTTCGGTCGCGCTGTTCAGTTCGCCCTGCTCCAGCAGGAACTTGTAGGCTTCGACGCCCTCGTTCACGTCCCGGATCGCCTCGTTGGCGAGGCTGTCGATCTGGCTGAGCGAGCTGACCAGCTTGCTGATCGCCTGGGCGGCTGTCGCAGCGCCCCCTGTCAGGCTCTCAATGCTGAAATTCTCGATGCCCATCCGTGCTCCGCTGGCCGAGAAGGCTCCCGCACTGCGGGCAGGGGGAGGGCTGCCGCCCGCGACCCCCGCGGAGACCCCCTCCGTTCCGGCAGAAGCGCCGGTGGAGGCTCCCGATCCGTCAGCTGCGGCTCCGGCCCCCGAGATCTTCGGGTCGAGTTCGGCGTTGATTTTCGCCTGCCCTGCGTCGCGGTTCGTGGGCAGCGAGTTGATCATCTGCCTGTAAACGTCGATCGAGTTGTCGCCGTCCGTGTAGAGGGCGCGGTAGAAGCGGTTGGCGATGATGACATGCTCGAAGCGCCTCGTGGCGAAATACTGCATGATGAGCGCCTGCAGATGGGCCTTGGTGGTGAGTTCGGTTGCAGCGATCCTCAGCTTGTTGTTCTCGATGGTCTGCGAAATGTCGGAAAGCACCCTTTGGGTCGAGGCAAGGCGCGCGTCGCGCTCGATGCGCTGGGTTTCCTGGCGCACGGGGTCGTTCGTGCTCGAACTGCCCAAGCCCACGGTCGAGTTGCGCGCCGCCATCTGGTTGTTCCATTCGGCCGATTTGCGTTCCCTCTCGAGCACGGTGTTCTCGGCCTTGAGGCGTTCGACGGTCTTGAGGCTGGTGCGTGCGGAATGGATCGCGTCGGACATGGTCCGGCAGAGGTTCGCATCGTCCCTGTATTCGGAGGCCTTTTGGAGGAGGCCGAAGGCGGTGTCGATGTTCTGGGGGGTGGCCTTCCCGGGTGAGAGGAGATCGAGGATGCGGGAGATCGTTTCGCGGTAGGCGACATCGGCCTCGCTCGTGGCGGGCGGTGAGTTGAGGTATTTCTCGAAACGCGCACGGAACAGGCGGTTGTCGTTGATGTTCCAAATCTTGCCGTCGAAGGACATCACGTCCGAGCCGGGGTCGAACGCGGGGACATCGCGTCCCATGAAACCCTCGTTCATCTGCGGAGGTCGCGCTCCGCCCGTGGCGGCCTGCGAATCGCCCATGCCGGGTTCCTGGCCGCCGGCTGTGACGGCCGTCAGGACAAACAGGAGGGGAAGGATGCGGGGAGGCGGGATCATGACTTGGTCAGGCTGGTGACGTAGAGGATGCCGCTTTCGCGCACTTCGACGAGAAAATGGAATCTCTGACCCTTCTGGATGTTGGTCTCGCCGAGATCGGCCGGGATCACGAGGGGGATGGGAGACTGGGAGCCCGTGGGCTGCACCGAGACCAGGCGGCCTTCATCCGGCGACCATGTGATCGAGTTGAGCACGGCCCCGGACAGGCGGTAGGAATTGCCGCGCAGGGACGTGGAGGTGGTGAGGTATTCCTCGACGGGGAACTCGGCGGCCGTGCGGTAGGGGGTGCCGGCTGTGCCCAGGAAATAGCCTCCCGCGGCGATGAGCAGAAGGGCTGCGGCGAGGGCGGCGAGAAGCCAGCCGATCTTGGGGGCACTGCGGGCGCGTCGGGCCATGGCTACTTATCGATCCCAAGCGGCGCGAAGGCAACCCAGCCATGCCAAAAATATGCCGAAGAGGACGTGCAGTATGAGCACCCACACGCACAGTGCGGGGGCGGAAAGTGTGGTGGGAATGACGAGTTCGAACACATCGTAGTAGCGTGTCTCCCGCAGGCTTTGCAGGGCGCCGCTCCAACTCCAGTAAGCCGCGATGAACGGCCGCAGTGCGGCGCCGAGCGCGGCGGGCAGGGCGAGGACGGCGCCCGACAGCGGAAGCTGGAAGCCGACGAGGTAGATCGAGACCAGCGATGCCTGATCGGCGGAACGCGAGAGTGCGGAGATGCCGAGGCAGACCGAGGTGAGCGCGGCATTGACGAGCAGGAAAAACAGGAACTGCTGGGTGCCGTCGCCTGGAAAGTGCGAGACGGTGCGGACGAACCAGGTCATCCATGCCGACTGCAGCAACACGAGCACCGAGAGGAAGGCCACCCGGGATGCGACATAGGCGGCCGGGCTCAGTCCGGCGAAGCGTTCCTTCTCGTAGATGGAGCGCTCACCTGCGATCTCGCGTGCGCTGTTGTTGGCCCCGAGGAGCCCGAGGAGGATGACTTGCAGCAGGATGAGACCGGAGACGACGCTGCCGGCCTTGCTTGCCCCCTCGGCAAAGGTGCGGGCCTCGAGCAACTGGCGGACAACGTCGCCGCTGAGTCCGGCATCAAGGCTCGGCACCGGTGGAAGCCCGTCGAGGGCGAAAATGGCCACGACCACGGGGAAGCCGAGAACCAGACCGAGTTGGAGGCCGATGGCGCCCTTGTCGCGGAAGAAAATCTTCCACCGCGTGGCCAGAAGCGTGAAAAACTGGCTCCAAGGCGGTGCGACGCGGGCATGCGGGGAATGCCCGACAGGATCGGGGTTGTCCTCCCGCTTCCGTTCGCCGAACAGGAGCTCCCGCCAGTCCTCGGCCTCCGACCCTTCCGAAGCCTCGAAGTGGCTGCGGTGCTTCGACCAGGAGGAATGCCACTCGGCACCGGTCCGTTCCGGAAGGCGTTCGAAGATCTCCTCCGGATGCTCCGCGCGGAAATAGTGGGCGATCGTTGCGGGCGGCCCAAGGTAAGCCAGATGTCCGTCGGCCAGCACGGCGACTTTGTCGAACGACTCGAGGTCCCGCAGGCTGTGGGTGACGACAAGAACCACCCTGTCGCCCTTGCGGGCGATCTGGCCGAGAAGATCGAGGATCTCGCGTTCCGAGCGTGCATCGAGCCCGCTGGTGACCTCGTCGCAAAGCAGGAGCGAGGGTTGGCTGGAGAGTTCCATCGCCAGGGCGAGACGCCTGCGCTGCCCGCCGGAAAGATGCTTCGAGGCGGTGTCCGCGGCGGAGGTCAAGCCGGTCAGATCAAGAAGCTCCGTCGCGCGCTCCTGCTGCTCGGTCCGACTGAGACCGGCCACGCGGAGCTTGAGAGCGAGAAGGATGTTTTCCCTCGCGGTCAGGTTCTCCTGACTGATCGTGAACTGAGGCACGTAGCCGATCTGCGACGGGGGGAGATCGTGCGCGTCGAGGTCCGTGCCGTTCCAGAAAAGCGAGCCGCCGGTTGTGCCGGTGATCCCCGCGATGGCGCGCATCATGGTGGTCTTGCCGCTTCCGCTGGGCCCGAGGAGCGCGCAGACTTCGCCGCGGGGAAACTTGGCGCTCACCCCGGAGAGGAGCACAGGCGCATCCTCCGAGTCGCCGATGGACACGGTTACCTCGCGCAGTTCAAGCATGACTGGTCATCGTCTCGCGCCCGGGGAGTTTGGGCAAATGCAAAGGTGGCCGGCCCCGGGGGGAAGGACTACGGTGTTTCCTCGATCGTTTCCGGGGCGCCTTCCGGGTTCATGACGTCCTCGGTGAATTCCTGGCTTTCCCCGGAATCGGCCTGCCCGGTGCCCTGCTGCTGCTGCTGCGGAGCCGTCTCCCCATCTTCCGCTTTTTCCCCCTCCTCTTCGTCCTTGGCGGGTTCTGGCGGTTTGTAGTCCTTCAACAGGGCGGTGATGATGCTCCCGATGACCGGGCCGGCGTTCGCGCCGCCGGCAATGGTTTCCCCCGCGTTGCCCTCCACGACCGCGGCGAAGGCGTAAAGAGGCCTGTCGGCGGGGGCGAACCCCGCGAACCATGCGGCGTTGCGGCGCTTGCGCACGGGGCCCCATTGTGCGGTGCCGGTCTTGCCGGCAACCTTCACGCCTTTGACTGTGGCGGCCCGGCGTCCGGTGCCGGTGCCGTCCGAGGTGACCATGACCAGGCCCTTGTGGAGTTCGGCGACGGTTTCCTCCGAGATGTTGAGCTCGGAACGGACACGGTCCGGGTAGGCGGACACGACGCGGTTGTCGATGCTCTGCACCTGTTTGACCAAGCGTGTCTGGTGGAAGGTTCCTCCCGTGGCGATGACGCCCATGGCCTGCGCCATCTGGAGCGGGGTGATGAGGATGTCTCCCTGTCCGATGCTCATGTTGGCGATGTCGCCCTGGAGGATCTTCCGTTTGTGCACCCTGAGCATGTAGTCGTCGTTCGGGATGTTGCCGCGGGATTCCGCGCGCAGGGGAATGCCGGTGCGGCGTCCAAGGCCGAGGGCGTCGGCCCATTCGATGATGGGCTCGGCACCGATTTTGAGTCCGGCCTGGTAGAACCATGTGTTGCACGACTGGGCCAGGGCTTGGGCGAAGGTGAGCATGCCGGCATGCCCTGATTTCCAGTTGCGGAAATAGAAGTTCCCGACTTGGAGGCCGCCGGGGCAGCTGATCTGGGTGGTCGGGGTGATCAGGCCGGTTTGCAGCGCGGCCAAGCCCACGAATGTTTTGAAGGTGGACCCGGGAGGGTAGGCCGAACGGAACGCGCGCGGGTAAAGGGGCGCGGAGGGGTCGTCGTTGAGCTTCGAGAAGATGTCCGGCTTGATGATCGGGATGAATGCGTTCGGATCGAAGGACGGTCGCGATGCCATGCCGAGGATCTCGCCCGTGTTGGGATCGAGGACGACAACGGCGCCGCGCCTGCCGGATTGGGCGAGGGCGTCCTCGCAGGCCTTCTGCACCTTGAGGTCGAGCGTTGTGATGACATTGTAACCGGGGATGGGCTGCTGGACCATGCGTTCGGTCGTCCGTTTGCCCTCGGCATTGAGGGTGATGTTGACCACGCCGACCGTGCCGCGCAACTGGTCGTCGAAGACCTGTTCAAGACCCTCGCGCCCTTCGGAGTCCGGGAAGATGAGATCCTTGTTTTCGATCGGCTTGACCGACAGCGGGGCGAGGCGGCCGACATAACCGACCATGTGTGCGCCCATCGGGCCTAAGGGATAGTGGCGCACGTAGGACGGCTGGAGGACGAGGCCTGCGCTGAGTCCGCGGCTGACCCGGGCGATTTCCTCAGCGGCCAGATCCTCGGCCAGGATGAGAGGAAGGATGCCCCGGTTCTTGTAGTGCTGGATGAGAGTGTCGTCCGAAACCTCGAGCTTGCGCCCGAGCAGGCGCTCGGCCGTGAGGATCTGGCTGCGTGCAAAGTTGACCACCTGGCTGTCCGCCAATTCCAGCGGCGTCGGGAAGCTCAGGCCCAGATTGTAGGCCACGCGCGTCTGGGCGAGGCTGGCCCCGTGCCGGTCGGTGACCTGTCCGCGCGGAGCGGGGATGTGGAGGAGGTAGGTGCGCGCCTGCTTCTGGGTTTCCCAAGTGGGCTTGGGCACCTCGACAATGTCGGTGATCCGCTGTGCCACCGCGGCATGGGCCAGAAAGGCCACGAGGGAGAAAACGACCGATGACTTCATGCGCACGATGACCTGCCAATGAATACGCACACGGTGCCGGTGGCAAGTCAAGCGAGAGCGGGGAGCAGCGAGCAAGGGCTGAAACTTGAGTGAGCTGGCGCGAAGCGCCTTGGACTGCGGCAGTTGAGGTTTAAAGATGAGGGTTGAGGGAGGTGGCAGTTTTCTGCGCCTTTCCCTCGCAGGGCTTACGGCGCGAGGGTGGCTTGGACGCGGAAGAACCTGCCGCTGGCGGCGGGCACCCGGAACTCTTTCCGTTCGTAGTCCGCCGGGATGTTGAGGCCGGATTGGTTCGCCGAGTTTGAGATGGTCACGAGGGAGTTGGTCCACGGGCCTGCGGCGGGGTTGGAGGTTTCCTTGACTGCGTAGGTCGCGCCGCCGGGAGGGTTTTTGCGCTGCGCCCATGTGAAGACGGCGTTGGTGCCTGATTTCACCGCGGCGAGGAGCGCCGTGGTGCCCACGGCCGGGTTGCCGTCGAAGGAGAACTCCAGGTCGCCGCTGAAGCCGTCGCCGTCGGGATCGGCGGTCTTGGCCGTGTTGGTGAAGCCCGGATGCAAATTCCTCCAGTAATTGCCCCACGCGTTGTAGCTGTTCATGGGCTGCACCGAGAGCACGCGGGTGGACTGTTTGAAGACATATTCCACGCCGTTGGTCGAGTTCGTCCAGTTGCCGTTGGTCCCGTGGAAGCCTGCAACGGTGAAATTCGTCCCGAAGCTCGCGGCAATGCTGGGCGCCACGATGGTCCACTGGTGCCCGGCATTGGTGGAGGCGGTGGAGAGGTTGAACGTGAAGGAACCGGAAGCTTGGAAGGAACCCGTCCCGAGGACGGCGTTGTTGGTGCCGTTGCCGCCGATGAGAAAAGTCAGCGTGCCGCCTTCGGCGATGGCGAGGGAGCCGTTCGAGATCACGGTGTTCCCGGTGTGGGTGTTCGTGCCGGCGAGGATGGTCGTGCCGCTGTTCTGTCGGACCTCAAGGCTGCCGGACAGCCTGACGGAGAAGATGTGGTTCGTTTCGGTGTGGTTGAAGTTCACGAGTTTTGCGCCGATGCCGGTGCCGCAGGTGATGCTCCCGGCTTGGAGTGTGCCCGCAGGAAGCGCGGCCTGCCCTAAGGCGCCGCCGATGCTGAGTATTCCCCGAGGGGATGTGGAATCGGAGGCAAGAATGAGCGCGCCGGCGCCAGTCGGGCCGACTTTCACCGTGCCGCCGCCTGCTATCCGCAATTCGCCTTTACCCCGATCCCCGACACTAAGGGTTTGGCTGTTCAGCCATTGTGAGCCTGTGCCGCTGACCGTCACCAGCCCCTCGGCGTTGGTTGAGTTGAAGCCGATGATGCCCCAAGAATTGGAAACCACGCCGCCGCCTGTTACCCGCAATTCTCCTTTGCCACCCGTTCCGACATAAAGGGTGGGGCTTTGCCACTTCGAGTTTACCCCGCCTACCGTCACCAAACCTTCTGAGTATGAGTTTCGGCCGATGTGGCCAATCGGATTGGAAGCCACTCCGCCGTTTGTTATGAGCAACGACCCTCTGCCGGAATCCCCGACAAACAGGTTGACGCTATTTTGCAACATCGAGCCATTTCCGTTTACCGTGACAAATCCCTCGGAGCCTGACTGCTTGCCAATGGAGACCTCCCAACAGGAAACCACACCGCCGCTTGCAATCTGCAATTCCCCTCTGCCCTGCATGTCCCCGACGGGAAGGTCGGAGCCAATTTGCCACCTTGAGCCTGTGCCTGTAACTGTGCCGACCGCGGCGATGTTGTTCATGTAACTTCCAATCAGGGCGCCGTGAGCGAGATTCAAGACGCTTCCGCCATTTATGGTCAATGTGCCCCCCCAGATGTAGACGCTTCCGCCGTTCGTCCACAAGGATGTGTTCGTCGGGAAGTATTCCCCGGTGACAGTGATGGCAGCGGGAAGGGGGGTAAGGCAAAGGCTAAAAGCCAAAAGCTGAAGGTTGAAAACACAAAGCCTCCTCGACATATCCCGGGGCAGGAGGCGTCGGGCGGGCTTCATGGATTTTAGAGCTTTTAGTGGTTCAGGTTTCAAAATTCCAGTCCAACGAGTCTCGGACGCGGGTTTGTGATGTGGGGTGGCTTGAGGTAGATCGGCGCCATGGTGCGCGGATCGGTCGGTGGCAAATGGCGGCCCACGAGCGCAAGGATGGAGGCGTCGGGGAAGGCGGACGGGAGGAAATCCGCGCCGGGGATGGTTCCGATCCGGAACACGGGATGTCCGCATCCGTCTTGGAGGGATGACTGGAACTCCGCATGATCCAAAAGCGCGATGTCCCCCTGCAACCGCCGGTTGAGGATTTCCGCTCGATAGATGCGGCCGCCGCGCGCGTCGCCGACGGCGGTGTAGCGGGAGTCCCCGACATCGAGGATGCAGGCCGAGGGCACCGCGACGACGTCGATCCCAAGGGCGAGTTGGAACGATCCAGCCAGGGCGCAGGCCGCGCGCAGGCCGTTGTAGGCGCCCGGTCCGATTCCCACCGCCAGCCGTTCGATGCCGAGCCATTGCGGCCGCATTTCCCCGAGGACGGCGAAGACCTCGGCGCCGCGCCCCCGCGGGGCGTCGAACCGACGGACGTCCAGAATCCGGTCGTCTTCGGCCACGGCGACGCTGGCGCGGGATGACGAGGTGTCGAGGGCGAGGATCTTCACGGGTTGACGGTGATGAGGCGTCCACCGTCGCCGGTGTGGACAATGTCAACGCGGACCGCGCCGGGGGGGATCAGCTCGGGAAATCGGTCGGCCCATTCCATCACGACGAGGCCGTGCGGGGCGTGGAGTTCATCGTGGGCCGCGGACCAGATTTCCTCCGCGGAACCCGCGCGGTAAAGGTCGAGATGGTAAACGGGGCCGCGCCGGGTGTCGTATTCGTGGACGAGTGCGAACGTCGGGCTGGTGGCCCGCTCGGCGCCCTCCCATCCCTCGACGAGGCCGCGCACGAAGTGTGTCTTGCCCGCCCCGAGATCACCTTGGAGGGCGACGACGTCGCCCGGCGCAAGGCGCTCCGCGAGCGCGCGGCCGGCTGCGACGGTTTCGTCGGAATTGGAAGAGTGGACGGAGGTCATGGTCGGCGCATTCTATAGCACCGGTCGCGGGCGGGGGCCAATGCGCGCTTGCCTTTGGGGCGCGGGCTTTCGACCATGCGCGGCTCGTCCGATGGAGACCGCCCAGCTAACTTTTCGACGACGCCTGGTGAGCACACTGTTCATGTGGGCGGTCGTGCTCGGCACCATCCTCTCCGGTTACGAACAGATCTTCTTCATCACCATCTCGGGCATCGGGCTGCTGGGACTGTGGGAATACTACGAGATGCTCGACCGGCGGGGGGTGCCGAATTTCAAGCTCACGGCCCTGATCACGGCGGTGGTGTTCATGGCGGGGAGTTTCTACACCTTCCGTTCCTACGGGCCCGACAAGTCGTATGACTTCGAGATCGCGGTGATGGTGATCTTCCTGCTCGTGGTGTTCGGGCGTCAGATGTTCCGGCGCACGCGGGACCACAATCCGCTGGAGACGATGGCCTACACCTTGTTCGGCTTGCTCTACGTGGTCTGGCTCTTCAACTTCGTCACGAAGATCGTCTATCTCGCGCCGCGCGGCCCGATGGGCGAGACGACCGGGCAATACTACGTCCTGTTCCTCCTGCTTGTGACGAAATTCAGCGACATGGGGGCGTATGTCACCGGTTCTCTCATCGGGCGCCACAAGCTCGTCCCCCACATCAGCCCGCACAAGTCGTGGGAGGGGCTCGGCGGCGCGGTGGTGTTCTCCGTCGCGGGAAGTTTCGGGCTCTGGTATCTGATCCCGGAACGGCTTTCGGTTTTCACCGTCACCGACGTGGCGGTGCTCGGCGTCCTGCTCGGGTTGGCCGCCGTGATCGGCGACTTGGCGGAGTCCATCGTCAAGCGCAGTGCGGACGCCAAGGATTCGGGTGCCCTGCTCCCGGGGATCGGCGGGGTGCTGGACCTGATCGACAGCGTGCTTTTCACGGCTCCGATCCTCTTTTTCTACATGAGGTTGGTGCTCGGCCTGCCGGAGCAATGAGCTGCAGGAACATCGTCCTGCTCGGGGCCACGGGATCGATCGGGCGCAGCGCATGCCGCGTGGCGCGCGATCTGCCCGGGCGTGTGCGGATCACGGGCATGTCGGGGTTCCGCAACATCGACCGCCTTGCCGCGGAGGCCAATGCACTCCGTCCGGAGGCGCTGGCCGTGCCGGACGGGGCGGCCGAGGCCGTTCTCCGGGCGAAGCTCGAATATGCCCCGGCGAGGATTTTCCACGGGGAGGAGGGGTTGGCGACCCTGGCGGGATGGGAGGGGGCGGACACCGTCCTGGTGGCGATCGTTGGCACCGGAGGCCTCCAGCCCACGCTGGCAGCAATCAAGGCAGGCAAGGACATCGCACTGGCGAGCAAGGAGGTGCTCGTCGTGGCCGGGGAGATCGTGATGGCGCAAGCGGCAAAGCATGGTTGCCGCATCCTGCCGGTGGACAGCGAGCACAACGCGATTTTCCAGTGCCTGGAGGGGCGCGACCCGGGGCAGGTGAAGAAGCTGATCCTGACGGCATCCGGCGGCCCCTTCCGCACCTGGCCGGCGGACAAGCTGCGGATGGTGACGCGCGACGAGGCGCTGAGGCACCCGACATGGCGCATGGGGGAGAAGATCACCATCGATTCGGCCACGCTGTTCAACAAGGGGCTCGAGATGATCGAGGCCCGCTGGCTTTTCGGCGTCGGCATCAACCGGATCGACGTGGTCATCCACCCGCAGAGCATCATCCATTCCATGGTGGAATTCATCGACGGCTCGGTGCTGGCGCAGATGAGCCATTCCGACATGCGTTTCCCGATCCAATACGCCCTGACGTGGCCCGACCGCATCGCGGGGAGCCTGCCGCCGCTTGAGTTCGCCAAGCTTGGCAGATTGGATTTCGAGGAGCCGCGGTGCGACGATTTCCCGGCGCTCGATCTTGCGCGGCAGGCCGCGGAGCGCGGTGGTGTGGTTCCGGCGGTGCTCAACGCGGCGAATGAGGTGGCGGTGGCGGAGTTTCTCGCCGGACGGATTGCATTCCCGAGGATCTGGGAGGTTGTGGCCGCGGTGATGGAACGGACACCGGACGCAGGGGCGGACAGTCTCGAAGCACTGCTTGCCGCCGACCGTGAGGCGCGCAGGGAGGCTGCGCGGCTCGCCGCCTGATCCGCCGGCCCTTGGCAAGCCGCCGCAGTCGGGTATGTTCGCCTTCCATGGCAAGGGTGCGGCAAATTCTGTTCGTTCTGCTTCTCGTCGGCGCGGTCGCCCGGGCGGACTTTGACTTGTCCCGGCCGCCGACCGCGCAGGATCTGGCGGAAATCCGCCGGATCGGCTGGGCCCAGGCCGCGGACATGATCGAGGGCGGCTTGACGGCGGCGTGGAAGCCGTCGCACTTCGCGCAGGCGGGCAGCACGGGCAATGCGACATTCCGCCAGTGGCAGCTTCTCTACCGGTGGTGCCGTTTGTTGGGAACGCCCGAGCCGGAGGCGTTGCGGGCGTTTCTCGGCCGGCGGGTGTTGGAAAACCCCGAAAAGCCCGGCGCGTTGCTCATCATTCCGCCGGGAATGTCATTGCCGACCGACGCCACCGGGCGCCTGCTTCCCACGGCCGCGGACAAATTGTCCGTGGCGCGGGTGCCGGCGGAGATCCTGCAGGGGCTGCTTCCCGATGATTACACGCCCCAAGCCGGTCCGGTGTCGTTGCGCGCCAAGGAGGATTTCCTCGCCGCGCTCGCCTCCGATCCCGGGTTCCTCCGGGAGTTTTTCCGGCTCCTCACGCCGGATGATTTCGCCCCGGTGGTCCTGACAAGGCTCGAGCAGCTGTATTCCGCGCACCCGGGCCGGTGGGCGGACTACCGTTCGCTGATGCTGGCGTTCGCGTTGGTTTACGACCAGCGTCCGCCGTCGTTCTGGCCCCATGCGCAGGTGAGGCAGGAGGCCGTGCAGCCCATGGACGAGCCGCTGGCGGACCGCCTGGGATACTACATCCAGGCGAATGAAAACCGCCGCTTGGAGTTTGACCTGAGGAGACTGCCTGCCGAGCAGTTGAAGTTCCTCGTCGACGCCCCGGTGCCGCGGTCGGAACTGGAATGGGCGGCCAAGAACGTGAAGGTCCGGCGCGACCAGTTCGACAGGGCGTTCAGCCTCGTGGCCTATGACAAGCGGCGGGTGGAGCGTGGGGTCTTCTCGTGGCCGCACGGCCGCTACCTGCTGGGCAACATCGAACTGCAGGGCGGCATCTGCGTCGACCAGGCCTACTTCGCGTCGATTGCGGGCAAGGCGAAGGGAATTCCGACGATCTACTTCGCAGGTCAGGGGACCGATGGCGGCCATGCGTGGTTCGGCTACCTCCAGAGCGCAAGCAAATGGGAGTTGGATGCCGGCCGCTACCTCAACCAGAACTTCACGGTCGGCCAGGCACTCGACCCGCAGACATGGCTGCCGATCACCGACCATGAGCTGCTGTATTTGTCGGGCCGCGCGGCGCGGGGGGGCAATTACGACGCCGCCTTGGGGGATCTGGCGATGGCCGCGGTGTTCGAGCGGAAGGGAGATGCGGCCTTGCAGCTCGCGGCTGCCACGAGTGCGCTCTACAACGCCCCGGAATCCGTGGCGGCATGGGAGGCGAAGGAGGCCGCACTCGCCGCGACGGGCGACCGGGCGGCTCTGCAGGCGCACTTCAGGAGCGCGATCGAGGCGTTCCGGCGGCAGGATGACCTCAAGGTGCGTTATCAGGCGCGCCTGGCCGAACTCGAGCGCGACGGCGGCGATGCGCGCGCGGCTCAAAGGCTGGCGGACCAGATGGTGCGGGAAAACCGCCGCGAGCGCGCTGATCTGAGCACGGCGGCCGGCTCGGAAGCGATCTCCCGGCTCCTCGGGGCCGGGGACTACGAGGGGGCGATGAGGGAATACCGGGACCTGACGAGCAAGCTCGGGCGCACCGGCGGGGGGAATTTGTTCTACAATGTGGTGCGTCCGTTCGTGCTCGAATTGCGCGCGGCCGGCCGGGAACAGGACGCGCAGAAGGCGCTGCAGCGCGCTCGTGACAAGATGCACTTCGAGAAGGACAGCATTCTTGCGCGGGAATTTTCCGAGCTGGAGGCCGTCCCGGGCAGCCGTTGACCGGTGCCGTCGCGCTTGTCCGCAGTCAGGATTGTGTCCGCACCGATTCCTTCTCGCGGTCGCGCTTTTCCCCGAGGCGCTGGATTTCGTCGGAGAGCTGGCGTTGCAATTGCGCCAACTCCGAAGCGTCCCCGGTGGCGCGGGCCTTGGCCATCTCGTCCTGCAGCAGAAGCTCTTTGGCGGCGATGTCCGCCTTGCATCGGGCCTCGATGGCGGCGATCCGTTCCTTTTGTTCGTCGGTGAGGCGGATCCCGGGGGACTTGGCCTCCAGCCGCTCCATGGCAAGTTCGTAGGCGGATTTCACGGGGATAATGTTAGGCGGGATCGGTCGGGGAGGCAACGGCGGCTGGCAGCATTGCAGGGGACACGGTATTTTCGGGGAATGGCGATCGGATTGCTGAGCACGGATTTCGACGGGACATTGATCGGGCACCAACCGGATGCACGGACCACCGCGGCGCTGGTTTCCGCATTGACGGATTTGCGCCGCAACGGTGGCGTGTGGACGGTCAACACGGGGCGGCAGCTATGGTTCGCCCTGGAGGGGTTGGAGCAGGCGCATCTGCCCCACGATCCCGAGTTCGTGCTGTCCAGCGAGAAGGACATTTTCCGGAGGGTGGAGGAGGGGAATTGGGAGGCCTTCGGCGATTGGAATGCACGGATCGAGCGGCAGACGGCGGACTTGTTCGGCCGCGCCGCGCGCGTGTTCGACGCCATCCGGGAAATGACCTCGAAGGGGGACGGCGTGGAGGTGCTCTACGAGAACGACCGCGTGGCGGGGTTGATGACGGCGGATGTCGCCACGATGGATCGCACGGTCGAAATGGTCCGGGCGGCGTCGGCCGATGTCCCCGAATTTTCGTTCAGCCGCAACGACGTATGGATGCGTTTCGCCCACCGCGATGTCCACAAGGGCTCCGCGCTCGCCGAGTTGGCGCGCCTGCTGGCGATTCCCCGGGAGGCGGTGCTGGCCATCGGGGACCACCAGAACGACATCCCGATGCTGGACGGGTCGGCTGCCGCGATGGTGGCCTGTCCCGCGAACGCCGTGGATGAGGTGAAGGATCTGGTGCGCTCGGCCGGCGGCTACGTGTCGCCGTTCCCGTGGGGTGAGGGGGTGGCGGATGCGATCCGCCACTTTTCCGCATGAATGCGGGTGGGAACCGCGGCTGACGTGTGCGCTCCCCGTTGTGCTAACGGATCAGGCCCCACCGGCCGATGAGGGGCCAGTAAACAAAGAGTCCGCGACCGACGACGTTCTGCTCCGGGACCGGGCCGAAATAGCGGCTGTCGCTGCTGTTGTAGCTGTTGTCGCCAAGGGCGAAGTAGGTCCCGGACGGGACTTTGTAGGTGTCGTCGGGCGATCCGAGGATCGGAAACACTCCGCCCCCCCCGCTGGAGTTCGAATAGCCGTTGTAGCCGTCGCGCATGGACATGACGCGCTGGAAAACGGGCAACCCGGCGACATGGCCGTCGATGAAAAGCCGGGGCGGGTCGATGCGCAGGGTCTGGCCGCCCAGGCCGGCGAGCCGCTTGATGTAGTATTGCGACCCCATGTCGGGGGCCACGATGATGCGGCGGATGCCGGTGGTCCGGAAAACGAACACATCGCCGGAATCCGGCCGCACGAAATTGTAGGAAAGCTTGTCCACGAAGAGCTGGTCGCCGCTGTCCGCGTGGCCCCGCACAATGGGAATCCCAGCGGTCACCCGGCGCCCGGTCTCGATCTTGAAGTCCCGTCGGACGACATCGAGCGGTGCCGGGACGGAATACGTGCGCCTGTGGGTGATGATCTCGGTCGAGGTGAAGAAGTGGAAGCGGTTGATCTCACGCAGGCCGACGATGGTGTCATCCTCCTCGGCAATGACGTCGATGTAGGTCCGGCCGCTCAGGAGGAATTCCGCCACGCGCACGGGGAGGGCCGGTGGCGGCTCGGTGGTCTGGGTGCCGGTGACCCCGTAGAGTGTCGGCTGCATCGAGCCCGTGGGGATCTTGAAAGGCTGGAGGAAGTAGGCGCGGACGCCCAGGGCGATGACGAGGGCGACGAGGATGACCTCGGTGTTTTCGCGCAGACCGGCCAGCGGTTGGGCTGGCGCAGCCAGATCGAAGGTCTCGTGGAGCTTGGCTGCGGATTGTTCGATGTCCTCCCGCGACCTCTTCCGGAGGGCGACCTCAAGCCGCGTGATGCCCTCGTGCAGCGAGATCAGGTCCTGCTCGGGAAGGATGTCGCGGCGGTAGCGGATGAGTTTGCGCGCGGCCCGCAGGACCATTTCGGCCTCCTTGCGGTAGCGGGGGGTCAGGAAAAGCATGGAAGGTTCGGCGGCAGGGGCGGCAGTTTCCACGGAGCGGCCGGAAAAGGCAATGCCGGCGGAAAGGATGGGCGTGCGGGGAGAATTTTGCTCTGTTGTGGGGATGAAGTTGCACCGCGACATTTCCCTGGATCTCCCGCTGCTGGTCGTCGCCTTGGAGGAGGAAGCCACCCATCTCCACGTCAGCGAACTGCCGGTGCTGGTCACGGGTGTGGGCAAGATCTGCGCGGCGTCGGCGCTCTCCGCGGTGCTGTCCCGGCGCAGGCCCTCGCGGCTGGTCAACCTCGGGACGGCGGGCGCCCTCAAGGACGGCTTGGCGGGAACCCATGTGGTCGGACGGGTCATCCAGCATGATTTCGACGACAGGGGCATCCATGCGCTGACCGGGGAACACTTCGGCGCGCCCATCGATCTGGGAGGCGCCGGGCCGGTGCTGGCGTCGGGTGATGCTTTCATCAATGACACGGAGGCGAGGGTCCGTCTGGCGGCGCGGGCCGACTTGGTCGACATGGAGGGATACGCCGTGGCGCGCGTGGCACGGGAGTTCGGGCTCGAGGTGATGCTGGTCAAGGAAATCAGCGACGGCGCCTCGGAGGGGGCGGGCCGCAGTTGGAAACAGGCCGTGGACGACTGCGCGGAGCGCCTCGGGGCGTGGGTGCGCCGGGAGTTGCTGGGTGCTTGACGCGGGGGCGCGCGGGACGGACGTTCGGAGCCTATGAAAATCGACGCTTACACCCGAATCGTGCTCACCGTCATCGCCGGCTGCCTTGTTTACATGGTGGCCAAGGACTTGGTTCTTGTTCCCTCGGCCCATGCCCAAGTCACGGATGCCGTCACGGCGGTAAACATCGTGCAGGTGGCCGGTTCGCCCGTCGTGGGGCCCCGGGACAGCAATTTCGAGACGGCGCTCCCCGTGCGCGTGCTGCAATAGCACAGTCCTTTCCGACCGGTGACAGATGCCCTCGACACCGCG
Organism: Chthoniobacterales bacterium; assembly: GCA_014879535.1. Classification (GTDB taxonomy): domain Bacteria; phylum Verrucomicrobiota; class Verrucomicrobiia; order Chthoniobacterales; family JACTMZ01; genus JACTMZ01. Next base: position 46,662 of record JACSRX010000039.1, read on the forward strand.
CGCGTCCGCGCGGATTTCCCCATCCTCGGCCTCGAGGTCAACGGGCGTCCGTTGGTCTATCTGGACAACGCGGCGACATCGCAGAAGCCGGAGGCCGTGCTGCGCGCCATCGGAGAGTTCTACGAACGGCACAACGGCAACATCCACCGCGGGGTCCACTACCTGAGCCAGGCGGCCACGGATGCCTATGACCGGGCGCGGTTGCGGGTGGCCGCATTCCTCGGGGCCTCCGACCCGTCGGAGATCATTTTTGTCCGCGGGGCCACGGAGGGCATCAATCTCGTCGCCCACGGCTTGTCGCAGGTGTGGCTGCGTCCGGGGGATGAAATCCTCCTCACGCGCATGGAGCATCATGCGAACATCGTGCCGTGGCAGGTGGCCGCGGAGCGGACCGGGGCCGGGATCGTCGTGGCCGATGTGACGCCGGAGGGGACGCTCGATCTGGAGGATTTGGAGCGCAAGATCACGCCGCGGACACGGGTGGTCGGGATTGTGCATGTCTCCAATGCCCTCGGCACGGTCAACCCGGTGGCGGACATCATCCGGCGCGCCCACGAGGTGGGGGCGGTGGTTTTGTTGGACGGCTGCCAGTCCGCCCCCCATTTCCACGTGGATGTGCGGGAGCTTGATTGCGATTTCTTCGTGTTCTCGGGACACAAACTTTGCGGTCCGACCGGCATCGGCGTGCTTTACGGCAAGCGGGAATGGCTTGAGCTGCTTCCGCCCTACCAGACCGGCGGGGACATGATCGGGCGTGTGTCCTTCGAGGAGGGCACGACGTTCCGCGGGGCTCCGGAAAAGTTCGAGGCGGGCACCCCGGACATCGCCGGGGCGATCGGTTTGGCGGCGGCCATCGATTACCTCGGGGAGCTCGGCACGAAGCCGATCGAGGCGGCCGAGCAGGCTTTGCTGCGATACGTCACGCCACGCCTGAGGGAAATTCCCGGCCTGAAGATCTACGGCGAAGGCCCGGAGAAGGGGCCCGTGGTTTCGTTCACGATGGAAGGGGTTCATCCGCACGACATCGGCACCATCCTCGACAGCGAGGGGATTGCCGTCCGGGCGGGACACCATTGCGCGCAGCCGCTGATGAAATTTTACGGGATTCCGGGCACGGCGCGGGCATCGTTCGCATTCTACAACACCAAGGCGGAGACCGACGTGCTGGTTGCGTCCCTGCGCAAAATCGCCAAGATGTTCGCCTGATGTCCGAGCTGGCCGACCTTTACCAGGAGATCATCCTGGATCACAACCGCCGTCCGCGGAATTACCGCGACATGCCGGAGTGCACCTGTTCGGCGGAGGGCAACAACCCGCTCTGCGGGGATGAAGTGAAGGTGTTCGTTCGGGTGGATGAAGGGAAGTTGTCCGACGTGTCGTTTCTCGGCCAGGGGTGCGCGATCTCGAAGGCTTCGGCGTCGCTCATGACGGCCAAGACCAGGGGTCGCAGCGGCGCGGAAGCGAGGAATCTGGCCACGGAGGTGCGCACCATGCTGCTCGGACCGGAGGAAGCGCCTCCCTCGGGCTTGGGGGATATCGTCGCCTTGTCCGGTGTGCGCAAATTCCCCGCCCGCATCAAATGCGCCATGCTGCCGTGGCACGCGCTGGAGGCCGCGCTCGATGGACAGCAGACCGCGACAACCGAGTAAGCAGATCCGCGTGCTCCGTCGCAGGGCACGGCAGAGGCGGCTGGCCTACTTGCGGCGCCGCCACCGCCACGCAGCCAGCGCGCACATCCCGCCCATCAAAAGCGTTGCGGTCGTCGGTTCCGGCACCGCATCCACAATTTGAAACGCCGACACTTGCAGCACATCATTTGGTGTTGCCAGGGAAATGGTGAAGGAACCCGCGGTCAGGTCGGTGAAAAGATAATAGTTGGCGTTGGTCGTCGCGCTTCCCGAGTTGGTGCCCACCGCCTGGGTGTAGGTGTAGGGCGTGCCGGAGTTGCCATCGACATAACCAGCGTCGAGCGAGTTTGGCGTCAGCCCGTAGTAGGTCGTCCCATCCACTGTCACCTCATGCGTGCGGCCCGGGAGAACCGAACTGATGTAAAGGATCACATTGTAAGTTGCATACGGCACTCCGTTGATCGTGAGTTGCGGTGCCGCCCCTCCAAGCCACAGGTAGCTGTTATTCAGCAATTCATCCCCACCCGCCACCAAAGAGGCTATCTGGAGGGTCGGAAATCCCATCCCGTCGGCATAGGTCAGTTGCGCCGTCGTCGCGGCGCCGGTGCTGTCTGTCAGCGTCAGATTCGTCATGGCGCTGTTCGTCACGTCCATCCAGTTGGTCTGCGGCACGACGCCCGCACTTGCCATCGGTCCGATTTCCCCCGCAAACCCCAGGGCGGGGCTTCCGAAGTTGACGCCGATCGATGCGGCGTGGGTGGAGACGGCGGCAGCGCCCGCAAAGGCTGCAGCGAAGAGGAGACGCAGCAGGGTTTTCATGGTTGACGGCCTTCCTCACCTGCCATTTGAAAATGGCAAGTCTTTTTGCCTTCCATTTCCCAAGTCGGCAAAACCTTCGGGGAGTCTGGGGGGCTTGAGGGGCGGAAGGCAACAATCCGCGAGCCGAAGGTCTTCGTTCGGGTGGACGACGGGGCGCAGCTTGATCACGCCCGGCCGGACGGGGTTGCCTTGGAGATTGGAGGGGGCAAAAGCCGGAGTTTGCCGGGGTTTCACCGGGACGAGTCGCAGCCGCATGACGCCCGGTTCCATGGCATCCGGGCCAGGACGTTCAGCATGGGGCAGATGCCGGTGATGCCGGAGAAGACGAGGCCGCATCCCATGAAGAGGGGGATCCAGACGAATGACGGGTTCACGGTGAGCGCAAGGAGCGCGCCGATGAGGATGAAGGTTCCGGCGACGGTGCGCATCTGGCGGTCGAGTGGGAGCACTTTGCGTCCGCGCCGCTGGATGGGAAGCCCGGCGGCCGCCCACGCATCGGTGCCGCCTTCGACGACGACGGGGCGTCCGGCACCGGCTTGGAGGAGCAACTCCGCGGCCTGTGTGGCACGGACTCCGGACTTGCAGAGGAGGTAAACGGGGGTGTCTGCCGCATCAAGCGAGGCGAGGAAACGCTGTGGGTCGAGATCCTGCAAAGGCAGGGATTTCGCGCCCTCGGCGTGCACCGATTCGTATTCCCCGGCGGTGCGGACATCGAGGACGATCAGCCCGGGGTTGTCCCGCCAAAGGGCGGCAAGTTCGGCGGCCTTCACGGTGGAAAGAGGGATGGCTTCCATGACGCACCACGTTACCGCAGCTCGGGGTTCGGCGCAAATATTACTTTACGGCAATATATGAACGTATGAAGGTTTTTCGTTCCGTGGAAGGTGTGTCCGGGTAAAGTCCGGTCATGCGAGAAACAGCGGCGGAGTGCGTCTTGTCGGCGAGGGCGGTTTTGGGGGAGGGGGCCTGCTGGTTCGCGGAGGAGCAAAGGCTGTATTGGGTGGACATCCTGCGCTGCGAGGTGCACCGCTTCGATCCGGTGACCGGCAAGGACGTGGTCCGCAAGACGCCGTGCCATGTTTCGCTGGTGCAGCCGACGACGCGGGGCGACCTCGTGCTGGGCACGCGCGACGGGATTGCGCGGATGGATTTCGAGACGGGGAAGTTTGTCGTGCTGTGCGATCCGGAGGCGCAGATTCCGGGCAACCGCTTCAACGACGGGAAGCCGGACCCGCGGGGGCGTCTCTTCGCAGGGTCGATCGCCTACGACGGCTCGGACAAGAAGGCGAACCTGTGGAGGATCGAGCCGGATTTGACGTTCACCCGCCTGATCGACCATGCCGGCAATTCCAACGGCCTCGGCTGGTCGCCGGATCAGAAGACGTTCTACTGGACCGACACAAAAACCGGGTGCGTGTTCGCGTTTGATTATGATGCAATCCACGGGGACATCACCAACCGCCGGGTGGCGGTCGAGGTGGACAAATCGGTCGGGCGTCCGGACGGACTGACGGTGGACGCCGAGGGTTTTCTCTGGACAGCGCTGTGGGGAGGTCACGGGGTGGCACGGTGGAATCCTGCGAATGGCGAGCTTGTGGAGAAGGTGACGTGCCCGGTGCCGTATGTGACGTGCCCGAGCTTCGGGGGTCCGGATTTGGATGTGCTCTATTGCACGACCGCGCAGAAGGGGCGGGATGAGATGGAGCCGACGCCGGAGGCGGAAGCGGGCAACATTTTTGCGGCGCGCCCGGGGGTGAAGGGGCTGCCGGGATTCGCGTTTGCGGGGTGAGACCCATCCGATCCGGCGCCCACCCCTGACGATGTCGGAGTGGTGGGGACGGTCAACGCGATCGCTCGGCTTCGCCGGTCATCGGGACGAAGCGGACGGGGAGGACGGACTGTTTCTCGACCATGCCATCCTGCTTGCGCAGGAGGATGAGATCCTGGTTCAGGCCGGCGCCGACGGGGATGATCATGCGTCCGCCCTCGCGGAGCTGGGCGACGAGATCGGGCGGGATCCGGTCGGGGGCGCAGGTCACGATGATGGCATCGAAGGGGGCATGTTCCGGCCAGCCTCGGTAGCCGTCCGCATGGAGGACATGGGCATTCTCGTAACCGAGCCGCTCGAGGTTTTGCCGGGCCATCTCGGCGAGGGGGGCGACGATTTCGACCGTGTAAACCTCGGCACCCGCCTCGGCGAGAACGGCAGCTTGGTATCCGGAGCCCGCGCCGATCTCGAGGATCTTCTCGCCGGGCTCGGGACGGATCGCCTCGGTCATGAAGGCCACGATGTAGGGCTGGGAGATGGTTTGTCCGTGGCCGAGGGGCAGCGGGTAGTCGGAATAGGCCTCCTCCCGGAGGCGCAGGGGCACGAATTCATGGCGGGGGACGGCGCGCATGGCCGCAAGCGTGGCGGGATCGGTGATGCCGCGGGCTTCAATCTGGTCTTTCAACATGGCTTCGCGTTGCGCAGTGAGGTCGTGGCTTGGGGTATCTGCTTTCGTGCAACCAAGGAGAAGGGTGCCGCATGCGAACGAGGAGGTTGTCCGCCTAACCCAACGCCGGATCGGCGGCCATCCCGGGCTCCGGTTGTGCCTCGTGTTCTCCATGGACGGTATTTTCGTGCCAATGACGGATGGCGGCAAGTCCCTCCGGGGTGTCCACGGCACCGAAGCGGCGACGGAGCTCGCGGCTGGCGGGGAGTCCGCGCGAGTAGGCCATGAGGCGCGAGCGCATGGCGTGCATGCCTTTCACGGGTTGGTGCCAACGGATGAGCTCCTCGCGGCAATGTTCCTCGATCAAGTCCCAACGGTCGGCAAGGGTCGGTGCCAGCGGGGCGGCTTCGCCGCGGAAGGCCGCGCGGATTTCCTGGAAAATCCAAGGGCTGGTCATGGCCGCGCGGCCGATCATCAGGCCGGAAACGGGCGCCGCGGCCCAGCGCCGGAGGGCGGTTTCGGCGCTGGCGATGTCGCCGTTGCCGATCACGGGGATCTGCACGGCCCCGGCGGCGGCGGCGATGACATCCCAGTCGGCCTCGCCGGAGTATCCCTGCGCGCGGGTGCGTCCGTGGATGGTCAGGCGCCGGATGCCGGAGTCCTCGAGGCGTCGCGCGTTGTCGGTCGCATTCACCGTGGCGGCATCCCAACCGGTGCGGATCTTCGCGGTCACGGGCAGGGGGGCCACGGCGCGGACGATGGTGCCGGCGATGGAGGCGAGGAGCGCGGCGTCGCGGAGCAGGGCGGACCCGCCGTTCTTGCACACGACCTTGTTGACGGGGCATCCGAAGTTGATGTCGATGAAGTCGGGCTTCACCCACTCGACCACGGCGACGGCGCCGCGTGCGAGGTGGTCCGGGTCGGCGCCGAAGAGCTGCACGCCGAGCGGGCGTTCCTCCGGCGTGAACTCCACGTAGTGGCCGGTGCGCTCGTTGCGGTGGAGGATGCCGTCGGCCGAGACGAATTCGGTGGTGAGGATGTCGGCCCCGCGTTTTTTGCAGATGCGGCGGAAGACCGAGTTGGTCACGCCGGCCATCGGCGCGAGGAAGAGCACGGGCTGCTCGGGGCGGCGGGTGAATCCGGCGGGCTGCGGGAGGGCGCTCATGGCGCGGCGTGCGTCAGGCGGCCTCGCCGAGAAGGGCGCTCACCTCACGCTGCACCTCGGGGACCTGATCCAGGCTGAGGCGCGGGTTGGGGATGAGGAAGGTCTCGCCGCTCTGCGCGTGCTCGTAAACCAGCACATCTGGATCCTCGCTCGGCATCGGCTTGAGCAGGCGTTTGCGCTCGAGCATGAGGGCGAGGATGTAGCGGGCGTTGCGGGTGGAATCGGCGTTCTCCGCGATGAGGCGGCGGAGGATGCTCTCGGCGTCCTGCTTGGCCAGCGGCTCGGGGGGGGGCGGCGGGGGCATCTCGAACTTCGAGCGCCAGAACGAGAACGGGCGCGGTTCGGGGGGGAGCCCCGCCCAAGCATCCTCGCTGACATCCTCACGGCGGAAGCCGCCGCCGTCGCGGTAGAGTGCGGTGAAGAAAAACTCGCCGTCCCGGAAGGGGCGCTGCGTCAGGGTGCAGATGTCGGAACGTTTGCGGATTTCCCAGTCTTGGTTCATGGCGTGCTCAGCTGAGGATGTTCGGAATTTCGCGGTTGGTCGTGCGCATCCACATCATGAATATGCCGATGCCGCCGAAGATGGCAACGGGCGCCCAGGCGGCCATGTCGGCGCCGACGCGGTCGCCCTTGCCGAGGGCGAGGAAAAGGCTGCTGCCGAGGATGAGGAAAAAGAAGAGGCCGATGGCCATGGTGATGCTGCCCATGAGGCCGCGCCGGGAATAGACGATGCCGAGGGGACCGGCGATGAGCACGGCGATGAAGCAGCCCCACGGGAGGGACCACCGGTAGGCGAGCTGGGTGCGGTAGGGGGCGAGGCGCCCCTGGGTGAAGTGGCTGTTGTTCGAGAGGTATTCGTGCAGCTCGGGGACGGAGAGGAAGTTTGCGTCGAGCACGGAGCTGCTGATGCGCCAGGGGGTCTCGGAGAAATTGCGCAGGCGGAGGACCTCGAAGTAACGCTGGTCCTTGACGTCGCCCTGCGGGGTGAAATCCACGACCTTGCCCCGGTTCAGGCGCCAGGTCCGTGTGGCGTGGTCGTAGGTGGCCTCGTCCGCATAGTAGCTCCGCTGGAGGTTGCCGTCGGCGTCCTCCTGGATGATCTGCACATAGGCCAGGCGCTCGATCGCGGGATTGAGGCGCGCGATATACCAGAACCTTCGGTCCTCGCGGTTTCGGTAAAGGTGGCCGCGGACGGCCTTGCGGTTGATGTCGCCACCCTTGCGCAGGTCGGTGAGGATTTCCTTTTTGACCGCCCCCGCGTGGGGGGCCGCGGAGTAATTGAGCGCGGTGGCGATGCCGGTGAGGACGAGGCCGAGGAGGAAGAGCGGCATGAGGAGGCGTATCACGCTGCGTCCGGCGCAGAGCATCGAGATGATCTCGTTGCGGCGGGACATCTGGGTCAGGGCGTAGAGGACGGCCAGAAGGATGCCGATGGGGAGACTGATCAGGAGGATCTCAGGGACGCGGAGGAGGTAGAATTGCAGCACCATCGAAAGTGGGGCTTTGTTCTCGAGGAACGTCGGTGCATTCTCGCTGAGGTCGAAGACGAGCCAGACAGAAACGAAACCCACCACGCAGTAGAGAAACGGCTGGAGAACGCGGATGAGAAGATATCGGTCGAGAATTTGCATCGGGATCGCGCCCTGCGGGCAGCGCCCGGCGGACAAGACATGGCCGGGAATTATCCGTCAGAGGCCGCCGTTCATCAATGCCATTCCCCGGGGGGCGTCGAGGCGGCGGTCATGATTTCCCTTTTGCCGGAAAGCGCTCCCGGGGGCGGATCGGCTGTGCGCATGGAGGGCGTTTTTGCGCCGGGCGGACTTCTCTCGGAGGCCAAGAACTACGAGTTCCGTCCGCAGCAGCTGCTCATGGCGCAGAGGGTGGCCGGGACACTGGAGAAAGGCGGGCATCTGGTGGTGGAGGCGGGCACAGGCACGGGGAAATCGCTGGCCTACCTGGTGCCCTCGGTGCTCGCCGCGGTCGAGCGCGGGCGCAAGGCGATTGTCTCCACCCACACGATCAACCTGCAGGAGCAGTTGCTCTACAAGGACCTGCCGTTGGTGGCGAAGTTGCTGCCGGTGGAGTTCGACGCGGCGCTCTTGAAAGGGCGTCAGAATTACCTCTGCACGCGGCGGCTCGGCGCTGCGATGGAGAGCCGGGCCGAGCTGTTCACCACCGCGGAGACGATCGAGCTGGAGAGGATTCTGGATTGGAGCCGCCGGACGAAGGACGGGTCGCTGGCTGATCTTGATCCGCAACCCGACCCGGCGGTGTGGAACATGGTTTGCAGCGAGGCGGGCATCTGCACGCAGCGTGTGTGCGGGGGTGCCGGGAGCCGGTGCTTCTACCAGCGGGCGCGGCGGCGCGTGGATACGGCCAATGTCGTGGTGCTCAACCACAGCCTGCTGTTCATCCTGCTGGGGGGACGGAATGAAACGGACGAGGAGGGGGCGGGCCACCTGTATCCCAACGATTTTCTCATCCTCGACGAGGCGCACACGATCGAGGGGGTGGCGGCGAAGCACCTCGGGCTGCGCCTCTCGCAATACGAACTGCGTTTTCTCCTCCAACGGTTGTGGCAGCCGCGGACGAAGAAGGGGCTGATGGCGGCTCTCAAGTCGAAGGCGGGTGGCGGCGCGGTGGCGGCGGCCTTGGACGAAGGAGAGCGGTTCTTCGCGGCGCTGACCAACGCCTGCTCGTTCGACAAGGGGCGTGATGTGCGGGTGCGCAATCCATTGGATCTGCCGATGGACCTCGTGGCGCGCCTTCAGACCGTGCGGCAGGTGTTGAAGGAAGCGGCGGCGGACGCCGGGGAGGATCTGCGCTCCGAGGCGGGGGAGTCGCTGCTGCGGCTGCAGGGGTTCATCGACGGGTTGCCGGTCTTCGCGGACCAAAAGGCGGACGAGGAGTGCGTCTATTGGGCGTCCTTGTCGGGGCGTCGCGACCAGTTCACCACCGCGCATGTCACACCGGTGGATCTTGCCGGCGAGCTGCGGCGCCTTCTTTTCCGGGAGGACACCACGGCGGTGTTGACCAGCGCGACGCTTTCCGTGGGGCGGCCGGATTTGATGTATTTCCGCGAGCGGGTCGGCGCGGAGGATGCCGAGGCGGCGCAGATCGGGAGTCCGTTCGACTACGCGCGGCAGATGAAAATCCACGTGGTCCGGAAGATGCCGGATCCGCGGGCGGAGAGCTACGAGGCGGAGCTCGAGAACTGGATCAAGCACTTCACGGGGGAGACGCGCGGCCATGCGTTCGTGCTCTTCACCAACGCGCGGCTGATGCGCCGTCTGGCGGAGCGGTTGGAGATGCATTTCGCCGCGCAGGGCTGGCCCTTGCTCGTGCAGGGCGGCGACCGTTCCCGGCACCGCATGGTCGAGGAGTTCAAGGACGCGCCGAATTCCGTGCTGTTCGGTCTGGACAGTTTCTGGGGCGGGGTCGATGTGCCGGGGGAGGCCCTGCGCAATGTGATCATCACCCGGTTGCCATTCGCCGTGCCGGATCACCCGTTGATCGAGGCGCGGCTTGAACAGATCGAACAGCGCGGTGGCGATCCCTTCGCGGAATATTCGCTGCCCGAGGCGATCCTCAAGCTGCGGCAGGGGGTGGGGCGTCTGATCCGCACGGCGGCCGACAAGGGGATCGTCGTCATTCTCGACAACCGCGTGGTGACGAAGGCCTACGGGCGCGCCTTCCTCAAGGCGCTTCCGGAATGCCCGGTGGAAATTGTCTGAATGAACGCGCCTGAAACCGTCGTGCGGAGCAGGAGACCGGGCATTGTCCGGATGGTCCTTGCCGGTTTGGCACTGGCGGCCGGGTTGGCGCCGTGGTGGTCGGCCCGGGAAGAGGGATGGCGGGCTTTTCCGGGATTCGATGTCGCCCCGGCGGTCGAGGATGTGGTGGACGAGCTCCCGATCTTCGAGACCATCGAGATCAATCCGGGGTCTCCCGAGGCGAAGGCGCATTCGGCAACTTTGGCCCGGATGCCGGACGGGAGACTTGTGGCGGCGTGGTATGCGGGCAGCGGAGAAGGACACACGGATGTGGGCATATTCACGTCCGTTCGTGATCCCCGGGGCGCGTGGTCCGAGCCGCGCAGGATCCTTTCGCGCGAGATGATGTTCGGGTCTCTGGGGCGCTATGCGCTGTCCTTGGGCAATCCCCTTTTGCTTCCGGGTGAGGGAGGGAAACTGGGCCTGTTGTTCGTGAGCATCGCTGCAGGCCGCTGGTCGGGAAGTTCGCTGAACTTGGCATGGTCGGAGGATGGCGGGGAAACTTGGGGGCCGGTGGAGAAGTTGACCACCAATCCGCTCTTCAACCTTGCGGCGTTGCCGAGAAATCCGCCCGCCCGGCTGGATGGCGGCGGATGGGCGGTGCCGGTTTACGAGGAACTGGTGGGCAACTTCCCCGAAATCCTCTGGCTCTTGCCGCGGAACGGCGGCTTTTCCGCGGCGGTGTCGCGCATGGCGGGAGGCTTGGAGGTCATGCAGCCGGCCTTGGTGCCTTTGTCGGTGCAGGATGCTGCCGCGTTTTACCGCGATGTCACCAAGACGCGCCGGATGTTCATGGCGCGCTCGGAAGATTCCGGGCGCGCATGGAGCCGTCCGGAGCCGACGGAGCTTCCCAATTTCCACTCGGGAGTCTGCGTGGTCCGCCTTCCCGACGGTCGCCTGCTCTGCGCTTTCAACGACACGACCAAGCGCGTCCGCGAGAACCTGCGCCTGGCGATTTCCGGGGATGAGGGGCGCACATGGCGGCGCATCGCCACGCTGGCGGAGGAGAAAGAGCAGGAGTTTTCCTACCCTTACATGCTCGTGGGGGATGATGGGTGGGTTCGCATGGTGTATTCCTCGCGCAAGAACAGGATCTGCTACGTGGAGTTCAACTCCGAGTGGCTCAACAGCATGGCGGACGCTGCGCAGAGGAAGGGGGAGGTGCCATGAGTGGCGGGGCGGCAGTGTGGACGGTGGTGGTCCCGTGGTTGCTGCTGACATGGGTGTTCCTGTGGGTGTCCGGACGCCGCGGATGGTGGGGGTGCTTTGTGTGCGGCGCGGTGGCTGCCGCGGTCGTGATGTTTCCATGGCTCGGGCACCCGCTGCCGTTTTGGACGCGCGCCCTCATGGCGAACTTCAGCGTGCCCCTGGCCGGGGTGCTGGTGATCGCCGTGGCCGGCCGCGTCTCGGGGAAATCCCTGTTCACGTCCGCCGACTGGAATGCCGCATGGATTTTCGGCGCGGCGGGCGCCGTGGCGCTTTACCCGAGCGCCTTGGGGCTTGGTCCTCGCAATTTGGACGCCTACGCCCTCGGCTGGCCTTGGCTGTTCTGGGGGCAATCGTTCGTGCTGTTCGCCGGGGTGGCGGTGGTTGCCGCCTTTCTCCTCTGGCGCTGCAACCGCTTCGGCATCCTTCTGCTGCTGGCGTTGCTCGGATATTCCGTCGGATTCCAGGAGTCGGAGAACCTCTGGGACTATGTGCTGGACCCCGTGTTCGCCGCCGCGGCGATTGCGGGTGTGCTGCGGCTTGGGTTCCGGGGTTTGTTCCTCAGGAACCGCGGCGAAGCACCTCGACAAAAACGTCTTTCTTGAAGAGGTGCGGGGACACATTTCCCCGCAGCATGTCGAGGGTTTCGTCCTGGCGGAAACGGTCCACGAGGTTGAGCCGCGTTCCGATCACGCGGATTCCCTCCGCATTGTCGAGGGATCGGTCCTGCAGTGGCAGGCTGATGATGAAGGCGTCGTTGGCGGCCTTGAGCGAGTCGAGACTGAAGCTGGATTTCAGCTTGTAGGGCTGGAGCTGGCTTCCCGGCAGCATGAAGAGGAAGATTTCCTCGCGGCTGCCGTGGTTGACCGGGGCGGCGATGGTCCGACCGCGGGCGAAGTCCTGCGCCGCGCTGTCGTATTCCCCGAGCGGACCGTCAAACGGCAGGAGGAAGAATGCGTAGCCGAGATAGAGGAGCAGGATGGAGGGCAGCACGAAAATTCGGGTCAGCCCGGAGCGGAAAACTCCCGCGAGGGCAAAGACGGCGAGTGCCCCCAAGAATGCCCACACAAACCACGGATAGACCGGGCCGAGGCCGAGGTCATTGGTCAGCAGGGCCGCGCCGAGAATCATTCCCGTCGCGATGACGGCGACCGCAAGCAGGGATATGGCCAGGACCCAGCGCGGCAGGCGCGACCAGTAAAGCGCGCAGAGCACGGCGATCGCGGGCATGGCCGGCAGGAGATAGCGCTCGTCCCTCTGGTCGGGAATGGTGAACACGACGAAGACCGTGGCGATCCAGATCCAAAGCAGGGTTTCGTCCGGCCGGGCGGTGCGGCGGTCGCGGAAGGCGATCCAGAACAGCGCGATGACGGCCGGGGCGAGGAGGCCGGCGTTGAGGGGATAGGAAATGACATTGCGCCAGAGGCTCGATTCGCCCCAGAGGATGCGGAGGAAGTAATTCCGGCCATGGGTGTCGAACTTGCCGAGGTTTTCCTCGACGATGAAATCGGCGAGGATGAGGTGTCGTTGCGGGTCGAGCACATACCAGAGGCTGAACATTGCCAGGGCGATCACGCTCATCGCGGCAATCTTCGGCGCATCGCCGAACAACCACTCGCGCACGCCGTAGCCGCGCCGGTGCATGGTCCACCATGTCAAGACCGCGCCCGCCGCGAGCACCAGGGCGAAGGATTTGTAAAGCAGCGCGATCCCCGTCGCGACGCCGAAAGCCAGGGCCAGCGGCCATGTCAGGTCGTCGGACCGTGGCCGGCGGAGGCACAGGATGAACACCGGGAGGAAGAGCCAGAAGGCCTCGGGCGCCGATGTGAGGAAGACGCGTCCGTAGCGGTAAACCCCGAAGAAGCTGAGATAGACGAGCGCGGCGAGGATGCCCGCGGCCGCACCACCGCCGAGCCGGCGTCCGAGCACGAAGACCATGCCGGCGAGCGCGAGGGTGTAGATCACGTTCGGATAGCGCAGATGCCACAGGTCCCAGTGCGCGGCCCAGTCCGTGGAAACGATCCCCTGCCAGAAAAGCGCCGGCGGCTTGGTGTTGCGGTGGCGCTCGACCGGGGACTGCAGCGGGAGCCAGTCGCCGGTGGCCGCGGTCAGTCGCGTGATCTGCGCGTAGAGGAGTTCGTCCCCATTGGTCGCCGCATGGTCACTGCCGAGAGCAAACCAATAGACGAACACGGCGAGAAGGAGGGCGAGGATGCCGGGCCAGCGCGCAAAAACAGCCCCGTCGGAAAGCATCGGAGGAGCCTACTTCCCGCGGCCCGTGCGCGGCGAGCGCGAAGCACGGGATTGTCACTGCGGCGCGATCCGGCCATCAATGCCGGGTGCGTTTCACCCTTCTGGCCATTTTGCTGGCGGTCACCGGTTGCTCCCCGCAGCCGCGTGCGGACCTGGTCTTTCTCAACGGGGCGGAGCCCGAGACGCTCGATCCGGCCCTGATCGTCGGCCAGCCGGAGGGGCGGGTGGCCAATGCGCTTTTCGAGGGGTTGCTCTCCTTCGACCAGAGCGGACGCCCGCAGCCGGGGGCGGCGGAAAGCTGGGAGCTCTCCGGGGATGGGAAAGTTTACACCTTCCGCCTGCGCGACGGATTGCTCTGGAGCGATGGCACGCCGCTGACGGCCGGGGACTTTGTCGCGTCGTGGCGGCGCACGTTGGACCCGTCCACGGCGTCCGAATACGCCTATCAGTTGCACTACATCAAGAATGCGCGCGCCTTCAACGAGGGGGAGTTGGAGGATTTTTCGGGCGTCGGGGTCTCGGCGCCGGATGACCGGACGCTCCGCGTCGAGCTGGAGAACCCGACGCCGTTCTTCCTCGATCTGTGCGCCTTCACGACGCTCCTGCCGGCTCCGGTGCGCGTGATCGGGCGCCATGGCGACGACTGGATCAAGCCCGGCAACCTTGTCGGCAACGGGGCGTATGTCCTCGAGTCATGGCGGCTGAACGACCGGATCCGGCTGCGCAAGAACCCGCACTACTGGAATGCGGCGAATGTCGCGATGGAGACGATCGACATCATCCCGGTGAGCAAGGCGAACACGGCCTTCAATTTGTATGCCTCCGGGCAGGCCGACCTCATGATGGACAAGGGCCTTGTGCCGCCCGCGCTCCTGTCCGAGATCAAGAAGCGCGGGGATTTCCACGCGGCGCCGTTCCTCGGGACGTATTTCCTGCGGTTCAACTGCGCCAAGGGTCCGTTCACCGACGAGCGGGTGCGGCGCGCGTTCAGCATGGTGATCGACAAGCCCTCCATCGTCGGGCGCATCACCCGGGCCGGCGAGCTGTCGGCAGACAGCTTTGTGCCGCCGGGTGCCGGGGGCTATGTGCCGATGGGCTGCGGCGGCGGACGCGACCCGGAGGAAGCGCGGCGTCTGCTGTCCGAGGCCGGGTTTCCGGGCGGGAAGGGATTCCCCATGGTGACCTACCTTTACAGCGAGGGGGAATTGAACGAGGCCATCGCCGTGGAGTTGCAGGGCATGTGGCGGCGGGAGCTGGGCGTGAACGTGCAGCTTCTGCGGCAGGAGTGGAAAGTTTACCTGCGTTCCCTGAGCACCCTCGACTACGACATCGCCCGGTCCAGTTGGGTGGGGGACTATCCCGACCCGAACACCTTCCTCGACATGTTTGTGACCGGCGGGGGGAACAACCGCACGGGGTGGAGCGACCCGGAATACGACCGCCTCATTGCGGAGGCCGCTGCGGAGTTGGATCCGGCCGGACGCTACGAAATCCTGCGCCAAGCCGAGAAAATCCTCGTGTGCGACCAGATGCCCGTGTGCCCGCTCTATTTCTACGTCGGGATCCAGCTTTACGACGCGGAGCGTCTCGGGGGCATCGAGGGCAACGTGCTCGACGAGCACCCGCTCAAGGCGATGTTCTGGCGGGACTAGGGTGGTTTAGGAAATACCGTGGCCGTGGACAAAGCCGTTTGGTAGGGGCGTGTGGCCTCACGCGCCCGAGGTCGGCTGAGGCCAGCCGACCCTACC
>JACSRX010000044.1 GCA_014879535.1 Chthoniobacterales bacterium
CCAACCCCGACGCCCACACCCACACCCACGCCAACGCCGAAACCCACGCCAAAGCCGACTCCCAAGCCGACCCCGAAGCCGACCCCGAAGCCAACGCCCAAGGCCACCCCGAAGACCTCTCCGAAACCGACCCCCAAACCGACGCCGAAGGCGACTCCCAAGGCCACGCCGAAAGCAACCCCGAGCGCGACACCCAAGCCCGCGCCGACCGCCACGCCCAAGACGGCGGAGGCATCCGATTCCCCGACCGGTGCGCCGGTGCGCAAGGCGGAAGCGGCCGGGGGTTCCCCCGGTGCTTCCGGGGCCAGCGAATTCGGATGGTATCACGAAATGATCCATGACCGGTTCTTCGGAGTCTGGGATCAGCCCACGAGCATTGTGGACTCGGCGAAATTCACCGCGACCCTCCGCATCACGATCGGGTCCGACGGACGCATCACGGATTTTCGCCTTCTCCGGTCGTCCGGCAATGTGGTGATGGATGACAGTGTGCTGGCAGCCGCGCGCCGTGTGCTCAAGGTCGATGCCCCGCCAAAGAGCCTGATTTCCGGCGGGTCTTACACTGTTAATATCAACTTTGAGTTGGATTGACCGGTTGCCCCCTTCTCGCCTGCCTAGACCGGTTTCCGTGACTCGTGGATTGACCTGCCGCCGCCCCGCTTCTTAAATAGGTGTTCCCTCCGCAACAAAACCACACACAAAACAAACATGACTAAAATCGGTATCAATGGGTTTGGGCGCATCGGGCGCCTCGTTTTCCGCGCGATCGCGGAGCAGGGACTTCTGGGCAAGGATTTCCAGGTTGTGGCGGTCAATGACTTGGTGCCGGCCGACAACTTGGCCTATCTGGTCAAATATGACTCCACGCAAGGGGCCTTCAAGGGCACCGTGAGCAGCGAGAAATCATCCCCTTCGGTGGCCGAGGATGACACGCTGGTGGTCAACGGCCAGAAGATCAAATGTCTCGCGGTGAAGGAAGGTCCGGCTGCGCTTCCGTGGAAGGAACTCGGCGTGGACATCGTCTTGGAATGCACCGGGCTTTTCACCGAGGCCAAGAAGGCCAAGGGCCACCTCGATGCGGGCGCCAAGAAGGTGATCATCTCCGCGCCGGCCAAGGAGGAAGACATCACGGTTGTGCTGGGCGTCAACGACGACAAATACGACGCGGCGAAGCACAACATCATTTCCAACGCGAGCTGCACGACGAACTGTCTCGCCCCGGTTGTCCATGTGCTGCTGAAGGAAGGCTTCGGCGTGGAAGAAGGTCTGATGACCACCATCCACTCCTACACCGCCACGCAGAAGACCGTGGACGGTCCGTCGAAGAAGGATTGGAAGGGCGGCCGTGCCGCGGCGATCAACATCATCCCGGCCTCGACCGGTGCCGCCAAGGCCACCGCGCTCGTGCTGCCCGAGGTCAAGGGCAAGCTCACCGGCATGTCCTTCCGCGTGCCGACGCCGACGGTTTCCGTCGTCGATCTCACCGTCAAGACGGTGAAAGAGACAAGCTACAAGGAAATCTGCGCGGCGATGAAAAAGGCCAGCGAAACCTACCTCAAGGGCATCCTTGCCTACACCGAGGACGAGGTGGTCTCGACCGACTTCATCCACGACACGGCTTCGAGCATCTTCGACGCCGGTTCGGGCATCGAACTGAACAGCAAATTCTTCAAGCTCGTGAGCTGGTATGACAACGAGTGGGGTTACAGCAACCGCTGCGTGGACCTCCTGCGCAAGGTCGCGGCCAAACTCTGATCCAATGATTCCGCAAGCGGCGGCCGGGGCTCCCCGGCCGCCGTTTCCACATCCCAACGCCATGGCCAAATTCAAGACCCTCCGCGACCTCGACCTCGCGGGCAAACGCGCACTGATCCGGGTGGATTTCAATGTTCCGCAGGACAAGACAACCGGCGCGATCACCAACAACCAGCGCATCGTGGCGGCACTGCCGACGATCCAGCATGTCCTCGACCATGGCGGTTCGGTCGTGCTCATGAGCCATCTCGGCCGTCCGAACGGACAGAGGGTGGAAAAGTTCACGCTCAAGCCGGTGGCCGACGAATTGGCGAAACTGCTCGGCGGACGTCCCGTCACGTTCGTGCCCGAGTGCGCCGGTCCCGCGGCCGAGGAGGCCTGCGCGTCGCTCAAGCCGGGCGACGTGGTGTTGCTGGAGAACCTCCGGTTCCACATCGAGGAGGAGGGCAAGGCGAAGAACGAGGATGGTTCTTCAGTGAAGGCCGACCCTGCCAAGGTGGCCGCATTCCGCGCCAGCCTGAGCAAGCTCGGTGATGTGTTCATCAACGACGCTTTCGGCACGGCGCACAGGGCCCACTCGTCCATGGTCGGTGTCGATCTTCCTCAGAAGGCGGCGGGCTTCCTCATGGAGAAGGAACTCAATGCCTTTGCCGCCGTGCTTGAGCACCCGCAGCGGCCGCTGCTCGCCATCTTGGGCGGCGCGAAGATCGCGGACAAAATCCCGCTCATCACCAACCTCATCGAGAAGGCCGATGAGATCATCATCGGTGGCGGCATGGCCTACACGTTCAAGAAAGTGATCGACGGGATGGAGATCGGCGGCAGCCTGTTCGATCCCGAGGGCGCAAAGATCGTGGCCGACCTCGCCGCCAAGGCGAAAGCGGGTGGCGTCAACCTGATTTTCCCCGTGGACTATGTCTGCGCCGACGGTTTCTCGGCCGATGCGAACACGCAGGCGGCCGATGATGCCTCGGGCATCCCGGCGGGGTGGGAGGGTCTCGATGCGGGGCCGAAGTCCATCGCGCTTTACCGCGAGGCGATCCTGCGGGCCAAGACGATCATCTGGAACGGCCCCCCGGGCGTGTTCGAATTCGACAAATTCTGCGGCGCCACCAGGGCGATGGCGGAAGCCGTGGCCGAGGCCACGGAAAGGGGCGCGATCACGGTGGTCGGCGGCGGTGACACGGCGACAGCCGCCAAGAAATTCAAGGTGGCGGACAAGGTCAGCCACTGTTCGACCGGCGGCGGCGCAAGTTTGGAATTCCTTGAGGGCAAGGTGCTTCCGGGTGTCGCGGCGCTGGAGGCTTGAGCCTTCCTGAGCGATCCGCTTGCTTATGACGAGATTCGCCCGAGTTTCCTGACGAGCCGCGGCTTGTCCATCCGACATGTTCAAATTCTTGCATCGGCAGCAGTTGGTGAAGAAGGGCCTGGCTTGCGGGAAATCGCGCCTCCGCGTCGAGGAGAGTCCGTGGCGGGAGGCCCTTGCCTGCGGATGGCTTCCGCGCGTGGCGGTCTTTGCCGCCTTTGCCGTGGGCCTCGGCTTTCTGATCTTCACGGGCGACCAGCAGGACCAGCCGCTCAAGAAATACCTGATTTGCCTGCTCGTTTTCGGCATTTCCATCGCGCAATTGTGGGTCAACCACCCGACGGCGTTCTATCGGAATTCGAGCCTGGCGCTGATTTACGGGATCCTCCTTCTGCAGTTGGGCGCGATCAAGGGGCTGCTCGTGCTGGCCGACAGCGGCCGGATCGACCTGCAATTGGTGCCGCTGCTCATACCCTACGCGCTCGCGCCGCTGGTGTTTTCGGTCCTGCTCGGGAGGCACCTCGGTTTGTTCGGCGCGGTGGCGGCGAGTTTGTGGGGTGCGTTTCTCATGCCGGTCACCGACACGGTGTTCCTGGTCATCTCGCTGATTTCCGGTGCGGTGGCGGTTCTTTTCACCCTGCAGGTGCGCAAGCGCAGCCAGCTCATCCGCGCCGGACTCTATGTCGGGATCGCGGTGTGGATGCTGGCGGCGATCTTCGGCCAGATCGGGCCCGCCTTGGTCTCGGCGCCCGGCCTCACCGATTGGGCCATGGTCGGCATGCAAACCCTCGCGGCATTCACCGTGGGAGTCGGCACGGCCATCATCGTGAGCGGCATTTTGCCGATCCTCGAACACATCTTCGGCATCACCACCGACATCTCCTGGCTTGAGGCGGCGGATTTGAACCACCCGTTGCTCAAGCGCATGACGCTCGAGGCCCCGGGCACTTACCACCACAGCCTCGCCGTGGCCAACCTCGCGGAGGCCGGAGCGGAGGCCATCGGTGCCAACCCGACCATCTGCCGCGTGTGCGCCTATTTCCACGACATCGGCAAGTTGGTGAAGCCGGAGTATTTCACGGAGAACATGGCGCAGGGAGTCAATCCGCATGACGATCTCGCGCCGTCCATGAGCGCACTCATCATCATCTCCCATGTGAAGGAGGGGGAGGACCTGGCTCTCAAGCACCGGCTCAATGACCTCGTGGTGGATGTGATCCGCGAGCACCACGGCAACTCGCTCGTCCGCTTTTTCCACCAGCGCGCCCTGCAGCAGGCTGATGACGCGCGCCTCGGCGGCAAGATCATGAATCTCCGGGCGGAGGATGTTCCGGCGGTGCGCGAGGAGAATTTCCGCTATCCGGGTCCGAATCCCCAGACACGCGAGAGCGGGATCATCTGCCTGGCCGACGCGGTGGAAAGCGCTTCGCGCAGCTTGCAGCGGCCGACACCGCAGAGGGTGGAGGATTTGGTGGACGAGGTGATCGAGCTGAAAATGGACGAGGGGTTGCTCGACGAATGCCCCCTGACGCTGGCCGACATCCGGAAACTCGCCGCCAGTTTCCGCTTCACCCTGCTCAACATGCTGCACAGCCGCATCGCCTATCCCCGGGACGATGTGAAGTCCGAGACGAAGGCGACGCGCAAAACCGAGGGGTCCGGGTCCGCCGCCTGAGAAAGCCCGCTTTTCCAGCCCTCCCGGGTGGTGCTATATAGAGCCGCCTGATGCCCGCTGATCCAGCACCTGCCATCGCGTGGTTGAACCGGCAGCGCGCGGTCGCCCCGGCCGAGTTGGGACTCCGGGTGGCGGCCTTGGTGGTGGACCGGGCGCTGCCCGGAGTGCTTGCCGCCGTTCGCAGCCGATCCGTGCTGGGGCAGCTCCCGGAAGTCTCGGTTGTCGCCGTTTCCGACCGGCGCATTGCAGCGGTGCACGGCGAGTTTCTGGGGGATCCGACGCCGACGGATGTGATCACGTTCTTGCATGGGGAAATCGTGCTGAGTGCCGAGACCGCGCAGCGCGAGGCGTTTGGGCGGGGATTGCCGCTGCCGCAGGAGATCGCCCGCTATGCCGTGCACGGGTTGTTGCATCTGGCCGGATGGTCCGATGAAACCCCGTCGGATGCTGCGGAAATGCGTTCCGTGCAGGAGAAAATTTTGCGCCGCGCCATTCGTGGACTGTGCTAATTTACCGGGACCATGAAGCCGCATCCTTCCACTGAAGCCGCTGCGGAAGTCGCAGCCTGGTGGAGGCTGGTCGAGTTGTGCCTGCCTTCGCACGAGGCCTGCGGCGCGGCCACCTTCCGCCCTGCGGGGGCGGAAACGCTCGGGAAGGATTGGGAGGAATGGGTCCGGGAGATTTTCCACCCCGTCCTGCGGCCGTCCTTGTTCTCGCTGCAGGCGGCCGCTGCGGCCCAGGATGTCAGGACGCTGGCAGAGGTGGACGGACGGTTGGGTTTTGCTTTGCCCGGTCCGGCGGCGCAAGGCAGCCTTGCTGCGGGGCGCCGGGTGCTGTTCGGCTGCGTGCCGCCGCAGGGATCGAGGATGCTGGAACGTTTGCGCAGCATTGCCGGGAATGACGGGACAGTCGGGCATATGGCAACGGTGTTTTCCGCGCGCGCGCACGTCTTCCACCTCCCATCGGTGCAGATGGCGGGGGCCATGTTGCTGGCGGAATGTGTGCTCGGGGCGGAGTCGGTCGGAGTGGTTCTTTCCGCGTCGCGCACCGTGGAGATGCTGCAGGGGGTGGCGGAACCGTTGACTGCGGCGCCCGCCGTGCATGTGATCGCGGTATGAGCGAGACGGGCACCATCGCCTTGACCGGCACACGCGATGAGACCGATGTCGCGGCGCCTTGGAATGTTGTCGTGCACAACGACCCCGTGAACCTGATGTCCTATGTGACGATGGTTTTCCAGCGTGTGCTGGGCTTCCCGCGCGACAAGGCCACGCGGCACATGCTGGAGGTCCACCACAAGGGGCGCTCGCTTGTCTGGTCGGGTCATCGCGAGCGGGCGGAGGCGATCATCGAGCAACTGCACGGTTATCTGCTGCTTGCCACGCTCGAACAGGCGGAGTTGTGACCCGGCATGCGTTTCCGCCGCACATCTCCGCACGCGTGGGAACTCGACGACATGCATCCGCTGTTCGCCGGGCTGCTGGCAGAGCTTCCCGAGGTTGCAGCGGCCCACGACCGCGCCAGCGGGCGGCTTTATCCGGATCCTGTCGGAAAGGACGGACCTTCCGAGATGCGCGCGGATTGGGGTGAACACGTGCGTCCGGAATTGGAGTGCCTGTTTGCCTCCAATCGCGAGATCGTGGCCCGTGATCTTGCCCCGCTTGCGGATGGCGATTGTTCCGGGCGTCTCATCATTCCGGCGGATCACCTGGACGCGTGGCTGAATGTGCTCAACCAGGCGAGATTGATCACGGTCGAGGCGAACGGCCTCGATGAGGCCGATCTCGACAACCGGGAATTCCCGGACCTTGCCACGCACCGTGGAATGGCATTGCTGCGGACGCATTTTTACGCCCACCTGCAGGAACTCATGGTCGAGGCGGTTTCCTGAACGTCCATGAGTCCGGCCGAAACGACGGAGGCCATCCTCCTGCGACGTGTGCGGTTCGGCGAATCAAGCTGCGTCCTTGTGTGGTTGTCCCCGGTCCACGGGAAAATCCGCACGGCGGCACACGGACCAACGCGGGGCGGAAAGCGGGCGAGGTTTCATCCGGATCTTTTCCATCAGGCCGAGATCCAATTCGCCGCGTCGAGGAAATCCGACCTGCACACCCTCCGCGAAGTGCGCCTGATCGAGGCATGGGGGGGATTGCGCGGGGATTACCACGGGCTGCTGGCCGCGTCGTATTTCGCCGAGTTGTGCGATCTCCTGTCCGAGCCCGGGCATGCCGCCCCGGGATTGTTCGACCTTCTGAGGAGGGCCTTGGGGCACCTGTGCGGCAATGCGCCCACGCGCCGGGCACTGGAATTTTTCGAGACGGAGGCGTGCCGGGTGCTCGGATTCGGCCATGAGGGGAATGCCCTCGGTGCGATCGAGGCCCATGCGGGCCGTGTTCCGGCGACCCGTCGCCGTTTGGACCGGATGCTGCCGTGACCTGTTCCCACTCCTGAATTGCCGAGGCTGTTCCAGCCGATTACCATGGTTCCATGGTGACCGGGGCTCCGCCGAAACACCCCGCTTTGGTCGAGCGTGATGAGAAAGCATTGACGCGCGAGATTGCGGGCGATGCTGCCGCCGCGAGGAATGACTCGCGCGAGGCCCTTTCCTGCTGGGGTGAAGGGCTGGATATTTTTGTCGAGCGAGCCATGGCTGCCCCCGCCGCCCGGGTGGCATCGAAGATCGCCACACTGGAGGAGAGTCTCGGGGAAAACGAGGCGGCCTGCGCGCATTACGAACAGGCGATCGAATTCTACCGCAAGGCCCGGGATACGCAGCATGTTCCGATGTGCCTGAACAACCTTGGGATGCTGCGCAAGCAGGCAGGTGACCTCGAGGAGGCAGCCGTGCTGCTCGCGCGCGCGATGAGCGAAGCGGCCCGGCACGAGGGGGATCTTCAAACGGAGATGGCCCTCATCGCCACCAATCTTGGAGCGGTGCTTTGCGAGTGCGGCGACCTGCTGGGTGCCGAGAAGCGCCACATGGAGGCGCTGGGAATCCTCGAGCAACTCTACGGCACGACGCACCCCGAGATCGGCCTCAGTCTCGGCCATCTGGCGGTGATCTACCACATGCGCGGGGAGGAGAAAAAAGCCAAAAGCTTCTACACGGCGGCCCTGGCCATCCTCGACGAATTCCCCGGCCTGCATGAGGCCGAGCGGGAGATTCTTCAGCAGAACCTCTCCGAGTTGTGATCCCGCCGGCGCCGCGACGTCAGCGGCGTGGGGCGTGCAGAAGCAATGTGACCCATTTGCCGCGACGGCCAGCCTTTTCAAGGACCAAGCCGCGCGACAGGAAGGGGGCGAGCGTTTCATTCTCCTGGGCACGCAGGATGCCCGAGAGGATCAGGGTGCCGCCCGGGGACAGCGCCCGGACGATCCTGGGAGCGGCGGCGCGCAGGAGGTTGCTGAACAGGTTGGCCATGATCAAGGGGTGGCGCTTCCTTCCGGGGCGCCATGCATGGACGTCCATCACCGCGAGGGAAACGCGGGTGCATCGGTTGCGCCGGACGTTGTCCTGCGCCGCGCGGACCGCGCGCGGGTCGTAATCGAATGCCGTGACGCACGAGGCACCGAGTTTTTCCGCCGCCAAGGCGAGGATTCCCGAGCCGGTGCCTATGTCGAGAGCGGTCCAGCCCGCAGGCAGGCGGGGGGCTTCCTCGCGCAGAAATCGCAGGCAGCTTGAAGTTGTGGCATGGTCGCCGGTGCCAAATGCCATGGCGCTGCCGATGCGAAGCAGCACGCGGGGTTTCGGACGGTTCCCGGGCCAGCGGTCATGCGTATCGAGGATTGCCATGTTGCGTCCGAGCCGAAGAGGCTTCCGCGGGGAGTTGGCCTTGGCCACGATGGCCTCGGTGTCAATACGCGTCACGGCGCCCCCGAACAGGTGCATCACATCCCGCAGGGGCGCTGCGGACGGGCTGTAGGCTTCGATGCGGATCATCGAGGTTCCAGGGCGTCCGAGAACGGCCACATTCTGCGCTCCCAGGAACGCCAAGCGCTCCCGCCAGGCGTCCTCATGCGTCGCCGAGGCATGCCGCACCCATCTCCAGACATGCCGGGGTTGGGATGCGGGTTTCACATCCGGAAAAGTGACGCGGCATGTCCTCGGGCTCAAGCCCGCGGACAACCCGCACTTGCCTGGGCCTCCGTGCGCCGGTATAGCCGGTTGGTGATGAAATGTTGCACACGATGGTTGAATGGCCCCGCCGGGGATTGCCTGAGAAATTCCGGGTTGCTGGTTTTGAGATTATGGCTGGGCCTTTCCATGCTGGTTCTGCACGGCTTTGGCAAGTGGCAGAAAAGCTCCGAATTGGCCGGGACGTTTCCAGATCCTTTCGGTGCCGGATCCGCGACGAGCCTCTATCTGGCAATTTTTGCCGAGGTGGTTTGTTCAGTTTTGATCGTCGTCGGTGCGGCCACCAGGCTGGCACTTGTCCCGCTGGTGATCACCATGGCGGTGGCATTCTTCGCCGTTCATGGCGGGGCCCTTTCCGGGGAGCACAGCGGTGAGCTGGCCTTCATTTACATGGGGGGTTATCTCGCGTTGTTGCTGTGCGGTCCGGGGCGGTATTCGGTGGATCATCTGATCCAGCGTCGCTGCTGCGGGGGCGAGTGAGCCTTCTTCTTTGCAGGGCGGAGTGCCCGCCGCTAAGCTGCGCGCTTTATGCACGATTTTTCCTACCGCGACGGAGTCCTCCATTGCGAAGGCGTTGCCCTGACTGAATTGGCGGCCCGCCACGGGACACCGCTCTATGTCTACAGCGCGCGGACCATCCGCGAGCACTACCGCCGGTTGGACGCGGCGCTCGCCGGTCTCGACCACCGCGTGTGCTATGCCATGAAGGCGAACTCCAACCTCGCGGTGATCGATCTCCTCGCGCGCGAAGGCGCGGGGTTCGACATCGTCTCGGGCGGTGAACTCTTCCGCGTGCTGAAGGCGGGTGGACGCGCCGACTTGTGCACGTTCGCCGGGGTGGGCAAGACGCGCGAGGAGATCGAATTCGCCCTGCAGGAGGGGGTTTATTCCTTCAACGTCGAATCGGAACCTGAATTGGCATTCATCAACGAAGTTGCGGGGGTCATGGGGAGGAAGGCGCCCGTCGCGTTGCGGGTCAATCCCGACGTTGATGCGCAGACGCACAAATACATCTCCACCGGCAAGAGCCACAACAAGTTCGGCATCGGGATCGACCGCATCCTCGGTGTCTACGAGCAGGCGGCGGCTTTGCCGAACTTGGAACTCCGCGGAATCCAGACCCACATCGGGTCGCAGATCCTGGAGACCGACCCGTTCGTGGAAGCGCTCGGAAAACTCGCGCCCATTGTGGCCGAGTTGAAGGCGCGTCACGGGATCAAGTTTTTCAGCATCGGTGGCGGGGTTGGCATCATCTACCACGGCACTTTGGCGAGCGGATCGTCCGACTGGTGGGAAAGCGGGACCGACCCGAAGCGCATCGGCTTTGATGACTACGCAGCCGCCATCAGACCGCTCCTCGAGGGGTTGGGGTTGAAGATCCTTCTCGAGCCGGGACGAAGCCTTGTCGGCAATGCCGGCGTGCTGCTCACCACCGTGCTTTACGTGAAGCAGACGCCCGCGAAGAGTTTCATCATCACCGATGCCGGCATGAACGACCTGATCCGTCCCGCGCTTTACGAGGGGCACCACGAAATCGTGCCGTTGCGCGAACCATCCCCGGAGACGCCGGTCCGGAATGTCGATGTGGTGGGGCCGGTTTGCGAGAGCGGGGATTTCTTCGCCCAGGATCGTCCGGTTGCCGACCTTTCGCCCGGTGACGGTGTGGCGCTGCTCAGCGCGGGGGCCTACGGATTCGTCATGGCGTCGAACTACAACTCACGCAGGCTGCCCTCGGAGATTCTCGTGGACGGAAGCCGGGCTGAGGTCGTGCGGGAACGGCAGACGTGGGACGACCTCGTGGCGGGTGAGAAGATTCCGGGCCGCTGACCGGTCCCGGGTTTTCAGCGTGCGGCCAGCGGCCTGCGATCGGGAAGGTCGAGCGGGCGCACCACGTAGATTCCGGCGTGGGTGCTGAATCTGTTGAGATAGCTGCTGAGCCGGTCGTCGAGGAGGACCTTGCGGTGGTTTTTCGAGGCGTGGAGGAAGCGGAGAACGCCCTTGTTGTCGCGCGAGGCGAGGCCGACATGGGACGTGTAGGCTTCGTGCCAGTTGGTGACGATGCAGATGATGTCGCCGTTGCGCAGTTTCGACTCGATCTTGGGGACCTGCGATTTCGGGATGTAGGTGATCCCGCGCCGCGAGAGTTCCCTTTCGATGCGGATGAATTCCGGAACCATGGACGGATCGGCCCGCAGTTGCCGGAACAGGTGGGGCTTTTTCCCCATGTAGCGCATTTCACGGTGCAGGGGGACACCGCCGAGTGACGGCGTGACGTCCCGAACGAGTCCGCGCCGCTGGTTGTCGCCCATCCAGTCTTCGAGATGATGCAGCCGCGAATCGAACTTTCCGGTGCAGCGGCCGTTCCGATACCGGTCGATTTCGATGAGGCGCAACATCTCGCGGGGCGTGTAGGGTGGGGGGTGCAGCGCCACGAGGCGTCCCATGGCGAGCGAAATCTCGAACAGGGTCCAGCAGTCCATCCCGTTCATGTTCACCGACGCGGCCTCGATCCGGTCGTCCAACTCCAAGGTGTAGTTCACATAGGGCGTCCCCTGCAGGGCGAGGGCGAATTTGTTGACCCGTTCACCGAGAGGCAGATTCGCCCAGCCCTCCTCGTAACCCCGCTGCATCACCTGCCGGAATTTTTTCTGACCCACAAAGGTCTTGTCCAAGGGCAGTGCGGCGGTCGCGGGTGCGGTGCCGGCGAATGCAGTCAGAGTGAAAAGAAGGGCGGCGAGATGACGCATGGAGGACAACCATACCACGCAGATCGGGAATGGTGGTGGCATTTTTGCGATCTTATGCCGTCGATGCGAATGCACAGGTTGCTGCAGGCGGTGTGTTCTCGTGTGGATTTCCCGTCGGCGTTGGAAAAGCAGCACGGTCCGGCATGCAGCTACGATCCATGCGGGGCTTTTGATGGTCCCATGGCAATGCGGGGAAATGGATGCATGGGAGTTGCAGAATGTCCGGGGGCCTTGTTCATCAGAGAGCACGGCGGTCGCTTGGACTGATTTTGTTTGCCCCGGTGCCACGGGGGTGCATATTCTCAGCGCTCGCCTGCGGAGCTCCCGCAGGGCAACAGGGGTCATAGCTCAGTTGGTAGAGCGCCTCAATGGCATTGAGGAGGTCTGGGGTTCGAATCCCCATGGCTCCACGCCCCTTGCACCCGCAGGGGGGATTACTCCGCATCAGCAGCCGGTTCCTGTTTCGCCAGTTGTTCCAAAGCCATAAGATTCAGCGAGGCCGCGGCGGTCTGCAGTTGGATGGGCTCGATTCCGCGACCCTCGACTTCGACCATGAAGCGGTTGGCCACGACGATGTTCACCGAGCCGGATTTTGAGTCTCCCCGGTATTTTTCGAGCCCCTTGTAGTTGCCATACATGGTTGTGCGCTCGTAACCGTCGTCGCCTTCACTGTCCACTTCGGAGGTCAGCCACCCGAGGCCGGCCAACGCTCCGAAGGGACCCGTGGCGCCAAGGTCCGTGATCTTGACCGTCAGCCGGGGACCGTCTGGGGATCCGTATTCGCCTGTGGTGGTGGCTATATTGGCCCCGAAGGCGCCGGTTTTCTCACCGCGGGCGTTGGTGCGCCGCAGACCGGCCAGTTCCTCGGGCAGCAGGGCCTTGAGTTGGCGGAAGTCCACGGCTTCTTTTCCACCCAGGGCTGCCAGGGGGTTTGGGGCGCCGGTTTCGAAGGATTTGACCATGGCGGCGATGGCGGCCATGGCCTCCTTGGCTTCGGTGTCGGATGTGGCCCCGTCCGTCAGGCCGGGGTGGGTGAGGGCGATGAGGCAGAGGGCGCCAAGGGCCGGGGCTTTCATACTCTGCCCAAAATAGGCCGCGGCAGGCACCGGGCAAGTCCGCAGACGGCAATTTCCTTTGCTGGAGACGGCGTCCCGGATATCCTTGACCCTTTCGCGCCCGATCGCGGGCGGCAGGCATGATCAATTTCATCATCAGGAAAATCGTCGGCTCGAAGAACCAGCGCGAGATCAAGCGCATGATGCCGGTCGTCCGGCGCATCAACGAGTTGGAGGAGCAATACCGGTCGCTGTCGGATGACGACCTGCGCCGCATGACGGCCGAGTGGAAGACGCGGATTTCCGTGATCGAAGACTACAAGGAACAGCAGAACGCGCTCAACGACGTCCTGCCGGAGGCCTTTGCCGTGGTGAAGAACACGGCGCGCCGACTGTGCGGTCGCACCATCACCGTGGTGGACCACCCGATCGAATGGCAGATGGTTCATTTCGACTCGCAGCTGATCGGCGGCATGGTGCTGCACAGCGGCCGCATCGCGGAGATGGCGACAGGCGAGGGCAAAACCCTTGTCGCCACGCTGCCGCTGTATCTGAATGCGCTTGCCGGGCGCGGCGCGCATCTGGTCACCGTCAACGACTACCTTG
The DNA here is from genome assembly GCA_014879535.1 of Chthoniobacterales bacterium. Lineage (GTDB taxonomy): Bacteria > Verrucomicrobiota > Verrucomicrobiia > Chthoniobacterales > JACTMZ01 > JACTMZ01. The sequence continues at coordinate 13,280 of JACSRX010000044.1, forward strand.
CCCGCCGCGATGCCGAGTGGGTGGGGGAGATTTACCGTTTTCTCGGTCTCACGGTCGGCATCATCCAGCACGACCAGACCCCGGACGTGCGGCGGGCGCAATACGCGTGCGACATCACCTACGGAACGAACAGTGAGTTCGGGTTCGATTACCTTCGTGACAACGGCATGGCCACCTCGCGGGCGCAGCAGGTCCAGCGCGGGCATTATTTCGCCATCGTGGACGAGGTTGATTCGATCCTCATCGACGAAGCCCGCACGCCGCTGATCATCAGCGGTCCGGCCACCGTCTCGACACACCAATACGACCGCTTCAAGCCCCTGGTCGAGCAACTGGTCCGCAAACAGTCGATCCTCTGCACGCGCCTGGTCACGGAGGTCAAAGAGCTGCTGGAGAAGGGCGACGAGGAACAGGCGGGGCGCGCCCTTTTCAAGGTCAAGCTCGGCGAGCCCCGCAACAAGGGTCTCCTGCGCATGATGGAAGAACCTGAGATGCGCAGGCTGCTCGACCGCGCGGAGCTTTCCTTCTACCAGGACACGCGCAAGGACGAGCTTGTCGCGCTGAAGGAGGAACTTTTCTACACGATCGAGGAGAGGCAGCACGAGGCGGACCTCACCGAGAAGGGGCGCTCTTTCATGAATCCTGGCGACCCCGATGCGTTCGTGCTGCCCGACCTCATCAACGAATTCACCGACATCGATCTCAATGCCTCGTTGTCGGACAAGGACAAGGTCGAGGCCAAGGCGGAGCGGCAGAAGCATTTCGACGGGCAGGCCGAGCGCATCCACAACATTTCCCAGCTCCTCAAGGCGTATTGCCTCTACGAAAAGGATGTCGAATACGTCGTGGAGGAGAACAAGGTGATGATCGTGGACCAGTTCACCGGCCGCAAGATGCCCGGGCGCCGCTGGAGCGACGGCCTCCACCAAGCGGTCGAGGCGAAGGAGGGGGTTCAGATCGACCGCGAGACCCAGACACTGGCGACGATCACCATCCAGAATTACTTCCGGCTCTACGAGAAGCTCTCGGGAATGACCGGCACCGCGGAGACCGAGGCCAACGAGTTCCACGACATTTACGGATTGGACGTGGTGGTGATCCCGACGAACCGGCCCGTTGCGCGCAAGGATGCCAACGACCGCATCTACAAGACGCGCCGCGAGAAATACAACGCGGTCATCGCCGAGATCCAGAAGCGGCACGCGGCCCAGCAGCCCGTGCTTGTCGGCACGGCGAGCGTGGAATCCTCCGAGCTTCTCAGCCGCATGCTCAAGCGGGACAAGATCCCGCACAATGTCCTCAACGCCAAGTTCCACCTGCAGGAGGCCGAGATCGTGTCCCGCGCGGGGCAGCCGGGCACGGTGACCATCTCGACGAACATGGCCGGGCGCGGCACGGACATCAAACTCGGTCCCGGTGTGCAGGAACTCGGCGGCCTCCATGTGATCGGCACCGAGCGCCACGAGTCGCGGCGCATCGACCGCCAGTTGCGGGGGCGTTGTGCGCGCCAGGGGGATCCTGGAAGTTCGCAGTTCTTCGTGAGCTTCGAGGATGACCTCATGCGCAACTTCGGTGCGGCCGACCGCATGACCAAGATCATGGAGCGCTTCGGGATGGAGGAGGGGGAGGAACTTGAGCACCCGTGGTTGAACAAGAGCGTCGAGACCGCACAGAAGCGCGTCGAACAGCGCAACTACATGATCCGCAAGCGGACCCTGGAGTTCGACGACGTGATGAACCAGCAGCGTGGCGTCATCTACGGATACCGCAACGAGGCGATCGAGACGGACAATCCGCGTGCGATGATTTTCGAGGTCATCGACGAGATCGTGCCCAGGAAGGTGGAGGAGATGCTCCAGCCCGGTGAGGAGGGGGAATCCGATTACGATGGCCTCATCCAGTGGGTCAACATGACGCTCCCGCTCGGGCTCAAGAAGGAAGCCGCGCAGTTCGAGACCCGCAGCGTCGAGGAAAATGGGCAATTCCTCGTCGGGAAGATCAAGTCGGCTTACGAGTTGAAGGCCGGGCACGAGCAACCCGAGGCCCTGAAGATGCTCGAGCGTTATATCCTGCTCAATGCGATCGACCGGCTGTGGCAGGAGCACCTCTACGCCATGGACGGCCTGCGCGAGGGGGTTTACCTGCGCGCCTACGGGCAGAAGGACCCCCTCGTCGAATACAAGGGGGAGGCCTACAAGATGTTCGTCGAGTTGATGGACCGCATACGCGGCGAGGTGCTCACGAATCTTTTCCGAAGCACGACCAATCTGGCCTCCTTCGAGGACTTCCTCAACAACCTGAGGCAGAACTTGTCGGGCGGCGAATCCCCCGACGGCGATCAGGGTCCGACGGTCGCCTCGACCACCATCCACACGCCCGGGCAGGGCGAACTCAAGATCGAGCTGCCGAAGCGCCGGGAGCTGCCCAAGGTCGGCCGCAACGACCCGTGCCCCTGCGGAAGCGGCAAGAAATACAAAGCTTGCTGCGGTCGCAAGGCCTGACCGGCCGGACGACGCCGGAGCGGGTGGTCTGAATCGCCCTCGCCATGACTGGAAATCGTGTTGTCATCATCGGCGGCGGATTCGGCGGTCTCAGCTGTGCGAAAGGGCTGCGCGGCAGCGGGGCGCGGATCACCTTGGTGGACCGCACGAACCATCACCTGTTCCAGCCGCTGCTTTACCAGGTGGCAACCGCCGGTCTGAGTGCGCCGGAGATCGCGCATCCCATCCGCTCGATTTTCCGCCGACGTCCCGACATCACGGTGCTTCTCGACGAAGTCATGGATGTCGATCTGGATGCACGCCTCGTGCGGATGCGTCACAACCAGCCGGTCGGCTACGATTACCTCGTGCTGGCTACGGGAGCCCGCACCTCCTATTTCGGGAATGACGCTTGGGCGGCGCATGCGCTCGGCCTCAAGTCGCTCGAGGATGCCGTCGAGATCCGGCAACGGGTGCTGCTCGGATTCGAGGAGGCGGAGAATTCCGACGATGCCGGCGAGCGGGAACGCCTCATGACGCTGGTCATCGCGGGAGGAGGCCCCACGGGTGTCGAACTGGCCGGGGCGTTCGCGGAATTGGGCTCCCGGGTGCTCCGACGCGACTTCCGGCGCATTGATCCGCGTGCCGCCAAAGTCATCCTGATCGAGGCGGGCCCGCGATTGCTGCCCACCTTCCCGGAAAAACTCTCGCAGAACGCCCTCGATGAACTCCGGCGCCGCGGCGTCGAGGTGCTGCTCTCCACGCGCGTTGATGACGTGCAGGCCGGACAGGTCCACATCGCCGGCCGCGTCATCCCCGCGCATGCCATCGTGTGGGCGGCAGGAGTGGCTGCGGCGGGTTTGTCCGGATGCCTTGATGTCCCCAAGGACCGTGCCGGGCACCTTCTGGTCGAACCGGACCTCGCGCTCCCGGGATTCCCGGATGTTTTTGCCATCGGTGACATCGCCTCGATCAAGCAGCCGGACGGAACTCAGGTTCCGGGCGTGAGTCCGGCCGCCATGCAGATGGGAGTCTACGTGGCTGATGTGATCCGTGCGCGGTTGCGCGGTGCGGCAAGAGCAGAGCGGCCTTTCCGTTACCGGGACAAGGGATCGCTGGCGACGATCGGCCGCCATGCCGCCGTGGCGTGGTTCGGTCCGCTGCAGTTCACGGGTTACCTCGCATGGCTGCTCTGGCTCTTCGTGCACATCCTCTTCCTCATCGGCTTTCGCAATAAGGCCGCCGTCCTGCTGCAATGGGCCTACGCCTACATCTTCTACCGCCGCGGTGCGCGCGTGGTCTTCGGGCGGGATTGGATGGAGGATGACGCCCGCTGAACCTGTTCATGTCCGTCGTCGGTGCCGATGGCGAGGCCGCGTGGGCCATCAAGGCCGACAAACCAACCTGTTGTCCAGGCCCGCTTTCCCTTGGCGTGAGGAAACTGCGTGTAGGATAGTTTTCCCATGCGCTACGCCGCGGACCTCCACATGCATTCGCATCATGCCAAGGCCGTCTCAAAGAACATGACTCTGGAGACGATGGCGCTTTATGGGAGGCGCAAGGGGATTGATGTCATGGCGACCGGTGATTGTCTCCAACCGGCATGGCTGGCTCATCTGGAAGAATGTTTGATTCCCGACGAGCCCGGGTGGTTCGCGCCAACACCGGAGGTGGAGATGGCCATTGCGGACAGGCTTCCGTTGCGCTTGAGAGCACCGATCCGGTTCGTGCTGAGCACGGAGGTGAATTGCGTGCCTTCCGGAACAGGTGAGATGCGCGGCATCCATCACCTGCTCTACTTCCCTTCGTTCGCAAGCGTGAAAGCATTTCAGAAAAGGGTCTCCCTCCACGGCGATCTGAACGAAGGCCGTCCGACCTTGCGGTTGACGTCAAGTGAGCTCTTGCAGCTTGTGCTCGAGCATGGGCGCGACTGCCATTTCGCGCCGGCGCATGTGATGAATCCGTATTTTTCCAGCCTGGGCAGCCAGACCCGCCATGAGACGCTGGAGGAGATCTTCGGCGACCTGACACCCCGGCTGCTTGCCGTGGAAATGGGACTGACTTCCATTCCCACAATGTGCCGGAGGATTTCGTCGCTCGATGCGCATTCCCTGTTCGCCTGCTCCGACGCGCATTCTCCCGAGAATATCGGCAGGGAATGCACCCTGCTGGAGACAGAGCCGGGTTACGCGCCCCTTTTTGCGGCGCTGCGTCGCGGGGCAATCCAAGAAGTGCTCGGATGCCTCAAATTTTCCATCCACCGCACGCGCTATTTCCAGAATTGGTGCTCACGGTGCAAGACAAGCTATGCAGATGCTGCGTGCCCCAAGGGTCACGGGCGCCTGGCCGCAGGCTCGCGTGACTGGTTGGAACAGATCGCCGACCGCCCCCAAGCCATCGCACTGCCCAACACCCCCCGCTTCCGGATGTATCTTCCGCTTCGGCAGCTTCTCGCCGAATTTCTTCAAGTCGGCCCGAAAAGCAAACGGGTTGGAGATCTCCACGACCAGCTGCTGCAGCGCATCGGTCACGAGCGCTTCATTCTCACCAAGGCTCCCTTCGAAGAACTCGCCCGCGGCTCCTCAGAGTCGTTGGCCCATGCAATCACCGCACAACGCACTGCGGACCCCGGCCAGCCCATCGCCATCAAGCCTGCGCACGCAGCCCAGTCCGAACTCGCCCTGTAAAGCACTCAAGGTGCCGATGAGACAGTTCGGTTGAAGTGGGCCAACTCCACGCGGCGGCCGAGGCGGGTGAGGATGTCCCATGGGATGGTTCCGGCCCATGCGGCGACTTCGCCGACGGTGATGACCGCTTCATCTTGTTTCCCGAAGAGGACGACCTCCTCGCCGGGGGCGACGTCGCGTGGGAGGCTGCTCACATCCACCATGAACTGGTCCATGGTGATGCGTCCGAGCACCGGGCAGCGTTGTCCACGGATGAGCACGTGGGCGCCGCGGTTGGATGTCTGGCGCGGGTAGCCGTCGGCATAGCCCATGGCCAGCGTGGCGACACGCATGGGTTGGGGGGTGATGAAATCGCGCCCGTAGCTGATCCCCCGGCCGGCGCCGACGTCGCGGATGAGGGTGATGCGTGTCTTGAGTGTCATGACCGGCTGCAGCCGGTCATGGAACCGCGGGAGCGGCGAGATGCCGTAGAGCGCGAGGCCGGGGCGCACGAGGTCCGACGCATGTTGAGGACGCTCCAAGGACGCAGCGCTGTTGAGGGCGTGGAATTTTGCATCCGGAACGATCTCGCGGAGCTTTGCCTTCAGTGCGGACCATGCCTCCAGTTCGGAGGCGGTGAAATCCGGGTCGGTGTCCGCAACTGGCAGGTGCGTGGAAATGCTCTCGATCTGCAGGCCCGGGTGGGCGGCGATTTCTCGCGCGGTGGTGATGGCATCCTCCTGCCAAATGCCGATGCGGCCCATGCCGGTGTCGATGCAGAGGTGGACGCGGACAGGTTGCCCGGCACCCGAGGAGGCGCAAGCGCGGGCTTCGGCCGCACTGGACACGACGGGGATGAAATTTCCGGAGACGGCGCCCGCGCGTTCGGCGGGGAGGCACGGGCTGAGCAGCAGGATGTCATGATCCGGGACGGCGGAGCGCACCGCGCGTGCTTCGCCGAGCGTGGCCACGCCGAATTTCGCGGCGAACGGCGCGAGGGTCCGGGCGACTTCAGCGGCACCGTGGCCGTAGCCATCGGCCTTGACCACGGCGATCAGGCCGGTGTCCGGCCCGACGGATTCCTTGACAGCGCGTGCGTTGTGCCGCAGTGCGGCGTGGTCGATTTCGGCGCGGATGCGCCAAGCCTCATCCCCGAAGCTCACGGATTTCTCTTCGAGTCCTCGAGGATCTTGGGATCGAGCGGGAGCATCTGAAGGATGCCGTCGGCGGTGGTGATCTTCGGGAGCACGCCGTCCCAGCGCTCGATGCTGCGCAGGCGCAGGACCTCCGGGCGCCCGGAGAGGGCCTCCGCCTCGCGTGTGATGGCGTCCGCTCGGGCTTTCGACTCGGCCTCGATGGTGAAGGCCTGGGCTTCCGCCGCCAGCTTCACTTCGGAGGCGGCGGCCTCGGCCTGTGTCACGCGGCGCAGCTTTTCGTTCTTGGCCTTGAGGGCTTCCTGCTCGGCCTGGACTTTCGCCTCGATGGCCTTGTTGAATTCATCGGAGAATTTGAAATCGGTGATGGCGACGTTGGCGATGTGCAGTGCGCCCCGGAGGCCTTTTTCATTGAGGGTGGTGTCGATGAAGCTGGCGATGGCCTGCTGGATCTGCTGCTTGACCTTCTCACGCTGGGTCACGAGCTCCTCGGCTGTGAATTTCGCCGTGACAGCCTTGACCGATTCCTGGATGGCAGGGGCGACAATGGTGGTTGCGACTTTTGCCGGGACGCCAATGCGCTGGAAAGTCAGGGGGGCGATTGTGCCGTCGAGGGCGTAGGTCGTCGTGACATCGGTGGTCACCGTCTGAAGGTCGCGCGAAGCCGCGCTCGCCTTGGCCTCGCTGGCGGTGAGGCGCGTGTCCATGGGGACGACCTCCTCGGCGAATGGCAGCTTGAAATGCAGGCCCTCGGGGAGGGCTTGGTCCTGCACGGCACCAAAGCGTTTCACCACGCCGACGGTGCCGGCATCGACTGTGACGACGACGCCGGCGGCGACGACAAGGACGAGGATGGCGAGGAGGAGAAGCGGGGCGATCTTGGCGATCAGGGGGCCGGGATCGACCGAGCCGGAAATGGAGTGGGGATGTTTCATGGTGCGGGTCAGCCGGGGTTGCTGGTTCGGGCCTTGCGGGCGTCGATGAAGGACTTCACGCACAGGACGAGGAAAACGAGGCACAGGGCGGCGAACACGGCTTGGACGGCGACTGCCTCGGGGCGCTCCAATCCCCCTGAGAACAGGGCGGGGACCTTGGTCAGGCTTTTTGCGGTTCCGAGGAAGCCGAGCAGCCCGAGCGTGGCGGCCGCATGACCTCCGTGTTTGAGGTGCTTGAGTGAAATAGCTCCGGCTCCGGCCAGCAAGACGCCCAAGATCGCCGGGATCAAGGCCGTCCAAGATCGGGCGCCCGTGCCGAAGTAGGCGCCGACGCCGAGGAGGATGAAAATGGCGGCGAAAGTGAAGATGATGCGTGGCATGTTCATGGCCTCGTGACAGTAAAGGTCGGGGGGGGACCTGCCAAGGGTAACCGAAGCGGGTTTGTGCGCCCTGACGGGAGTTTCCTTGTCATTTTTTCAGATTTGGCTTGCTCGTCCTCCGGTTGAATCTAAAGAGGTGAGCATGACGCCCTACGCACGCCACCTGACCGCACTTCACACTTGCTGCGCCGCACTGATCGCGCTCGCGTTCCCAGCGAATCCGCTGCGGGCGGACACGAACCCCCCGGTTTTCACCGCGGCGTTCACCAACACCGGATCGCTGTCCGATTCGCCGAACCAAGTCACCTACGCGCCCAACTTGGTTTTTGTCCCATCCCTGCAGACCAACGGCCCCGCCGAGGTCACCAACGGCACCACGCTTTATGTGACCTTCCTTTCCAACAGCCTTGGCCAGACCAACATGAGCGATGCATCGAACAGCACCGCTTTTCATCTCGCCGGTGGGAGTGCGTCCAACCCGGCCACCATTCCCGGCATTGTCAATCCGCCCGCATCACCCAACAGCAACAACGCCTACTTCGCCAACGGCGGTTTTGTCTCCAACAACATGGTCTGGATGGGTATCAATCTCGTGCCCGGCACCAACACGATGCCCGTGACAAATTACCTGCAGATCTTGGCGATCAACGGGAACAACAACAGCACGACGAACTGGGCGGTGACGAACCTGGCCCTGCTCACCATTCCTCCGCAGCCGGGCCCCCCGTATCTTCAGGTGCGCTTCTACAACACGAGCACCAACCCGCCCGACCAGGTTTACATCCTTCCCGCGAGCACCTCGTTCGGAAGCGGAGGCTTCGGCAACGGTTTCTGGTGGTCGAATTCCAACGGCTCGAACAACTGGACGAACTGGATCGCCAGCAACAACCTTTGGACCGTGCGGCTCTCGGACATCGGTGTGTCGGGCACGAATGCGCAGGGGCGCCCTTACTATGCCATCAACACGACCAATTTCCCCAATGCCGCGTGGTATCTGAGCTACGGTGGCGGGGGGGTGAGTTCCACGAACATGGCACGTCCGGCGGCCGGGTCCACCAACGCCACCTGGTTCGGGTATGAGTGGACGCCGTTCGAGCTAACGCTGTCGGGGAATCCGGCGGACAAATGCGACACGACCTACATCAACGAGTTTTCCATCCCGATGGTGGTGCGCGCGTTGACCAACAGCTACACCAACGCGCAGGACGGGATTTATCCCAGCAATTCCGAGGCATTCTACCAGATCGGCGGTTGGACGAACTGGACCAGCACCTCCGCCGTCGCCACCACGCTGAGCAACCTCGTCCAGCAACTCACCAACACCTTCCCCAACGCCGTCATCACGAACTCCGGCGGTGTGCCCGTCATGGTTTCCGGTCCGAGCAGCGCCGCGATCGGCACCTTGGTCGCCCCGCAATTCACGAATCCCCCCTTCCTGAGCGATGCCCAGAACTCCTTCCCGACCCTAGGGGCTTACTTTGATGCAGTGAAAGCCGCCCAGCCCGGGCGCAAGGCGAAGATCAAGGACTTCATCGGAGCCTCCGGCGTGACCAACGCGATCATCGGCACGAACAACGGCAACAATCCGGTCTTTTTCTTCTACTATGACTTCGATCTCGAGGTGACTACGAACAACACGCTGCGTCTCACAGGCTCCGTGAGGGTCACCAATCAGCCCAGCAGCACGGCGACCTACGCGACGAATGCCACCAACCTTGTCCTGGAAATCGGCGCCGACGCCGGCCCCAACGACAACTGGGCCAGTTCCGCGGTCTATCTCGCGCCCACACCCGCGAACTATGTCGCGGTGGGAGTCTCCAACAACCTCACCAACGGTTCCGTGGAGGGCCTTATCACCAACGTGCAGGGCTACTCGCCGTATGCCAGCAACGGACTGGCCGGTGCGAACATCTCCATCGCGGGCAGCAACCTCCTCGCGGCACAGCAGGTCGCCTTCAGCGGTCCCGGCGACACGCTCGTGCCGTCGCCGCTCATCGTCGCCACCAACAACACGAACATCTCCGCGGTGGTTCCGCTCGGCGCCGTCACCGGACCGATCGTCGTGACCACCACGAATGGCAGCGGCAAGAGCGCCGGGAATTTCGCCGTCGTCGGCTACAGCGGGGACGCACAGGATCCTTCCGTGCCCCCGGGCGGCCCTTCCGCGCCCGTCGTCACCGGATTCAGTCCTACGAACGGCGTCGCGGCCACGCCGGTCTTCACCATCTCCGGCCCGTGGTTCGACATCGCCAACGGCACCGGCACCGGGCCGACCAACACCATCGACACGAACAACACCGCCGAATACTACAACAGCACCTTCGGAACGGCCATCATGGGGCGCATCATGGGCGACCTCGCCGCGGGTTTTGCGCTTGGTTTCATCAACAGCACGAACGTCAACCTCTACTACGAGACGAATTCGACCAACGCGGCCTACGGCGACAGCCCGAGCGGTTCGTGGTGGGGCGGCAACCAATATCCGGCCGCCAACTCGAACAGCGCGTCCTACAGCCAGGTGAACACCGCGCCGCAGCTCAGCCAGTGGGGCAACCTCATCCACCAGTCCACCGCGGTCACCTACAACCACCCGATCTACGACCGGATGCAGTTTTTCTCCGGCACGAACTTCCTCCAGATCCAGCCGGCGAGCGCGACGAACAACAACCCGGATGTCTGGGTCGTGGAGGTCGAGTTCTTCAATGGCATGTCGAGCGTCGGTTCCGGGCCGCCGCCATCCGCGCTCACCTACAGCAACTGGCTCACGAACTGGACCGGGCTCGGGACGAACACGGCCACCGCGGCCGATCCGGACGGGGACAGTTTCCCGAACATCGTCGAATACGCCTTCGACGGCGACCCGACCGTCGGTTCGCCCGCCATGCTCACCGCCCAGGGCGACGGGACCGACACGAGGTTCCAATTTGCGGGGTTGCAGGGGGCCGAGGAGAGTTATGCCGTGCAGGGCACGACGAACCTTTCGACAGGCCCGTGGACGAACGCCACAGGCGTGACCGTGAGCAACGCGCCCGACCAGAGTGGGCTGATCCTGCCTGACTACTACGAGCGCCGGCAATTCACGGTTCCCGTCGATCAGGGGAGCAACACCTTCTTCCGAGTCATCTTCACCGAGCCGTAAAAGGTCCGGTTGCTGCTGACGGCGGACACGGAATGTGTTACTGCTGAACCCATGAAGAGATGGTTGCTCCTCTGGGGGCTCTGCTCGGTGATGGCGTCCCCGGCGGCCCCCCCGACCGACATGCAGGTGTTCCGCGGTTGCCGCTTGGTGGCCGCGGACTGGGCGGATGGCGACAGTTTCCACGTCGAGTTGGAGGCGGGCCGGCAGGAGGTGCTGCGATTGTATTTCGTGGATTGCCCTGAGACTTCCGCCGCGACCGAGAGCGACCAGCGGAGGGTGCGGGAGCAATCCTCCTACTTCGGCATCAATGATCATCGGACGACCTTGGAGTTCGGGAAGCGCGCCGCGGCCGAGGTGGGCAAGGTGCTCGGGAAGCCCTTCACGGTGCACACGGCATTCGCCCGCGCTCTCGGCCGTTCGGCCAAGCCGCGCATTTATGCGTTCATCACCATGGCCGACGGGCGCGACCTCGGGGAGTATCTTCTGGAAAAGGGGCTGGCGCGCAGTTTCGGTGTGCGCCGTGCGACGGTGGACGGCATCAATGCCGTCGAGGCCAAGGAAAAGATGGATGACATCGAACTCGGGGCCGCGATCGGAAGGAAGGGCATCTGGGCCTCAACCGACGCGGAACACCTTGTGTCCATGCGCGAGGCGCGCCGGGAAGAGGCGAGGCAGTTGGAGGAGGCTTTCGGGCTGCAGCGCGACGAGCGGATCAATCCCAACACGGCCACCATCGACGAGATGGTTTTGCTTCCCGGGGTGGGGCCAGTTTTGGCCAAGCGGATCGTGGACGGACGTCCGTATGCCTCGCTGGATGATCTGCGCCGCGTGCCGGGGCTGGGGATGAGGACTTTCGAGCGGCTGCGGGACCGGTTGGAAGTCGGGCCATGATGCCGGGGGGAAGTCCATGGAAGGATTTTACTCCCCCGATCCGGTCTTCCGCATGGCGGCACGCCAGTTCGAACTGCTGGCCGACCATCTGGAGATTCCGCAGCAGTTCCGCCAACGTTTGATCCAGCCGAAGCGTGCGGTCACGGTTTCCCTGCCGCTGGAGCGGGACGACGGACGCGTCGAGGTTTTCCACGGCTACCGTGTGCAGCATCATTTGAGCATCGGTCCCACCAAGGGAGGGACGCGGTTCTCCCCGGTGCTGACAATCGGCGAGTCGGCGGCCCTGGCCGTCTGGATGAGCTGGAAATGCGCTCTGGTCGGGCTTCCCTACGGCGGGGCCAAGGGCGGCGTGTCCGTGGACCCGAACCTGCTTTCCCCCGGAGAACTGGAAAAGCTCGCCCGCCGCTACATGCAGGAAATGATCCCGTTCGTCGGACCGCGCACGGACATCATGGGGCCGGACATGGGCACCAACGCGCAGGTGATGGCGTGGTTCATGGACACCTACTCGATGCATGCCGGGCATGCCGTCCCGGAAATCGTCACGGGAAAACCTGTCTCCATCGGTGGGGTCTCCGGGCGCCGGGAATCGACCGGGCGCGGCGCGGTTTTTCTCATCGAGCGCGCTCTCGACCACCTCAAGATCAAGCCTTCCGGTTGCACGGCCGTGGTGCAGGGATTCGGCAACGTCGGGTCGGTGGTCGCGTGCGGGCTCGCCTACAAATCGGGGATGAAGGTCACCGGCATCAGCGACCACACGGTCTGCCTTTACGACCCGGCGGGATTCGATGTGGCGGCTGCCGACCGCCATGTGACGCAGCACCGGACCTTGAAGGACTTCCCGCAGGGCGAGCGCATTCCTGCGGACGACTTCCTCACGCTGCCGTGCGACATCCTGGTTCCGGCGGCGATCGAGCGCGTGATTCACGCCTCCAATGCGTCGCGCCTTCGTTGCCGGATCCTGGCCGAGGCGGCGAATGGTCCGACCACGCCGGAGGCGGATGAGATCCTGGACAAGCGGTGGGACGAGGTCTTCGTGATCCCCGACATCCTGTGCAATGCGGGCGGGGTGATCGTGTCCTATTTCGAGTGGGTGCAGGATCTGCAGAACTTTTTCTGGACCGACATCGAGATGACCGACCGCCTGTTCCGCATCCTCGACGCGGCTTTCAGCGCGACGATCAAGCGCTCGAAGGAACGCAGGGTGTCAACCCGCACGGCGGCCATGGCGATAGGTGTCGAGCGCGTGCTGACGGCGAAGCGCGACCGGGGCCTGTTCCCCTGATCCCGTCACGGGCGCCGCAGGATGTGCAGGGTCATTTCCGGCGGGCAGTTGAAGCGTGCGGCCACGCCGCAGGAGCCCGTGCCGCGGGAGGTGTATCCGTGCAGCCCGTGGTGGCTCCATGCCCCGGCGAACTGGGCCGCCGGGCAGCGCCCGTTCCGGACGAGGGCGGTTCCACCGGGGAGGCAGATCTGGCCCCCATGGGTGTGACCGCTGAGCATGAAGCTGAATCCACAGTGCCGGGCCCCGTCGTAGGTTTCGGGGCTGTGCGAAAGCAGGATGGAACAGTCGCCCGCCGGGATGCCACGGTGCGCGGCCTCAAGATCGTGGGTGCGGTAGAAACAGGGATCGTCGATGCCGGCGAACCAGAGATGCTGTCCGGCGTGCTCAAGGCGCGTGTTTTCGTTGAGGAGCACCCGCAGTCCGGCAGCTTCGAGGTGCGGGACGATTTCGATGATGTCATGGTTGCCCAAGATGGCGATCGGTTGCGGCGAGAGGGCTTCCGCGATGCGGAAAATGTCCCCCAGGCAGTCGTGGAAGTAGCCGGCGGGATGATCGGCAAAGTCGCCGGTGATCACGGCCTGGTCGTGGGGGATCCCCCGGATGAGACCGATGACGACATCGGCAAAGCCCGGAATGAGGTCGAGATGCAGGTCTGAGATGTGCAGCAGGCGGAATCCGTCAAAGACAGGCGGTAGGTTGGCCAGCGGTTGGTCGCGTTTGACCACGCGGATGTCGAGGCAGTTTGCCCTTCCCCTCAAACCGAGCCCGCTGAACTTCAGCGTCCGCTCGATGATGCGGTCCACAGGAATGACGCGTTCGACGGCGAGTGCTCCCTCCCCTTGGTGGATGAGGCGCGCGGCGATGTTCGCCTGACGGTGGAGGCGTTTCCGAAGCAGGGCCGGTCCGAGCCGCGAGGCGATCCGCCCGAAATCGTGCGGGGCGCCGCTCACGTTGCCGATCGACCGGCAGCCCGATGCCGCCGCGGCAACGGGTTACGGCTTCGCGTAAACCTGCCCGGCATCGAACAGAGGTTTTTCCCCGATTGGCAGGCGGTTGCCCCGGGGATCGAAGCCTTGGAAGAAGCAGCTTTCGTAACCGGTGTGGCAGGCGCCCGCCGTCTGGCGCACTTCGAAGAGGAGCGTGTCCTTGTCGCAATCCACATACCAACGCACGACTTCCTGGGTGTGCCCGCTCGACTCCCCCTTGAACCACAGCTTGCCTCGGGATCGGCTCCAATAGTGCATCTTCCCGGTCGCGAGCGTTCGTTCCATGGATTCCTTGTTCATCCACGCCATCATCAGCACGCGTCCCCGGGGCGGCGTGGTGTCGGCCGCTTCCTGCACGATGACGGGGATCAGACCGTCGGAATTGAATTTGAGATCGTCCATGGCCGCTTACTCTCGTGGTGCGGGGGGGGCTGGTTCAAGGGGGAATTTGCTCATACCTCCCGCATGAGTTGCACATGGGAGGCGGAATGGGAGACCGGATGCCCGTCAACTTCCACGAGGAGGTCGCCACGGGAGTCGATGCCGAGAAAGCGTCCGCGAACCGTCTCCCCGGGGAGTTGAAGCTCGACGTCGCGCGTTCCGCCCCAATGGCTGTTGATGTCGTCCGCAAGCGAGGCGAAACCCTCCTCGGCGATGCAGCCGTGGAGGGTGCGCAGGGCCGTGAGGATCTCCGGGTAGATGTCGCCCGCCGAAGGGGAGAGTGGAAGTTCCTCGGACAGCGACGTGGCGATGGCTGCAAGGGCCGGATCCGCATCCGCGGGACGGTTGGTCACGTTGAGACCGAGACCGACGACGACACGGTCGGAGGTGAACTTTTCCATGAGGATCCCGCAGATTTTGCGCGGACCGACGAGGACGTCGTTGGGCCAGCGGAGGCGGGCCTCCCCCAGTCCGAGTCCGCGCAGGGTTGAGACCACGGCGAGCCCTGCGGCGAGGGGGAAGGCCGCCCAGCCCTGGCCCGGAGGCTCGAGCGGGAGCACGGCGGAGAACCAGAGGCCGCCTTGGTTGGATGCCCACTGACGTCCGTGGCGCCCGCGGGCGCCGGTTTGGACGTGAGCCCGGATCGCGTGCCACGGGGGCAGGTCGCGGGCGTGGTCGTTGGTCGAGCCGAGAACGTCGCATTCGTGGAGTGTCCAGCCTCGCCACTCGCGGGTGTGGATGGTGGGGGGCGGCTGCATTGTCGGTAGGCTGTTCACCCCGTGCGGAGGTGCCCGCTGCTATTTGGACAAGGTTGCGAGGTAGTAGCCGGCGATGACGGCGGTGCCGATGACACCGGCGACATTCGGGCCCATGGCGTGCATGAGAAGGAAATTGGACGGGTCGGCCTTTTGTCCCTCGACTTGGGAAACCCGGGCCGCCATGGGGACGGCACTGACGCCGGCCGAACCGATGAGCGGATTGATCGGGTTCCCGCGGTTCACGAGGTTGATGATTTTTGCGGCCAGAATGCCACCCGCGGTTCCGAAGCCGAAAGCGATGATCCCGAGGGCGATGATGAGCAGGGTCTGGGAGCGGAGAAAGTTCTCCCCGCCCATGGTGATACCGACGCTGGTGCCGAGGAAGATGGTGATGACGTTGATGATCTCGTTCTGTGAGGCCTTCAGCAAGCGCTCGGTCACCCCGCATTCCCGCAGGAAATTGCCGAGCATCAGCATGCCGATCAGGGGGGAGGCGGCGGGGACGAGAAGGATGGTGATGACGGTCACAATGAGCGCGAAGACGAGCTTCTCGAGACGCGAAACCTGACGGAGCGAACGCATGCGGATCTTGCGCTCGTGGGACGTGGTCAGGGCCCGCATGATCGGCGGCTGGATCAGCGGGACGAGCGCCATGTAGGTGTAGGCGGCCACGGCGATGGCGCCGAGCAGCTCGGGGGCGAGCTTGGAGGAAAGAAAGATGGCCGTGGGGCCGTCCGCGCCGCCGATGATGCCGATGGAGGCGGATTGGCGCGAAGTGAAATCGAGCAGGTTCGCGCCGAGGAACGTCACGAGGACGCCGAGTTGCGCCGCGGCGCCGAGGAGGAGGGTGCGCGGGTTGGCGATGAGCGGGCCGAAATCCGTGAGTGCTCCGACACCGAGGAAGATGAGCGGAGGGAAGATCTCGAGTTTGATGCCCTGGGAGATGAAATCGTAGAGTCCGCCGCCGATGTGGTCGATGCGAACCACACCGTCCACGATCTGGGTGTGCAGGGTGAGGAATCCGGTCTGGATGTTCCCATGGGAGACAGCGGTCGTAATGATGCCCTCGGTGGGAAGGTTGGCCAGGAGCGCGCCGAAGGCGATGGGGACGAGGAGCAGGGGCTCGAAGTTCTTGTGGATGCCGAGGTAGAACAGGACGGCACAGACCCCCCACATGACAACCATCTGCCAGGTGACCTCGGAGAAGGCGGTGAGTTCGAAGAACCGGAGGAAGTCGTGGAGGATGTTCAGCAGCATCGGGGTCTGTCAGCGGAGATTTTTCCCGGCGTAAATGCTGCGGCGCCCTTCGATGCCCCAGGCGAGATTCTCGCGGGGATCGGCGACCTGCACGCCGTGGATCATGATCCGCCGGTCGCCGAGTGCGGTGGAAACCGCGGCGGCGATGACGGCAAAAAGAGGGGAGGGAATGCTCCCGCCGGGTGAGGTTGCCGCGGGAGTTGCTGCGGGTAAGGAAGGTGCGGTGCCCGGCATCCGCCGTCTGTCAAGGGCGATGAACACCTTCCCGATTGCGGAGACAATCAGTGAGAGCAGACCGAGGGTGAAAAGCACCACGAGCAGGCCGGTGATCTGGTATTGGAGATTGCCGAGAAACGTCGGGTGCTCAGGCAGGGAGGCTGCCAAAAAAGCGGGAAAGACAGTCATGGTGACTCTCAGGAGATTCTGACGAGAATCTGTCCCTCCTCAACCGCATCCCCGGGCTTGACCAATATCTCATGCACCGTCCCGGCAGCCGGGGCGAATATGTAGGTGTTCATCTTCATGGCCTCGAGGGTTACAAGCTGCGCGTTGGCTTCAATCCTCGAGCCGATCCCGACATCGATGGAAACGACCTTGCCCGCGAGCGGGCTTGGGATGTCGCCGGCTTTGGCGGATCCACCGGAGTGCGCACCAACTGGGGTTTCCGGGGCCGCAACATGTGCCGTGGCGACATGGGCGGATCGGACCGGGGAAGCATGCGCTGGCACCGGATTGTCGTCGTCGAGGATTTCGACGAGCACTTCGTAGGCTTTCCCGTCAACCGTGACGCGGAGTTTTTTCATAAATCACAAGGGGATGTTGCCGTGTTTCTTCGGCGGCCGTGTCTCGCGCTTCGAGAGCGTGTTGCGCAGGGCCATCGAGACCGCGGCGCGCGTGGAGCCGGGGCGGATGACATCGGTGATCTGCACGTTGGCCGCAGCCTGGTAGGGCGAGGCGAATTCCTCGCGGTATCTTTTGACGAGTTCGGCTTCCGCTGCCTTCGGGTCGGCGGCTTCCTTGATCTCGCGGCGGAACACGATCTTGACCGCGCCTTCAGCCCCCATCACGGCGATTTCCGCCGTGGGCCACGCGAAGACCATGTCGGCCCCCAAGTCGCGGCTGCACATGGCGAGGTAGGCTCCGCCGTAGGCCTTGCGCAGGATCACGGTGATCTTCGGCACGGTGGCTGCGGCGTAGGCGAAGAGCATCTTGGCGCCGTGGCGGATGATGCCGCCGCGTTCCTGTGCGACGCCGGGCATGAAGCCGGGGACATCGACGAGGGTCACGATGGGGATGTTGTAGAGGTTGCAGAAGCGGATGAAGCGCGCGGCTTTGTCCGAGCTGTCGATGTCGAGCGTGCCCGACCGCACCATCGGCTGGTTGGCCACGATGCCCGTGACGATCCCCTGCACGCGGGCGAACCCCACCACGATGCTCTTGGCCCATTCCTGGTGGACCTGCAGGAAATCGGCGCCGTCCACCAGGGCCTTGATCACTTCGAGGATGTCGAAGGGTTGCTTGGGGTCGGCGGGGATGATCTCCTCGAAAGCCGGCACGTCCGAGAGGTCGAGCTCGGGTGTCGGGTGGTGCGGCGGATCGACGAGGTTGTTGGCCGGCAGGTAGGAGAGGAGCTTGCGGACGATCTGGATGGCGTGCGCGTCGTCATTCGCCACGAAATGGACGTTGCCGCTGACGGTGGCGTGGGCGGCGGCGCTGCCGATTTCCTCCACGGTTGTCACCTGGCCCGTCGCCGCCTTGATCACCTCGGGACCGCAGATGAACATGCTGGCGCTGGATTTCGTCATGATCAGGAAATCCATGAGTGCCGGCGAATAGGCCGCCCCGCCGGCGCATGGGCCGCAGATGACGGCGATCTGGGGGACGACACCCGAGAGGAGGACGTTGCGGAAGAAGACCTGTCCGTAGCCCGCGAGGGAAAGGACGCCCTCCTGGATGCGGGCGCCGCCGGAGTCGTTGAACGCGACGATGGGGATGCCGGCGCGCTGGGCGTAATCCATGAGATCGCAGATTTTCTGCGCGTGCACGCGCCCGAGCGAGCCGCCGGCCACGAGGAAATCCTGGCTGAAGGCGGCCACGGCGTGCCCATCCATCAGTCCGACACCGGTGATGACCCCGTCGGCCGGAAGTTTTTTCCCCTCCATGCCGAAGTTGGTGCACTGGTGCTCTGCGAACATGCCGAATTCCTGGAAGGAGCCGGGCTGGAACAGTTCGTCCACGCGTTCCCGGGCGGTCAGAAGGCCCTTGTTGTGGCGCTGTTCGACTTTGTCGGGGACGCCGCTGACCAGGGCGTTGGCGCGCTTGTCGTCGAGTTCGTGGAGGAGCTTCGGGTCGATGGGCATGGAATCAATTCTGCGGTTCGATCGGCGTGCAGAACTCCGTCAGGACGCCCTGCGTGGATTTGGGATGCAGGAACGCGACAAGCTTGCCCGCGGCCCCCTCGAAGGGTTCCTCGTGGATGAGCTGGCAACCGGCGTCACGGGCCCGGGCCAGCTGGCCCTTGATGTCGTCCGTGGCGAAGGCGACGTGATGGATGCCGCCGTGGGGGTTTTTCTCGAGGAACTTGGCGATGGGGCTCTCCGGCGAGGTTGGTTCGAGAAGTTCGAGGTGCGTCTCGCCGACATGGAAGAATGCGGTGCGGACTTTCTGACCGGGAACATCCTCGACGTGTTCGCACTTCAGCCCGAGGGCCTTTTCGTAGTAGGGGATCGAGTCTTCCAGAGAGCGCACCGCAATACCGAGGTGGTCAATGCGTTGCAACATGCCGCCTTTTTCCTCTAACAAGGCCCCGGGAGCAAGGATAAGTTATTCTAATAGTTTGCATGTGCTGAATCCCTCCGGTGGAGATCATTCGAAATAGGTGTCCGCATGGTCATAGGGTGGCGCGCAGCAGCAGAGGAAGCGGAGATCGGTCACCGCGGTGATCTGGTGCCACGCCCCGGGCGGAATCAGGACCGCGTCGCCGGCGCGGATGCCGCGCGTTGATCCGTCCACTTCCATTTGAGCGTCACCTTCGAGCAGGAAGTAGAATTCCTCGGAGATTTTGTGGTGATGGCGGTCGGTGGCGCAGCCGGCGGGGAGACGGGCCTCGGCCAGGCTCTGGTTCTCCACGGGGGCATTCGTCCGGTCGAGGATGCTGCGGATGGTCGAGCGATCCTTGGTCGTAAAGGGGGTTTGATTTTCGAGTTGTTGGACTATCATGGCCGCAAGTTATGAGATTTTTCGAGGGATGCACCGCCATAATCACCGGGGCGTCGTCCGGGCTCGGCGCGGAGTTTGCCCGCCAACTGGCGCCGGTGGCGCGGGAACTGGTGCTCGTCGCCCGCCGCGAGGACCGGTTGGACGAGTTGAAGAGGGAGATCGTGTCGCGTCACCCCGGGGTGCGTGTGCGGGTCCATGTGATGGATTTGACCGATGACCTCCAACTCGGGGAATTTGCATCCTGGTTGGAGCGTGAAGGCATAAGACCGAATTTTCTGGTCAACAATGCGGGGATGGGTGACCGCGGGCCGTTCGCCACGGGCGATTGGGCGAAGATCCAGGCGATACTCGAGTTGAACGTGGTTGCCTTGACGCAACTGACGCACCGCTTGTTGCCCATGCTGGGGGCCGGCGGGCGCGGGGCGATTCTGAATGTCGGCTCGATCGCTGGGTTGATCCCGCTGCCGTTCATGGCGGTGTATGCGGCGACCAAGGCCTACGTGAACAGCTTCAGCGACGCATTGCGGATGGAGTTGCGCGGCAGTGGCATCACGGTCACCGCCGTGTTGCCGGGGCCGACCGAGACGGAATTCGGCCGCGTCGCCCGCCGCAGCACAGGCGAGCGGGGGTGGGAGACACCCGACGTGCTGGCCGTCCCCGTCGAGGACGTCGTGGGTGCCGCGTTGGTTGCGGTCGCACGGGACAAGGCGCGGATCATTCCGGGATGGCACGTCGCCTTGGTCATGGGGGTTGCGGTGGCATTGCCTTTGGGAATTTTGCGGCTCATTCTCCAGCGGCGCACAGCATGAACCCGGCGATGTTTCGAGGTGGCCGTGCAATTTCATAACCGAACCGTGGTGAGTCCTGCGAAATCCAACAAGATACCGGTTGATCCGGCTGCATTGGCCCGGTTCAAGGAGACATTCGGGCTGATCAACACGCATCTCTACAGCGTGGAGGAGCGCATCCGCGCGCAGGCGCGCGCCTTTGAACCGGCCATGGAGGGTTATGTGGGTTATGTCTGCGGTTCCGCGGGCAAGCGCCTCCGTCCGGCCTTGGCGCTGCTGGCCGGGGGGGCCACCGGGAAAATCTCCGCAAGTCATGTCGACCTGGCCGTCGTCATCGAACTCATCCACATCGCCACGCTCGTGCATGATGACATCATGGACGGGGCCGACCTGCGCCGCGACCAGCCCACGGCGAACGCCAAATGGGGCAATGCGATCAGCGTGCTTCTCGGGGACGCCCTTTTCGCCCATGCGCTTCGCCTGGCCACGAATTTCTCCGAGACCGAAGTGTGCCGCCGGATCGCCGATGCGGCCGCCGAGGTCTGCACAGGCGAGATCATCCAGACCCAGAGGCGGTTCGACCTCAACCTTTCGGTCCACGATTACTACCGGATCGTCGAGATGAAGACGGCCGCGCTTTTCGCGGCGGCGAGCGAGCTGGGTGCGTTCCTCAGCGAGACCACCCCGGAGAAGATAGGGGCGCTCAAGAATTTCGGCCTCAAGCTCGGCACGGCTTATCAGGTCTATGACGACTGTCTTGATCTGGTGGGGGACGAGGAGGAAATCGGCAAGACCCTGGGCAGCGACCTGCGCAAGGGGAAGCTCACCCTGCCGCTCATCTTCCTGCTCCAGTCGGCGCGTCGTGCGGGCGACCACGAGGAGTTGAGTTCGCTGCTGCTGGCGGGAGGGGACGCGGACAGCGAGAAGATCACGGCGATGCTTGGCGCCCGCGGTGCGATCAAACAGACGGTCGAGGCCGCGGAACACCTCGTGGCCGAGGCGCTTGAGGCGCTCGATCCGTTGGACCAGAACCGATTCACCGACGGGCTGCGGGGGGTTGCCGAGTATCTGCAGGCGCTGATTCGCCGGGTTTCGTCCGGAGCCTGACCGGGGTGCGATTTCGGTTTCCGCGGTTTGCCTGTGCGGGTTAGCTTGGCCGCCGGTGGAAACGCAGAAAATCAAGGAATTGCCCAAGGATGAGCGCCCCCGGGAGAAGCTCATGCACCGTGGAGCGGATGCATTGAACGATGCCGAGCTCCTGGCCATCTTTCTGCGCACGGGAATCCGCGGACGCGGAGCCGTTGCGGTCGGGGCTGATTTGATCGGGGCTGCGGGCGGATCATTGGCGCGTCTGGCGACCATGGGGCCCAAGGAACTCCGCAAACTGACCAAGGGAGTCGGGCCTGCCAAGGCCTGCGAACTGGCCGCAGCCTTCGAGGTCGGCAGGCGTGTGGCGCGACAGACCGCCCGGGAAGAGCCCCTGGCGTCGCCGGAAAAGGTCTATGATTTCATGGGGCCGTTGCTGCAGAACCTGTCCCGCGAGTCGCTGCGGGTCGTGCTTCTGGACACGCGCCACCGCCTCATCCAAGAGGAGGAGATATCCCTCGGCACCCTCAATGAAAGCCTTGCCCACCCGCGCGAAATCCTGCGGCCCGCACTCAGCCATGGCGCCTTTGCTTTCATCCTCGTGCACAACCATCCTTCGGGGGACCCTGCCCCCAGCGAGGCTGATCGGGCCCTGACACGCCGCATCCGGGAGGCGGCGGATTTGATGCAGATTCATCTTCTGGATCATGTCATCATAGGCCGCGAGCGCCCCGGAGCGGCACCCTACTTCAGTTTCAAGGAACACGGACTGCTATGAAAATCCACCCGACCGCAATCGTGCCCGGCGGGGCAAAACTGGCTGATGATGTCGAGATCGGCCCGGGTTCGATCATCAGCGAGAAGGCGGAGATCGGATCGGGGTGCGTCATCGGTGCCCACGTCATTCTCGAGCACCGCGTCATCATCGGTGCCGGCACCAAAATCGGCCATGGTTCGATCATCGGGGCGAACCCGCAGGATCTTGGGTTTGATCCAGGACGCACCGACACTGGGGTGCGTTTGGGGGTCAACAACATCATCCGCGAATACGTGACCATCCACCGTGCGACCAACCAGGGCGGTGACACGGTGATCGGGGACGACAACTTCATCATGACCGGGTGCCATCTGGCCCACGACAACATCGTGGGCAACGGTGTCATCATGGCCAACAACGCGCTCACAGCGGGTCATGTGCGCATCGATGACCGCTGCTTCATCGGCGGAGGCAATGTATTCCACCAGTTCATCCGCTTGGGCGCATTGTCCATGGTCCGCGGCGGATGCCGTTTCAGCAAGGACATCCCCCCCTATCTGGTTGCGACCGGGGAGAATCAGGTTGCCGGAATCAATGCGGTTGGCATGCGCCGCGCCGGTTTCACGGAGGCGGCCCGGAAGGAGATCAAAAAGGCATTCCGGCTGCTGTATTCCTCCGGTTTCAACACCTCGCAGGCTCTCGCGGAGGCCGCTTCCCAATCATGGGGAGCCGAGGCGGCAGTGCTGTTTGAATTTGTCCGCGAGGCGAAAACGCGCGGCATTTGTGATTATGCGGCCAAGAAATCAGCCGACGGAGATTGAGGGCGGCATCCGGCTGGCGCTTTTGCGGCATGCTTGCACGGACGGTTCCCGAAAAATTTCATTTACCTGAAGCTCCGACACCGGCAAAAGTCCGGAGTGCAAGCGGGGGGTCCATTACCAGGCAAGGTTTTCGGAGGACGCTACGCATACGAACAATTGTTGGGGCGGGGTGGCGTCGGGGACGTGTTTCTGGCGAGGGATCAGCAGCTCGACCGGTGGGTGGCCATCAAGCAGCTTCACCCCACGAGTGATGAGGCCGTGCGCCGGGCCGAGGCCGCCATGGCCGAGGCGCGGCATCTTGCCGCCCTGCAGCATCCCAACATCGTCACGATCTACGATTTCCTGCAGGAAGAGGGGGATATCCTGGTCGTCATGGAGTATGTGAATGGGCGCACGCTCGAGGAGATCACGGCGGCGGCACCTTTGATTTTCGAGGATTTCGTCGAGGTTGCCCTTCAGTGTCTCGACGGGCTGGCTGCCGCGCATTCCCTCGGCATGCTCCACAGGGACATCAAGCCGAGCAACATCATGCTGTCCACGCCCGCAACCGGGAGGATGCAGGTGAAAATCCTCGATCTGGGCCTTTCCAAAATCGCCAACGAACCCACGCCCCAGACCATCGATCACACGGGCACGCTTCTCGGGTCCATTTTCACCATGGCTCCGGAGCAGTTCGAGCAGCGCCCCCTCGACGCGCGGACGGATCTGTATTCCTTGGGATGCGTCCTTTACCAGACTCTGGCCGGTCGCGTCCCGTTCGAAGGCCGGACGATCGCAAGCGTGATGGCAGCGCACTTGGGCGGCCGCTTCGTGCCGCTCACTTCGTTGCGCCCCGATGTGCCTCCTCCCGCGTGTTCATGGACGGAGCGCCTGCTGGCACGCGAACCGGACGACCGGCCGCGCAGTGCGAC
This sequence comes from Chthoniobacterales bacterium, assembly GCA_014879535.1. Classification (GTDB taxonomy): domain Bacteria; phylum Verrucomicrobiota; class Verrucomicrobiia; order Chthoniobacterales; family JACTMZ01; genus JACTMZ01. The sequence goes on from JACSRX010000044.1 coordinate 37,234, forward strand.
CGAGGCCGCCGGGTTGCTGCGTGCGATCCTCGGCACGACGCGCAATGTGCCTTTGGGTCATACGTCGCTTCACTACATTCCGGAAGCGCCCGCCAAGCCGAAGAAGTGGATCCTGCCGGCCTCCATCTCAGCCGCGGCTGCGGTCATTTTGGGCTTGGGAGCCTATTTCATGTTATCCGGGGGGGGATCATCCTCCACGGCGGGCAAGCGGGCCAAGACGTCAGGATCCGACTCCAGCAGCACTGTCTCAGGCGCCGCGGCTTCTTCATCCTCGGCAAAATCGGATTCGTCCGTGCCCAGCTTTGCCCCGGCGGAGAAAAAGGCGCTCATGGAGCAACTCGGGAAAAAGGCGTCTGTCCAAGGAATGATCGGCAGGGTCGGGGAAAGCAACTCCGGCAAGGTTCGTTACCTGAATTTCCAAGGATCGGGACGGGGCGACCTTGCCCTTGTGTTTTTCCTGCGCCCCGGCGAGAAGGAGTTCACCAAGGCCAAGCTCGAGCGCTATGTCGGGAAGGAGATCCGGGCCGAGGGGGTGATCAGCGAATATTTGGGAACCCCCCAAATGCAGATCACGGATTTCTCGCAGATCCAGATCATCCAGTAATCCGATCCCGCTTCCGGTCCCCCCGAGGCCTCAATCTGCGGAGTTCTCGGCTTCGTCCTCCTGGCTCTGGCTCACGACGGGGGCCATCGCCTGGAGTTTTTCGCCATCGTCGAGGCCGATGAGGCGGACACCCTGGGCGTTGCGGCCGGTCATGCGAATCTCGGCCACACGGGTGCGCACGCTCTGGCCGCCCGAGGTGATGAGCATGATCTCGTCGCTTTCACGGACGCTGAGCGCTCCGACGACCTCCCCGGTCTTTTCCGTGACCTTCATGGTGATGATGCCCTTGCCCCCGCGGCCTTGGAGGCGGTATTCGTCGAACTCGGTTCTCTTGCCGACGCCGTGGGCTCCAGCCACGAGCAGGGTGGTGTCGGGGACGACAAGGGCGGCGCCGACAACATGGTCACCCTTCGCAGGGCGGATGCCCCAGACGCCGGTGGCGGTGCGGCCCATGTCGCGGATGTCCTCTTCGCTGAAGCGGATGCTCATTCCGGCCTTGGTGATGAGCACGATCTCATTCTCCCCGTTGGTCATGAGGGCGGTGATGAGTTCGTCGTCCTCCTCGATGTTGATGGCGATGATGCCGCCCTTCCGGATGTTGCGGTAGGCGGAGAGGTTGGTCTTCTTGATGACACCCGACTTGGTGGCGAAGAGGATGTGCAGGTTCTCGTCCCACGTCTCGTCCTTGCCGGCACCGCTCTTGGCGGTGATGCGCAGGACGGCGGCGATTTCCTCACCGGGTTTGAACTCGAGCAGGTTGGCGATCGAGCGTCCCTTGGCGGCGCGGCCCATCTCCGGGATGTTGTAGGCCTTCTCGACGTAGCAGCGGCCCTTCTTGGTGAAGAACACGAGGTAGTCGTGGGTGCTCGCGGTGAAGAGGTGCTCGACGAAATCGTCCTCCTCGTTCTCCGAGGCGGCCTCGCGTGTCTGCATCCCGATGACGCCCTTGCCGCCGCGCTTCTGGGCGCGGTAGGCGCTGACGGCTGTGCGTTTGATGAAGCCGCGGTGGGTGACTGTGATGATGCAACCCTCGTTGGTGATGAGGTCCTCGATGTTGATCTCGCCTTCGTCGGGGACGATGTCGGTGAGGCGGGGGCCGGCGTATTTGCTTTTGATCTCGCGGAGCTCGGTTTTGATGATGTCGAGCACGCGCTCCTCGCGGGCGAGGATGTCGAGAAGGTCGTCGATGGTGGCCAGCAGGTCCTTGTATTCCGAGAGAACCTTGTCGCTCTCGAGTCCGGTGAGCTGGTAGAGGCGAAGTTCGAGGATGTCGTCCACCTGCTGTTCGGTGAGGAGGTATTCCCCGTCGGTGAGGCGCGCCTCGCTGCGGATCTTGATCCCGAATTTCTCGACCTGTTTGCGGGTGAACTCGAAGGCGAGAAGCTTCACCTTGGCCTCCTCGCGGTTCTTCGAGTTGCGGATGATGCGGATGAAATCGTCGAGATTGGCGAGGGCGATGAGGAAAGCCTCGAGCTTCTCGGCGCGGGTCTCGGCCTCCCCGAGCAGGTGTCGGGCGCGGCGCAGGACGACTTCGCGGCGGTGCTCGATGTAGCAGGCAATGGCCTCCTTGAGCGAGAGGAGCTTCGGCTTGCCGTGGTCGATCGCCAGCATGGTCACGGCGAACGAGCTTTCGAGCGCCGTGTGCTTGTAGAGGTTGTTGATGACGACCTTCGGATTGGCGTCGCGCTTGAGCTCGACGACCACGCGCGTGTTTTCGTCCGACTCGTCACGGATGGCGCTGATGTCGGTGATCGTCTTCTGGTTGACGAGGTCGGCGATGCGCTCGACGAGGGTGGCGCGGTTGACGTTGTAGGGGATCTCTGTGATGACGATCTGCTCGCGGTTGCCCTTGAGTTCCTCGACCCCGGCCTTGCCTCGCACCTTGACCGAGCCGCGTCCGGTCTCGAAATACTGCCGGATGCCGCCCACGCCGCAGAGCTGGCAGCCCGTGGGGAAGTCGGGTCCCTTGACGTGCTTCATCAGCCCGTCGAGCGTGATGTCGGGCTTGTCGATCTGGGCGCAGATGGCGTCAATGATCTCGCCGAGGTTGTGCGGCGGCATGTTCGTCGCCATGCCCACGGCAATGCCGGTGCCCCCGTTGACGAGAAGGTTGGGGAAGGCGGCGGGAAAGACGACGGGTTCGGTGAGCCGCTCGTCGTAGTTCGGGACGAAGTCCACGGTGGACTTGTCCATGTCTGCCATGAGGGCCGTGCCGAGGTGGGTGAGGCGCGCCTCGGTGTAACGCATGGCGGCCGGCGGGTCGCCTTCGACAGACCCGAAGTTGCCCTGGCCATCGACGAGCGTCTCCCGCATGGCCCATCCCTGGGCCATGTGCACGAGGGTGGGGTAGATGACCGCCTCGCCATGCGGGTGGTAGTTACCGCTGGTGTCGCCGCAGATCTTTGCGCACTTGATGTGCTGCCGTCCGGGGAAGAGCCGCAGGTCGTGCATCGCGTAGAGAATGCGGCGCTGGGCGGGCTTCAATCCGTCGCGCGCGTCGGGAAGCGCGCGGGAAATGATGACGGACATGGAGTAGTCGAGGAAGGAGCGTGACATCTCCTCCGCGACATCGATCGGTTCGACTTTTTCGTTCTGCGTATACACGGGAAATCTGTGGTGGCCGCAGCGTCAAACTGGACGCGGCGGATGATCTTTCATTCTCTGCGCAGGAGCATCTTCATGCCAGCGCAAACATCGGGGTTTGTGCTTCGCTGGCAACGCGGAAAATCATTGCCAACCGGCATTGAGGTGATCTCGTGGCTGGAGGGTCCGGGCGATGGGACAAACTTCCATTGCACTTCACAAGCGTATCCTGTAAGTCGCTCGCTGCAAATGAATTGCGGAATGGATGCGCTCGGGGGTCAATCGGTCTCTTGGGCGCCCTCGGCCGCTTGCCGGGTTGCCATGATGTCACCCTCGGATCCATGCAGGACGAGTGTTCCGGTGTCCGTGATTTCCCACGTCTGTGCGGCTTGGAGAAGCGTCATGAATTTGCGCTCGCGTGCCATGGTTTCTTCGTCGCACATGCGGCGGGTGAGCCGGAGGCGGGAGACGCTGATCGTGTTTCCCTCGACGAGGCAGGGTCCGCCATAGCGGTTGCAGGAGGAGTCGCCGGCGATTTGGCCCTCGGCGTCAAATTCGAGGGTCGGCGGCTTGTCGGTGTCCAAGGCGGTGCCCCCGAGCTCCGTGACTGTCCACGAGGATAAGGCGAGGGTTTTCGGATCGTTCCCCATGGCGGATGCCGCATGGAATGCCACGGCGAGGAGGATGGCGAGGGTGGTTTTCACGATGCCGAGGAAGATAGCACTTCGGCCGCGGTCTTGAAATGCAGTTTGGCCGTGGCGCGCAGGGCGTCGGGGCCGTGCTTGTGAACGAGGTCGCGAGCGGCCTGCATGACGGCAGCCGAGGCGCCCTTCGGCAATTTGGTGCTCCATGTTTTTTCGGCGCCGGCGAGCCAATCGATGAACTTTTCCCGCGCCAGGATCGACGCGGCGGCCACGGCATAGTCGCTCTCTGCCTTGGTCTGCTGGCGAAGCGTGATCTTGCGGCCCTTTTCCATGAGGGCGCGTTCGAGCACGCGGGGATTGGCGAACTGGTCGGAGAGGGCGGAGGGGCAGTCGGGGCGAAGTTCGCAGAGGTTCTCGATGACGCGGGCGTGGCCCCAGGCGAGGAGGCGGTTGAGGTTGCCGATCTTTTCGTAGAGGGGATTGTAGCGCTCCGGCGAAATGACGATCACTTCGGTGACCAAGCCTGGTGTGGCGCGGACCACCTCGGCCAGCTTCCGGATCTGGGCGTCCGAGCCGATCGATTTGCTGTCGCGGATGCCCGCCTCCATCAGGTGGCGGGCGCTGGCGGCATCCGTGTAGGCACCTGCGATCACGAGCGGGCCGAAGAAGTCGCCCTTGCCGCTCTCGTCGATGCCGAAGTGCGGGGTGAAGCGCTCGGGGTGGTGAAGTTCGTCGTAGCCCAGACGGGCTTCGCCGGTCACATCCGGTTCAAGGGTGAATTCGATGAAGCTTTCCGTGTCCTTCCCTTGGATCACCGCCTTCGGGCCTTTTTCGTAAACGGCCACCGTGAGACCCGGTTTCTGCGCGAAATAGATCGTGTAGGGCCGGGGCTCGAACCTGAACCCCTGCTGTTCAAGAATGCCGCGCAGGGTGTCGGCTTGCGCCGGGGTGAGCGCTACGGTGTGCGAGCGGAGCGGAGGCATGGAATGCGGGAATCTTTGACGAAGCGTGGGAAAAGACAACCGCAGAGCGCGCGGAGTGCGCCGAGGGCTGGCTGGGGGCCTGTGTGTCCTCTGCGCTCTCTGGGGTTCTAAAAACCGGAGGGATTTGCTGTGATCCCCTGATGGACAAGGTGGAATTCGGCAAACGGCTGCGGGCTTGGTTCCGGCGTCACGGACGCGACCTGCCATGGCGCCGGACACATGACCCGTATGCGATCCTGGTCAGCGAGATGATGCTGCAGCAGACGACCGTGGCGGCGGTGATGCCGTATTTCGGGCGTTGGATGCAAAGGTTTCCATCGGTCCGCGAGCTGGCGGTGGCGGAGGAGTCCGAGATCTTGGCGCTGTGGCAGGGGCTCGGTTACTACCGCCGCGCACGGCATCTGCATGCCGCGGCGAAGCGGGTTGTTTCGGGCACGGGATTTTCGTGGAGTTACGACGGGTTGCGCGCGCTTCCCGGCGTGGGCGATTACACGGCCAATGCCGTGCGGGCATTCGCCTTCGACGAACCGGTGCCCGTGCTCGATGCCAATGTGATCCGTGTGGTGGCGCGTTTGTTTGCGCTGCGTGCCCCCGTGGACTCCGCCAAGGGCTTGTCCGCGGTGCGGTCGAAATTGGAGGGGATTCTTCCGGAACGAGGTGGGAGGGAGTTCCTTTCGGCGCTGATGGAACTGGGTGCCCTCGTTTGCCGTGCCGGCCGTCCGGATTGCCTGTTGTGCCCGGTGAAAAAATTCTGTGCGGCAAAATCTCCCGAGAAACTTCCGATCAAGGCGCCGAAGGTGCCGATGAAAGCGCGAACCGAGCATGTGGCGTGGGTTGGCGGCAGAAAGACCGTCCTGCTGCAGCAGTCGGAAACACGACGCTGGACCGGTCTGTGGAGATTGCCCCCTTTGGAGGTTGAACCTCTTCCCGGCCCTGCGGCTACATTGACCTACAGCATCGTCCGCGAGCGCGTGACACTGAAGGTGCACCGGGTGACGCGCCGCCTCGTGGCGGCAACCGGCGAGCCGCGTAGGGCATTTCCCTTGGAGGAATTGACCCGGATCGCCATTCCCACGCCCCACCGCAGGGCGATTGCCAAGATGCTTCGGGAGGAACATATTCAGGGTTCATGACTGCCGCGGAGTTCGCCAGCCAGCCCGACGCCGGGGGCCATTTTGGTCCCTACGGTGGCGTGTTCGTGCCCGAGACCCTGATGACGGCGCTCGAGGAACTGACCCGCGAATACGAGGCCTCCCGGAGGGATCCCGCGTTCAAGGCGGAGTTGGACCGGCTGCTGCACGATTTCGTCGGGCGCCCCACGCCGCTTTATTTTGCCGAGCGACTCACGGAGCATCTCGGCGGCGCGAAGATTTACCTCAAGCGCGAGGACCTGCTGCACACCGGCGCGCACAAGATCAACAACGCCATGGGCCAGATCCTGCTGGCCAAGCGCATGGGCAAAAAGCGGATCATCGCCGAGACGGGCGCCGGACAGCACGGTGTGGCCACGGCGACCGCCGCCGCTCGGTTCGGCATGGAATGCGTGGTTTACATGGGTGAAGTGGACATGAAGCGGCAGGCGCTCAACGTCACCCGCATGAAATTCCTCGGGGCAAAGGTTATTCCCGTCACCGCGGGGCAGGCGACATTGAAGGAAGCGGTCAACGAGGCCATGCGCGATTGGGTCACCAATGTCCGCTCAACCCACTACATCCTCGGCACCGCCTACGGGGCGCATCCGTATCCCATGATGGTGCGCAACTTCCACCGCATCATCGGCGAGGAAGCCCGCCGCCAGATCCTCGAGCGCGAGGAACGCCTGCCCGACCTCCTCGTCGCCTGCGTCGGCGGCGGCAGCAATGCCATCGGCCTGTTTTATCCGTTCCTCGAAGATTCCGGTGTCTGCATGGTCGGCATCGAGGCGGGGGGTGAGGGGATCAAACCGGGGCGCCACGCGGCACGCTTCCAAGGCGGCAAACTCGGCGTCTTGCAGGGCTGCAAAACGTGGTTGCTGGCCAATGACGACGGCCAAATCGAGCTCACGCATTCCGTCTCCGCCGGCCTCGACTACGCCGCCGTCGGCCCCGAGCACAGCTACCTCCGCGACGCCGGGCGTGTGGAATACGACTACGCCACCGACGACGAAGCCCTCGCCGCCTTCCAGACCCTGGCCAAGGTGGAAGGCATCATTCCCGCCCTCGAAAGCGCCCACGCCGTGGCCCACGTCATCAAAGTCGCCCCCAAGATGGCCAAGGACCAGATCATCCTCGTGAACCTCTCCGGCCGCGGCGACAAGGACGTTCAGCAGGCGGCCGAGTTCGTCTTCGGCGGGACGGGGTAGGCAGATACGCTTGAAGATGCCAAATTCTGAAGCTTGCTGAAGTGCGCACTCCGGCAGTTCGTCCTTTGAGAAAGAGCACTAAGCGAAGTAAGGTTCGTCGACGTGTCGAAAAAGGCCTTAATCGCGGGAGGGTGCTTGACGCCTTTTGCGATTCTCTTCTTTGCCATCTTTGCGCTGTGGCTTTTTCAACCTTTCGCGAAAACAATTTGCGTCCACATTACTGACGACGCTGGCAAGGAGGTCGCCAACGCGAGTGTAGAGTTTGGTTGGACAACCGGCGAGCCGTGGGGGCCGAGTGTGCGTTCAGGAACTTCTCATTCACGCACCACTAAGACAGACTTGATGGGCCGTGCTTCCGCCCGGATCAGTGAGGAGAGTCTTGTTGGCATATCCGTTACTCATCCGCAGCACTGGCGTTCATCCGTCTCGGTTGTCGGTCAGGACCTCTCTCGTCACGGGACTCCAGAGACAGCCCTTGAAATCGTGCTGAAACGTATCATCGCGCCAAAGCCCCTAATCGCGAAGAGGGCATACATCTGGCTTCCAACACTCTCTGGTGAAGCTGCCTATGATTTTGTCGTAGGCGACCTCGTTGCCCCGCATGGCAAAGGCGTCTCGCCAGATGCGTGGTTCGTGTGGAGTCAGGAAGATTACATTGCTGGTCGACGGGACCCTCGAAGCTGGGATCTGTCTTTTCGAGAACCCGGCTCTGGCATCATTGCTCGATTCTACAGCACCAAAAGCGAGGTCGTGCGGTCCGAATTGGCTTTTGATCAGTCCGCACCGATCAGTGGCTACTTGCCGTCATTGCGCTCTGCAGAAGTTGCTGCAGATCCGCGCGGAGAACGAGAGTGGCATCAGGAGCCTTTGTATTACTTGCGCATAGTCCGTGACGGCGGAGCTTTATATGGTGTAATTGCACCTCCTGAGCCCGAGATTTCTTTCTTTACGAACCACGCGCGACCACAGGTGCGTCTTACCTATGTTCTCAATCCCGCAGGTGATCTGGGCTTGGAGCCGGCCCTCGGTGCAATAAGCTTTCCCCGAGCCAACCCGTATGAGGAGCCATTTAAGCTTTGGTAAGCAGCACGCGGAGGGAGAACGGGTGAGATCAACAAATCTCAACACAGGCTCAGTGCTTTCTTACCCCTCGGCATTGAGTTGGCGAAGTGGTGCTGCGGCAAACCCGAGTTTCCGCCTCGACCGGGTTCACGGCCGCCTTCGCCGTGCCGACGTAAACGCTCAAGTGTTTCCCCGGTCGTGGTCGAGGACGGTCTGGATGTCGCCCCGGAGGGGAGGCGAAATCGTGGCGCGGTCTGATGCTGGGAAGTGGTTAGGAAGCCAGAAGTCTCTCCCAGTGGTCCTGCCCCCGCACCGTTGACCATCTGGCAAGGCAAGGTTCCGGGTGGATGGTGTTGGCTGGTTGTCGCGTTCGGGTCTGATGGCTACGTTTGAGGGTGAGGGGAGCCGTTGGTGCATCCCTCAGTCTCTCGCCCATGGCCAAGGACCGCTCCACTCCATCCATCGAACACGACCCCGTGCTGTTCGGCGCGGACGTGACGGCGGGGATCGTGGCGGTGGAGTTCACGGCGCCCGACCGTGTGCGGGTTTACCGGCGAGAGGGGGAGGAGACGGTGGTTGAGGAGGCTGTGCACAAGCCTTTCGCGTGGGCATCCGAACCTGCGCCGGGGGAGTCGTTCGAGCTGGATGGACCGGGGGCGTTCCGCTTTCTCGTGACATTCGAGGACGCGGCCGCGTTCGCCAAGGCCAAGACGAAATACAAACGGGAACTCTTCACGCTCAGCGACCTTGCCCATCAATACCTGCTGCAGAGCGGACGCACGCTCTTCAAGGGAATGTCGTTCGGCGACCTGCGGCGGATGCAGGTGGATATCGAGACATTCACCGGCGCGGACGGGGTGATGTCCGCGGCTGCGAAGGATCCGCTTCTGGCCATCGCCTTGAGTGACAGCTCGGGGTGGGAGCAGATTCTGGTCGTCGAGGATCCGGAGGACGAGGCGCAGGAGCGCGCGGTGCTGGAGAAGTTCGTCGAGGTTGTGCGCGAACGCGACCCGGATGTCCTCGAGGGGCACAACATTTTCAAGTTCGACCTGCCTTATCTCGAAACGCGGGCGCGCAAGCTCGGGGTGAAACTCGAATTGGGCCGCGATGGGAGCCTGTTGCGCTCGCATCCGTCACGCCTGCAGATTGCCGAGCGCCTGATCCAATACCGGAAGTTCGAGATTCACGGACGCCATGTGGTGGACACGCTGTTTCTCCTCCAGTTCCACGATGTCGGGGCGCGGGAGCTCGAAAGCTTCGGGCTCAAGGCGGCGGCGCGGCATTTCGGCGTGGCGGAGGATGACCGCGTGGAACTCGGCGCGCGGGAGATCACGGAGATGCATTCCATGAACCGGAAGGTTTTTGAGACATATGCCCTGCAGGACGTGCGCGAGACGCGCGCGCTGTCGGCCGCGCTGAGTCCTGCATGGTTCACTCAGGCCACGATCTTTCCCTACAATTACCAGGATGTGGTCATTCGCGGGAACGCGACCAAGATCAACAGCCTCTTCCTGCGCGAATACCTGCGGCGCGGGCATGCGATCCCGGCGCTGCCGGATGTGCGACGCTTCGAGGGGGGCTACACCGACATCTTTTTCACGGGTGTGGCACGGAACGTGTGGCACTGTGACATCGCCTCGCTTTACCCTTCGGTCATGCTGGCCTTCGGGTTTCTGCCCGGTCCTGATGCGCTCGGCGTGTTCGGTGGATTGCTGGCGCAGCTGCGGAAGTTCCGTCTGGATGCCAAGGCGCGCATGCGGTCGGCGTCCGGTCCGGAAAAGGCGCATCTCGACGCCCTGCAAAGCACCTTCAAAATCCTGATCAACAGCTTCTACGGGTATCTCGGGTTCGCGCAGGGGAATTTCGCCGACTTCGAGGCGGCGGCGGCGGTCACTGCCAAGGGACGTGAACTGCTGCGCGGCATGGTGGACTGGCTGCGTCAGCGCGGGGCCGAGGTGATCGAGATCGACACGGATGGCATCTATTTCGTGCCGCCGGAGGACGCGACATGGGAAGGGCTCTACGGGGAACTGGCGGCGACGCTGCCCAATGGCATCGAGGTGGAGTTCGATGCGCGGTATGAGGCGATGTTCAGCTACAAGGCAAAGAACTACGCGCTGCTCGGGGAGGGCGGGAAGCTGTCCATCAAGGGCGCGGCGCTGAAGTCACGCGGATTGGAAAAGTTCCAGCGCCTCTTCATCGAGCGCGCGGTCCGTGCCCTGCTGGAGGGAGGACCGGAGGTCATCCCGGCCATGCATGCGGAATTTGCCGCAGCCCTGCGGGAGCGGAAATGGGAGCCTGAAATGTTCGCCAAGACCGAGGCGCTGCAGGACTCCCTCGACGCCTATCAGAAGAAGATCGCAGCTTCCTCGCGCAACCGCTCGGCCGCCTTCGAGCTGGCCCTGCGCAGCGGACGGAAGATGCAGGCGGGCGACCGCATCACGTATTACATCACCGGGACGAAAAAGAGCGTGACCGCCTACGAAAACGCAAAACTTGCGGAAGAGTGGAGCCCGGACAACCGAGACGAGAACACCGCCTACTATCTCGCGAAGCTCGACGACCTTGCCTCAAAGTTCGAAGCCTTCGTCCCGGCCAGCGCGGGTGGTGACAGGCTGTTGTGACGCCCGGAAGCATTCCCTATTGCGGACGTCAGGGCGCCGTCCTGTGGCCAGCAGCGACTCCGTTATTGGTCAAACGACCCTTGTGCGAAGGGCTTTACCGCGAGGGCTGCGTTCCTTAGCTTCCAGCGACCCCCATGAAGGCTTCCAGCATCGTCACCTTGGCCATCGTGTTGTTCTTTGGGCAAGCCTGTGCGGCCGACTATCCTCCACCAGAGCCAGTCACCTCACTGTCGCCTGCCGTGGACCGTTTGGAGGCCATGAGGGCCAAAATTCAACAGCTTCGCAAAGACCGCGACACCGGCGGTTTGGAGGCCCTTGCCAACGAACTCCGCCAAAGCAAGGAATCCTTGGATGGTGGAACTTGGTTGTTGACGCATTTTTACGACAACGCTGTTCGGATCCCAAGGGAAGAGCCTGCGGCGACCGAGGCGATGGAATTCTACGAGTCTTGGGCACAGAACAGCCCCCAGAGCATCACCGCCCAGGTTTGTCTTGCCGATGCATTGGTCTCCTACGCCTGGAGCGCACGTGGGGGAGGGTATGCGAATACCGTGACGTCCGAGGGTTGGCGGCTGATGGGGGAACGGTTGGACCGTGCCTGGCAGGTTTTGGAAAATGCCGGGAAGCTCGATGAACAATGCCCGGGCTGGTTCGAGGTCGCGCAGACGGTCGCCCTTGGGCAGAACTGGGAGAGGTCTGATTACTTCGACATGGTCGATGAGGCGATCAAGCGCGAGCCCACCTATGGAGGCTACTACACGAAGGTCTGTTATTGGCTTCTGCCACGGTGGCACGGGGAACCCGGGGACTTTGAAGAATGGATCGCCGTGCAGGCGGACAGTTACCCTGAAGACCAGCGCGACCGGCAGTATGCGCGGTTTGTCTGGATGGCCGACATGATGCCGGTGGGCGGTGAGCTTGTGTTCAGACCCGGGCGGCTGGATTGGCCGCGCACGAAGCGCGGTTTCGAGGCATGGTTGGCGAACGACCCCGACAACCTGAATGTTCGCTTCGAATACACGCGGCTTGCCCTCTTGGCGAATGACCGCGAGACGGCGCGGGCGCAATTCGACATCACCGGAGGGAAATACTATCCACCCTCCTGGCGCGATGAAGGGGAGTTCGAGCAAGCGCGTCGTTTTGCCTACGAGGGCACCCCCAACCCCTTGACTCAGAAGAAAAAGACTGCGTCGGGACGCCCAAGCATTCCTTCGGAGACACTCGCAACAGTTGAGAAGGTCTTGAATGTTCTCACCGGATTGATTGGCGGGGCGCTAGCCGGCTTGTTCCTGCTTTGGCTGGCGATTCAACGGCGGCACATCGCGGCGGGTTTTGTTGCTCTCGGGGCGAGCGTGCTGCTGGGCGCATTATTCGGAACGCTTTCAAGCCTCATTCCGGCCGGGTTGCTCTACCTCCATTTGAAACGCAAGAGTCTGGTACATCCGCCGCAGCTCGCACCGACCCGCGGTTGGGTTGTGCTTCTTGCTGTGATCGGCCTTGCAGGCTTCCTGCTGGCAGTGCAGGTCGGATCGGCGGTTTTTGCGTTCATGCCCTATCTCCTCAAGAACGGCCCCGGGCAACTTGACGAGGCAAATCTTGCGCTCGTGAGGAACGGCGTTTCCCTCCGGCACTCGGTGTCGGCGGCCTGGTTGACCCTGCTGGCGCTGCTGGTGATTTGCGGACCCATGAGCCGCGAGGGTTGGATCGAAAAATTCGGCCTTCGCGGATTCCGGGGCGGGGCACCTTGGGGTTGGACGGCATTGGCGGGTGCCTTGCTGGCGGGTTGGGCGTTTGTTGCCGATCCGCTCATGGATGCGAGGACGAAGGAGGCCATCGAACTCATTGCCGAAGGGGCGCACTCACCCTTCTGGTATCTGGTTGCTTTGGTGGTGGCGATGCCTCTCCTGGAGGAACTCCTCTTCCGCGGATACGCTTTCAGCGGATGGATCGACAAGATCGGCCTGTGGGGTGCCATCGGCATTCCAGCCCTGATTTTCACCGCGTGCCATTTTCATTACGGCGTGACCGGTTTGCTTACGGTGTTGATCATGGGCCTGCTGCTGGGAATCCTTCGCTGGAAAACCGGAAGCATCTATCCATGCATTGGTCTCCATGCGGCGAACAACCTTGCCATGGCTGTGACCATGATTCTCGCCGCCGGCGAAGGTTAGACCGTCGGGGAATGTCGGCTTCGAAGATCGTGAGTCCGGTTTGCGGCGGCTGATTCTGCCATCAGCCTCAGTTTGCTTCCACCGCTTCGCATTTCTCGCGCCAGCCGTGGAAGCTCCATTTGTTCGGGAAGTCGCGGCATTGCCGGGGTTTGACCTGCTGGATGGTGCAGGTGTTCACGCCTTCCAAAAAGATGCAGGAACCATCGGGGTTCGATTTCAGCATGAGGCCGCTGCGGCTGGGGCGCAGTTCGGTGTGGCGGGCGATGAATTCGTCCGGGGAGATGCCGAGGAATTCCGCGATGGCGCGGATTTCGGAGGCGTTCACGCGGACGAAGCCTGGCCAGCGGCAGCAGTTGCCGCAGCGCTGGCAGAGGTAGTGGGGGCCGCTCATGCGAAAACGATGCGGCAGACGATGACCGACGCGATCACGCCGGTGAGATCGGCCAGAAGTCCGGCCGGGACGGCATGCCGCGTGCGCCGGATGGCAACCGATCCGAAATAAACGGCGATGACGTAAAATGTCGTCTCGGTGCTGCCCATGATCGTCCCCGCCATGCGGGCGATGAGGCTGTCCGGGCCGTGGGTGGCGACCAGCTCGGAGAAGATGCCGATGGTTCCGCTTCCGCTCAACGGGCGCATGAAGACCATGGGGAGCAGTTCGGAAGGGAAGCCGACGGCTTGGAAAGCCGGGTCGAGCGCGCGGCTGAGCAGGTCGATGCCGCCCGCGGCCCGGAACATGCCGACCGCCACGAGGATGGCGACGAGGAAGGGAATGATGCGCAGGGCGACTTGGATGCCCTCTTTGGCGCCCTCGACGAATTCCTCATAGACCGGCACACGGCGCACCGCGGCGTAGAGCGGGAAGAACGAGAGCAGGAACGGGATGGCGAGCACGGAGACCGCCTCGACATACGAGGCGAACCATCCGCGGTCGCCGTCATAGCCGGCATCGGCCGTGCGCCAGAGCAGCCAGAGGAAAAACATTCCGAAGGCGATAAGCAGGAGATTGGACCAGGGAGCGAGGGGAGTCGGGGGTTCCACGCTGACCGGCGCGGGCTCCGCGGCTGTCTCGATCTTCTTTGCCGTATCGTCCTCCGCCGTGACGGGGGGAAGCTTGTAGAACGGCAGTTTTTCCAGCGTCTTGACCGAGACGAGCCCGACGATGGTCGAGCAGAGCGTGGCCACAAGCGCGGTGCCGATGATGGCCGTGGGTTGCACCGATCCTGCGGCGGCGAGGATGGCGACGGCGCTGGCGGGGATGAGTTGGACTGAGCTGGTGTTGAGGGCGAGGAATGTGCACATGGCGTTGGTGGCCGTGCCGGGGCGCCTGTTCAACTTTTCCAAGTCCTGCATCGCGCGCAGTCCGAGCGGTGTGGCGGCATTCGCCAACCCGAGCATGTTCGCCGACATGTTCATGATCATCGATCCCATCGCCGGGTGGTCCGCGGGGACATCCGGGAACAGGCGTGTCATCAGCGGCCGCAGCACGCGGGCGAGCGCGTGCATGAGCCCGGATTTTTCCGCAAGCCGCATCACACCCAGCCAGAGGGCCATCACCCCGGCCAGAGGCAGGGCAATCGTCATGACAGCCGTCTTGCACGATTCAAACGCCGCGGTTGTCACGGCTTCGATTTGGTTCGTGGAGGCGCCCAGAACCACGGCGCCCAGCACGAGGGCGAGCCAGATGTAATTCAGCACGGGGCCTGTTTATTCGCGGACTCCTCGCCGGGCAAGCCGGGCGAGCAGGGAGAATTTGGAGCGCCTACCCGGGCAGCCACAGGACGGCGCGGGTGCCTTGCGGCTTGCGGTTCTCCAGATGGAGCCGGCCGCCATGGAGAACGACAGCTTCGCGGGCCAGACAAAGTCCCAGACCGGAGCTCTTTTTCCCGGTATCGGGGCGGGGCAGGGAATAGAAACGGTCGAACACCTTCCCCATGGCATACTCGGGAACCCCCGGACCGTCATCCTCAATGGTCAATTCCCGGCCGTCTTCGCCATCATTGGTGCACAGACGCACGCGGATGCAGCCGTTGGGAGGGGAAAATTCCACCGCGTTTTGCAGCAGGTTCTCCAGCGCGATCCGCAGCAGATACGGATCGCCCGGCAGCTTCGCGCCGCCGGATGGAAAATCCTGTTCGATCCGCAGTCCGCGTGCCTCCCAGACGGGGCGGTGTTCGTCGAGGATGCTCCGGGTCAGTGCGGCGAGATCGATGTCCTGGGCCTCGTGCAATTCCTTGCGCTTTTCCATCGAGGAGAGGGCGAGCAGGCTGGCGATGAGATGCTCGAGTCGCTGCGCCTCCGTCTGGATGTTTCCGAGAAACTGACGCCGACGATCTTCGGGAACCCCGTCTTCGATCAGCAATTCGGAGGCGCCACGGATGGCAGCCAGGGGGCTCTTCATTTCGTGACTCAGGCTCTGCACATACGCCTCCATGGAGTCGCGGCTTTGCAGCGAGTCCCGCAGATCCTCGAAAGCCCGCGCCAACTCGGCCATCGACCTGCTGGCGAACTTCGGACGCGCCGGCTTTTCCCCGCGTGCGACCGCCTCCACATAGCCCGTCAGTTGCCGGATGGGAAATGTGATCCAGCGTGAAACCAGGGCGGCGCCCCCGACAAGGGCGAGCAGGGCAAGCAGCCCGAGCCAGCGCAACTCGCGCTGTGTTTCATGCACGAACTCCCTCATGCTGCGCTGCGGCTTGCAAACCGACAACACGCCGACGGTTTTCCCGCCGACCGTGACGGGAGCGCCGACATACATGACCGAGGATGTGCTGTCCTCATCGATCAGCCGCGTCGAACGCGCCCCGTAGCGTCCCTGCAACGTCTGGAAAACATCCAGTCGGGTCGAGAGATCCGTCCCGCGCGGATACCGTCCCGAGGTGTCGAAAATCACCCGCCCCTGCGCATCGGTGAGGTAAAAATCCATGTCCACCTGCTGCTTGAGCTTTGTGTAGATCTGCGCTTCCGGGTTGCGCCGACTGGCTTCAGCGACGCTCTCCATCCAGGGCGGAAGAGCCGGTCGGAGTGTCTCATCGCCTCCGATCAACGTTCCCCAATCCGCCGCCACCATCCCGGCCAGCAAGTTGGCGGCATCGACCATGGGGTCCTCCGCGGCTTCCAGATATTGCCGCTCAACCCGCTGCAGGATGCGGTTCAGGAAAAAATAGCCGCACAATCCGCCGACGACGAGGAAGCCGAGGAGGATGCGAAGGGTGAGTGTCATGCCTTTTTGCCGTCGGCGTCGCCTTCCAGCGCATAGCCGATGCCGCGGAGGGTGCGGATCGGCTCCTCCTTCGGGCGGATGGCGCGCAGTTTGGACCGCAGGCTCTTGATGTGGCTGTCCACGACGCGCTCAAGCGACGCTTCGGGCTCCTCCCACGCATGGTCCATCAGTTGCGCCCGGGTGAAGACGCGTCCGGGATTCCGCAGCAGCGTCTTGAGGATGCGGAATTCGTAACGCGAGAGGGGGAGAAGTTCGCCATGAAAGCGGATCTCGTAGCGCAACTCGTCAATAACGAAACGTGGCGGCGCGATCGCTGCCTTCCGGGCGCTCCGCGGCTCCTGCGGCGGCGGATGCGGACTGCGCCGCAGGACGGCCCGCACCCGCGCAACCAGTTCGCGGGGGCTGAAAGGTTTCGTGACGTAGTCGTCGCCCCCGATCTCCAGACCGACCACGCGGTCGATTTCCTCCCCGCGGGCGGTCAGAAAGATCACCGGCAGCGACATGCTGTGGTCATTCTTCCGCAATTCCCGGCAGACATCGATTCCGCTCATGTCCGGCAGGCCGATGTCCAGCAGAACCAAGGCGGGTTTCTCCTCCTCCACGGTGCGGAGGGCCTCCGCGCCTGTCCGGCAGACGAGGGGATGGAACCCTCCTACCTCGAGTGCATAGACGAGCGTGTCACAGATCGACGGTTCATCCTCGACCACGGCGATCTTCCGGGCGGATGCGGACGGTTCGGGGACGCCCATGGTGGAGAGGGTGGCCCGGTCAGGCCGCAGCCGGGGCGACGGGAATTCCGGGAGGATTCGGCGGTTTGGGTGCGAAGGCATGGCCCCAGTTGATCGATGCGGTGGCGCGCATCAGCACGGCCAAGGTGGCCACGGCGCCGATCGTGATGGTCAGCCCGGTCAGCCCTTCGAAGAAAAAGCTGTAGCTGAAAAGCACCATGTAGGCACTCTGCGCCAGAACCGCCAAACGGGTCAACTTCCCTCCCGAAACGGCATGCACGTAGGTTCCGACGAGGATCAGGGACACCACCGCCGCCAGGAAAAAGCTCGCCTGCACCGCCAGCACATCGACCAGGTAGGCGAAGAGGAGCTGGAAGGCGAAGACGCCTGCAGCGAGGAAGAAGTAATTCATCGGGTGCAGGCTTTCCCCTCGCACCACGCCGAGAATGACGAGGACGGCGAAGAAAAAGAGGAGCGAGACCGGTGCGAAGAACACGATGCGCGAAGCCACAGGCCCGGCATTGAGCACGGAAGGCATCGACATCCCGATGCCCGGCGCGGAAAGCACGTCCGGGTAATCCCAAGCCAGCCGCCAGCCGCCGTCGGAGGACTCCCTTGAGGTGGGCGAGCCCGTGCCGAGCGGGAAGTCGATGGAGTCGAAGTCCGTCTGCATGACGAGCAGGAAGTTCCTGATCCTCTCCGCACCGGCAAAGGTGTAGGTCCATTGATCGATGCCGCGCGTCTCATACGAGACGCGCAGGGTGGTCGATTCCCCGGCCGGAACCTCGATGGCCTCGGTGAGAGCTCCCTGCACCGGGGTTTTCTTCGAGGGGCCGTCCTCCCCGAGACTCAGCGTGAAGTTGTAGTAGGTCGTCTTTGGATCGGGCAGCACGAAGCTCGTGTAAACGGTCTGCGCGACAGGCGACGGGTTGGTGATGCGGTATTCGGCTTGGAAATTCACCGCATAGGTCCGATGCCAGAGCAGCCCCCGCTTTTTCGGTTCGAAGGCGAGATCGACCTGGATTTTCGAAGCGTCCGGCAGGAATTCCATGCGTCCCTGCGCTGTGCCCGGGGCGTGGATCCATGCGGTGGGGTGGGCCTGCTGGAGCGGAGGTCCCCAACCGTCGGCGACGGCCCCGGAGAGCTGCGAGCCGCGCGATTCGGTGCGCATGTTCAGGGCTCCGCCGAGGATGAACCAGCCGACGCTGGTGCAACAGAAGATGAAGATGATGGCGAGGATGCGTTTGGTATTCATGGTGGTGTTTGTGTTGATGGTTTTCGGGATGGTTGGAGATGTTCAGCGGTTCTGGGCCAGTCCGCGGCGGCGGTAGAAAACCGACGCTTCGACCGCGGGAGCACTGCCCGCGGCGAAGGACCGTTCAAGGAGAATGGCGCCCGGCTCGGCGGCAGCCTTCACCTCCGCATTGCTCTCGACCCCGGCCGCCTCGTAGTTCTCGGGGAGATGGATGGTCCACCGGAGCTGCCGCGTGAAATGGCGCCCGTGGTGCAGGGCGAGGGACAATCCTCCGCTCACCGGGTCGAACGGGCCGAGGTTGCCCGTGTAACTCACCTGCAGCTTGCTGACGGAGTCTTGCCGTGATGGCACCGCGGGCAGCAGCACTTCGTATTCCTTTTCGCGCCGCAGAATCCGGACTGGCTTGCCTTGCAGCGAGGCACCGACAAGCTGACTGCCCTCCGGGAGCGTGAAAGCAAAGGGCTGAACGGTGCGGTGCTCGATATCAAAGGCCGCCTCGGCGAACAGCGCGCCGTCCCGAGCAAGCCGCGTGGACAGCGTGAGCTGGGCGACGGTCAAATCCTCCATTTTCACCGCGGGCAGGTAGGAGGCTTGCAACGCGAGTTCCGTATCACCGCGGAAGACGCGGATGCGTCCCGTGCCTTCGTTCGCCGTGAGTTTTCTCTCCAGCCAATCCGGCAATGCCGACACCTCGGGTGCAGGCAATTCGTTTGCCGGGTCGGAGTCCGCTTTTCGCAATTCCACACCCGCGGGTTGTGAGAGGAAGAAGATGTTCCCGTCGGTCTCCGGACCGAGCAGGATCCAGGTTTCCGCCAAGGCGTCCAGCGGAGTCTGGTAGCGCAGGGCGAACTGCCATTCCCCCTCCGCACCCGGGGCGCGCCGGATGACAACTTCCCGCTTGGGGGGATTTTGGGCGTCGGGGGTGCTTGTCCGGATTTCCGCCGACCACTCCTCCAGCTTCCCGGGCAATGCGGCCACTTCGATCTGCCGCGCGCCTGCGGGCAGGCGGAGAACAAGCTGGCGGGGATTTTCCTGCTCGGGCCATGCGGAGACATGCGCGGTGAAGTGAAGGATTCCATCCTCCCGTTCCGCGAAAATCTCGGAGCGCACGCTCCATGATCCTGCTTCAGGCGCCTCATCCGCTTTCATGGCAATCAGGCGGACGGTTGACTGCCCCGGTGGAAGTTGGAACTGCCACACACCGCCTTCCGGACCGGAGTGAAGCGCTGCGCCGGGGACATCCAGCACCCATCCGTCCGGAACGGCCTCGATGCGAAGCGTGCGGCTGGCAGCCGGCAGCCCCGGGAAACGCGCCTCCCATCCCGAGTCACGCTCTTTCCATTCCGTCGGGGAAAACGAGATCTTTGATGTCTGTCGTCCCGCCTTGCGAAGCAGCAAGGCGAGTTGTCCCTCTTGGTGAAGAAGGGGCGCCTGATCCGCTTGGCCGGGAGTCTCCTCGGAATGGATGGCCAAGTTGCCCGGAAGAACCGGGAGAAGGACAGGCTCGTCCGTGAAGTTCTCCGCCAAGAACGCCGCCTCGATCCGCAATGTGGATGGCGAACCGGTTTTCCCCGCCAGGGACACGCGGTAATCCGCATTGAGCAGTGCGCAGCGAACCGGCGGGATTTTTTCATGAGGTGCCCGCGCCTCGCCCACGAGTCGGAGCAACTCTCCATACGGCAGCGTCACCCGCGCCTCATCGAGTGGAGGCGGCTGCGGTTCCGCATGGAGGGGCGATGCGGGGAGGGCCGCGACTGCCAACAAGGCCGATGCGCCGCAGCGGGCGACGATGGGTTTCCAACGAAGTGTGGGGGTCCGGAGAAGGAATGGGAGCGGTTTCATCGCCGCCCATACTTCACGCCCTCTGTGGATTCATTATGTGCTTTTGATGGAAAGCTCGTGAAAAATGCTGTCCCCGGAAGTGAAGCAGGATGCAGGAGCTTTCCCTGCGGATGGGAACATGGTCCGTGGTGACTCAGGCTCTCCGCCTGCGCTGTCTGAGTGCGGCTCCCAGCACAGCCAGCATGCCCATGGCGGCGAGGCCGACCGTTCCGGGTTCCGGAACGACGGTCACGTTGTCCACTTTCAGATACTTGCCCACATCGACAACGGTTTCCGCGACGATCATGATTTTTGCCGTCGGAGCATCATCGAGCCACGGCAGGTCCACGTTGTAAACCTGCCATTCGCCGAGTTCGGGGGCGCTCAACTGGGCCCGTTCGGTGTAGCCCGATCCCGTGGAGGTGTAGATCTTGATCCAATCGTCGATTTCAAACAGGTGATCGGTCTCGAGGGCGAAGGACACGCCGACGCCGCTGATCCCCGCCGTGTTCAACGTCAGCTCGATCGTGGCCATGCTGAAAACATCCGCGAGGTCGAGAAACCCGAGCGACAAGCCGGCGGGCACTCCTTCCGGAGCATTCAGCGTCGTCCCGGAGAGGAACCCCACGGTGGAGACGCCCACACCAGTGTAGCTCACGTGCATCGTCCCGCTTCCTTCGCTGGGCAGGAGGTCGGCGTCGTTGAAATCCCAGAAGGCCACGGGATCGTCGGCCCGGACGCCGAAGGTCATCAGGCCCGCTGCCAATGCTGTGCAAACAAGAAGGCGCATGAATTATCCCTGCTACCATTCCAACAAACTCCATGGCGCGGAAAAGGCAAGCTTTGCCGCAGTGGGGCGGGGAGCCTACGAGGCGCCAAGCAGCGGCCGGAGGAAGGGGGCGGTGGGGCTGCCCTCGATCTTGGACACCTGTTCGGGCGATCCTGCGGCGACGAGGTTTCCGCCGTCCCCGCCGGCCTCGGGGCCGATCTCGACCACATAGTCGGCCTCGGCGATGACGCCGAGGTTGTGCTCGATGACGACGACAGTGTGGCCCTCGTCGGTGAGGCGGTGGAGGATGGCGACGAGTTGCTCGACGTCGGCCATGTGGAGTCCGATGGTCGGTTCCTCCAGCAGGTAGAAGTTGCCGCGCTGATCCTCGCGCAGGCGGCGTCCCTTGGTGCCGCCGGTGCGCGCGAGTTCGGTCACGAGCTTGATGCGCTGGGATTCGCCGCCGGAGAGCGTGGGGCTCGGCTGGCCGAGGGTGAGGTAGCCGAGGCCGGTCTCGACGAGCAGACGGAGGGCATGGCGGATTTTCGGGTGGGCCTCGAAGAATTCCGCAGCCTCGGCGGCGGTCATGGCCATGACGTCCGCGATGGTTTTGCCGTTGTAGGTGATGTCGAGGGTCTGACGGTTGTAGCGGGAGCCGTTGCATTCGCTGCAGGGGAGCCAGCTTGAGGGGAGGAAACTCATCTCCAGCTTGATGGCGCCCTGGCCGAGGCAGGTCTCGCAGCGGCCGCCATCCGTGTTGAAGGAAAACCGGCTGGCTGTGTAGCCGCGCATGCGCGAGGCGGGGAGACCGGCGAAAAGCTGGCGGATCTCGTCGAACACCTTGATGTAGGTGGCGGGTGTGGAGCGGGAGGTCTTGCCGATGGGAGATTGGTCCACCATGTGCACGGTCTGGATGTGCTCGGCGCCGAGGAGCGCGTCGTAGGGCGGCGGTGCCGCCTTGCGCGACGGTTTGCGTCCGCGGCGCACCATGGATTCCTTGAGTGCGGGAACGAGGGTTCCGCGCAGGAGGGAGGATTTCCCGGAGCCGGAGATGCCGCAGGCCACGGTGAGCCGTCCGAGCGGGATGCGGACATCGATGTTCTTGAGGTTGTGGAGGCAGGCGCCGCGGAGTTCGAGCCAGCGGAGATCCTTGCCGTCGAGGGGGCGTCTGCTTCCGCGGGAGGGACGCGCCGTGGGGTTGGCAAGGCAGCGTCCGGTGACGGATGTTTCCGAGGCGAGGATCTCGTCGAGCGTGCCGGTGGCGATGACCTCGCCGCCACGGGAGCCAGCCCCGGGTCCGAGGTCGATGATGCGGGAGGCACGGCGCATGGTTTCCTCGTCATGCTCGACGACAAGGAGCGAGTTGCCCTGCTTGACGAGTTCCTCCAGCGCGTCCAGCAGGCTGCGGTTGTCACGTTCGTGGAGCCCGATGGTCGGCTCGTCGAGGACGTAGAGGACGCCGCGCAGGTTTGAACCGAGCTGGGCGGCGAGGCGGATGCGCTGGGCTTCGCCTCCGGAGAGCGTGGTTGCTGGCCGGTCGAGGGTGAGGTAGTCGAGGCCGACGCGCCGCATGAACCCGAGGCGCTGGCGGATTTCGGGCAGGATGTCGGCGGCAAGGGCATCGTCATTGCCCGTGAAGGCGAGGGCGTCGAGGAGCCGTTCGGCGTCGCGGGCGCTGGCGCGGGTGAAATCGGAGATGGACCGGTCCTGCACGAAAACGTTCCTTGCCTCGGTATTGAGCCGCACTCCCGCGCAGTCGGGACAGGGGCGTGCCGTTTCCTCTTCGGCCTCTTCGCGGGCCTGTTCCTCCTGCAGGTCGGCCTCAATCTGGGTGCGGGCTTGGTCGGCATTGAAGGCGCGGTCGTAAACGAGCCCGAAGCCGCGGCAGGTTTCGCACCAGCCGTGCGGGGAGTTGAAGGAGAACATGCGCGGGTCAAGCGGCTCGAAGGCACGGGCGCAGGACGGGCACGACATCTCAGTGCTGAGGAGTTCGCTGTCCTTTCCGCGGACGAGGCGTGCGGTGTTCTTGCCGATCTCGAGCGCACGCCGGGTGAGGTCGAGGGCGGCCTCCTCGTCGGCGTTCTGGATGGTGCCGACAAGAACGTCGATCGAATGCTCGCGGTAGCGCGACAACTCCGGAAACCGGTCCGCGTTGAGGAGTTTTCCGTCCACGAGGAGTTTCTCATGCCCGTGGCGCACCGCCCAAGCGGCGACATCCTTGTGGTAGCCCTTGCGGGATTTCACCAGGGGGGCGAAGACCTGCACGGGGCCGGACGCGGAGGATGCGCGGAGTTTCTCCGCAACCTCGGCGAGGGTGGTGTTCGCCACGGGAACGTGGCAGTGCGGGCAGTGTTGGGTTCCGAGCTTGGAGAAAAACAGTCGGAGGAAGTGGTAGATTTCGGTGATGGTGGCGACGGTCGATTTTCCGCCGCCGCGGGAGATGCGCTGCTCGATGGCCACGGCGGGCGGGAGGCCGTCGATGTGGTCCACGTCCGGTTTCTCCATCTGCTCGACGAACTGGCGCGCGTAGGTGGACATGCAGTCGAGGAAACGACGCTGGCCCTCGGCGAAGAGGATGTCAAAGGCGAGGGAGGATTTGCCCGATCCGCTGAGGCCGGTCACGACGACGAATTCGTCGCGGGGGATGTCGAGCGAGATGTTCTTGAGGTTGTGTTCGCGGGCGCCGCTGATGCGGATGCGGTGGTTGTCGTGGGCGATGACCGGGGGGACGGTTTCGGCGATGCGGGGGACGGCCCCGGCG